>CAZVGK010000029.1:0-42973 GCA_964626665.1 uncultured Gemmatimonadota bacterium | reverse complement strand
CGGATGGGAACCTCTGATCATAGGACGAAAATTCTATTTTTAAACAGCCTCTTAATAGATTTTAAAACAAGAGCAAAATAACAAGGGGAAACCCCTTTGTCAAACCATTTTTGTTAGGCCAATAACAGGAGAAACCCATAAGGTTACCCTTTTGGTGAAACCTATCAAGGATGGTGAATGAAAGAACAAAGGGTTCGGGTCGCATTCATGCGATCTCTACGCACTCCCCTCCCAGCGAGGTTCTGCCACCTCTTCTTAGAACTTAGCTCCCTTGCGGTCGCTAACTTCTCCAGAGAGGTCCTCACCGGCCCTATGGCGCTCCGCAATCCTCCGATAGCTCGGATTGCTCCGCTGTCAAGATTGAATCCCGACCTAAGTCGGGACTTCAAACAACCCTTGCAATGACCTACCTAAATTATGCAGGGGGTTGCATAAAGGAAAGGGAACAAATCATTTACCTTTATACAATTATCCTTCGCTTATCTGAAGAATGAGATCAGCTAACCACCTACCTTTACAGGGAGTTCCTTCACCCCACTTCCTTAATGTCCCCTTTTCTCCCATCTTCTCAATTTTTTCCCCTCTCCTCCCCTGCTTTGGCATATACCTTGCAACTCTAAGGGAGTAAACCACCAAAAACTTTTAGGAGGCGTACAATGAAAAACCGCGGGTTAGCTGAACTTGAGGGAGAAAAGGGAGCTGGCCTGGTTGCTGAGGCGGATATCTCCGGGTTCCTCTACTGGGAACTTAGACCCAAGTTCATCCCCTTCATCAAAAGATTCCGCCACATAGCGAAGGCCATTTTGTTTTCTCCCTTTTTTCTCTTCTCCTCCCTCTTTGTCTTTATCTTCAGCCCTAACGAGATCTGGAAGAGCCAATTCCCGTTGGTCATCAGGGGTTCCCTGAGGAACCTAATTAAGAGGGGGATCGATATGCTCGGCGCCTCAATCGGCTTGATCGTCTCCCTTCCCTTCTTTGTCTTTGTCCCCCTGGCCATAAAGATAGACTCTGCGGGTCCCATTCTTTACAAGCAGAAAAGGATAGGTAGGAATAGGAGGCAGCGGGGCAGGAGGAGGAACCCCGTGCACAATGGAGGAGAGAGGAGAAGGGAGGAAAGGAGGAGGGAAAACCTTTGGGGATCTCCCTTTTATCTATACAAATTCCGCACTATGAGGGAGAATGCGGAGAAGAAGAGTGGACCCGTCTGGGCTATCCCCAATGACCCCCGGGTCACCAAGGTAGGGAGGTTCCTGCGGAAGACGAGAATAGATGAGATCCCTCAATTTTTAAATGTTTTAAAGGGGGAGATGAGCTTGGTGGGACCCCGGCCAGAGCGTTCCCATTTTGTGAAAGATCTGCGGGAAAAGGTCCCCGAATATCCGGCCAGGTTGCTCATCAAACCCGGCCTAACCGGTCCGGCCCAGATAGAGTGCGGGTATGACTCCTCGATAGAGGATGTGAGAGAGAAGGTCAAGTTGGACATTGACTATGTGCATAACGGCTCTCTAATTAAGGATTTAAAGATTATCTTCTCCACCGTGGGGGTCCTGATTACGGGCAAGGGGGCCTATTAAAGGGCTGACAGGAGGCAATTATCCGGAATCCAAAAAAATCCTTGACGACCGACGAATACACAATTACTTATCCCTGGTCCCTTTGAAGGGCTAACCGCAAAGCTATTTAACCCCAAAAAAGGAGGATAAATCCAGATGAGGAAGATTCTCTTTACCCTTGTGATCTTCCCTTTTCTTTTTTCCCTCTCTCTGGCCTCTGAACCCCAGGGGATAACGGTAAATTCTATCCCCCCAGGAGCCACTGTATATGTGGAAGGGGAACATACATTTGTGGGCAAGACCCCTTTTAATGTCCCCTATCTGTTGGTGGGCACCTACAAGATTACCGCCAGCAAAAGGGGTTATGAGAATTGGAGCCAAAGGGTCAACTTAGTGGGGAAGAGAAGTGGGCCGCTTTTAATTAGGCTATCCCCCAAGACCAGGTTTAAGGCCACACTGAGGTCCACCCTCTTCCCCGGATGGGGACAGCACTACCTGAACAAAAGTTTTAAGGGGGGAATGATCAGCCTGACGATGATTGGACTTACCCTCTCCTCCATCGTGGCAGATGCCCAATACGACCGGGCAGTGGACAGCTATAAACAGACCTTAAGGGATTACGATGCGGCCAAGAGGGTGGAGGAGAGATCCGCCCTCAGGCTAAAGGCCCTGGACAGGGAGGATAAGGCCGATGATGCTTACAACCGAAGGAACACCCTTCTCTGGGTAACAGGAGCCCTCTGGGCATACAACATCTTAGATGCGCTTATCTTCTTCCCCTCCTTTCAGCAAGGGGAGTATGACCTGGGGACGCCAGTTATCTCCGGAGGCTTAAAGAAGGGAGTTCCTATGTTGCGGCTAACCATAAATTTCTAAGGAGAAGAGATGAAGAGGATCTTGCCCTTATTAGTGATTACCCTCTTAGCCTGGGGGTGCAGCAAGAGGCACAAGGCTTTTACCCCCAGCGAGGTAAGTTTTCCCTCTCCCCCCAAAGATCTCAAGGCCTCAGTGGGAGATGGGGAGATAAACCTGACCTGGAGCGATACGGAAGAGGTGAGAGGTTTCTATATCTATCGAGCGGACTCGGCCAGGGGAAAGTTTTTCAAGAGGGATTCGACCTCCAACCTCTTCTTTGTTGATGCGGGTTTGCTCAACAACCAGGAGTATCTCTACAAGCTCTCCGCTTACAACCTCAAGGGCTACGAGGGGGAGTGTTCCTCTGTGATCTCGGCCACCCCCTCTGCCTACGATCTCCTCATCGAGGGGGGAAAGGAATACACCAACCAGCAAGAGGTCTCCCTCATTATCACGGCACCTCAGGGGGCTTCCTTAATGATGCTGGCCAATGACTCCACACTCACTGATGGCTCCTGGGAGCCCTTCTCCCCGGAAAAGCAATGGACTCTGACCAAAGGGGACGGGGAGAAATTTGTATTCGCCAAGTTTAAAGATTCCAAGGGGGTGGAGACAGCAACACCGGCCCTGGATAAAATAACCCTGGATACCCAGGCTTCCATAAAAATGGTCAGTGAAGGTTCCCAAGGGAGAATGCTTGCCCCAGGGGATACAATCCACTTTACGCTCGATGCCGCTGAACCGGATGGGGAGGCAACGATGGATATAGGGACCGCGCAGCTAGGGATCATCCTCCAGGATAGGGGAGATGGAACCTATTCCACAGATTTCATCATCCCTGGGGGGCTGGAGGTCATCCAGGCCAAGGTAATTGGTCACTTCACCGATCGAGCAGGGAACCAGGCTACCCCCATCAATGCGCAGGGGACGGTAACCATTCAGAGCCCGCCCCCTCCAGTGGAGCTGAGACCACCTACCCCTGTGGGAAACTCCACCACTTCCCTAAATCTCTCCTGGTCGTTATCCGGGGCCGAAGACTTCGCCTCCTACATCCTCCTTCGCGCGGAGGAACCTGGGGTTGACTCCACAGCCACCTTAGTAACCACCATCACCGAGAGGACCACCACATCCTTTGAGGATACAGAGCTTAAAGAGAATACGGATTACTGGTATAGGCTCTACGTTTTTGATCAAAGTGGACTTTCCTCGGCCAGCAACCAGGTTAAGGGAACTACCAAGCAGGACGAACCCCCTGAACCGGTTACCCTCTATCCCCCGTCGCCCGTTGTCGGTTCCTTCTCCCAGCTCAACCTCTCCTGGAGCCAGAACTCTGATGAAGATTTTGCCTCCTATAACCTCTATCGTTCCCCAAGCTCTGGGGTTGATTCCTCTTCCATACTGGTAACTTCAATCACCAGCCAGACCACCACGGCCTACCAGGACACCGGGCTGGATGAGAACACCAGTTATTACTATCGGATCTATGTCTGGGACAAGGGAGGACTAGCCGCCCGCAGCAATGAAGAGGAGGGGAGGACAAACCAAGACGAGCCGCCTGAGCCAGTCGTCCTCTACTCGCCCAATCCCATCTCCGCAACCCAAATCGACCTCTCTTGGAGCCAGAGCGAGGAGAGGGATTTTTCCTCCTACCGGCTCTTCCGTTCCCCATCCTCAGGGGTAGATTCGACTTCCTGGCTGGCTGTTACAATAAGGGAAAAGTTCCAAACAACCTATCAGGATACCGGACTTGATGGGAATAAGACCTATTACTACCGCCTCTTCGTCTATGATCAGGGAGGAAATGGGAGGGGAAGCAATGAGGTATCGGCTACCACCGAGAACAGCTCCCCAGAGGCTGTGATTTTAGCTGAGATCGCCGTTCTGGACAGTGCATCCTTAGGCCTCTCCTGGGGTAAGAACGAGGAGGATGATTTTCAGAGTTATCAAGTGTATCGTTCGCGCTACTCGGGAGTGAACCTCTCCTCCGAGCTCATCGGGGAGATAACCGACCCTTCCCATACAACCTTAGTGGACAGTGGGCTGGTGGACAATAGGGAATACTGGTATCGGGTCTATGTCTTTGACCAAGGAGGGCTCTCCGCGGGGAGCAATGAGGAAAGCGGAACAACGGAGAACAGCGCCCCCCAGCAGGTTTCCCTCTCTGCCCCCCAGGACCAACAAGAGAATTCCCTCACTCTCTCCTGGACCCAGAACTCTAACTATGATTTCTCCTCCTACCACCTCTACCGTTCCCTTTACCCTGGAGTGAGCTCAGGCTCACAGCTTGTTGGGGAGCTTCCAGAGAGGACATCGACTACCTATCAGGATACTAACCTTGTTTCCAATACCACCTATTATTACCGGGTTTATGTGGTAGACACGGGGGATAAAGCCTCGGAAAGCAATGAGGTGAATGGGACCACCCTCCCCCCACAACCTCCTGAACCGGTGGAGCTCTTCTCCCCCTCTCATCCCACGGAAAGCTCTCTGACTTTGAGCTGGACTTCCTCCCAGGAACAGGACTTCTCCGCCTATAGGATCTACCGTTCATCCTCCCCTGGGGTCGACTCCCTTTCGCTCTTGGATACAACCATCACCAATAGGGAGGTAACCTCCTGGGTTGATCACAACCTTGAAGAAAATTCCACCTACTACTATCGCATATTCGTTTGGGATCGGGATGGTCTCTCCTCTGGGAGCAACGAGGTAAGCGGGAAGACCTTAGAGAACCTTCCTCCGCAACCAGTAGTCTTAGCGCAACCGGTAGTTGAGGACAGCATCACCTTAAGGCTAAGCTGGTCGGAGAATCAGGATGAGGACTTTGCCACCTATCGCATCTTCCGTTCTGACTCCAGCCCGGTGGACACTACCGTCGCCCCCATCTACATCATAAACCTTAGGGAGACAACCGAGTATCTGGACAACAGGCTAAATACGGGACAAGAATATTTCTATCGCGTCTTTGTCTATGATCAGGGGGGACTTTCGGCGGGAAGCAACGAGGTAGGAGGAACCCCGGGTAGGGGGAAGAGGTAGGATATGGGCGCCTTAGAAAAAGCTAATCTTTTCTTCTGGGCTTGGACCCAGTCGGCTAAATCGGCCAAGAACCTTAAGCTATTCACCCCTTTTCTTCTCTATGGGATTCTGCAGGGGGCCATATTGGTTATGCTGGTCTATCTTGCCTATCCCCCATTTTCGGCCATTTTGGTGCCCCTTCTGCGCAGGTTCTTCGGCCCCATTGCCCTCCACTACCCTCAGAGTATGATCATCTTGCCCGAAATGTTCCATCGGGCAGACCTCATCCTCAGTGGGATAATAGGAGTGGGAGTGATTGGGGTGGCCACCCAGATGTTTGCCACCAGATTCAACGGGGAGAAACCTCAGCTAAAAACAGGTATCAGAAGAGTCCTTCCCCTCTATGGCATCCTCTTTCTGCTCTGGGTCTTAGAGACTGGTTTGGTCCTCGGGTTTGTGGTGGAGCTTCCCCGGCTTTTGGCCGGAACAACTCCACTGGGAGGGAGGTTTTTGCGCATCCTTTCCCTCCTCTTCGGGATAATTGTGGGGGCAGCCTTTGCCTACACCTCTGTCCTGGTGGTCTGGGAAGGGAAGGGACTGCTAAAAGCCCTGCGGGGAAGTTTCTCCCTCTTTGGCCAGAACACATTCTCATCCTTCTTCTTAGTGGCCATTCCCACTCTCCTCCACCTTCCCTTGGACTGGGTCTTGGGGAAGGGGAGCTTTTTAGTGAGCAAGTTTACCCCGGAGATAATCTGCTGGTTGCTTATCTTCTATATCGGTTTCACCATCTTTACCAACTACTTCCTCATAGGGCCAATCACCGGTTTTTACCTTTTGGTTAAGGAGAAAAGTTGAAAAGGATATTTCTTATAATCCTTATCCCCCTTAGTCTCCTGGCGGGATGTTCCCGGGAAAGCTCAATTCTTCCCCGCTATAAGGCCGAGAAAGCCTTCTTTAAAGCGGGAAAGCTCTATCAAAGGATACTGATAAATCCGGCCTTAGCCCAAAAAGATGATTACAACCGCACCATAGAGGCCTACCGTAAGGTGATTGGCTTTCAGGGCCAGGGAAAGGAGTTGCGGGATTTGGCCACCAGAGCCAGGCTGAAGATAGCTCAATTGTGGTTAGGCCAGAAGGATTACCTCCAGGCCATCGCTGAATATCGGCAGGTGTGGGAGGAGAACACCGGGAATCCTAACCTCCAGGCCTTAGTCGGCCTCTCCATTGCTCAGACCTATGAGGAGATGGGGGACCTGCAGACCTCAATTAAAGAATATACCAAGCTGGCGCAAAGTTATCTTGCCGCTGGGGAAAAACCACAGAAGGAACTTCTATCAGTCCCCCTCAAAGTGCCCCGCCTATATCGGAGATTGGGGAAGAGGGCCGAGGGTAAGTATGGTTGGGCCCGGGGGCTATATCAGGGAATAGTAGCTCACCAACCTGAGAGCCCCCTTGCCCTTTTGGCGCAAAATCAAATCGCCCTCTCCTATGCCGACCAAGGGGAATGGAAAAAAGCTGCGGATGCGTTGGAACAGATTGTCCGGCAACATCCCCAGAGTCCCCTTCTCCCCCAGGTACTCTTCACCGCCGGCAACATCTATTCCCAAAGGCTGAGTTCACCAGAGCGGGCTTTACAAACCTATCAGAGGATATTGAACGGTTATCCGCAGTACCAATTGGGCGGAGAGGTGCTCCTCTCCATCGGGAAGGTCTACCTGCAAAAGGGGAAACCAGAGAAGGCCAGGGAGAGCTTCCAAAAGGTGATCAAAGATTTCCCTAAGGATCTATCATCCTCCGCTCAGGCCCAATTTGGCATCGGCTCATCTTATGAGGCAGAGGGAAAATGGGATGAGGCACTCAATGAATACCGCTGGGTAATAGACAAATATCCTCACACCCAGGCCGCCCTGCAGGTTCCCCTTTATTTAGCCGACCACTACTCCCAAAAGAAGATGAATAATCTGGCTGAGCAGGAGTATAAGAGGGCGGTGAAAACCTATGAGGGAATGGTGGAAAAATATCCTAAGTCGCTTTTTGCCGCCTATGCCCAGGAGAGAATAGCCCAATGTTACCTCCATCAAAAGAGATGGAAGGAGGCCACCTCTTCCCTCTGGGCCCTGACGAGAGATTACCCTCCCTCTTCACCGGTGGCCGATGGCCTGCTCGTCCTGGGGATGATCTATGAATCCCAGCTTCAGGACAACTCAGGGGCCCTAAGGGCCTATAAAGAATTCCTCCGCCGTTTCCCTCGCCATCCTTTAAAGGAGAAGGTGGAAAAGAAGATGGAGAAGCTAAAATGAACCTCTATTCCCTCTGCTCACTGCTTGCCGGCTTAGTTGCCCTCGGGGTTGGGCTACTGGTCTGGCTCAAAGGGCCCAAGGGTGCCTTAGGTCGGTCCTTCCTCCTGGGGTCCCTCTCCGTATTCTGGATCGAGCTAAGTTCAGCCCTGCTCTCCTCTTCCGCGCAACCGCGGGAGATGCTCCTCTTCTCTCGGCTCTCCCTTTTAGGCCTCTGTTTTCTGCCGGGTAGTTGGACCCTCTTCTCCTTTAGCTTCGCCCGCAAGGACTATGGCCAATATCTGAGGAGATGGGGTTGGTATTTAGTTCTGCTCTATTTGGCCGGTGGCTTCTTCCTAACCTTCTCCCTCTCGGAAAGGTTTCTCTCCTTGGTCTACACCCCAGGGGGAGGGTTCTTCTTTCTTTTCGGGGGAATAGGCAAATCCTTTCTTATCTTCCTGCTCCTCTCCTCTGTGGTCATCCTGGTCAATTTAGAGAATACCTTCAGATCCCTCACCCCGGACTCCCAGGGGAAGATGGCCTTCCCCCTCATAACCTTGATGATGGGTTTCCTCTTCCTGGTCTGGTCCTCCTCAGAGATGTTGCTCTATTCCCGACTTAGCCTCGGTTCGCTGCTGATCACCTCCCTCCTGGTCCTCCTGAACGGCTTGGGATTTCTCTATTTTTCTTTACGGCGAAAAGCCTTGCAAGCCAAGATCTATGTGGGAAGGCAGTTTGTCTACTCCTCCGCTTTGCTCTTTATCGTTGGCCTCTACCTGGTGGGGGCGGGAATTGTGGGGAAGCTGGTAGACTCTTTAGGGGGGAGTGTAAAGATATATACCTCCATCTTGGCCTCCTTTGCCTTCATCGCTGCCCTCATTTTCCTTCTCCTCTCCAGCTCCTTGAAGGAGAGGATAAGGGGGTTTGTGGATCGCAACTTCTACCGGGGAAGGTATGACTATCGCCGGGAGTGGAGCAGGTTCAGTCAGGAGCTGTCATCGATCATCGACTTGAATAAGCTGGTAGGGGTGATAGGAAAAACCATCTCTCAGCTTATTGATGTAAGGGAGATGGCCGTCCTCCTGCCCCAGAGGGAGGGGGATTTCGTGCTCTTTTGGGGGATGAATCTAAGGCAAGAGGAGGCTAAAATACCGCAAGAGAGCACATTTTTAGATTGGATATGGAGATACGGGAAACCGGTTAACCTCAGGCAAATAGAAGATCCATATAAGGATGTGCGGGAAAACCTGCAGGGGTTGGGGACAGCTCTCCTCGTTCCCCTAATCAGCAAGAGGGAGTTGGTGGCCCTCCTGAGCTTAGGGGAGAAGAAAGGAGGGTACTCCCGGGAGGATATGGAGATATTGGAGACCATTGGCGACCACTCCGCAATGGCCATCCTCAATGCCCGGCTAAACCAGAGCTTGGTAGCCACCAAGCAACTGGAGTCATTCCATAAGCTCTCCTCCTTTATCATCCACGATTTGAAGAACTCCGTCTCTACCCTCTCCCTTTTAGTGAGGAATGCCCACCTCCACCTCCAGGACCCTGATTTTCAGCAGAGTATGCTCAGGACAGTGACCCAGGCCGTAGAGAAGATGAACTCCCTTATGGGCAAGCTGAAAACTGTCTCACAAGAGGGGAAGATAAGCCAGGGGCCTGTTGATTTAAACTCCCTGGTAGAGGGAATATTGTCCAAGCTTAAATTAGAGGAAAGGAAGGGGATAGAGGTGGAAAAACATCTCAATGGCATCCCCTTGGTCAAAGGCAACCCCGATCTGCTGGAAAAGGTCGTCTTAAATTTGGTGCTCAACGGAATAGAGGCAATGCCCCAAGGGGGGAGGTTAAAGCTTTCCACAGCAAAGGTACCCCAGGAAGGAAGGGCGGAGTTGCGGGTCTCCGACACCGGAGTAGGGATGAGCAAGGGCTTTATCAGGAACTCCCTCTTTAAGCCATTCCAAACCAGCAAAGCAAAGGGGTTGGGATTAGGCCTCTACCAGAGCAAGGAGATTGTGGAGGCCCACGGGGGCAGAATCGAGGTAGCGAGCAAGGAGGGAGAGGGAACAACATTTACCCTTAAGCTGGGTATTTGGGAGGGGAAAAATGGCTAAGGACCTTCTCCTGGTAGTCGATGACGATGCGGGGATCAGAGAACAATTAAAATGGGCCCTCTCTGAAGATTATGAGGTTCTGTTGGCCTCCCATCCCTCTGAGGCAATGGAGCAGGTCACCGCGCAGGAGCCAGATCTGGTCCTTTTGGATATAGCCCTTTCTCCCTCCGCAGGGGATGAAGAGGGAATGGAGCTTCTCAAGCAGATGGTGAAGTCCGATCCCAAGTTAAAGGTGATAATGATCACGGGACAGGAGGGAAGGGAATTGGCCCTAAAGGCAATTGAGTTAGGGGCTCACGACTATTTTCAAAAGCCCATAGACATAGATGATCTAAAGGTAATTATCAAAAGAGCCCTCTATGTGCAGAAGTTGGAGAGGGAGAATGAGGCCCTTTTCCATCGCTTAGAGGAGGAGAAGAGGTTTGAAGACCTGATCGGAAGCTGTCCCCAGATGCTCGATGTTTATGAGGTGATCAAAAGGATATCGGCTACCGATGCCACTGCCCTTATTTATGGAGAGAGCGGCACCGGGAAGGAGCTGGTGGCCAGGGCCATCCATTATCGTAGCCTCCGCCAGGGGAAACCATTTATCACCATCAACTGTGGGGCCATACCGGAGAACCTCTTGGAAAGCGAGCTCTTCGGCCACGAAAAAGGCTCCTTCACTGGAGCCCACGCCCAGAGAAAGGGCAAATTCGAGATAGCCAATGGGGGAACGGTCTTCTTGGACGAGATCGGGGAACTCAGTCCCAACCTCCAGGTGAAGCTCCTCAGGGTTCTGCAGGAGAGGGAGATAGAGAGGGTGGGAGGAAATGTCCCCATTCAGTTGGATGTAAGGGTAATCGCCGCTTCTAATAAGAATTTAGAGGAGGAGATGGACAAGGGCAACTTTCGCCAGGACCTCTATTACAGGTTGGGGGTAATATCGGTCTCCCTCCCCCCTCTGCGGGAAAGAGGGGATGACATTATCCTCTTGGCTAAATCCTTCCTCTCCAAATTCAGCCAGGATTACGGGAAGAAGATCAGGGGGTTCAGCCCAGAGGCAATAAGGGCAATGATGGAATATCCCTGGCCGGGGAATGTGCGGGAATTGGAAAACAAGGTAAAGAGGGCGATCATAATGGCTGATGGGAATGTGATTCAATCTCCGGATCTGGATCTCAGGGCAAGGCCGAGGTTGGGAGAAATCTCCTTAAGGGAGGCAAAGGAAAAGGTAGAGGAGGAGTTCGTTAAGGAGGCCCTGGCGGTTAACCGGTGGAACATCTCCAAGGCAGCAGTGGAGTTGGAGATTAGCCGTCCCTCTCTCTACGACCTAATGGCCAAATATGGGATAGAGAAGAAAGGTAAACCCCATAAACGAGGCAATACTTGAGACAATCATTCACCACTGATAACCACGGACCGACCCAAAAATGGTCAATGATCAATGAACAATTATCAATGGAAAATGGCATCTTCTCTTTTATCTCATTTTAACTTGCCAATTGTTCATTGCTAATAGCCCACTCTGAGCCGTCAGATCCCCGAATCTGACGGCCAGGAGGTGGTGGCAGAATCGGGGTTCTGCCACCTCAGTGATTCAATTTTTACGCTAATAATCTTTAAACTTTGCGTCCTTTGCGACTTTGCGGTGAATTATTTGCTTGCGGCTTTGCCGCGCTGCGAAATTCCGTGGTAAATTGTTACTAATTGAGGGTAGTATGGAAAGGATAATTGGTTCTGCAAATAACCAGGCCTCGGCCCCTGACTTCTCCCTTCTTTCCCTTCCTGAATTCCGAAGGCTCTTGGGTCAGGAGATAAAGAGGTCAGAAAGATACTGTGAGTATCTATCCCTGCTCATCATCGACTTTTCCCCTTTGATGAGGAAACGATCATTATCCCCAAGGGGAAGGGTGGAGGTGACTATGGAGATGGGAAAAAGGATAAAGGGAAGCATCAGGGAGACGGATTCCATCTGCCCTCTGGGGCAAGGTAGATTGGCTTTGATGTTGACCGGCACCCCTAAGGAGGGGGCAGAACACCTAGCCTCCACGATTAGGGAGGGTCTCTTCCCCCTCCTGTCATCGGAGGTACCTGAGAGTGATGGCCAGATAAAGGCAATGGTCACCTCCTACCCAGAGGCAGGAAATGGCAAGGAGAATCTCCTCAAATTCATTAACACCTATCTGCTGTTAGGTTAAAGGGGTTTGTTGTAAAGTAAATTTACATTCATAAATCCGTTGATTAACAACAGGTTAAATTTTTTTCATCCGCAAATCGTCGGGTAAATATACATTTTTAAAGATTTTAGGCTTTGTGAAAAGAACAGGCTGAAAAAATTTTCCCTTGTTATCCCTTATACTTCAAATAGATAGGGGAGTGAGATATCCAAATTTTCAAATTGGCACGATTTTTGCGTATATAAATAATTAAAAATAGTATAGGAATTTTAATCTTTAATGAAGAAAGGGAAACCTAATGAAAAAGCTAATAGTTACCTTAATCGCTATTTCATTGTTGATCCTCGGATCAGCAAGTATCAGTCTGGCCTTGACTTCGGTCACAGCCACTTTGGTGGTTACAGCAGATAATATCTTTAACATCAATGTTTATCGCCCTAGTACGAGAACTCAGATTGTCCCTCTTGAATCCAATTATAACAACTGGCAAAATACCGATACCTATACCATTACACTTGATTGGTTGGAGACGAACTATATCAGTTTTTATGTAACCAATGTAGGCAACAATTCTCCTACTAATCCGGCTGGTTTTTTGGCCCAGATCACACTGGATAGGCCAGGTGCGCATTTCGCTGAAACAGGGACGAATCAAATTCTTAGCGGCGATGAGGATTACTGGTGGATAAGTAGTCACCTCCCTTATTTGGATACTCCAACTTTCTATGCAAACAATACCGGCACAGAAGGGAATCCAATCTGGTGGAATAACAATGGGGGACCAATTTCCGGAATAGCTGGCGATGCTGAGTGGATCTGGACGGATAACAATTTTGTGCAAGGTGGCGATGATGCTGCCTATGTGTCGGTTGCTCTAACCCCCGTTCCTGAACCAAGTACACTCTTCTTGCTGGGAACAGGCCTCATCGGTCTGGGCGCTTACGGCAGATTCCGCAGGAAGAAAAAGTAAAGGGAAAACATAGTTTGTAAGGACAAAAAGGGGCTATCAGCCCCTTTTTTGTTAGGTAAATTACAAAGTAGTTAAGAAATGTTCGTATAGTTTGTTATAGCTCGTTACACTCTTAACTTCAATAAAATCATAAACTTAAAGTTGAAAATTAGATTTAATGTAGCTTTCTTTGACAGTTTCATTTTCTCTACAGCAGAACGAAAAATTTCTTATTAGTAACTGCCTGTAATTTAAATGGGTTACCTTAATTTGGTTTTATTGTTCTTTTGGCATAGGTTTTGCACATGTAAAGGGATAGATACTCATTTAATTAAAAAGTTAAGGAGGCAAGACAATGAAAAGGACAATCTTAACTTTGTTGATAACCATAGGGTTGATCTCGTTAGGAGCAATATCTCTCCAGGCGACATCATTTCTAACCAGTTGGGGAGTTAGCTATGGCAACTGGGATGTAGATGCCAATGCTAAAGGGCTTGACTATGTTAACTATTATGTTGAGGACTGGAATGGCAACCCTGCAAATGACCAAGTTGGCCCTGGTTACGGTGGCCAAAACTTCGATGTGGAAGCGGTTTATTACGGCCTCGATAATTCCTACGCCTATTTTGCCATCGTGACAGGCTTCCCTATTAGTGGTTTACAGGGATATGACCCTGGTGACATCGCCATTGATTTCGGTAATGATGGGAATTATGATTATGGAATAGACATTGACAATAATGGGGACTTGCACTCTAGCAATATTGGCTGGGAGAACACTTCTATCTATTGGGGAGGAGTATCAAATCCCTGGAGGGTCCTTTCAAGTGATAATTCCAATGGCATAGACGGATTCCACTACGGTGATTTCGATGGACGGTATTCTATTGAGGCCAAAATCGCCAGATCTCAGCTTAATAATGAGCTTGGCCCATATCATATTCACTGGACTATGGAATGCGGGAATGATGCGGGGGATCTGTATGGCGTAGCTCCAGTTCCTGAGCCGAGCACCCTAATCCTAATGGGCTCCGGCCTCTTAGGTCTTGGCTTTCTCCGCCGGACTCGCCGCTGGGGGAAGAAGAAGAAGTAAGCTCTGTTCATAGAGGTATTTGCCCATTATAGGGGGAGAAGATTAAAATCTTCTCCCCCTTTTTTATGAGCGACGGCTCTGGAATTAGCTTCGAATCTGCAACAACCAAAGTTCCCCTTCTTAGAATTGAGGTGGCAGAACCCCGATTCTGCCACCCTCATCAGATCGTAATGCCTCTTTCAATACCTGGAGTAGGGATAGTTCCTGAGGTCTATCCATCCTTTTTCTCAGGCACTGAATCTTACTGTCTTCCTTCTTCTTTGATCCTTGTAGGGGCTTGATTTATCAAGCCCGCAAGGTCTGGGTCGCATAAATGCGACCCCTACATACTCTCATCCGTCAAAAGCGAGGTGGCAGAACCCCGATTCTGCCACCCTTTTTCTGCTCAGCTTTAGCTAAACATTCTATATTCTTCTACCCAGCTTTAGCTGGGGTAACCTCTTCGGGGCTTTAGCACAGGTATCTGTTCCCTTTTACCCATCTCCCTAACCCCTTCCGTCCCGGGATCACTCCAAAAGCGAGGTGGAGAACCCCTGTTCTGCCACTGCCACCCCTTAGTATCCCAACATCTTTGGATATTTTAGGGAACAAAAGGGTCTTTTTGAATAAAACTGGCACAAATTTTGCTTTAATTACAATAGTCCACGGGCAAATTAAAAATTTCCAATCTGAGAATAAGAGAAGGAAAAAGTTTGCCTTGACAACATCTTAGAGATATGTTAATTTAAAAGCCAGTTCATATAGCAATTAACTTCAACTCAAAAGGAAGATATATGTTTACAAATGGGCAACGAAAAATATGTCCTTCAGCATTTGTCCTGATGGTTTTGCTCCTTTCTCTCCTTTTTACTTTTTATTCCTCGGGATTTGCAAAACCCTCCAAAGTAGGCATTTCACCACACATCATAAGATCAAATGGGAAGGTTCAAACTTTTGACTTCACCTTTCCCTTTGATGGAAGTTCCCAGAATACCTTTGAGATTTCTGGTTCCCCTTCCAGTGAGAAATTGATACTGGTAGGATTCGCTTTGGATAAAGAGCATTTCTGGTTGAAAAGGTCAGAGAAGCGACCGCAAGAAGAGGGTTATGCCACCTGGAGTTATAACTCCAATCAGGGTGTGCTTGCCGTAAAGATTACCTCCCAGAAGTTGCCTCTTCAAGGAGAAGCCAAACTATCTTTCTCTGTTCAGGGACTTTCCGGCCAAGGACCCTTTAAGTTTAGCTTGCGGACCTATGAGGAAGGGAAGAAAGGAACTTCCGTCAAATTCACCGATGAGGTCTTCAGAAAGGCTTCAGATTAAGGATCGATGAAAGGAAAAGCTATTAAAAATATCTGTGCCATCCTTTTCAGTTCCATAATTCTCTTTCCATTCTCTGGGATACAAGCTGCAGGAGATAACCAGGCCGATACGGTGAAAGCGGAAATCTCCCCTCACAGTGTTGTGGCCGGTTCCGCCCAGGAATTTACTTATACCTTCACCATAGTTGACACTTCAGCCACAGCCAGTGCGGACAAATTCGTCATCCATAACCCCTTTACTGACGAAGAAATAACCGTTGAGGAGATCCTCATCGCTGGGGTATCACAATGGATCCAGGAAGACAGCTCTAAGGTAATCATCTCCACTCATCCAGATTCAGGTCACTGCTACTGGTATTATTTCAGCGCATCTGGAAGCGACTCCCTGGTTATCCTCGCCCCAGCCAGCGGCGTTATGGATTCCCTGATGGTCACCTTCTCCGAAGGTATCCCCACCACCACCAGCTCTTCCAATCATTTCACCTCTTTTTACAATGATACAAACATAGCAGACCCTTATACAAAATGCTCAGAGAAATCCTCTGGAGCCTGGGATGTGGATGTAGTGGCAGGAGGTCTGGACCATATAGTTATAGAGGATGCGGCTAATGGTACAGGCAATCCCATAAACAAGGACACCTTGACCACCGATCAGACACTGACCTGCTATGCTATAGGCCGGGATGCAGCGGGCAACTATGTCTCCGATGTAAGTGTAACCTGGGGGGTGACAGGTGGGATAGGCGATGTCTCCCCTGGCTCAGGCACGAGCACAACCTTTGATGCCACCAAAGTGGGCACGGGCACGATAACCGCAGACGATGGCTCCGGTCACACCGATGCCACCGGAACGATAACAGTAAATCTGGGGACCTTAGATCACATCTTGATCAGGGATACAGCCAGTGGGGGAGGTTCAGAGGTAACCACCCATTCTATGACCACGGATGAGACATTTACCCTCTACGCTGCTGGCTATGATGCGGACAACAATTACCGAGCAGATGAGTCGGTGAGTTGGTCAACCATAGATGGTCTGGACTCTCAGCCAGGGACAGGAACAACTTTTACCTTTGATCCCTCTACCTCACCTACCAGTGGCAGGATAGTTGCCCATCATACCACGGCAGAGGACGACACCACAGGTTTGATCACCGTCAATGATGGTGCCCTAAGCTACATAATAGTGAGGAAGGGGGTCAACGGCACAGGTTCTGAGGCCACCACCCATACGATGACCACTGAGGAAACATATCCGTTGTGGGCTGCCGGTTATGATGCGGACAGCAATTATATAGCCGATATCACCTGTACCTGGGGAGTCACCGCCACCCTGGATAACACCCCTTCAGGGCCGGCCACAAGCACGATATTCTCTCCCAGCACTGGAGGCACCAGTGGGCAGATATTTGCCAATGATGGATCAGGGCATATCGACTCCACCGGGACGATAACGGTGAGCATTGGGTCTTTAAGCTACATCCAGATAGAGGATGCGGCTAATGGTACAGGCAATCCCATAAACAAGGACACCTTGACCACCGATCAGACACTGACCTGCTATGCTATAGGCCGGGATGCAGCGGGCAACTATGTCTCCGATGTAAGTGTAACCTGGGGGGTGACAGGTGGGATAGGCGATGTCTCCCCTGGCTCAGGCACGAGCACAACCTTTGATGCCACCAAAGTGGGCACGGGCACGATAACCGCAGACGATGGCTCCGGTCACACCGATGCCACCGGAACGATAACAGTAAATCTGGGGACCTTGGCCTCTATTCAGGTGGAGGATGCCCCAGGAGGTGGGGGCAACCAGATACCCGCTCAGACCATCTCCACTGGGGATAGTCTGGTGCTCTATGCAGTGGGTTATGATGGGGATGGCAACTGGGTGCGCCAGGTGAATGCTACCTGGACAAGGACAGGGAACCTGGACTCTCCCTCTCCCTCCACGGGGACAAGCACCAAGTTCAAACCCACCACAGCCCCCACCAGCGGAACCATAAAGGCAGATAGCACAGGGATCACCCCGGATTCAACTGAGGTGATCACCGTCAACCCCGGCGTTCCTTCAGGAAGCATAACCCTCACCCCCACTCCCCAGGTCATCCCTGCGGATGGGGATAGTAGTTCCACTATAAGTTCCAGCGAGATAGGGGATGTCTATGGGAATAGGGTAAGCACAGGGACCCTGATTACAGTGAGCACCACCTTGGGGTCAATTTCGGGGGAACAAGTAGCTACGGTGGCCACAGCCCCCAACGGAACGATAACCTTCATCCTGCAGTCTGAATCCACCACCGGAGGGGAGGCCCTGGTGGCTGCCCACTCGGTAAATGGGAATGCCTATGGGACAACTACAGTGAGGATGGAGAAACTGGACCTGCTCACCATCTTCACCAGACGCAGCCTGATCTCCCAGGGGGAGACCGATACGGTAAGTATGAGCATGAAAAATGAGGGAGCGGGGGCAGCTTATTTAGATACAGCGGGCCTTAGCTTCACCGGCAAGTTAAGCGGAGATTTGACCTCCGAATATACGGTTACCCCAAGCCCAGTCAACCCGGATAGCATAGCCTCAGGAGCTACGATAAGCCTCTACTTCTGGGTGCAAACATCTGGTTCGGCAACCGTGGATGACACGGTCACCATAAGCGGGTTTGTAAATGGAACATCCAATTCTGTGCAGGTCGGCGATAACAGCCCTCAGCAAACGGACTGGTGGGTTGTGCAGAGGCCAGCTCAGCTTGCTGTGGATTCGGTTTGGACCCTCACCGATACCGTCTCTCAAGGTCAGACTGGGTTGACGGTGTGGATGACAGTCTTGAACCTGGGGGAGGCAGATGCTCAGATAGAGGGGGATGTGAGCCAGACTGGGCCGGTCTTCTCCAGTGGCAACGAACAATATGTAATAACCCGCAACTCGGGACCAAGCACAATAAATGGAGGAGAAAAGGGAAGGTTTTCCTACAATGTGAATGTAAAAAGCACATCCTCCCCTGGAGTAGTGGGTATTGATGGAAAGGCCACTGGCCGGGATGTGAACTCAGGTTACACCGTTTCCGATGAAGGCGCTGCCATAACTGATACCTGGGTAGTGCAAACCTCAGCAAACCTGAGCATAAACCTTATCTCTACCTCACCCACTGTGGTTAGCCAGGGGCAAACAGGGATAACGGTGACGATGAGCGTGGATAATCTGGGCCAAGCAAGGGCTTTAATAACCTCCTCTAACCTAAATTTTAGGGCCGGCGCGGTAGACAGAAACGGCGACTATACGGTTACCCCTTTTGGAGGCAACCCCAGCTCCATACCCGGCCTATCTCAAAGAACCTTCACTTTTACGGTTGATGTCAGCCTCACCGCCTCTCCTGAATACATCACTATTGATGGATCCGTGTCCGGTCAGGATGTCAACTCCAATGCTATAACCTCAGACGACTCGGCAGAGACCACTGATGGCTGGACAGTGCAATCGTCCTCGGATCTGGTCTCCACAATTGCTGCTAACCCAAATCAGCTCAGCGAGGGACAGAATATAACGGTCACGATGACGGTTACCAACAATGGTGGGGCCACTGTTGAAGATGTGACTCCATCTGCTTTAACCCTCTCCGGAACTGGAGGAGCCCACCTGCAGAGTGGACCATCTCCGGTCAGCACCAATCTTGACAGCAGTGAATCGGCGGACTTCGTCTGGGTATATTCCTCCTCCTCCGGTGACCACGGAACCGTCAGGTTCTCTGGCCATGCCACGGGCACGGATGCCAATTCCGGTAATCCAGTGAGTTCAAACTCCTCTTCCTCTAACTGGATTACCATCCAGACCCCTGCTCACCTGAGCATTGGGTCCATCTCCTGTACCCACACCTCGGTGAGCAAGGGACAGTCAGGGATTCCGGTTACCATGACGGTAAGCAATACGGGAGAGACAATAGTCCACATCAGCAGCGCTGGGTTAACATTCTGGCAGGGTTCCACAGAGAGAACTTCAGACTATATTGTTACCTCTGGCAGTAACCCCGATTCCATTCCCGGTTCGAGCTCCCGTAGCTTCTCCTATCAGGTGCAGGTAAAATCCAATGCCCACTCCGGCTCCGTCACCATTAAAGCTACTGTAACAGGGACAGATGCCAACTCCGGCAACTCGGTTTCAGATAATTCGCCCACTCAACCCCACAGTTGGGTGGTACAGACCCCTGCCTACCTAACTATTGACAGAATAGAGACAGCTCCCGATATCGTGAATCAGGGGCAGTCGGGGATAGCTGTTGGTATGATAGTGGACAATACCGGTCAGGCAACCGCTACCGTGGATAGTACCCTTTTGACCTTCTGGCAGGGGGCTACGGATGTAAGCTCACATTATCAGGTTCAACTGAATAGCGGTCCAGACAGCATCCCCGGAGGAACTCAGGATACGGTTTTTAGTTTTCTGGTGGATGTGGGAGGAGATGCCCCTACAGGAAATACCACTTTGGATGGGAGAATCTATGGCAGGGATGCCAATTCCGGTTACCAGGTAAATGATCTCGGCGCTGATCTGGTGGATAGTTGGGTGGTGGAGGCTCCTGCGGGCATCCACATCCTCTCGATAAAGCCCTCCCAACCCCAGGTGAACCGGGATCAGGGAGTTGACTGGCAGGTCTTTATGTTAATCTCCAACTCTGGTGATGCCTCAGTGCGGCTGGATAGTAGCAGAGTGAGGTTTTATATCGGGGTTGAGGTAACCGGAGAGTATATCATCCAGAAACCTTCCACATTCGAGGGAAGTGGGAGCACCATCATCCCCGGGGGGACTACGGACAGTTTAGCCTTTCTTATAGACTCCACCGGAACCACCCTGGGGACAGCCACTATCAGGGGATTCTTCTGGGGAGAGGATTTGACCAGCCAGGCGAAGATAGAGAAGGAGATCTGGGGTGGCCATCCCTTCCAGGTGCAGACCAAAGCTGATTTGAGCTTAACTCTCTGGATTGACTCTCCCAACGGGGCAAAAGATGATACTCTCTCCACTCAGCAGTTATTCATTCTGAAAACCTTAGTTACCAATGGAGGGGAGGCAGGGGTTGAGGACTCGGGGACAATCATCCTGAACTTACCCTCTGGCTACTCGGTTGATGATACCAGCGTCAACTTCGCCGTTGGCTCACCCCTTCTCTGGGAGCTAACAGCTCCTGATTCGTCTCAGCCAATCCAACTCCTATCGGCCCAGATAATCACCCCTCCCTTGGATGCCAATACCCATCAACCATCATTTGTCAGCAAGGAGGAGGACAGCCTCTGGGTAGTTACGGTGAAGAGGGCTGAGTTTTCCGCCAATCTGAATATCATCCGACTTCCAGGTGCACCGCAGGACACCGTTTCCACCAACCAGATATTCACCCTGAAGTCCTGGGTGGAAAACTTGGGTGAGGCCGGAACCTATGGTCAAGGATTGTTAGACCTCACTCTCCCCTCAGGATATACCCTCTTCTCAGGTTCAGACCCTTCCCCATTCCAGGTTGGCGATACTATTGAATTCAAGGTAAAATCCCCGGACACAAGTCAGGCCTTGGATACCATTAGGGTGAGTCTGATCTCCCTGCCCCAGGATGAGAACACAAATAGCGCTGCCTGGGTAGAAAGAGGGGTGGCCAGCATTCCCATTACCACCGTCTATGCGGGAAGCGTGGCCGTGGCTGCTCAGATCAGCAGTCCTTCTGGAGCTGAAGATGGGATATTATCCACCGATCAGGAGTTTTGGGTTAAAGCAACGATTTCAGCTACCCCTAACATCATAGACACACTTGCCTTTTTGGAGAGGTTCCCTGCAGGTTATATTCTACTCAGCGACTCTGCTCAAAAACCTGTAAATGACACAGTTACCTGGAAGTTAAGGGCACCACCTATACCAGTTCTCTTAGATACCCTCATCCTCATTGGTGCCCGAGGAATTGACCAGAACAGCAGAATACCCGTGGGAAGTTCAGATACAGTTATCGTTAGAACCATAGAAAAGGCAGATCTGGCGGTTGACTCATTTGTGATCTCACCAGAGGGGGCAACCGATGGGGTGGTCTCCACAAATCAGAATTTTAAAGTGGGCGCATTGGTAATCAACAGAGGCCAGGCTGGAGTAGACAGCACGGGCAAGCTGACTCTTGAGATAGGGAACACAGGTTGCACTCTCCTATCGGACACCGCCTGGAGCTTCCTCCCTGGGGATACGGTTAGCTGGATGCTTTCCGCCCCTGAGAGTTCTGTCCCTGCCAATGACCTTATAATAAGGATGAGTTCCATTCCCAATGATGAGAACACGGACTCCACCGCTTCGGTGAGCATTCTGTCAGATACCATCAAGATCGAGACAGTAGATAGGGCTGATCTATCGATCTCAGCCGAGATCACCGCTCCCCCTGGAGCAGTTGACGATACCTT
Source organism: uncultured Gemmatimonadota bacterium (assembly GCA_964626665.1). Taxonomy (GTDB): domain Bacteria; phylum SM23-81; class DAOVCL01; order DAOVCL01; family DAOVCL01; genus DAOVCL01. Next base: position 21,245 of record CAZVGK010000029.1, on the reverse strand, counting down.
ATCTACTGAGCAGCAGTTTATCCTCACCGCCCGGGTCACCAATAGAGGAAGGGCAGAAGTAACCGGCTCCGGAGAGCTTAGCTTGGATTTGGGCGGCTCTGGCTGTTGGACGGCAGATTCCACCAGGATTTTTAACCTCGATGATTCTCCCACCTGCTCGGTAAGCTGGGAAATCACCGCCCCGGAAACCCCCGTCTCTCTCTCCTACCTTCTGGTGAAACTGTCAACAGTGCCTTTGGATATCAACTCAGGTGACTCAGCGTTTGTCAGTGAAGGGAAGGATAGTTTAGAGGTGCTCACTATCTCCAAGGCAGACCTTAAACTTAGCGCCTCCATAACCAGTCCACCCGAGGCTCAGGATGGAATAGTCTCCACTGGGCAGGAGTTCACGGTAGAGGCCTTAGTGGAAAATACAGGAGAGGCCGGGGTTCGCGGTTCCGGTAGGCTTTCCATAGATTTTGGCCAAACGGGATGCGCCACGGATTCACTAATTAAACCATTTACCATCAATCAGCTAGTTATCTGGAAAGTTAGCACACCCGATTACCCCAGAGCCACATCAATCATAACTGTGGAGATCGACAGCCTCCCCTTCGACGAAAACACCGATCAGTTCTCCTATTCCTCTCAACCCGGTGATAGCATTGAGGTGGAGACAATTGGAGAAGCATCATTAACTATTGAGAGCTTCTTGGCTCAGCCCTCAGTGGTATCACAGGGGCAGGAGAACATTTACCTCACGGTGGAGATAAGAAATGGAGGGGGGGCGGAGATTATTTTAGACAGCCTGAGACTGGTTATGCCGGAAGGATCTGGCATCCGGGACAGCCTCATCAGCCATCTTCCCGATACGATCGTGGGGGATAGTTGCAAACACTACCAGTTTGGACTGAAAATAGACGAAAATGCCCCTCCTGGTTGGGTGATGATTTATAGCCAGGCCTGGGGGAGGGATATAAACAGCGGGATGAGTTTATCGGATTCTACGGTCCAGAGCCCGGAGAGCCTCTTAGTACAGACCCCGGCAGATCCGGTCTTCATTTACTTAGATCCCGATACCGTCTCCAGAGGGCAGGAAAGGAGTTTCTCCCTGATGCTGAGGAATGAGGGCCAGGCAGGTATAGAACTTGACCCTCAGGTTACAACCCTCTCCTTCACAGGGTTTTCAACTTCTCTGGATAGCTCCGGCGGAACAATCATCTCAGGGAGCAGGGAGACCATTTTGACCTTTCTCCCTCAATTTATCGACACAATTGGGGTTATTGATCTGGACCTCAAGCTTATAGGCAGCCAAAATACTGCCAACTTCTCCCAGGAGATCCCCCTTCCTGGGGCCCTCTTGGTGCAGACCCCGGCTTCCATCTCTCTGGTAGGCCAGGATACGGTGGTCTCCAGCGGAAAGCCAGGAATATTTAAGATATGGGTGGAGAATTCCGGAGAGTCAGCCCTCATATTGGAGAAGACCAGGTCAAAATTTGTCATATCTGACCAGGAGGGGCACAGCCTGGTGGCCCATCTCACCACCGATCCCCCGATCATTCCCGGGGAAGGTTCCTCCACCCCCAATCCCGGTAGAAGAGGGGCAATTAAGCTAAGCTGCACCAAAGCAGGGAAAGCCCAGACCCTCCTTACCTTCGAGGGGATAGCAGATGAATCCCTCAGGTCGGGGAAGTATAAACCCATAATATCCCTGGTTGGCAAGGAAAACGGTTGCCCCGATTCCCTCTACTTTGATTCCACCTCAACCCCTAATCTGCCCCAGATAACTGTGCAGAGAAGGGCCCGGCTTTCCTATGGAGGGGTCTTATCCCCTCGTCAGGTATACCAGAGGGAGATTGTTGGCTTCCTGGCGAAGATAGCGAACAGCGGTGAGGCCGGGGTTAGCCTGGATTCAGCAAGAACGATGTTCCAGATTGGTGGTTACTCCTCCTTCCTGAAATCGACCACCTACATCCCTGGTGGAAAATCGGTCCTTCTCTCCTTCGAGCAGAAGTTGGTGGGGCTTGATCCAGCTCAATATACAGACCTCACGCTTACCCTCTTAGGTAGGGAGAATGGAATGGAATTTGGGGATACGATCTGGTTAACAGACACGGTGATTGTGAGGACTGAGGCGAAGGTTTCCTATCTTGTGGGTTCGGTAAAGCCCAGGGTGGTCAGCCCTGGTGAGAAAGTAACTTTCTCCCTTAGGTTAAAGAATAATGGAAGTTCATTTATTCAACTCAATCCAGACTCTTCCTTCATCCAGTTTGGAGATTCTCACGGAGAAAGGTTCATTTCAGGGCTTAACCCTACCACCTCCTATTTATGGGGAGAGGAGGAGACGGAGATCGCCTTTAAGGCTGACTCCGTTCCTCAGGTTATCTCTCCTAAAACATACCGACCTCAGGTGAAGCTTTTTGGACTTCAGAACAATGAGTCACCCTGGTTGATTTCCTTCCTGGCGGATGAAATCAGGGTGGAGGCCCCATCCCTTCTGGTGACACCCCAGGATCTAGCTCCCATCTCCATAGGTATAGGAGAGGAGGCAGAGGTGCTTGGCTTGGTGGTGACCAACAGGAACCTGCCAGGAGGCCATCAGGTGGGAATAAGGGAGCTGAGGTTCAGATTAGATGATGGGAAGGGTAAACCCCTCTCGCCAAATTTCCTAAAAGAGGTCTCTCTTAAAGATGGTTTGCAGGTAATCGGCCAGGGTGAACCAATGGATGATGGGGTAAGGATAGCTCTGTCCTCACCATTCCTTTTAGACCCTGGTTACAGAGACACCCTTATCCTCAGCCTAATTATCTCCCCTGCTATTGAGGGAAAGAGCTTCAGGGTGATAGTGGATTCAACCGGCATCAAGGCCTCAGATGTGGTTGAGGGGGTCCCCATTGGTCAGGTCTATGTCGGTTCTGCAGAGGATTTCCCTTTGCGGTCAAAGAAGATAGTGGCCCTGAAGGCAGACCTGAGTTCCCTGGTCAGCTACCCCAACCCCTTTGATCCCCACCGGGAGGTCTCTCATATAGTTTACTATCTCCCCAAGAATTCGGATGTAGCCTTGAGGATATACACCCTCACCGGCGAACTGGTGAGGAAGCTCAGTTGCCAAGCCGGGGGGGAAGGGGGAAAAGGGGGGAAGGTGAATTCCATAGAATGGAATGGAAAAAATGGCCGGGGAATTATGGTGAGAAATGGGGTATATATCTGCCAGGTGGAGGCCGCAGGTCAGAAGGCCAGAACGAAGATAGCTGTGGTCAAATAAGCTTCGGAACACGAATGCCACGAATGGACGAATCTACACGAATAGGAGACTCGTGTTTCGTAGATCGTAGATCGGGAAGACGGAAAATAGAAATTGGAAAATAAGAAAATGGTAATCCCGAATGACGAAGGGAGAAGATGTACTAAGGAGGTGGCAGAACCCCGATTCTGCCACCATCACCGTCAGGTGAGGGCACCTGACGGCTCGCCGATTCGTCCATTCGTGAAATTCGTGTTCAAAGCTTTATTCAAACAGATGAGCTTAAAAAGAACAATCTTATATTGGTTTGTCCTCTGGATTGGGCTTTCCCCTCTTTCCTTTGCCGACGAAGAAGGGGGAGTGGAGAGCATATTCCACTTTGGGGCCGGGGCCAGGGCAATGGGCATGGGTAGAGCCTTTGTGGCCATAAGTGATGATGCCAGCAGTATCTACTGGAACCCTGCTGGCCTGCAGAACTTAGGACAGCAGGAGGTCACTGCCCTGCGTTGCTTCCTCTTTGCGGGGACAAGCTATAACTTCATCGGATATGCATATCCCACCCTCAAATGGGGAAACTTCGGCCTGGGAGGGCTCTGGATCTCCACCGGAGACATCCCCCATACCACGGATAGCCCTCAGATCTTAGACTATTGGGAGAATGTTCAGGCCGAATATCTCCTCTCCTGGGGAACCTCCCTGCCTCTCTCCTTCAAGGGGGGATTGAGCTTTAAGTTCCTCACCCATAGGCTAGGCCCCTACTCGGCCTCAGGCTTTAGCTTCGATCTGGGATTCCTCCGTCCCCTCAGGGAAGGTTTAAATATAGGGCTCAATCTGCAGGACATCGGTGGGGCTGCCCTTAAGCTCAAGGAGAGCACGGATATAACCCCCCCTAACCTGAAGCTCGGCCTGAGCTATGCCCTGGTTAAAGGAGCAAGGAGATGGGGCACCCTGGCCATCGATTTAGACAAGCTTAAGGGCTGTTCCCCCAAGTTCCATCTGGGCTTCCAATTCGAGCCGCGGGATGGTTTTTGCCTCAGATCAGGTTGGGACGAAGGGCGCATTGCCTTTGGAGGGGGGATGCGCTATCGTCGCTTTCAACTCGACTATGCCCTCAGGTCATACCAGGACCTGGGCCTCACCCACAGGCTCTCCCTGACCACCAGGTTTGGCTCCACCTTACAGCAGAGGAGAATCGCCGAGGAGAAGAAAAGACAGGAGGAGGAAAGGAGAATGGCCGAAGCCCGCAGGAGGGAGAGGATGAAGTTCCACTCGGAGAAGGGTGGAGAGTTATACCGCAAAGGGGATCTCTCCGGAGCCTTGGCCGAGTATCAGAGGGTCCTGGCCTGGGATGCCCAGAACTCAGATGCCCAGGCCAAGATTGAATCCATCACCCAGGAGATAAATAAGAGGTTGGTGGCCAACATCGCCGCCGAGAAGAGCAGGACCTTGATTGAAGCCCATATAAAATCCGGTTTAGAGTATAGAAAGAGAAGCAAGTATAACCTGGCCATTGAGGAGTTTGAGAGGATACTAAAACTCGATCCCCAAAACGAGGAGGCGAAAAGACAACTGGGGAGCCTCAGAAAACTCCTCCAGGATGAAATAGGGACCATTCGAAGAAGGGCTAAGGAGGATATGACCTTAGAGAACTTTGTGGGGGCAATTGAGGAATATAACCGCCTTTTGGATTATCTCCCCGGTGACCCAGAGGCAGAGAAAGGCTTGCAGCTGGCCTCTCAGAGGGTGCAGGTCTCAGAATATACCCGCAAGGGGGTGGAGAAATTTGAAGCTGGAGAGTATAAGGGAGCCATCTTAGAGTTCAACTCCATCCTGAAGATCGATCCCGGGAACCAAATGGCCAAAGATTACCTGCAAAAGGCAATAAGCAAATCGGCCAAGCCAACTTCCCTCGCCGAACTGAGGAAAGACCCGACCATATGGAATCTCTACCTGGATGGACTTTCCCAGTATCAGAAGGGAAACTATCGGGAGGCCATTAAGCTCTGGGAGAAGGTTTTGGAGTACTACCCCAACAATGAGAACACCTTAAGGAATATAGAGGAGGCCAGGGTGAGGCTCAAGGGGATGGAGAAATAAATGGGCAAGAAGCCGACAAGGGAGATATTCATCACATTTCCGGCGGTGGAGGAGAAGTTGGAGGAGATCCGCCGCTATGTGGGCAAGGTCTGTAAGGAGGAGACCCCTCTGCCTCAAAAGGAGATCACCGGAATCCAACTGGCCGTGGAGGAGGCCTGCACCAATGTGATCCGGCATGCCTATCATTATGCCAAAGGCGATATTGGCCTGAAGGTGGTGATAAAGCCCACAGATATCTCCTTTTCGGTGATCGATAAAGGACGCAGTTTCGACTTTGATAAGCTGGATACCCCTCCTGATCTGCAGAGGTATATAAAGACGGGCAGGAAGGGGGGACTGGGCATCTTCCTCATCCGCAAGATAATGAGTGAGGTGGGATATAAATCCACCGAGGATGGGAATGAGCTGAAGATGGTAAAATATATCGAGAAACCCAAGAGGCTAAAGGGGAAGAGAAGGGGGATGAGCATCAGGGTGAAATTTGGCCTCTGGGGTTCCCTGGTTATGTTCCTTATCGTGGCTGGAGTCTATTCCTACTTTAGCCGCCAGGTGGCCACCTCCTTGCGGCAGAAGCTCTTTCAGGATGCTCTTGGGGTATGTAGGAATCTGGCCTCAAACAGCGCAGATCTATTGATCTTAGGCTACGACTTAGATATGGCTAACTTAGTCAAGGGGAAAGTGGGGAGAGGTTCAAATCTGGTCTATGCCCTGATCCTTGATGACCAGGGCACAATCTGGGCCCATACCGATGTGCGGAAGATAATGACCAAACACACACCCCCTCCTGGGGTGAAACCAAAGAGATATGGGGATCCACAGCTTTTTACCGATCAGCAGGGGAGAGCGGTCTATGACCTCGCCCAACCCATAAAGCTAAAGGGGAAAGTGATCGGAGCGATCCATGTGGGCCTTCCCCAAGAGGCCATCACCTACCGGGTAGCCGAGGCCAGAAAGGGGCTCTTCCTCATAGCCATCTTAGGATTGATAGTAGGGTTTGTAGCCATTTATCTGCTGTCTAACTTCTTCGTTAAACCCATTCAGAAGCTTACCAAGGGGGTTTTGGAGATAGGAGATGGTGATCTGGACTCCAGGATAGCCGTGGAGAGCAATGATGAGTTTGGGGAGATAGCCAGAGCCTTCAATGAGATTACCCTCAAGTTCAAGCAGGCACAGAAGAATGTCCTGGAGCAGGAGAGGCTACAGAAGGAGATGCAGGTAGCCCAGGAGATCCAGCACACCCTTTTACCATCAAAATTTCCTCAAGTGGAGGGCTATGAAATCAGCACCATCTACCGGGCGGCAAAGGAGGTGGGAGGAGATTATTTTGACTTCGTCTGGGTGGATGAAGATACCTTAGGAATAGTGGTGGCCGATGTCTCCGGCAAGGGTGTCCCTGGATCCCTGGTGATGACTATGATCCGCACTGCCTTAAGGCTGGAGGCCAGGGGGAACAAGTCCGCCGCTGATGTTTTAGCCAAGGTGAACAACTTCGTCTCCGATGATGTGAAAAAGGGGATGTTCGTCACCATCTTTTATATCATCTTGGATTCCAAACGGAGGGTGATAAACTTTGCCAGCGCTGGCCATAACCCAATGATCCTCTATCGGGGGGAGACGAAAAATACCTATTTTTTGAATCCCAAGGGGATACCTGTTGGCCTCAACCTTATGGAAGAGGACTCATTCGAGAAGACAATTAGGAAGGAGAACATTAAGCTAAAGAGGGACGATATGCTGGTTGTCTATACCGATGGGATAACCGAGGCGATGAACAGGAAGAAGGAGCAGTTCGGCGAGGAGAGGTTCTTGAACCTAATCAGGGAATACGGTTACCATTCTCCCCAGAACTTTGTGGAGAAGCTGGACGAGTCACTGGCCAATTTTACCGGAAACGCACCCCAGAATGACGATATTACCTTGGTGGTCATTAAGGAAAAGGAGATGGCCGATACCATCCTGCTGAAGGAGAGGAAGAGATTAATGGAGATGGTAGAGTCTGGGGTTCCAGTTAAAGTTGCCTGTGAGAAGAGCAATGTTTCTCCTTCTACCTATTACAGATACAAAAAAAGAATGGACGAGTTTGGTGAGTCCGGACTTCTGGACAAGGTCTCCCGTTCGGCTGAAGTGATCAAGAGGGTAAGCTTAGAGGACAGGAACAAGATCTTAGATGTAATAAGGGAACATCCCAATTTTGGGGCAAAGAGGATTGCTCAGGAGTTAAATACTGAGAAGTACGGCTTTACCAATTTGGATGTGGTCAGGATCTACCAGGAATTAAGGAGCTCCCGACTAAATACAAAGCTGAAGAGGTTGGAATTTGTGAAACGAACCAAGGGATTCTTGGATGAGAGGCTGAAGAGGGAGCTGGAAAAGGAGAAGGAGAGGCAACAGAGGTTGCCTGAAGCAATTCCCGAAGAGGAGGTCAAGGTTTCCCCGATAGAGGTCAGCTCCCAAGCAAAGGAAGAGGCCAGACTAAGCCAAGAGGATATTGAGATATATGGCTCCATCTTGGAGGAGCTCAAGAAAGTGGCCCCGCCAGAGAAGGCCAAAAAGCTGGTTGACGAGCTGAAGGGAAAACTCCTCCAGCGGAAGGAGAAGGAGCAAAAGGGTGAACCAAAGGATAGCTGGCAGGAAGAGCTGGCAGAGGATTTATTGGAAGGAGATTGGCAAGAGGAGGTGGGCAGTCTAAGGGTGATTGGATCAAAGGACCCCCCTCCCGAGGAGAGAGATTGGTCTAAATATGCCCAGAGGCTCAAGAGAAAGATCAAACAGAATAGATGAGGAAAATCGCCGTCGTCACCTCTAAGGGAGGAACAGGAAAGACCACCACTGCTATCAATTTAAGTTATGGATTGGCGATGTTTGGCCAGAGGGTTCTGCTTATAGATTGTGATCCACAGAGAAACCTGGCCACCATCTTTGATACCTATGGAAGCCAAACCCTGCCCGATCTCCTCCTCAGGGGAAAGGTTGACATTCTCCAGGTAAGGAAAAACCTCTTTTTCATCGACTCCGGGGGGAGAAGATTGGCCGAAACCGAGGCCTTGCTCGCCCAAAGGAAGGAGGGAGAGCTCAGGCTGAGACAGGTGCTCTCCACCCTGAAGGGCTCAGACTGGGTTATTTGCGACTGCCCGCCCTCTACGAGCCTGATCAGCATAAACGCCCTCACCTATGCAGACTATGCCATCATCCCGGTGAGTATGGACTTCTTAGGGATGGTTGGGTTAAAAAAGACAATAGAAACTGTAGAGGAAGTGAACGAGAGGTTAAGCCATCAATTGCGGATATTGGGCATCTTAGCCACCTTTTTTGATTCCAGGACCAAAGTCTCCTATGAGGTCTTACAAACTATAAGGCGACACTTTAAGAAAAAGGTGTTTAATACGGTAATAAGATCAAATACATCCCTCAAGGAGGCCCCTGGATTCCACAAGGTCATTTTCGAATACGCCCCTTATTCCTATGGCTCTCAGGACTATTACCTATTAACCGAGGAGGTGTTTAACTATGGCTGGGAAGAAAAGGGTGGGGACTGACATCTTCTCCCAGGAAGGGGAGAAGGAGAGTTTGGGAAGGCTTCTCTCCTTGGGAAAGGAGTCAGATTTCGACCCTGAGCCCGGAAAGGGGGAATGGATGAAGGTTACGGTCCTTTTGAAAAGGAAGGATGTGGAGAGGATCAGGAAACTTCAGGAGGGCTTGAGAAATAATGGCTACGGGGAGTATAGCAAAGCGGAGATACTCAGCTTTGCCATCAACAACCTCTATGTTGCTGATTTTCCAGTGAAAAAACAGACATAACAGTTTAACAATTATAAGTTGCCCCTTAAAAATTTTTACGAGCAAACCTAAACCGCGGAGGTAAGGATGGAAGATATCAGGATTTCTTTAAATGCGGAGGGACCTAACAACGAAGTCTCCATAGTTAGGGTAGATGGCGTGATAGACACCACCACATCCACCGAGTTGGAGAAGGTAATGAATTCCCTGGTAGAACAGAAGAGGCACCAGATAATAGTCGATCTGGCCGGAGTGGAGTATATCAGCAGCGCTGGTTGGGGGATCTTCATCTCCAACATAAGGGAGATAAGATTAAACAAGGGGGACATCAAGCTGGTAAGGATGATACCTGAGGTTTATGAGGTCTTCGAGCTCTTGGAGTTTGACACCATTCTCAAGGCTTATGACGGTTTAGAGGAAGCGAAAAAGGACTTTGGGGTGGAGCCAAGCTTCAAAGTGGAGGAGGCAGAGGAGATCAAGGAGGAATTTGAAAAAAAGAGAGCAGAGGCATCGGTCAAGGAAGAGGCCAAGATTAAGGAAATAAAGGAGATGAGCGATGAAGAAATCATTCTCCAGGTAGTCAGGGAAAACCCCCTTCTGAGCATATCCAGCATCAGAAAGGAGGTCAAGGAGTTGGATGAGAGTAGATCCTTGGGATGGTGGGGGACCAGAAGGATTTTGAAGGAAAAGGGGTTGAAGAGCAAAAAAAGCCGCTTAAGGTTTAGCCGCAAGGAAAGGTTTATCCAGAGATACAAAGGCTAATGAGAAGCTCACGGGTCAAGCCAAAGGATAGGGAACTAAAAAGGGAGGCCTACCGCCTCTACGACCTCTATCTTTTAAGTGGCAGCATTAAGCTTCTCAAGGATTTGGAAGAACTTCTGAACTCCTTCCTTCTGACCATATTAGGTCAGTTGGGATGTAGGAGCGCAGCAGTCCTCCTTCCCCAGGAGAATGGTGGGTTTCAGGCCAAGTATGTAAAGGGAGCCCGCGAGGGAAGAGAGTGGATCATCAGGGAAGGAGATTCCCTGGTTGGCGATCTCCTGCAACAGGGTGGACCTCTGCCCCTGCAGGGGAAAAGCTACAGGGTGCTTGTCCCTATTGGGCCCAAAGGGAAACTTTCAGGTATATTGGCCGTGGGAGGGAAAATACAGGGAGAATTCACCCCCAAAGACCTGGAGATGCTTACTATCCTCTCCAATATGATCTCAGTGGCCATCTCCAACATTGACCAGGGGAAAAAACTGGAGGAAATCTCCCATATCGATGAGCTTACCGGCCTCTACAACTACCGCTCGTTTTCCCTGAGGCTCAAGGAAGAGACCCTACGGGCCAAGAGGTTTGGCAGATATCTCTCCCTGGCCATCCTTGATCTGGATAGCTTCGATCTCTATAACCAGAGTTTAGGGGAGAAGAAGGGAGATCTTGTCTTAAGACAGGTGTCCGCCATAATGAGGAGTTCCCTACGCGAGGTGGATATTCCCTTCCGCTATGGAGGCGAGGAGTTTGTCTTCATTATGCCTGAGGCAAATAGAAAGATCTGTCAGGAGCTAATGGAAAAAGTAAGAAGCAACATAGAGGAATATCCCTTTCCTGGGGAGAAGATTCAGCCCAAGGGGAAACTGACAGCCAGCGTTGGCGGGGTGACCCTCCCCGATGAGGCCAAGACGGTGGAGGAGCTCATCTACAAGGCCGATCTTTCCCTCTACAAGGCCAAGAATTCAGGCCGAAACCTTTCTCTTTGCTATTCGGGGTTCCACAGATAACCATTTCCCAACTCACACCACAATAACAATTCAAATTTAAATTGTTACATTAAAATTAACCATCCCCTGCCCTTTTCAACTGGGCAGATCTGCCGGCGGAGTTCCACCCCTGGAGGGGCCAATTGCTTACAGCCTCACCCTCCTTACGGCGATAAAGCTGATCAGGTAAGTGGCAAGCGTAAAAAGCAACCCTAAGGTGAGGTTGCTCATAACGAAAAGTGACGTAAAAAGCTCTTGCAAGATAGAGAGCAGAAAAATAACGCCAATCAGGCTAACAAAATAGACAGCAATCAAACCAAAGTGAATGCTCATTGCTATCATACAATTGACGGTCAGCGATTTAATGAAAAGGAAAGCAAAGATCGCCTGAAAAAAATGTTGGGTTAAAATAGAGGATCCCAATGATAAACCCAGGTGGAGATACAGTAACCTCAGCAGGAGAAAAATCCCCGTAAAGGCAACAAGGAGGGGAAAGGTTAAGCCAAGGTAGAACAGTGCCAGCCCTCTCTTACGGTCAATGGGTAATCTAAGATAAAATGGAAGCTGGGCGGCGTTGGCTTTAATTATTTGCGTTTCCATCAAGGCGGCAAAGAGGAAACCAACAAGCAGGAATAATCCCTTGCTCACCGTCAAATTGAACTCTGACCGTGCACCAAATACATACACCAAACCGACTAAGATCATCCCCCCGTCGAGCTTGAAATCCTGCAAAAACAACCTGGTGTGGAGGGTAAGGAACCGAGGATATTTGCCCAACCACGGAGCCATCAATCAACAACCTTCAGCTTGTTCAAGATGAATCTAGACATCAGGAGAATGGAAACGAATGTGGCAATTATAGCGAGAAGGAGTAACAACATCATAAGGTCTAAATGCCGCATTATGAAGTGGGTGCAAACACCAATTTCCTTCTGGGAGAGGATCAGCTCAGTAGCAAAGGCCAATCCCAGGAAAAGGTATATCCCCAAAGGCAGTTTATGAAAAAGCGCAACCAAATGGAAGTGAGATTTTGGATTAAACTGCTTAAAAATATGAAAGATGGAGATGTAGACAAAAGCCAAGACATAACAGAGCGAGAGCCAAATATACCCTCCGTGGATATGAGAAATCGGATCGAATAGAAGTGACTTTTTCAAATCAATAGAGACAAGTTGGGGTATCCCCCGTTGGGTAAGCCCAAATCCGGTCAGGGTGGTGACGGTGTCGCCATCGGAGGTCACGGATTTAATGAACTGTATGTTTTGTAAATGCGGCAATCTTAGGAATTCCATCAGCAGGAAGCCAAGCAGAACGCTGATCGACAAAATATAGATGATAGAGGAAAAAAGATAGGAAGAAAATACCCTCCGACCGGAGATAGGCAGGGCCTGAAAATACCTCATAATCGGCACTCTCGAGGTCTCCTCTGCAGCACTCCCCGAATCCTTAAACATATTTCCGATGAAATAGTGGCCCAACAGGACGAGATAGAGCATCAGGGCAATATGATATTTGTTTAGGGTTCCTTCCAGAGAGAAGAAGATGAGAAAAATGAGAATTATCACAAAAATGGGATTGTTTAGCGGGTTAAGGAGGAATGTTTTCAGGAAAAACCAGACCAATGAGACATACATATTCTTTGCCTGGCTTCGGCCCATAATTCACTCCTCTGACCAGGCTACTTCTTCCTTTGACAGGCCATAATACTGGACGAATGTTTTTTCTACGGAAGATTTTAGGCTGCTAATCCGCTCATCGAGCTGGATCTCCCCTTCCCGAATGATGATCACCCGATCAGCGATCTTTTCTATATCGGAGAGGATGTGGGAAGAGTGGAAAATCGTCGTGCCCTGCTGAGAGTTCATCTCTTTCATCACCCGCAACACCTTGAGCCTCATTACCGCGTCAAGTCCGATGAACGGCTCGTCGAGAAGCAATACGCTGGGATGGCAACTGAAACAGAGGGCTAATTCAGCTAATCGCCTTTGACCTTTGGACATAGATCGCATCCGTTTATCAGTGAGGATCTCCCAATCATCGATGAAATGGGAGAGCAAACCCTCATCCCATTGGCTGTAAAGATGTCGGTAAAGGCCCGCAATGTCCAGCAGGGTGGCCCAAGGTAAGAGGCCAGTTTCCTCGGCGACAAACCCGATCTTCTCCTTTGTGGCAGCATCGAGGTGGGTAGATGACTTGCCCACTATCTTGGCGCTGCCCTCATCAAAGGTGATAAACCCCATCAGGATGTGCAATAAGGTGGTCTTGCCTGCCCCATTAGACCCGATAAGGCCAACTGACTCACCCTTTGCCACATTCAAACTGATATTCCGCAGGGCTGTCAAAGTTATATACCTTTTCGTTAGGCCCTGGATCTCAATATCCATTACACTCATTCCAATTCTTTATAGTTGCAGGTGTGGTTGGCGCCTTCGGAGAATAAGGACACATTCCATCTTCTCTTGGTATTCTCTCCAGTGCGGGTCCAAAAGAACCCTACCAAATAGCAGTTTAAGAAAATTGCCTAAAAATAGGAAGTGTCCCTATTCTCCGCGTCATGGACTTGGAGGATTTTGGGATTTGGACTGGATCTTCCGAATTAAGCTTCGCACCGCCCGCTCAGCATGAGGTTCTTTGGGATAGTTATCGGCCAAGTGGGTCAACAGAGCCAAAGCCTTCTCATCTTCCCCTAACTTGTGGTAGCAATAGGCTATTTTAATCTGAGCATCGAGGACCTTGTTCCCATTTGGATAAAGGGCCTTTACCTTTTTATACTCTTTTAGAGCCCGTTTGTAGTCTCCTTTGTCGTAATAGGATTCCCCGATCCAATATTGGGCGTTGTCCTTCAAATCATGAGGGAAAGGATAGGCCAGGATTTCTTTAAACTTCAGGATGGCTTTCTCATATTTTCCGCTCCTATGGTACTGCATGGCTATGGAGTAAGCCTCCCTAATCTTACCCCTATCGAGCATTTTAGCCCCTGGGGATGTCGGAGCAAAGATCTGTGAAGGACCTTCGGCAGAGATCTGTTCTGCTGAAATAGATACCGGTTTGCTTACAGAGGATGATCCTTTGTTCAACAGAGAAATAAAGGACGAAAGATCGGCATGTAACGTTTTGATCTGGTGATCCACCTCCTTAAAGGCAAAAACGGTACCGATGAGGGCAAGGGCAAAAGCCATTGGCCATCCTATACGGGAAAGCAGTTTTCCTCTCTTTGATGCTTTCAGACAAGCCAAAGCGGTGCGGTTCAGAGGATCTATAGTGAGTGCCCTCTCCCAGCATTTCCGTGCCCTCTTCAATGCCCCTTTCCGAATCAGTAGTTTCCCTAAGACATTGTAAGTGTTTACATGCCAGGGGTCTTCCTCTATGGACCTCTCCAGCAGCTCGATGGCTTCATCCAGCGCCCCGTCTTTGGTTTTCGTCAACCCTTCGTTGTATAATTCGATAGCGTTCATTTGCCTCTGTACTACAATTTTGCAAGATATTTTTTTTTTTTGACAAACCTTTTTAACCGCAAAGCTCGCCAAGTAGGCGCAGAGACTACAAAGGTTTGAATGTAAATTGCTTGCAATATATACCAGATGAAAGCCTGAAACCGCAAGTATCTTTTTTCATATCAGTGAAATCTGTCTTAATTCTCAATTGCCTTTTTCTCTGAGATTCAGCGGTAATTTCACCACGGACTATACACAGAATATGAATATAAAGTTGACTCTCAATCTCAACACACTTTTCCTAAATTCTATATGAGTTCCAGGGACTACAAGTGCTTTCGCTCTTCAATGTCTCAGAACCCTTTCAAGATAATAGGATTAACTCCTTATGGGAAGAGTTGACTTTATATTCATAACACAGAAAAAGGGGGGTCAGCAATCAATTTACAGGGATCGGGGGCCAAGAATAACCAGCATAAACTTCATTTTTAATTCTTAGCTTTCCCCCCGTGTTATTCCGGGAATTTCTGTGGTAAACCTTGTAACTCCGCGGTAGATTTATCCATTAGTGTTCCAAAGACTCAGTGAAATCCGTGTAATCCGTGGCTATTGTTTAGTTGCAGCTTTGCCTCTGTGGCTTTAGGTGGTATCTGCCAACTCATACATCAAATCCAATAACTTCTCTTCGAGCCTTTTCATTTCCTCGGTTTGGCCTCTCTTGATAGCATCCTGGAGCTGTGACGCGAGATCTGACAGTTCCCTTGAGGCTCGTTTGTCCTTGATTTCCTCAGCCACCCGTTTGGCCCTCTTAATCAAGATGCCAACCTCCTCTTTCTGTGGGTGGGTTTCCCACATCTCCTCGCTCTTGATTCGGGCCTTCTCCTTTTCCGTTTCAGTGAGCCGTTCCGGTGACGCAGAGACAGTTATGCTCCTTTCGTTCCCGGCCTTC
Source organism: uncultured Gemmatimonadota bacterium (assembly GCA_964626665.1). GTDB lineage: Bacteria > SM23-81 > DAOVCL01 > DAOVCL01 > DAOVCL01 > DAOVCL01. The sequence goes on along the minus strand of CAZVGK010000029.1, from coordinate 6,023 downwards.
TTATCTTTGGCGGTTACATGCACGATGCCATCCACATTGTAGTCAAAAGTAACTACAATCTGAGGCTCACCGGCCGGTGCCTTGGGAATGTCTTCCAGGAGAAACTTGCCCAGCAGCGTGTTTTTAGATGCGGTGGAGCTCTCGCCTTGATAGACCTTGATTTCCACAGCCTCTTGATTGTCCACAAACGTAGTAAAGACTTCAGACTTGGATGTGGGGATGGTGGTGTTCCTTCTGATTAAGCAACTGAACTGATTTTCCAACAAGACGCCAAACTTGGAGCTGACCGTTGCTATTCCCAACGAGTGGGGGGCTACATCCACCAAGTAAGCCTCGATGGCCTCACCGCCGATAATGCCCGCCTGGACAGCCGCACCCATAGCAACGCACAGGTCAGGGTCGACCTCTAAGTGTGGTTGTAGACCGAGAATGTCTTCAACGATTCGGCCTACCAAGGGGATACGAGTAGATCCCCCTACCATAAGCACTTTGTCTATTTCCCGGCCGGTCTGTTCAGCATCCTTCAGAGCGTCCCTGATGGAATCTGCGGTGGAACGGACTAAGTTGGAGATCATCTCCTCGAAGGTATGACGGGTTAGCTCGACCTCCAAATTGAGTGGTTGGCCTCTCAAGGCGGTGATAAATTCTTCGATGATCTGCGTAAAAGGTTTATTCGAAAGCACGATCTTGGCGGCCTCGGCGGATCTGGTGATCCGCGCCAACGCTTTTCGGTCTTCCCGCAAGTCAACACCGTATCTCTTCTGGAAGCCCGCAATCACATAGTTGACAATTCGTTCGTCGAAGTCATCGCCTCCTAAGTGGGTATTACCGTGGCTGGCTCTGACCTCAACCACGCCGGAGTTGATCTCGATGACCGAGACATCAAATGTGCCACCGCCCAGATCATAGACGAGCAGAAACTGATCCTCCTCTTTCTCCAAACCGTAGGCCAAGGCCGCCGCTGTCGGTTCGTTGATGATGCGCACCACCTCCAGACCGGCGATTTCTCCGGCGTCCTTCGTTGCTTGCCGCTGGGCATCGGAAAAATAGGCCGGAACAGTGATCACAGCTTTTTCCACCCTTTCTCCCAGATACCGTTCTGCCATTTCCTTGAGCTTCCGGAGGACAAAAGCCGAAATCTCCTGAGGCGTATAGGTCCGCCCCCCCAAGGAGACCTTGGCCTCGGTCCCCATCTTCCGTTTGATGGACTTGACCGTGTTCTCTGGCTCAGCTATGAACTGATTCTTTGCTAAGGTGCCCACCAACAACTCCCCCGAGGGGGAGCTGCCCACGACGGAGGGGACGATGGTCTGACCGTCCTCATCAGGGATGATAATCGGCTTCCCATTCTCTATGAGGGCAACCTCTGAATTGGTGGTGCCCAGATCAATGCCAATGATCTTGCTCATCTTTCTCTTTCCCTTCTCCCGATGACAATGGCTTGGCCACCGCCACCTCGGCATATCGGATGACCTTGTTGCCGCGTTTGTAACCTTTGCGCTCTTCCTCTATGACAGTGTTTTCCAGCACCTCGGATGTATGCTCTACCCCTACGGCTAAGTGCACCCGGGGATCAAAGATTTCCCCCACCGAAGGAATTGGCCGGATGCCCTCTTTTTCCAGTATCTGGTAGACTCGATGGTGGATGATGCGTATGCCCTCTATCCAACCGTTCTCTGAACCTGGTAATGGACTTTGGGGCCCGTTTCCGGCCAACTCCTCAAAGTGTTTAGCCTTCATCATCGCCTCTCCAGCATGGATGGCTTCCTCAAGGCCGTCGGCCACTATGAGCAAATCCTTTATGAAACCGTCATTCGGTGCCCCCGAAAATTGCTCAAAAGCGGCTCTCGGCCCTTCCACCATTTTTTTGATTTCCTCCAAGGCCGACTCGGTCACAGCCTGGGCCCGGAGCTGAACCTTCCCCAATTTGGCCAGTTCTCTCCTCAAGTCCGTTGGCTCATTGAAAGAACCTCCCTTTTGTAGAGGCTCAGGCTCTTCGCGGATAGCAAACAACGGCTGATCCTTTAACATAGCCGCCCGATCCCAAAACCTTATAGTCTTGTATAATCGTCTCAGGCGCATAGTTATCCCGAATTAGTCATAAAGATCTATCTCTCCCGAACAATTCATCCCAACTATGAGGTGGCAGAACCCCGATTCTGCCACCTTCCCCGTGCGGTCAGGTAAGGGAGCTTATGGCTCGCCGGGGGCGGTCAGATGAGGGCATCTGACCGCTCAAGCATTGGTGGCTCGGAGAATCTGAGCAAGAACTTATGAATAGATGGGGTTATACACTTTCAGAAATTAAATAAGTCCGAAATACGAATATCGAAACTCGAAACAAATCTGAAATTCAAATACCAAATTTTCAAAACTTTATTCAGCCTTAAGCGGGAGGTATTTGTTGCGAATGAAGGTAAAATCTCCCAGGTCATATGTTTTGGTCATTTGAAATTGTTTCGGATTTCGTAATTGGACCTTTTTCCCAAAAAACATTTTCTTAAAAACCACAGTTATCAGTCTAAGTCAATGGAGGTAAAATCCTCACTGAAATTCATCCGATCCAGATCCGAAGACGAACGCAGGATAAAGTCCACAGCTTTGTCGATGTCAACTTTGACTTTAAAACTGTACTGCTCAGCAGTTGGCTTAAATTCTCCGTATGGATCGTTGTAAAGGAAAATATCGGTCTCCTGTCGCCTTTCCCTTGTCTTCAACCGATCGTATGCGCTGCGCACCTCCTTGAAGCGCGCGGCGTGCGTCTCTGGCGAATATCGCTTGACCAGATTGAAATAGGCCTTCTTTACCTCGGCGGTGGAAGCCCGCCTATCGATGCCTAAGACCTCATAAGGATCTTCATTCATGATAGCCCCACTTTTCTAATGGAGTGCGGGCAAGCTCTATATTGAGCTGGAGATGTTCTATAGCTTCCAATAACTCCTCGTCCTTTTCCCTCTTGGCTAACCTCTTCGCCCGGTCAAGGGCCTTACCGGCGCGTGGATAGTCCCTATTCCGAAAATGGGCAAACCCCAATAAAAAGTGGGCATCGGTTATATCCGGGGAAAGTTGCAGAGCCCTTTTGAAGTAAGGGATAGAACGATCTGCAAAGCCATTTTTCAAGAGCCTATTTCCAATTTCCAGTGGAATAAAGGGGTTCTGGGGATCGGAATTAAGTGCCTTTTGGAAGTACTTCTTTGAGGTTTTGAGGTGGTCGGTGTGGGAATATGAGTCCCCAATAGCGATGAGCAGGTTATAATCCTCCGGCGCACAAGCGAGGGCCTCCTGGAAGTGTCTCTCCGCCTCCTTTGCTAGCTGGTGCATAAGATAGGTATGGCCCACCCCTAAATGGGCATCCGGCTTCCCCGGTTGGGCGGCGATGGCCTGATCAAAGGCCTTCTCGGCTGCGTCCAGCTCTTCTGCATCCAAAAGGATATCACCCATCAAAAGGTAGAGGGGGATACGATCCGGACACAAGCCGATTGCTTCCTTCAGTTGAGAGGTGGCCTGATCAGGGTGACCCCGATCCCATTGCTCATATGCTTGGTGGAGAACACAATCGGTTAGCTGCTCTGCGGCCGCCTCGTTTGCAGGATCTATCTGGATTATCTTCTTCCAACAGGCCAGTGCCCTCTGGCAATCCCTGTGTTCACAATAGGCCATTGCCAGGGTGCCGAGGAGGTCGGCGTTTTCCGGGTCAATCCCTTGGACACGGTCCAACTCCCGCATCGCCGCTAAGGGGTTGTTCTGCTCGAGCCAAAGCTGGGCCAACTGGATCGATGTCTCTACATCATCGGGCTTATACCGCATGGCCTTGCGGTATTCGTTTGCTGCCTTGCCCGGCTTGTCCATTTTCAAGTAGTTGTTTGCTAAATGTTTATGAGCGACATAGAGGGAGCCCCTAAGCGCCTCATCAGAACGCTGCAGTTTCCCCCAGCTACTAATCACCTTCGTCCAATAGCGATTAGCCATATAGGTCTCCCCCAACTGGTCATAGGCCAATGCCAAGTTGTGCAGGACACCTATGTTTTTAGGATCTAACGCCACCACCCTTTCCCACCACCTTATGGCCTTCTGGAGCTGATCTCCCTTAGAATATTGGTTGCCAATTAAGAAGCAGGTATGCACTAAGTTGTCTCGGGCGACCTCATCCTGAGGCCGAAGCTCCAAGACCTTCTCCCAGAAGCCCGTGGCTTTAGCCAAAGCGCCTTTTCTCACTTTCTGGATGGCAAGTCGATGGTAGATTGCCACAAGATCAGCCTCGACCAAGCGTGGGCTAAGCCCGTCTCTCAGGGATTGTTCCCAAGTCTTTGCAGCACTGGAAAGATTTCCATCTACAGCACAAGCAAGGCCAAGGTAGTATCTCACCATCGGATCGTTCACCCCTGCCTTTATGGCTCTGTGCAGGGCGACCTTGGCCTCCTTTCTTTTACCGATCATCAGTAAGGTTAGACCCTTGAGGGATAGGAAGTGGGGAGCCCCCCCATCGTCCTCTTCTCCATCCTGGAGGAGAGCTAATGTTCTGTCCCACTGTTGGTCTTTCAGGAAGGCGGAGATCAAACCCAACTTCCAGACAGCTTCATCTCCGTTTGATCCTCCTTTGATGGAGTGGAAATGTTCCATAGCCTGCCCAACGGCTCCAGCCTCGATGCAGGCCAACCCCAGATGGTATTTGAAGCGGCTATTTTCCGGGGCAGCCTCTGAGGCCTTTTCATACCAGATGATAGCCTTCTCTAAATTGCCCTTTCGATGATAAGCTAACCCCAAGTGAAAACGGTAGATAGCTTTTTCTGGGTTAAACTTGATGGCCTGGTGAAGCTCAGAGAGAACCTGGATAACCTGCCCACTGTTGTAGAAGGACAACCCATACCTGAAGTAGGCTTCGGCTAACTTGGGCGCAATTTCCACCCCTGGAGGCATGATCCGCCATGCCTTAACGGCATCGCGGTAATTGCCCTTTTGAAAATGCTTCAACCCGATCTCGTAGCCGTTGGCCTGCCCTCCGGAGGAGAGAGGTGACTTGTGCTTCTTCTTCTTTTTATGTCTCTTCTTGGACATCTCGATACGAGCTCAGGTTCAAATGACCCCAAAATATGCAAAACCACAGATGGGCACGGATTTTCACCGTGCGGCAAAGCCGCAACCAAACAACAACCAAGGATTACACTGATAGAACACGAATGACACGAATAAAAATTACCGAGGTGGCAGAACCCCAATTCTGCCACCCTCCCTTTGTTTTCGGTTTTTCTACCCGGCTTTGGCCGAGGGTAGATAGAGCTTTAACCCGCTTATTGGATTCAAATACCCAACCTGCACTAAAGTGCGGTAGAAGCTGCTACTGCCACCAAAACGGGAAAGGAAAAGGGTCCCTCACCGAGGTTACTTAAAAAACTTTGTCAAAAAAACAAGATCTTGCAAGATTGTAGTACAGAATATATGAATCTTCAAGAATATGGATTTTCTCCTTTTGGGTGAATGAGGGGGCTAAATTTAATTTTTGTGAGTTCTTTATTTTGAATATCTTGTGATAACCTTATGAAATCTCGTGGTTTCCTAACGCATAATCCGGAATATATCTATCAACCGCTGATAAGCTAAACGGCGCTAGCCCTCGGCGCAACTGAGGGTTGATGCCATAAGCGTCAAAAACGACCTAAAATCTAGCAGGCTCGTTTACTCGCCACCCGCTATATGCTATGCCCATATCCCGTCCCCTTACTTGCATTGAGTATAGTAATCCCTATAACTTCTCCTTTCTCATATCTGATTATCACGTCATCGTCCGTGAGCTCAGAATCATCTGCATGGCTTGGCTTCTTGCAGTTAATATATAAAACATCGGCTCCTTCATCGTAGGATGTCCAAATCCTTGAATATGGGACTTTCAACAACTCTGGTACAAGCAGCAATATATTTTTTACTTCTACTGCGGCCATATCTTTCGCCTCCTTTTGGTGATGTAGCCAGTTCTATTTAGTGTCTGTCCGTGGGCCGATAAATATCATTTTTATCAATGACTTAAG
>CAZVGK010000028.1:0-45135 GCA_964626665.1 uncultured Gemmatimonadota bacterium | reverse complement strand
GGGTTTTCCTCTTAATCATCAGAGAGTTACGGTGAAATCGCCTCTGGAAGATCCGTTGTAGGGTATAACGCCAGAGGTAACCGGGGCAAAACAATCCAGAGCCCTTAACAAAGGCAGTCGACCTGAATTGCACTAATAACCTTGAAAGAAACCAACTGTTTTGCCTCCGGTTGACCGACCGGCTATCTGCCTTCTTACTCATAATTTTCAAGAAAGGCACAGAGTTCTCGGAGAGCGATCTGCCTGAACTTCAATGCTTTGTTGTCCCCGGCCAGATACGACTTAACGTGCTCGAGAGCAGGTAGCCTACTCGCGTACGGGGCTACAGACTCACACACCACTGCCCCGTACTCGATGGCTTCGTCATGCGCACCGACGTAAACAAGCTGAAATAGCATACCGCCAAGATCTTGAACGACTAACCGCCAAGATTTGTCAACTCGACATTCGTAGATGTCATCGCGGGCAGAACCTTGGATCTTCTTCAAATGCAGGGAGGGATGCCTTGGGTTGTTTGTCAGTAGCATGAACACCTTGATAAGCTTCGCCTTCGCGGTTTTTGGAAGACGGTTCGCTGATTCGGCAAAGACGTCAGATATTTTTAGTTCCACCTTCGTATGCTAACTCCCCATTTCTTGCAGATAACGGGGCGCGGGAATGTGCCGCACTTTGCGTCGGGAGAAAATCATGCAGAGCCTGGGTTCAAATCCACAGTCAGCAATATAGAGATACGCATGGAATGAGTATGGTAATGGACATTATTGAAAGCATGATTTTCGACCAGAGCAAAGCGAGCGAAGGTGAAGCCGCGCAGCGGTGTCGGTTCCATCCCGAGGTTATGCCGCCTGTGGCGACCAATTGAGGGATGGTTCATTTCCGCGCCCCATTATGCCGCCGCAGGCGGCATAATGCCTTGGCTCACCGCCGACTATGAGATGAAAATGATCTTCTACTCGGCTCTACAGAGTTGGCGGTCCGGTGCAGCCAGTTGTTAGCTGTTATTCAAGCAACTCGATGTTTTGCAATAAGTTCCCGAACTTTCGGTACAAGTTCGATGGGGACCTCAATCACAGTCTGACCTGCTGCCTCGAATGCTGCTTCATCCTCTGCAACAGCCTCTTCCTCAGATTGAGCTTCGTAATGTGCAAGAACACGCTTTACGCGTTCCTCGTCCCATCCTGGTGGATATTTACTCTGTTTCATTTTGTTTTCCTCCGTCGGCGGCGACGATATGCTGTTAATGGTTTACCACGCAACTCAAGGGCAGTGATGACAAATATATTCTCTGGTTTTGGATCTGGTACATATATTATGCGGAGATAGCGACCACTTGAAGTACGACCTATAGCTATTCTTGACCCTTCTCGACCTGGACGATCTTCACCAGGTCCTTGTAAAACGTCTTCTACTTCTTCCTCAGATACTGCATGCTTATAAATGTGAGGGAGTCCTGTCTCCGGATCAATATAATACCGTATTTTCATGATACCTCTCTTTTCCAATACGGCTAACGGGGGGCGAGATGAGCCGCACTTTGCGTCGGGAGAAAATCATGCAAAGCTTGGGTTCAAATCCTCGATCAGCAATATAGAGATACGCGTGGGATAAGTATAATAATGGACATTATTGAGAGCATGATTTTCGACCAGAGCAAAGCGAGCGAAGGTGAAGCCGCGCAGCGGTGTCGGTTCCATCCCAAGGTTAGGCCGCCTGTGGTGGTCAACCGCGGGATGGTTCATTCTCGCGCCCCGTTAAGCCGCCGCAGGCAGCTTAACGGCTTTGAGCTAAGCGGTGCCAGCACGTCCCATCAATTTGATTTTCGCCCATCCTCCGGCGTCCGCTTAAGCGAATTGTTAGCCCGCCCCTTTCCTACTTAACATACACCATCGCTGCCGCTCCACCTATCTCCGATGCTTCGGACGATAGTCCATCTTCATGTACTTGTCGCCCTGTTCCAACTCCACCAACATCTGCGCCAATCGATTCTCTCTGGTCTCCAGTCGCTTTGCCCTTGTAATCCATCCAATGTAGTCATTCTGCTGATACGGAGGACGCGCTCGATACGCTTCCATCAATATATGCTCTAGCAACGCTCCCCGAACATAGTCTGGCATCTCATATCGCGGCCTCTTCAGCCGCCTTGATTGTTTACTCATCTCACTATCTTACTCGCGCGCTATCGGCTGATTGATTTCTATCAAGTTACCGTCTGGGTCACGAAAATGGGCGGTTCGAATGCCCCAATCCACATGGTCGGTCGGTTCTGTGATCAACACAACCCCTTTCGCCCGCAGATACTCACTGGCTTCGTCTACACTCTCAACACCAAATACCAGACAAACGGCATCTTGACTTTCCTGACCCGCCGGAAGTTTTTCCGCACCCACTGCCGCAGCCATTTCACTCTTATCGAACAAGGCGATATGGATTGTGCCCGTGTCAAAATCCGCGTAAGTATCGTTTTCTGTACCGAATACGGGCGTAAACCCCATCACATCCCGATAAAAAATAAAGCACGCGCGAAAGTTCGTGACCAACAAACGGGTAAATTCGTAGTTGAATTGCATAGAATCTCCTTTTGTTTCAATAAGCGGGCTAACTACGGCTTATATGGTTTCCCTATAACACCCCCGCTTTTGACTGGATAACAGAGAGTCAACAGGACTGCATACCCCCTTCCCTCCGCGGTTCAAAACATGGGTATAGATCATCGTGAGCTTAACGTCCTTGTGCCCGAGAAGCTCCTCCTGAACGGTCCGAAGGAACGATGTGGGTCAGGCTGAAAAATAGAAATTATGCTTGATGGATTCGGCGAGGGTAAACTGAAAGTAGCAAAAAGCAAGACCTGACCCCACCTGTTCCCCCAGAAACTTTACTTAAAAATATTGAATTACATCTCACCTGTCAAGGTTTTTATCTCCTGGACTGATTAGAATTGGGAATGCTTCCTCTATTTTTGTCTGATGTGGACTTCTCTATTTATTGTGCCCATAGGCCGTGGATTGCAGGGTTATGGAGATGGGTTATCCGCACTTTACTACTCAGAAGGGGAATAATCAAGTCCCGGTCTAATGGAAGTACGGAAGATATGGGAGACTTTGACAGAATCGCTTTAGAAAAATGGGAAGTGTCCCTATTTTTATATTTTTAAAAAAAAATTTAAAAAAAGTTCTTGACAGAGAAAAATTCTTGGTTTATATTCAGTCTAAATTTAAAATGAAACTTAACAAATGTGTCAGAAGAGGATAGAGAGGTTAAAAGAGAGGGGAATAGCCCCTACCATCCAAAGGCTGGTGGTTTTGGAGTATCTGGAGAAGAGCATCACCCATCCTACGGTGGAGGAGATCTATGAGGCCCTTAAGGGTCAGTATCCCACCTTCTCCAAGGCCACGGTCTACAACACGCTCCAGGTGCTCAAGAAGGCAGGGATTATTCAGGAGCTCACCATCGAGAAGGAAAAGGCGCACTATGACCCCAGGCCGGAACCTCACCACCACTTCTTCTGCCGCCGCTGTCAGCATATCTACGATGTGGAAGTGGACTGTCCCTGGACAAAGAAGGGATATGTTGATGGGCATAAGATAGAGATGGTGCAAGCCTACTTCTATGGTCTCTGTGCTAGATGTCAAAAGGAGGAGGGGAGTGCCTGAATTGCCCGAGGTAGAGACCATCACCCGCCAATTAAGGAATAGGGTTCTAGGCCAAAGGGTGAAAGGGGTGGATATTTTGGACCCTAAGCTGCAGGGCCAAGCGATAGAGAGAATAAGAGGAGGAGTTATTTCCTCGCTTCGGCGGAGAGGAAAGAACATCATCTTTGGCTTTGGGGGGACCCTCTACCTGATAGCTCACCCTCGGATGACAGGGCAATTTTCCTGGCATATAGATGGAAACTCTCTTAAGCACCTGCGGGCCATTTTCCATATGAGTGGGGGGGACCTTTGCTGGATAGATCAGCGTAGGTTTGGCACCCTTATGGTAAGTGAAGACCTGAATCTGCTCTCCGGTTTGGGGGTTGAGCCCTTGAGCCCGGAATTCAACGAGGGTTACCTCTATCAGATTACCCGGAGGAGCTTGCGGAGGATAAAGGAATTCCTTATGGATCAGGGGAGGATTGCTGGGATAGGAAATATATATGCCGCAGAGATCCTCTTCTCCGCAGGCATCCATCCCCAAAGGAGGGCAAATACCCTAAGCCGGGGGGAAACCGATAGGCTGGCGGCCAAGACGAAAGCCATCTTAAGCAAGGCTGTTCAGGAGAAGGGCACCACGATAGACAATTATCTTGATACCGAGGGGGGTAAAGGCAATTATCAGAAGCTGTTGCAGGTATATGGGAGGGCAGAGGAACCCTGCCCCAATTGTGGTCATCCCATAGAGAGGATCAGACAGTCAGGGCGGAGCACCTACTTTTGCCCCCATTGCCAGAGGATGAAATGACAACCTCGGTGTTTATGGAGGGGAACTTTCACCTCATAAATTTCCCCTTTGGGGATATTTTCCCCTTGAAGTTTTCTGACTATCTTGGTATGATTTTAGGGAGGATGAGAGATGGAGGAGGAAGGGATAATAGTAGAATTAAAGGGAGAGATGGCCAAAGTGGCCATTTCTCCGAAGTACGCCTGTGCCCACTGCTCTCTGCGCAATGTCTGCATTCAGGGCGGCGAGAAGGTCTACACCGAGGTCCTTAATTCACTGGAGGCACAGGTTGGTGATGTGGTCAGCGTGGAGATGCCCGCGGGTTCGGCCTACGGAAGCGCGTTTCTCCTTCTCTTTATGCCCCTGGTAGCCCTTTCCTTAGGGTTTGGGCTTGCTCAGTGGGCGGGGTTCTCCCAGGGGGTCTCCATTACCCTTGGCCTCCTCTCTGCCGGCGGTTGGTTCCTCCTTCTCTGGAGGATAGAGAAGGGGAGGTCACGGCATCGACCTCTGCCGATGATCAAGGGACTTTTGCACAAAAAAGCAACAGAAAGGAGGAGCAATGAATCTTCTCAAGGATGAGGATAAGAAGTTCATCAGCGATGAGTTCAAGAAGTTGCAGGACGAGGTGAAGCTAACCCTCTTCACCCAGAAGTTGGAGTGCCAGTATTGTGAGCAGACCCACAGGCTTTTGGAGGAGGTTACCGCCCTTTCGGACAAGCTCAGTTTCCAGGCCTTCAACTTCACCGTGGACGAGGAAAAGGCCGCAGCCTACGGGGTGGATAAGATTCCCGCCACCATCGTAGAAGGGACCAAGGACTACGGGATGAGGTTCTATGGGATACCCTCGGGGTATGAGTTTATGTCCCTGTTGGAGGCTATCTCTATGGTATCGCTTCGGGATTCCGGCCTCTCCGCGGACAGCAAGAGGAAGATAAAGACTGTGGATAAACTGATGCATATCCAGGTCTTTATCACCCCTACCTGTCCCTACTGCCCGCGGGCAGTGCAGCTTGCCCACCGGCTGGCGGTGGAAAACGACCATATTGTGGCTGATATGATCGAGGCCATCGAGTTTCCCTATCTCTCCAATAGGTACCGCGTGCAGGCCGTTCCCAAGGTGGACATAAATGAAAAGGTGCAGTTTGAGGGGGCCTTGCCGGAGCCGGCCTTTGTGGACCAGGTCCTGGCGGCAGCGGAGGTCGAGTGAGGGATCTCCTCCCCTTGATAAAGGTCCTCCGCGGCGCGCTGCAGATGGAGGTGGAAGCCTTCAACTACTATCGGAGGGCAAGCGGTCTCTCCCCCCGCCAGGAGATAAAGGCTCTGCTTATGCAGCTTGCCGAGGAAGAGAGGAAACATAAGCTGATGCTTCTGCAAGAGATGTTGGCCCTGCGGAAGCTCTCCTATGAGGGTGAGGGAGGGAGCATCTCCGCTAAGGAGGTGAGTTACCCTCTGCCGGAGGGATTGCCCCTACGGAAGAACGATTCCATTCCCCAGGTGGAGATAGTTTCCCTCTCCCTTCCTCTAAGATTTACCGGTGGTGACTACTTTACCACCTTCCCCTGGGTAGGCGATAGGGGTGACAATGCCCTGGGGGTTATGCTCTTTGATGTGATGGGGCACGGCTTGAAAGCTACAGGCCTCAAAGCTCGGTTGACTGAGGAGATAGGCCATCTCTCTGAGCTCTCCTTAGGTGAGGGCTGGCGGGAGAACTTCTCTCCCGCCAATTTGGTGGGTAGGCTCAATCGGGCCCTGGCCGCGGATTGTGAAAAGGAGGTCGCCTTTATCACCCTATTCTCAGGGCTTTTGCAGCAGGGCCTCCTTTTCTATACCTCCGCCGGTCACGAACCTCCCCTTCTTCTCTCCAGCCAAGGAGGTGTGCAGGAGCTCTCTGAAACCCAACTCCCCCTTGGCGTTGATAAGGGGATGACCTATTCACAGGCACAGGTTAAGCTTGGTCCGGGAGATATTCTTCTCCTCTTCTCGGATGGGTTAATTGAGGCGGAGAATGGGAAAGGGGAACAATATGGCCGGCAGAGGTTGGTGCGCCTCCTCAAGGGAGGCTTCAGCCACAGGGCAGAGGAGCTGTTAGGGGAAATCATCGACTCCCTGAGGGATTTCCTGGCCGGCAATCCGCTGAGAGATGAGCTCACCTTGGCAGCAACCAGGTCTGTTCCCCGTGACCCCTTGTAGTGAGAAAACAGCGGGAGCTGGCCTTTGCGCTTAATCTTTTTCGCCTATGAGATGCGGTATTACCTAAAGGGAGAGATGAGATGAACTTAAAGACTCTACATAAAATTGGTTACGGGATGTATGTGGTCGGGGCGAAGGCGGGGGGAAAGCTAAATGGACAGATTGCCAATACCGTTTTTCAGGTCTGCGCGGAACCTCCGGTAATTGCGGTCTGCATCAACAAGCAGAACTTAACCAACCAATTCATCAGGGAAGGGAAGGTGTTTGCGGTCTCCATCCTCTCCGAGGAGACGCCAATGAAGTTTATCGGCCAGTTTGGCTTTAAGTCCGGGAGGGAGGTAGACAAGTTCAAGGATGTGAGGTATGAAGTTGGTGTAACTGGAGCCCCTGTTGTGCTGGAGAACTCGGTGGGGCACATTGAAGCCGAGCTAATGGAGAGCACCGAGATGGGGACTCACACTGTCTTCTTTGGCAAGGTGGTAGGGGCGGAGATTCTCAATGAGAACCCGCCGATGACCTATACTTACTATCACCAGGTAAAGAGGGGCAAGTCCCCTAAGTCCGCGCCCACCTACATTAAAGAGGTGAACGGAAAGGAGGTGAGTAAGGTGGAGAAATACCGCTGCACGGTCTGCGGGTACATCTATGATCCGGAGAAGGGCGATCCCGATTCAGGGATTGAACCAGGGACGGCCTTTGAGGATATACCCGATGATTGGGTCTGCCCTATTTGTGGGGCGGCTAAGGTGGATTTTGAGCTGGTGAAGGATTAAGTTGAAGGGGGATAGATGGTAGAAGATAAGGTCTTGGAGATAATCAAGGGGGCTATCCTTCTGGAGCATAGGGGGAAATCGTTCTATGAGCTGGCCGCCCAAAATGCTGAGAATGAGATGGTCCGCCAGGTATTTGAGGCCATGGCTGCTGAGGAGGGCAGGCACATAGAGATCTTAAACGAGCAATATGCCCATCTGAAGCGGGAGGGAAAGCTAAAGCCCGTGCAAAAGGAGGGAAAACCCCTTGATGTGATCAGTGGTGTCATCACGCAGAAGATTAAGGAGGAGATCTCCGCCGCGGGATATGAGGCGGCGGCCATATCTGCGGCGATGGCTATGGAGGAGAGGGCTGTCCAGTTCTATGGGGAGAACGCTAAATCAACGGACGATCCGCTGGCCCAGGAGTTATATCAATGGTTGGCCAACTGGGAGAAGACCCATTTGACCTTTCTCTCCCAGTTGGATCGGGAACTGACCGAGAGCATCTGGTATGACAACAAGTTTTGGCCCATCTATTGAGGAAAGGAGGATGAAATGGAAGGCAAAATGCCACTTATTGGAGAGAGTTTCCCTGAGATTGAGGTGCAGACGACCCATGGCAAGCTAAACTTGCCCGCAGAGTATGCCGGGAAGTGGTTCGTCTTCTTCAGCCATCCGGCGGACTTTACCCCGGTTTGCACCACCGAGTTCGTGGGCTTCCAGCGAAGATACGACGAGCTAAAGAAGTTAAACTGTGAGCTCATTGGGCTGAGCATCGATCAGGTTTTCTCCCACATCAAGTGGGTGGAGTGGATCAGGGACAACCTGAAGACCGAGATTCAGTTTCCAGTGATTGCTGATGACACCGGGAGGGTGGCCGGATTGCTGGGCCTCATCCATCCGGGCAAGGGGACGAACACGGTGCGGGCGGTCTTTATTGTTGACCCCCAAGGGGTGATCAGGGCCATTCTCTACTACCCCCAGGAGCTGGGCAGGAATATGGGTGAGGTGGTGAGAATGGTCAAGGGGTTACAGGTCACGGACAAGGAGGGAGTGGCGGTCCCGGCCAACTGGCCGGAGAACGAGCTGATCGAGGATGAGGTGATCATCCCGCCGGCCACTGATGAGGAGACCGCCAAGCGCAGGGGGGAGGAATACAAGTGCTTTGACTGGTGGTTCTGCCACCGCAAATTATAAGAGGGGGAATGGAATGAGGAAGATGACGGAGAAGGCCCTGCAAGAGGCCTTTGCTGGGGAATCTATGGCCCATATGAAATACCTGGCCTTCAGCGAGGCAGCCACAGGGGAGGGATTTCCCAATGTGGCCAGGCTCTTTAGGGCCATAGGCTTTGCCGAGCAGGTGCATGCCACAAACCACGCCAGAGTTCTTGGGATGATCAAAGAGACCGGAGAAAATCTCCAGGCGGGGGTTGAAGGAGAAACCTTTGAGATAGAGGAGATGTATCCCACCTATGGCGCGGTCGCCCAGCTTCAGGGGGAGAAAGGGGCGGAGAGGGTCATCCATTATGCCTTAGAGGCGGAGAAGATCCACAAGGGGCTCTACGAGAGGGCAAAGGCCCAGGTGGGTAGCGGCAGGGATATAGAGATCCAGGAGGTTTACATATGTCCTATCTGCGGATATACGCATATAGGGAAGCCCCCGGGAAGATGTCCGGTATGCAATCTGCCCAGGGAGAAGTTTGAGAAATTCTGAGGCCGATTGCGGGATAAAATTAAGGGAGGTAAGTTATGACTAAGAAAAAGGGAGGGGGATGGAAAAGTAAGAAGGAAAGGTTTGAGGTAATTGATACGAGAGAATTAAAGGGCAACTTTTTGCCTATGGTTCTCCAGAAAGCCGCAGATATTACTGTCGGTGAGGAAATATGTGTAATTCAGAGCTTCGAGCCCCTTCCGCTGTATTCTGCGTTGGCGGATTTAGGTTTTGAATACCTGACTGAGAAAGTCTCGGACAACGAATATCGGGTATATTTTCACCGGATGGAGAAAAAGGAGACGACCACTCCTGGAGATATGGAAGTTTCTCTCAAGCCGACAGCAATGGTTAATTTCAAGGATATCGACAATACGCTTGCCAATATTGTAGTGCATTTCTGGGACTTTGTTTGGGGAAAGGGAAATCCTGCCATAGACAAGAAGACGAAATATCTGCTTTCCCTCGCCGATGGGGTTGGTGCCGGTCGATTTCGTCAGGCTACCCGTGAGTTGGTGAAAGCTTACGCTGCGGGTGTTACCATTGCTGAGTTGGATGAGCTTTTTTCGATGTTTGTCTGGAATCACGGTGCCGGCATCTTTGCATCTGAGATTGGACCTTCACCTCTTTTTGGGGCGTATCAGCTAATAAAGAAGCTTGAAAAAGAAGGAAAGTCCGGAAGTGAATTATTGAAGGAGTTAGTCGAAAAATTTGGAGAGGAGAATCCAAATGTGGGGACATTTTATAAAAAGGGGAGATAGAAATGGCTGAAAAAGAAAGTTTGGATATGTTCTGTTACCAGTGTTCTCAGACTGTAGGGGGGACCGGTTGCACGGTAAAGGGCGTCTGTGGGAAGGAGGCTACGGTGGCCAGATTGCAGGATAATCTGATGTTTGCCACTAAGGGGATGGCCGCTTACCTCTACCACGCCAGGGAGCTGGGCTATACCGATACTGAGATAGATGCGTTCTTGGAGAGGGTCTTTTACTCCACATTTACTAATGTTAACTTTGATGCAGAGGACTTCGTCCACCTGGCCGTGGAGGCCGGGGAGATGAACCTGAGGACGATGAGGCTTCTCAAAAAGGCCCATATCGACACCTATGGGGAGCCGGAGCCCACCCAGGTGCAGACGGGAACGGCGAAGGGACAAGGGATCATCGCCACCGGCCATGGGTTGAAGGCCCTCGCTGCCCTGTTGGAGCAAACCAAAGGGACGGGGATCAATGTCTACACCCATTCGGAACTTCTTCCCGCCCATGGCTACCCGGGCCTGAAGAGGTATGAGCATTTAGTGGGCAACCTGGGCAAGGCCTGGTTCGATCAGAAGCGGCTCTTTTCCCGTTATCCGGTGGCCATCCTGGGGACCTCGAACTGTGTCCTCATTCCCAAGGAGGAGTATAGGGAGAGGATGTTTACCACGGGCCCGGCCCGACTCCCTGGGGTGGAGCACATCCCCGGTTATGACTACACCCCGGTGATCGAGAAGGCGAAGACCCTGCCCGCACTGGAGGAGAGCAAGGGAGATGTGGTGCTCACCACCGGCTTCTCCAAGTCAGCCGTTCTCTCCTTGGCAGGAAAGATCAAGCAACTGGTAGAGGCGGGCAAGATCCGTCACTTCTTCTTGGTAGGGGGATGTGATTCCCCTCTGAAGAAGGCAGGCTACTACCGGGAGTTTGTCCAAAAGCTGCCCCAGGATACGGTTGTTTTAACCTTAGCCTGTGGCAAGTTTCGGATCAATGACCTAAATTTGGGTGAGATAGAGGGGGTCCCCAGGCTTATTGATCTGGGCCAATGCAACGACTCGATTGTGGCCATAGAAATCGCTCAGGCCCTGGCGGAGCTCTTTGGAGTGGGGATAAACGAACTTCCCCTGACCCTGATCCTCAGTTGGATGGAGCAGAAGGCGGTGGCTATCCTCTGGAGTCTCCTCTCCTTGGGGATAAAGGGGATTTATTTGGGTCCCATCCTGCCAGCCTGGGTAAACGATGACATCCTCAAGGTGCTCCAGGAGAGCTACGATCTGCGGCTGATCGGTGATCCCGCGGAGGACATCAAGGAGATCCTGGGGGGATAGTCAGGCTATTAACGTGGGTGGTTGGGTTTCTTCCCCTGAGGTGGCAGAACACCGATTCTGCCACTGCTAGCTTTTGCCGTCAGAATCGGGGTTCTGACGGCTCAAGAGTTTCCATTTTCCAATTTCTATTTTCAATCCCCTAAGTGGAGGAGCCTTAACTACACAAGTGCGATTCCGCCAGATTCCGTGGTGAACTGGCAGGTTAGAAGAAAAATAACAGGAGGTAAAAATGACTGAGAGACTGCAGGTTTACAAATGTGAGATATGCGGGAACATCGTGGAGGTCCTGCATTCCGGAAAGGGGCAGCTTGTCTGCTGTGGACAACCGATGACTCTCCTAAGGGAGAATTCGGTGGACGCTGCCCAGGAGAAGCATGTTCCTGTGGTGGAGAGGACCAAGGAGGGGGTGAAGGTAACGGTGGGGAGCGTCCCCCATCCAATGAATGATGACCACTACATCGAGTGGATTGAGGTCATAGCCGATGGGATTGCCTATCGCCAGTTTCTCAACCCAGGGGATCCGCCGGAGGCAAGTTTTGCTGTGCCAACCGCAGAGGTGACCGCTCGCGCCAACTGCAACCTGCACGGGCTTTGGAAAGTAGAGGAGGGAAGATGATCGGAAAGAAGATGGAGGAGGCGATAAACCAGCAGATCAAACACGAGCTGGAATCCGCTTACCTTTACCTCTCAATGGCTGCCTACTTCCATTCCCAGGGCCTGGATGGAATGGCTCAATGGATGAGGGCCCAGACCCAGGAGGAGATTGTCCATGCGATGAAGTTCTTCGATCATATCAAGAAAAGGGACGGCAGAGTGGAACTGCTTCCCCTGGCTCAACCAAAGAAGAAGTGGAGATCACCTTTGGAGGCTTTCCAGGAGGCCTACCAGCACGAGCAGTTTATCACCTCAAAGATAGATGAGCTGGTGAGGCTTGCTGCTCAAGAGGGTGACCATGCCGCAGGCATTCTCTTGCAGTGGTTTGTCACCGAACAGGTGGAGGAGGAGTCCTCTACCTCCAAGGTTGCTCAGATGTTGGAGTGGATTGGCGATTCTGGTCATAGCTTGATTATGATGGACAGGGAGTTGGGGGCGCGCACCTCCACTCCCCCTCCGTCGGAGGAGGAGTGATGACCATCCGTTTCAATGCCGATGAGATCTTAGAGATGGCCGAGCGGATCGAGCGCAACGGGGCGAAGTTCTACCGGAAGGCAGCCCAGGGGGTTTCGGATGTTGGGGTGGAGCAGAAGCTGCTCGGGCTTGCCGCTATGGAGGATGAGCACGAACGCACCTTCCATTCCCTGAGGGAGGACCTCTCCGGAAAGGAGGGGGTGGTGGGCGGTTTTGATCCCAGCGGTGAGGGGGTCAGGTATCTGCAGGCCATAGCCGATGGGCAGGTATTTGATTTGCGCCAGGATCCCACTGAATGGTTGACGGGAGAAGAGTCGGTGGAGGATATCCTACGGATGGCCATTGGCTTGGAGAAGGATTCCATAGTTTTCTACCAGGGGATCAGGGAGATGGTTACGCCTGGGTTGAGCAAAGATAAGGTAGAGAACATCATCAAAGAGGAGATGGGCCATCTCACCCTGCTCAGCGGGGAGTTGGTGGCTTTAAAGGAGTAGTCGGACCTAAAGCCAACTTTTCCAAAGGGTTGAATATCTATGGCTACTGGCAGGGGTGACGATAAGGAGCCTGCGTTTCTACAGGATATGTGGTAACTTTCCAGATTGGCCCCTCCGGTTAGGCCTGCTCGGTGTGAGGGGCATTAAAAGGTAAATTCAAGAGGGAAGAAAGAGATGAACTATGAAGGTAAAGCTTTAACTATTGCCGGCTCTGATTCAGGGGGAGGGGCTGGCATACAGGCAGATTTAAAGACCTTTCAAGCCTTTAATTGCTTTGGAATGTCTGTGGTTACATCTGTAACATCGCAGAACACCCAGGGAGTGCGTTCTATCCACGATATATCTCCAGACATTGTGGGGGATCAGATAGATATGATAATGGAAGATATGGGGACAGATGCAGCAAAGACAGGGATGGTCTCCAATAAAGATATAATAGAAGTGATTATTGACAAAGTTAAGAAATACAGAATAGAGAAATTGGTAGTGGATCCAGTTATGGTGGCCAAAAGTGGTGCTCGTCTCCTTAGAGAGGATGCGGAAAGTGCCCTTATTGCGGGATTATTGCCTGTAGCCTTTCTCATTACCCCTAATGTCTTTGAAGCGGAGATAATTAGTGGGATGGAGATAATGGGTATCGAAGATGCCCAAGAATCGGCTAAAATCATCCAAGGGAATGGGGCAAGGTTTGTCCTGCTGAAAGGAGGACACCTCTCTGGGGAGAAAGCTATTGACCTTCTCTTTGATGGGGAAGAATACACCTACTATGAAGCGGAAAGGGTGGCTACGGAAAATACCCATGGCACGGGCTGCACACTCTCGGCGGCGATAACTGCTGGATTATCTAAAGGAATGAGTATTCACGACGCAGTCAAAGTGGCAAAGGACTACATTACGAGGGCCATAAGGAATGCACCAGGCAACATAGGCAAGGGCCACGGCCCCCTATACCATAACATTGAACCTCTGAAGATTTCCGCTTTTGAGGAGGCCGCAGCGGATTTTGATCGCTGGTTTAGCCAGAACCAGGTTGTCTTTGAATCCGAGCTCTTGACGGAGAAACATTTTTTATCTAACCCAAATAATTCCGTGAGCATTGGAGTGGGAGACGGATTGTTTGCTTCCCGGTTGGGGATTGAACATGGGGTAGAACCCGCAAAGGAGATGGCCAAATTAGCGGAGAAAAGGGGGATTAAAGTAAAAATAGGTGTTGCTGAAGAAGTTCCTTTTGAAGATGAGAGATTTGATACGGTCTTGCTGAGCACTATCCTTAGTTATGTGGATGACCCCCAAAAGGCAGTAAGGGAAGCCTATCGCATCTTAAAACCTAATGGGCATATCGTCGTCTCCTTTTTGGCCAGGGAAGGTTCCTATGCGATGATGTATGATTTGGCTTATCTTCGGGGGAAACACGATCCCGAAACTGCCCCCCCCAATCCTTATCCTCTTAAGTTTATCAAAGGGACCCATTGGCATTCGACCCGGGAAGTCAGTAATTTGCTAAAGGAGGCCGGTTTTGTCGATTTAAAATATGTGCAAACCCTGACAAAACATCCCAGATATACTAACAACGGAATAGAGGAACCAATAGAGGGGTATGAAAAAGGGGATTACATAGTGGTTCAGGGGAGAAAACCATGAAAGTTTCGCAAAGGCTAAGATCAGACGCAAACCACATATGGGAAGGAATAATTGAACACCCCTTTGTAGTAGAACTTTATGACGGCATTCTGCCGCTGGAGAAGTTCAAATTCTATATCCTGCAAGACTACAATTATCTTGTCTCGGCCATAAAAAACCTCAGTATAATATCCTCCCGGGCTAACTCCCTAAATGCGATGAGAGAGGTTATCGAGATATTATGGCTGGAGTCAGAAAGTGAGTTTAAGGGTTATGAGGAGTTCCTGGAGAAGTTGGGATATTCTCTGAAGGATGCGATCAGCATTGAACCCCTGCCGGTGAACATCTCCTACACAAGTTTTCTCCTCTCCACCAGTTCTTTAAGGTCCTATGCGGAATCTATCACCTCCATCCTGCCCTGTTTTTGGTCCTATGCCGAAATTGCCGCGCGCCATAAAGACAAACTGAGCAAAAATGGGAATAGGCTGTATGTGGAGTGGGCTACGGTATATTTATCAGAACCTTATCTAAATTTGGTGAGCAGGATGAGAGAGCTTGTAGATAAGGCAGGTAAGGGTTTTCCCTATGAGAAATTGAGAGAGATATTTACTACCGCCAGCAGATACGAACATACCTACTGGGAGGCGATGTATAATATGGACACCTGGCCCCTTTAGAAAAACATCTGGACCCCACCAAGGATCAGTTCGAGAAGGAGAAGTAAACCGAGATTTAACCAGCCTGCCTGTGGTGCAGGTGAGAACTAAGTGGTCCGTTTCATAAGTTCTGTTGCGTATCATTGGAGACAGTTAACCCACATAACTTTTAGATGACTTAGGGTTAAGCAAATCCTAAGTTCTAAATCCAAATGACCGAAACAGGACTTGTTTTGAACATTTGAATTTTGGGCTCTTCTCCATTTTAGTTGAAGCAAGTTCTTATAACATCAGGAATAACTGGAGGTTAAGTAACAATCTATTTCGGTCACAATACACGAAATCACAGAGTTTCCAAATTCCTAAGTCATTATCAATTAAACAGTTGGCATTTTGATAGGTTTTACGAAATTCCTCGCTTTATGACTTTGAAAAACAGGGACTTAGTGAATTTCAAACCGTAAATATTGATGATCTGAGATTTCATATTTTGGATAACCAACTGCAAAGTGGTGATTTATCCCTTCAACTAAAATGGAGATGAACCGAATTTTTTAATAAGGTTGCGGAAGAAACGGGTGACCCACTTGCCAAAAGGATATTTACAAAGATAAGACAAGAGGAAGAATATCATTATGATTTGTTGCAGGCACAGCTTGATTATGTCTCCAATTCTGGATTTTGGTTTGACATCGCTGAGTTCAGAATGGATGCCAGATATTGAGAATAATGGGGGGTGTGGCGATAATTTTTGCCGGAGGTGATCTATGAAACCTGTGGAGATAAAACCAGGAGTCTACTGGGTGGGGGGGATCGATTGGGATCTGCGCAATTTCCATGGCTACCTCACCCAGAGGGGTTCCACCTACAACTCCTATCTGATCGTCGATGAGAAGATAGTTTTGGTGGACACCGTTAAGCATTATCTCTTCGATGAGATGCTTTCCCGCATTCGAGAGGTTGTCGATCCCTTCCAGATCGAATACATCATTTCCAACCATGTGGAGATGGATCACTCGGGAGGCATCTGCAGGATATTGGAACTTGCCCCGCGGGCCAAGGTGATTACCTCACCTCAAGGCCAAAAGGGGTTGAGAGGACACTTCAGGGCGGATTGGGACTTTCAGGTGGTCAAGTCCGGTGATACGCTCAGCATCGGGCGACATACCCTACAGTTTCTCCTCACCCCTATGGTCCACTGGCCGGATTCAATGGCCACCTACATCCTCCAGGAGAAACTGCTTTTGCCCAATGATGCCTTTGGGCAGCATATTGCCACTGCGGAGAGATTTGATGATGAGATCGGCTGGGGCATCGCCTATGAGGAAGCGGCCAAATATTATGCCAACATCGTCCTTCCCTATGGTGACCAGGTGCAGAAGGCGTTGGATGCCCTCTCTGGTTTGGATATCGATATGGTCGCTCCCAGCCATGGGCTCATCTGGCGGGGGTTCCTGCCTCAAATCCTGGAAGCCTACCAAGGATGGGCAGAATATGAGTCGCAAAGGAAGGCCTTGATCGTCTATGACACGATGTGGGGGTCAACCGAAAGGATGGCCCATATCCTGCGGGAGGGTCTGGAAGCCGAGAGTCTGCCCGTGACGCTAAGGAACCTAAAGACCAACCACATCTCCGATATAATGACTGATGTGCTCAGTTCTCGGCTTATCCTGGTGGGTTCACCCACCCTAAACAACGGGCTACTCCCCACTATGGGAGCTTTCCTCACCTATCTGAAGGGTTTGCGGCCCCAGAAGAGGATCGGCTTTGCCTTTGGCTCCTATGGTTGGGGAGGGCAGGCCGTGGGGGAGATAGAGAAGGTGATGGAGGAGCTGGGTTGGCAGATCCCCTTCCCCGGAGTGAAGCTACAGTGGGTGCCGGATGAGCGGGAGCTGGCTGGAGTGAGGGAACAGGGGAACAAGTTGGCAGAAATCCTCGGAAAAGGATGAGATGTTCAACTTAATTTACAATGTTTTGAGAGAGTCCGTTAGGTTGTGGCTGGCCCTTTCCCCTTACCTGCTTTTGGGTATGCTCATCGCCGGGGGGCTGCACTCCTTCTTGGGAGAGGGGTTTGTGGGGCGGCATCTGGGTGGAGGGGGGCCCAGGTCTGTCCTCAAAGCCACCCTCTTCGGTATTCCCCTTCCCCTCTGCTCCTGTGGGGTCATCCCGGTGGCCGCATCCCTCAGGAGGGAGGGAGCCAGCAAGAGCTCAGTTCTCTCCTTTTTGGTATCCACCCCCACAACTGGGGTAGACTCTTTTTTTGCCACCTATTCCCTCCTGGGTCCCCTCTTTGCCATCTTTCGCCCCCTGGCCGCCTTTCTTACCGGGATAACTATTGGAGCTTTTAACTGGCTCTTCAATCCAGAAGGAAAAAGGAAGTTCAGTGGGCATCGCCATCCTCAGTTGCCCCCCTCCTTTAAGGTGAGGGAGGTCTTCCGCTATGGCTTTTTGGAACTGGCCGCGGAGATCGGGAAATGGCTCCTGATAGGGGTGGTGGCTGGTGGGGTCCTCACCGCGATCATCCCCCCGCATCTTTTCACCCGCTATCTTTCCTCCCTCTCCCTGCAGTTCCTAGTGATGCTGGCCCTGGGGATTCCCCTCTATGTCTGTGCCACAGGCTCCATTCCCATTGCCGCCGCCCTGATTAGCAAAGGTTTTTCTCCTGGGTCAGCTCTGGTCTTTCTCATTGCTGGTCCGGCAACCAATACGGTGACCCTCTCCTTTGTCTACTCCAGACTGGGTCGCCGCGCTTTCTATATCTACCTTTCCTTCATCATCCTGATTTCCCTGCTTATCGGATGGATTTTCAACCTTTTTTGGTTGAGGTTGGGGGGGGGTGTGGGCCTCATCTCCCCGCAGGGAAGCGGGCTTCCCCCGTTCTTTCAATTTTTAACTGGGGGGATCCTCTTTCTCCTTATCCTCAGGGGATTCTATGAAGGGAAAAAGGAGACGAAGCCAATGAGATACAAGTTATGGGTTCCGGATATGACCTGCAAACATTGCCGAATGATCATTGAGAACAAGCTGCGCGGTATGGCCGGGGTCAAAGGGGTGCTGGTTGATCTGGGAGAGAAGACTGTGGGAGTGGATGGTGACTTAAGCCTAAAAGAAGTTGAGGAAGCCATCCGGGAAGTTGGATATACACCGGAAGAGAGGTAAAAGGTTTAAGTCGTCTCTTCGGAGCTGCCCTTTCCCAAAAGGGAAAATATGATCACCAATGGATAAGGAAAGGGGAAGCTATATCGTAAGCAAAGGAAAAAACTTAGAGTAAGGAGGTAAATACAATGGATTCAAGGAAAGAGGATCTACACGCTTTGCGGTTGGCCCTGCAGATGGAGAAGGACGGACGCAAGTTCTACCTAAAAGCTCAGGGAAAAGCGTCTCATCCGTTGGCCAAGGAGACCTTCCGTGCCCTGGCCGATTGGGAGCTGGAGCATATGAAGGCCATTGATAAGTTCTACTCCTCACTTATGGAGAAGGGGAGATGGGAGTCGGTTGAGAAGGTGTTGCCGAAGAAGGGGGAAGCCATCGATACATTCAAGACCATCTTCCAAAAGCTGCGGGAGAGGATAGACCAAACGGTGAGGGCAGATGCCGATGATTTGGAGGCCTATCGATCGGCGCGAGATATCGAGGACAAGCTGGCTGGTTTCTACCAGAAAAAGGCTGAGGAATCATCGGACAATAAGGCTAAGCACTTTTACCTTTTTATGGCTGATATGGAGTGGGAGCACTATCAGATCCTGGACAATTCCCTGCAGCTCTTAGAGAACCCGGCCCAGTGGTTTGAGAGAGAGGAATGGACCTTCTGAGAGGTTTCTCCAGGGATGCTTGTTAATTTGGGATGGATAGCCACATTAGGTGCTTTTCAGTGCGCGCCAAGCCAGGTGGCTATTTGGGTCCCCCGTGACGGGCGAACTTAAGGGCAGACAGATATGGGGAGGAAAAGATGAAAGAGGTGAAAGAGAGAGTCAAATCCGCTCTCAGGAGAATCAAGCCATCTTTGCAGGCTGATGGCGGAGATGTGGAGTTAGTGAGGGTCAGCCCGGATGGCGTGGTAACTCTAAGGCTAACCGGTGCTTGCCAAGGATGTCCCATGAGCCAGATAACCTTGAAGATAGGCATTGAAAGGGCAATAAAGCAAGAAGTGCCTGAAGTGAAAGAGGTTGTTGCCCTTTGATTAGGGGATTCGCCCGCTCGTCTCATGTTTGTGAGTAGATGGCCTTAGAGCTTACCGAGGGGGACGCGAAAATTTCAAGGGGGATAATGATGATGTCTCCAGATGTTGTGGCAGATGCAGAATTGGACTGTCTGGGTCTCTACTGCCCTATGCCCATTTCTCTGACCAAGGAGGAGATGGAAAATATGGAGGTGGGCCAGGTGCTCAAGGTAGTGGCCGATGACCCCGCCGCCGAGGAGGACATAAAGCGGTGGGCAAAAAGGGCGGGACAGGCACTGCTCAAATTTGAGAGGGAGGGGACGGTTTTGACTTTTTACCTAAAGAGGATGAAATAGGAGGGCAAAATGGAGAGGATCCTCTACATCCAGACGAATGGGGTAGATATTCCGGAGAGGTTGTATGCCCCCTTTATTCTGGCCACTACTGCGGCCAATATGGGAGTGGCGGCAGAGATCTACTTCCTGATAAAGGGGGTCACAGTGGTCAAGAAGGGGGAGGCAGAAAGGGTGAAGTTAGGGGATTTCCCCAGTTTGCGAGAGGTTATGGATCAGGCATTAGCCGCTGGGGTGAAGCTCTTCGTCTGCGAGCAAAGCACCCAGCTCCTGGGCATATCCAGGGGGGACTTCATTCCCCAGGCAAAGATAGTAGGGGCAGCCACCCTCAACGACCTCGCCCTGGACGCCACTGCCATCCTCAGCTTCTAAGGATGATGGTATGAAAGGGATATACTTAGATCACGCCTCCTCTATGCCAGTTGACCCGCGGGTGCTGAAGTTTGCCCAACCATATTTAGAGCGAAGCTTTGGAAATCCCTCCTCCCTCCACTCGGCGGGCTTGCAGGCAAAGAGGGCGTTGGAGGAAGCCAGGGAGAAGGTGGCTGAGCTGATCAATGCGGAGAAACCGGAAAGTATTATATTCACCAGCGGAGCCACCGAGGCGAACAACTTGGCCATCAAGGGAACTGCCTTGCGTAATGCGGGTAAGGGGAGAAAGGTATTGGCCAGTTCCATTGAGCACATCTCCGTTCTCAATCCAATGAAGGAGCTGCAGAAGGGCGGTTTTCAGTTTAACCTCGTGCCGGTTGACTCTGTTGGTATAGTCGATATGGGCAAGCTGAACGCTATCCTTATAGGCGATACCATAGTGACCGCAATAATGTTGGCCAACAGCGAAATTGGCACAATAGAGCCGATAAGGGAAATAGCGCAGCTAGTCCACGAGAAGAGCCTCTATCTTCATTGCGATGCCACCGCTGCCGGAGGTCGCATACCGATAGATGTGCAAGCCGATAGGATAGACTTGCTTACCCTATCCTCCAACGACCTCTCTGGCCCCCCGGGGGCTGGTGCCCTCTACATAAGGCCAGGGTTGAGGCTGCAACCCATCCTCCCCGGTGGCGGGCAGGAGATGGGGCTGAGGTCCGGGACGGAGAACCTCTTTGCCATTGCGGGAATGGGAGAGGCGGCGAGGATTGCCCAGACTGAAATTGGTGAGGAGAGCAAGAGATTTAAAAGAATGAGAGACAAACTGATCAGTGAAATATTGAAGATCAAGGAAGCCTATCTCACCGGCCATCCCACGGAGAGGCTTCCCCATCATGCGAGCTTTCGCTTCTCTCGGATTGAGGGAGAAAGCATCCTGTTAAATATGGATATGCGCCATAACATTCAAGTGGCTACAGGATCGGCCTGTTCCTCCAAAACCCTGGAACCCTCACATGTGCTCTTGGCAATAGGGTTGAAACATGAGGAGGCACACGGCTCAATGGTGCTCACCCTGGGACAAGCCAATAAGTTAGAGGAGGTTCCCATCATTGTAGATGCGGTGCAGGAAACGGTGGAGAGGTTGCGGAAGCTTTCAGCTTTATAGGATGAAGGAGGTATTTAAATGGCGGATATAGGATATAGCAAAAAGGTTTTGGATCATTTTATGAATCCCAGAAATGTGGGCACCATAGAAAATGCAGATGGATATGGAAAGGTGGGGAATCCCGTGTGTGGGGATCTGATGGAGATGTTCATCAAGGTGAAGGATGATGTGGTCACCGAGATAAAGTTCAAGACCTTTGGCTGCGGTTCTGCCATAGCAACCAGCAGTATGGTCACCGAGATGGTGAAGGGAATGCCCATCGACCAGGCGATCAAGGTTACCCGTAATGATGTGGCCGATGAACTCGATGGCCTTCCTCCGCAGAAGATGCACTGTTCCAATCTGGCGGCAGATGCCCTGCACGAGGCGATTAAGGACTATAGGGAAAAGCAAGATAAGAAATGACATCAAAGCCAATTGTCCCCACATCATTAGCTAAGGGTCTGGTAATTGAGGTAAGAGGAGGTTAAGCTCTCATGGAAAGCACGGTCTCCGATGTCATCATAAAACAGTTAGCAGCTTGGGGGGTGGAGTGGGTCTTCGGTCTGCCGGGGACATCTGCTCTGGGGTTGGTGGATGCCTTGCGGCGGAGTGAGCGGGTGAGGTTTATCCAGGTGCGGCATGAGGAGGTGGCCGCATTTATGGCCTCAGCCTATGCCAAGCTGACCGGCCGGGTGGGGGTCTGTTTAACCATAGCCGGGCCGGGGGCCACAAATCTGATCACCGGGCTTTATGATGCCCAGATGGATCGGGCCCCGGTTCTGGCCCTCACAGGCCAGGTTAAATTGCAATATGTGGGGCCAGGGAGTTTCCAGGAGATCGACCAGGATGCCCTGTTTCATCCGGTATCTGTCTTTAACAAAACGATCAATGCCAAGGAACAGACCAGGGAGCTGGTTACCCTGGCCTTGAAACATGCCCTCACCGAGGGAGGGGTGGCCCATCTGGCCGTCCCCAATGATGTGCAGAAGCAGCCCTGGGAGGCTCAGCCGCAGCCCTGGGAAGGGTCTTTTCCCGCCCTCTCCATTGAACCCCCTGAAAAGGCCCTAAAGCAAGCAGCTGCCCTAATCAACCAGGCGGAGAGGCCGGTGATCATCGCGGGATGGGGGGCCAAGCAGGCCAAGGGGGATCTGTTGAAGTTGGCCAAGAAGATCCTTGCTCCCATAGCCACAACCTTCCGCGCCAAGGGTATAATATCTGAAGCCAGTCAATTATCACTGGGGGTTTTGGGCCATACCGGCACCCAGCCTGCCCGCCAGGTGGTCAACCATGCCGACCTGCTCATCGTCTTCGGCTCCTCCTTCTCCGAACAGACGGACATTCCCCGGGAGATCCCCATCGTCCAAGTAGATCTAAATCCGATGAAGGTAGCGAAAAGTTTTCCGGTGAAGTTAGGTCTTTGGGGTGATAATCGGTTGGTAATCCCCAAGCTGATTGGCTTAGTGGAAGCCAAAAGCCAGCGGAAGTTTATGGATGAGGTGAAAGGACTCAAAGCTGATTGGGAGGAAAAGCTGGAAAGGGAAGCTGACCCTCAGGCGGTCCCGCTCAGGCCCCAGTACATAATGAAGCTCCTGGAGGATTTAGCAGCCCCCAACGCCATCATCTCGCTGGATGTGGGGGACAATGGGTTTTGGTTCGGCAGAAACTTCCAGATGAAAGATGAACAGGGGCTGCTGATGTCCGGCTACTTAGGCAGTATGGGGTTTGGCCTCCCTGGTGGGCTGGTCGCCACACTCGCCCAGCCCAAGAGGCAGGTCATCTGCCTCACTGGTGACGGGGGGTTCACCCAGGTGATGGGCGACTTTCTCACCGCGGTGAAGAACAAGCTCGATCTTACCGTTGTCCTCTTGAACAACCAGGAGTTAGCGATGATCACCGTGGAGCAGAGGGCGGAGGGATACCCCCCATTCGCCACTGAGCTGACCAACCCCGACTTTGCCGCCTATGCCAGAAACTGTGGCGGAGAGGGATGGAAGGTAAAGCGGTCGGAGCAACTCAAGGGGGCTTTGCAGGAGGCACTTGCCTCACCCAAACCTGCGCTGGTGGATATAGCCACAGAGCCCAAACGCATATTCTGAGAAGGGATAGTGCGGGAGGTGCAGTGAGCATTTCATCCGAAATCATCGAGAGATAAAGAAGGAGGTTATACTATGGTGGACCTTTCCACAAAGTATATGGGATTAGATTTACCTAATCCACTTATTGTGGCCAGTTGCAGTCTGGTGAGGAGCTTAGAGGGCGTGCGTCGCTGCGCCGCTGCCGGGGCTGGCGGCATTGTTCTCAAGTCTCTCTTTGAGGAGCAGATAGAGGCGGAGACCAGGGAGTTGGGGGAAGGATCCTGGCTGCCCGGCCATACTGAGGCGCGCGAATATGTGCGAAAGATGGGTATGGCCCTGGGGCCACGGGGATACCTGAAACTGATAGAAGAGGCGAAGAAGGCGGTCTCCATACCGATAATCGCCAGCATGAATTGCGTCTCGCCCAAGTGGTGGAGCGATTATGCAAAGCAGGTCGCTGGCGCGGGAGCAGACGGTTTGGAGCTGAACATGGCGGTGATGCCCAGCGACCCGCAGCGGAGCAGCAAGGAGATCGAGGGCCTCTACCTGGAGATCTTTGAAAAGGTGAAGTGGCGCATTGGGATCCCGATTGCAGTGAAGATAGGTCCTTACTTTACCTCCATGGCACGAATGGCTTGGGAACTTTGTAGACGTGGTGCCTCGGCCCTTGTTCTCTTCAACCGTTTCTATCAGTTTGACATCGATATCGAGAAGCTTGCACTGGCCCCAGGATACGGGTTTAGCTCACCAGAGGAGATGAGTCTCTCCCTCCGCTGGATTGCCCTACTTGCCGGCAAACTGAGCTGCGATCTGGCAGCCTCAACTGGTGTCCATTATGGGGCTGGGGTT
This sequence comes from uncultured Gemmatimonadota bacterium, assembly GCA_964626665.1. Classification (GTDB taxonomy): domain Bacteria; phylum SM23-81; class DAOVCL01; order DAOVCL01; family DAOVCL01; genus DAOVCL01. The sequence continues at coordinate 21,136 of CAZVGK010000028.1, read as the reverse complement.
ATCAAACAGCTATTGGCGGGAGCCTCAGCCGTTCAAGTCTGCTCTACACTATACATTAACGGGATAGAGCAGATCGGGCGTATTCTGGAGGAGGTAAGAGCCTGGATGAGCCAGCACGGTTTTGACTCCATCGATCAGATACGGGGCAAGCTCAGCCAGATGGAGAGTGACCGTCCCGAGCTATACGAGAGGTTGCAATATATCGAGGCACTGGCCGGGCCAAAATGAAATGCAAGGAGTTTGCCACCTAATGATGGGGAAAGGGGATGGTAGAGATGGCAGATAAGGAGCAGATGGTGCTGAAGGCAAGGAGAGGGGCCGGGGAACCAGTGAGACCGGGAGATGTGGTCAAGCTAACCGGGCTGGAGAGCAAAGAGGTCTCCAAGCTGATCAGCGGCCTGAAAAACAAAGGGATGATCTCTTCGCCAAAGAGGTGTTTCTATGCCCCGACTGAATAACCGAGGGAATTGCCAGAGAACTAATTCCAACCGAAGGAGGATTAGAAATGGGAACAAAAGGCAGGGGAATAGTGAGGATGGATGTAGGCAAGCTGGTGGAGCTACTAAACAAGGCCTTAGCGGATGAGTGGCTTGCCTATTACCAGTATTGGGTTGGTGCCAAGGTGGTGAAGGGCCCAATGAAGGAGGCAGCCATCACAGAGCTCATCGAGCACGCTGCCGATGAACTGCGTCACGCTGATATGATCGCCAACCGGGTGGTCCAGTTAGGGGGAACCCCGCTCACCGATCCGCGAAGTTGGGAAAAGACCGCCAACTGTGCCTACCTGAACCCTGAGGATCCTTATGTGAAGGCGGTGCTGGAGCAAGGTGTGGAGGGGGAGGGGTGTGCTATAGAGGTATATTCGGGGTTGCTGGAGAAGACGAAGGATAAGGACCCCCTCACCTACAACATGGTGCTCCAGATCCTTCAGGATGAGGTGGAACACGAGGAAGACTTCCAGGCTCTCCTGGAGGATATAGAGGATATGATGAAAAGGAGGTGATAAAGATGGTAGTGGTAGATAAGCCAGCACCAGATTTTGAGGGGACTGCTTACTTTGAGGGTAAGGTGACCAAAGTGAAATTGTCTGACTACATGGGCAAGTGGGTATTGGTCTGTTTCTATCCGGGTGACTTCACTTATGTCTGTGCGACGGAAGTTGCTGGGATAATAAAGAACTATGAGAATTTGAAGCAGTTTGGTGGGATGGGCATTGCTATAAGTGCGGATTCCGTTCATTCCCACAAAGTCTGGGCAGAGACCAGCCCGGCCATAACTTCTGCTTTGCAGGAGATCGGAAAGAAATTCCCACCAATGCCTATGATAGCCGATCCGAACTTTGAAATTGGCCGAAAGTATGGAGTTGTGGACGAAGATCAGGGCATCGAGACCAGAGGAAGGTTCATCGTTGATCCCGATGGCATCCTCCGGGGTTACGAGGTGTTAAATGCCACCGGCGGCAGGAACCTGGAGGAGACCTTCAGGCAGCTTCAGGCTTTCAACTTTGTCAGGAAGACCGGCAAAGTTACACCGGCAGGTTGGAAGCCGGGTGAGGCGGGCATAGAACCGAGCATAGAGAATGCAGGGAGGATTTAGTCGGTAGCTGGTTTCTGAATCCGGGGCATCTCTTGGTATAGAGAGGCGTCAGGATGGCTTCAAGAATGGCAAAGAGGAGTGGTGTCTCACGAGGTTTTGAAACGCTCCGTGAGGCACCCTCTAAAACCAATAAGGAGATAGAATGAAAAAGTGGCGTTGCACCGTCTGTGGTTATGTGCACACCGGCGACCAACCTCCCGAGAAATGCCCCAACTGTGGGGCGCCGCGGGAGAAATTTGTGGAGATCACCGCTGAGCAGGAGCTAATCCATATGCACCATGGACAGAAGCTCTCCTACGGTGATGAAGTGGATGTCAACCCCTTCTTCGGCGATTACTCGGGGATTCAGCCATATATCTACAATCTGCCTGTGGGCAAAAGGGTGCCCCTGCACAAGCATCCGACAACAGATGAACTCTTCTTCATCCTCAAGGGCAGGATCAAGTTCAAGGTGGGTAATAAGGCGCTGGTGGCCGTATCCGGGGATGTCATCCAGGGGAAGATGGACATCCCCCACACATTTGAGAACATCGGGGATGAGCCGGCAGCGTTTCTCTCCGTCAAGGGCCCCAAGCCGGTGGATACAGTAATGCTTGAGGAATGATGAGCAATTGATGGATTCGAGTGGGTAAGAGTCAATGGTGAGGCCTTTGCGGACACGGGGACAGCCGACCCACCCTTGTTGGGGAAGTTTTCGGAGCAGAACGAACCAAATCAGCTGGGAGGGTATAGAATGAGTGAGCAGAAGAGGTATACCGAGGAGGAGTGCCATAAGAGGTTCGCGGTTGACCTGTTTAATCTTGTCTGGGATCTCTTGGATAAGAAGGGGAGGACCAAGGAGGAGGACGAGAGAATGCTCTATGCCGCCTATGCTTCCAGGTTTCACTGGGGGGAGGTGGGCACGGAATTGGAGATGGAGAGGGGGGAGTGGCAGATCTCCCGGGTTTATGCGGTTTTACACCAACCGGAACCGGCCCTCTACCATGCTCAGAGGTGTTTAGAGGTCTGCCAGGCTCAGCATATCGGGGACTTTGATATCGCTTTTGCCTATGAGGCAATGGCCAGGGCAAAGGCCATAGCCGGGGAGAAGGCCGATGCTCAGCGGTATATTCAACTGGCGAAGAGGGCCGGAGAGCAGATCAAGGGGAAGGAGGATAAGGAAATTTTCTTTAGCGAGCTGAAGACCGTTCCCGGCTATAGCAGTTGAAAGCTGCGCGGAGGGGAAGGGGTGGATGTCAGTGAAAGGGTAGCAGTCTATTCCATTATCACCAATGGCTGTTTGGTGCTCATAAAGTATAGCCTGGCCTTCCTCTCCGGGAGTATCGCCCTGGTTGCCGATGCCATTCACTCCCTCTCCGACATCGTCTCCTCGGCCACTGTGCTCTTTGGGATCAGGATCTCCCGCAGGAAGTCACGGGCCTTCCCTTATGGCTTCTACAAGGTGGAGAACCTCGTCTCCTTCTCTTGTCCCGTGAAACCAGAGGCGGCGGAGGCGAAATACGACAATGGGCTCCTGAAGATCGAGGTTCCCTTCAAAGACCCCATGGAAGACGCTGTAAAGGTACCAATAGATTAAAGACCCATCAGGTGGATGCGACAGGTCGAGAATAAAGAAAGGCAGGGAATATGGAAAGCAACGTTGGCATTGCGCTGCTGCTCACTGCTGGAGCCGGACTGGCGACTACTATCGGAAGCTTGCTTGGCCTGGCAATACGCAAGCCGGGACCGCGATTCATGGGATTCACCTTGGGTTTCTCAGCCGGGGTGATGATCCTGGTCTCCTTTGTGGAACTACTGCAGGGAGGCATCGAGTTAATCGGATTTCTGCCTGCACAGATGGGATTCTTCATCGGAATGACGGGCATCTTTCTGGTAGATTTTCTTGTCCCTCACGAATACATTGGGCAGCACGACTACCCTGAGGGCAAATCCACAGGTGGATTGATGCGGACTGGGTTGTTGATCGCCTTTGGTATAGGGATTCATAATTTCCCTGAGGGTATGGCAACCTTTGCCGGTGCTCTGGAAGACCTGCACCTGGGGATTGCCATCGCGGTGGCCATTGCTATCCATAACATTCCCGAGGGCTTGGCAGTATCTGCCCCTGTTTATGCAGCCACGGGTAGCCGCGGTAAGGCCTTCCTCTGGTCATTTCTATCCGGGGTGAGCGAACCCGTAGGGGCTGGATTGGCTGCGCTGGTGCTACTACCGTTCTTGACGTTTACCGTGTTAGGTTGGGTGCTTGCCGCCGTTGCCGGGATTATGGTTTCCATCTCACTTGACGAGATTGTCCCAGCGGCTAAGTCCTTCGGCAGCGAACACACGCCGATTGTTGGTGTAATTGCAGGTATGCTCGTGATGGCGCTCAGCCTCTGGATGTTGAAATAGTGATCTCTGAAAAATTTGTTGACTCAAAGACATATAGTGTTTCGGTATTAGCATTGGGGAGGTGATGCCTATGTGCGGTCAGAAAGGACAATAGGTGCGTTAACTTCAATTTGAAACATACATACAAAGAAAGGAGGTGATACCATGGCTAAGGTAACCCAGGAGATGGTGGAGAAGTCAGGTGTTAATGTGGACCAACTTGTGGAACTGCTGGTCAAGAATGCCGCTGCCGAATTGACGACCTACTACTATTACACCATTCTCCGGTTTAACCTGATTGGGCTGGAGGGAGAGACGATCAAGGAAATAGCGGAGACAGCACGCATCGAGGATCGCAACCACTTTGAGGCTCTCATCCCCCGCATCTACGAACTGGGAGGAAAGTTGCCCGCGGGGATGAAGGAGTTCCATGATACTTCTTCCTGCCCGCCGGCCAGTCTGCCCAAAGATCCAACAGACGTCAAGGCTATATTGAAAGTGTTAGTGGAGGCGGAGAGATGTGCAGTGCGGGGGTATACCCACATCTGCAATTTGACTGCAGGTAAGGACCACCGCACCTACGACCTGGCTCAGGCCATCCTCAACGAGGAGATAGAGCACGAGTCCTGGTTCTCCGAGTTCTTAGGGGAAGGCCCCTCCGGGCACTTCTTGCGTCAAGGGGAGACCTCTCCCTTTGTCTCCAAGTTCCTGAGGTAGCCAAATTGGGAGCGAGAGGGGGTAACTCCCATTTCGGTCACCCCCTTGCCCCCGTGGAGGGAAGATGAGGGAATTTACCAGGGAAGAGCTGTCCAGATACGACGGCCAAGCGGACCGACCAGCATACGTAGCCTGCCGAGGAAAAGTCTACGATGTGACCAATAGCTTTCTCTGGAAAGGAGGTAAACATCAAGCCCTCCACCGGGCTGGGGAGGACCTGACCTCCGCCCTCGGCAATGCCCCACACGGCGTGGAGCTCCTGGAGAGGTTTCCGCTGGTGGGAGTATTGGAGGGATAGGTCACTGGGAATAGGCTATTATTTGGCAGAATAATTAAGGGCTGGTTAAACGGATAGGAGAAGATGGTCATTTATGCTAAGGGGCGGGTTGACAAGGCCTCTTTTGAACCTCCCCTGGGATGCCAGGGGGATATTTAGGGCAAGGCCCAACAGGTTTTTAGGGGTGGTGGATATTACCGATCCCCGAAAATCGGGTGGGGTAAGGGTGCACATCCACGATCCAGGAAGGCTTAGAGAGCTCCTCTATGCGGGCAATAGGGTCCTTCTGAAGAGGGCCAGAGGCAATCACCGGGCCACCGAATGGAACCTTGCTGCGGCCCGCCACGGAGGGGATTGGATCTTGGTGCACTCCGGCTATCACCGAACGATTGCTGAGGCAATAATCAGGGATGAGGATTTAACGCCATTTGGCCGGGTGGTTGGGGTTAGATCGGAGATCACCTACAGCCATAGCAGGCTCGATTTTTTGCTGATAAATGGGGAGGGCCGGGAGGTCTGGGTGGAGGTAAAGGGGTGCACCCTTGCCGCCGGTGAGTTGGCCTTATTCCCAGATGCTCCCACAAAGCGGGGGAACAGGCACCTGAAGGAGCTGATTTCCCTGAAGAGGAATGGGGACCTTGCCGCCCCGCTCATCCTTATCTTCCGGCCTGAGGTCAAGCAGTTTGCCCCTAACGGAGGCACTGACCCTGCGTTTTATTCCCTTTTCTATGAGGCGATGGAACGGGGGGTAGAGGTCTATCCTCTCCTGCTGGAATACAGGGAGGGGAAGATTGGCTATTTGGGGAGGGTGCCCGTCTTGGGACGGGCGTAAACTGCTAATCAGGCTCACAATGGAGACTAATATAAGAACCACGAATAGGTTGATCAACGAAAAAAGCCCCTATCTTCTCCAGCATGCCCACAATCCGGTGAACTGGTATCCCTGGGGGGAAGAGGCTTTTCAGCGGGCAAAGAGGGAGGATAAGCCCATCTTCCTCTCCATAGGGTATTCCACCTGTCACTGGTGTCATGTGATGGCTCGGGAGTCCTTCAATGATCCGGAGGTGGCCCGGTTGCTCAACGAAGGCTTCATCTCCATCAAGGTGGATAGGGAGGAGAGGCCGGATATCGACGGAGTCTATATGAAGGCCTGTCAGGCGATGACCGGTAGTGGTGGTTGGCCGTTGACCGTCGTGATGACCCCAGAGGGGAAGCCGTTCTTTGCCACTACTTATATCCCTAAGGAGAACAGGTTCGGCAGGACGGGGATGAAGGAGCTGATCCCGCGGATAATTGAGCTCTGGCGTTCCCAGAGGGAGGAGCTACTCAACTCTGCGGAGGGGATTGTGGATGCTCTTCTGAACCAAGCTCTTCCCTCCTCGGGTGAAGGAGGACTGGATGAGGAGGTCCTCCATACCGCCTATAGGGTTTTCTCCCACAGTTTCGATGAGCGTTACGGGGGGTTTGGCCGCCCCCCCAAGTTTCCTTCCCCCCACAACCTCTCCTTCCTCCTGAGCTACTGGAGGCGGACCGGGGAAGGGAAGGGGTTGGAGATGGCCGAGAGGACCCTCACGGAGATGGCCGGAGGGGGCATGTACGACCATATCGGAGGGGGGTTCCACCGTTACTCCACCGATGCCCAATGGCACATACCCCACTTTGAGAAGATGCTTTACGATCAAGCCCTCCTTGCCAAGGCATATCTTCAGCTCTATCAGGTCACCCATCAGGGGGGATATGCCCAAATGGCCAGGGAGATCTTTTCCTACCTCCTGCGTGATATGAGGGATCCCCAAGGGGGATTCTACTCCGCTGAGGATGCCGATTCCCCAATAGATGCCCAGGGCTTAGGGGAGAAGAGGGAAGGGGCATTCTACCTCTGGGAGAAGGGGGAGATATTGGATAGCTTGGGGAAGGAGAGGGGGGAGGTCTTCTGTTACCGATTCGGGATTAAGGAGGAGGGGAATATGCTCCCCGACCCTCAAGGGGAGTTCCAGGGCAAAAATATCCTCCATATTGCCCACAGCATCGAGGATACCGCCGCGCATTTTAAGCTCACCGCCGCCTCCGTCCAGGCGCTTATCGATGAATCAAAGGGTAGGCTCCTCCAGGTGCGTTCCCTGCGGCCCAGGCCGGGCCTTGACGATAAGGTGCTCACCGATTGGAACGGGCTGATTATCTCCAGCTTGGCCTACGGTTACCTGGTCCTTGGAGAGCAATTCTATAGGGATGCCGCTGCAAAGGCGGCCCGGTTCATCCTCAAGAATATGTGGGATGCCAAAGGCGGGCTTCTCCATCGTTATCGTGATGGAGAGGCAGCAGTTCCGGGGATGATCGATGACTATGCCTTTCTCATCCACGGGCTCATCGACCTTTATCAGGCCACCTTCCAGATCGAGTATCTGAGGCAGGCTGATAGCCTGGCCCAGGAGATGCTGGACCTGTTCTGGGATGAAGGAGGAGGGGGCTTTTTCTTCACCCCCCACGGTGGAGAAGCGCCCCTGTTTCGCCGTAAGGAGGGCTATGATGGGGCGATCCCCTCTGGCAACTCCATCGCTGCCCTGGATCTGGTCCGTCTCTCTAAGCTCACCTCCAATCGAGAATATGAGGAAAGGGCAGAGGAGCTCTTAGGCTCGTTCGCAGCCGAGGTTTCCTCCCTGCCCCATCTCCATTCTCAGATGCTTATTGCCCTTGGTTTCGCCCTGGGAACATTTTGGGAAATTAGCCTCGCAGAGGGTGCGGATGAAGGGAGTCTGGAGCCTATGCTCAAGGCCATCTATGAGCGGTTCATTCCCAACAAGGTAGTTGTATTCCGTCCTCGGTCGGAGGAGAGGCTCAAAGAGGCCTTGAAGGCTATCCCCTTCCTAAAGGATCAGATCCCCCTTGAGGATAAGCTCACCGCCTATGTATGTCAGGGGTATGCCTGTCGCAGACCGGTGGACGATATCCAGGGGCTGGAGGAGGTATTAAGTGAACAACAACCCACTAAGAAACCTTAGGCCTGAATTATTCATAAACTGATAGCGGGTTGAGGTAATCTCTTGGGATCAGCGGGATTCTGTATTCTTGTGTAGGGACAGACCGGAACTTGTCCCGACTGCCGCAGGGGGTCGGGAGGTCTGTCCGCTCCCTCGGACTCCGATAAATCGGAGTCCATACGATTAAAAGCTCTTAACGGTGCTTAGGTATTACTCCGAATTTATGAACAGATCGGGTGGGAGCGGTCGCTCGAGGCCACGGGAAGTAGGGGCACCAGAACTGATGCCCCTACTTCCCGCCGGAAAGGTTCTACCGCACTTTAGTGCGGGTTCAGGGCCTTTAGCTCCGAATGGGGTTGGGCTGAAGCCCAATACACCCCAGCTAAAGCTGAAACGGAGGGTGTTCTGTTAAAGCCAGGAGATAGGGCACCGGACTTTACGCTGATGTCGGGCGCCGGCGAAGAAGTTTCCCTCTCCGATTATCGGGGGAAGTCTGAGGTTGTCCTTTACTTTTATCCCAAAGATAACACCAGTGGCTATACCAACCTATGGTGTCTGGGGCGAAAAGAGGATGTATGGACGGTAGTATTGGGGGATCCTATGGACGACCTTCCTCATCGGTAAGGATGGTCTGGTTATACAGGTTTTTCAGAAGGTAAAACCAACGGGCCATGCCGAACAGGTTTTAGCAACCCTTCAATAGATGGTGACGGATTAAAAGGGCGTCATCAGGGAGTAGATTATGTCCAAAGTCGCTATCATAGGGGTAGGTGATGTGGGGGCTACCTTGGCCTACACTCTGCAGCTATCTGGTCTGGCCACCGAGATCGTGTTGATCGATCTGGAGAGGAAGAGGGCCAGGGGGAATGCCCTGGATATGAGCCATGGCCTCTTCTTCACTCCGCCAGTGAAGATCCACGCCGGGGATTATCCTGACTGTCAGGGGGCGAAGGTCATCGTGGTCGCTGCGGGTTCCCGCCAAAAGCCTGGTGAGAGCCGATTGGAGCTTGTCCAAAGAAATGCAGAGATATGCCAATCAATTGTGAATCAGATAGCTTCCTATGTGAAGAAAACGATCCTCCTTGTGGCCACCAATCCAGTGGATGTGATGACCTATCTGGTGCTGAGAAGGTCTGGGCTGAAATTAGGGCAGGTTTTGGGATCCGGAACGGTTTTAGATTCAGCCAGATTTCGCTATTGGTTAAGCCAGATGTGCCGGGTTGACGCCAGAAATGTTCACGCCTATGTGATTGGTGAACACGGTGACAGTGAGGTTCTGCTCTGGAGCCTGGCTAATATCTCTGGAATCCCGCTGGAATCTTTCTGCAAGGGGTGCCAGGAGAAATGTGGGCCAAGCTTGCAAAGCGAGGTGGAGGAAAAAGTAAGGAATTCTGCCTATCACGTCATCGAGGCCAAGGGGTTCACCAACTATGGGGTCAGTCTGGCTATGTTGAGGATTTTAGGCGCCATACTCAGGAATGAGCAGAGCATTCTAACTGTTTCCGCCCTTTTGAATGGAGAGTATGGAATTAACGACCTTTGCCTGGGGATTCCCTCTGTGATAGGCAGCGAAGGGGTAGAGCGGATTATAGACACCTCCCTCTCTGCGCAAGAAGGTAATGCCCTCCGGAGGTCTGCTGATCTGCTGAGGGCAACCATTGAGAGCCTGAGCAGCGGGTAAGCAACTTCCCCAGTGAGATCTATTTCTATATTTCGGAATTTCTAAGAAATTCGATGATGTTCTTGGGTAACCTCTTCGGGTAGGTTTCCCCAGGTGGGGCCGCGATGGGTGGGGATGAGACCTTGCCGGTATATTTTGGGTTTGACATCTGGAGTTTGATTTGTTATAATCGGCTAAGTTGTGGATGGGTCATGGAGCCCCCCAGAGGAACAAGGGGGTTTAAAGATAGACTTTTGGTGGGAAAACCTGAAGAGAAGGGAGGATTGCTATGGCAGTGAGCAGAGAATTAACCGATTTCCTGCAAAAGGCAGTGGCCAGGGAGATTCAGGTTGCCATTCAGTATATGTGGCAGCATGTAACGGCCAAGGGATTTAAAGGCAAGGTTGTGGGAGATGACTTCAAATCGATCGCCATAACCGAGATGAAGCATGCAGAGGATATCGCCGAGCGGCTCGATTTTTACGGAGTCATCCCGACAACCCAGCCAGCACCCATCAAGGTGGGTGAATCGTTGACCGAGATGCTGGATAACGATATTCAGGCAGAGGAGGAGGCGATAGCCCTCTATCGGAAGATCATCAATACTGCCCAGCAGGAGGGTGATGAGGTAACCGCCCATATGTTCCGTCAGATATTGCGAGAGGAGGAGGAGCATCTGGATACCTTCAAGAAATACAAGGAGGATTAGAAGGCTTCAATAAGGCCTTGAGGCCCTTATTTGCGGGCTAAAGCCAGGTAGAGGTGTGGGGTTTGAGGGGACAAGCTACGGGTAACGAGCCACGATGACTTTTTGGCTGCGGCTTATGCATGTTTTGGGTTAAAAAACCCTTAGTAAAATCCCCTTGACTCAACCAGTGAAAAACCTATATTTAAACGACATTGCCGGAGTGGTGAAATTGGTAGACGCAGGGGACTCAAAATCCCCCGTCCTTTCTGGACATGTCGGTTCGATTCCGACCTCCGGCATAATTTTTCGCCCACTTCCTTATTGTCTTCAAGCTTTTCTGTAATGGTGGCAATTAAAGGTGAGGTAGGCATAAACTGAGATTCAAGGAGGGAAATTGGCCATACACAAATCAACGGAGAAGAGGTTAAGGAAGAGCAAGGTGGAGAGGTTGCAAAACAGGATCTTCAAGACCCGTATTAAGACGGCGACCAAGAAGGTTCTCTCTGCTCCGGACAAGGAAGCGGCCCTGAAAGCGGTCAAAGAGGCGGCCGCTATTTTGGATAAGGCCGCTCAGAAGAGGGCAATTCACAGGAATTTGGCCGCGCGCCGGAAATCTAAGTTGATGAAGAAGGCGAAAGGCATCGCGGAAGGGTAGTACATGCAATTTCTTCTATTCAAGGTGGTCTGAGGATGGAGATGGAGAGTCAAAACAGGCTATTGGCTGTCTCAGCAAACCCAGCCACCCTAAGGGAGTGCCAGGAGATACTTGTTGGCCGGGAGGTAACCTGGGTAGAGGACCCTCAGAAGGCCTTGAGAATGGTTGAGGAGGAGGGGATTGGGCTGGTCCTGATTGACTGTGAGGTGGGGGAGAAGGAGCTCTGGAAGAGGGTAAAGGAGAGGAACAGCAGGATATCGATCATTCTCTTAGGAGGTGAGCTTAGCGCTGAGGAGTTGATCCAGGCTTACCGGGATGGGATCTACGACTATGTGCCCCAGCCTCGCCTCTCCACGGACCTGAAGAGGGCTGTGGAGAGGATAGAGGAGAGGAGGGAGTTGGGACGTAAAGAGGATAACCTGCAGAGGAAGTTAAAGGAGTCGGAGAGGAAGTATAGGGGGCTAATAGAACATGCCAACGATGCCATCTTCACCTTGGCGGCCAACGGCATTTTCACCTTTGTCAACGGAAAGATGGAAGAGGTAACCGGCCGAAAGAGGGAGGAGTTGGTGGGGGAAAGGTTCTCGGATTTTGTCGTCCCAGAGGGAAGGGAGAATTTCGAGAGGTCATTTCAGCGAATCTGGTCCCAGGGGAATTCCGAGGAGATCGAGGTAAAGGTCCTGGATAAAGAGGGGAAGAGGGTTACCCTGGCCATTCATAGCACTCCAATCGTTGTGGATGTGGAATTGATGGGCATCCAATGTATAGCCAGGGACATCACCCGGAGGAAGGAGTCGGAAGAGAGGTTTAGGCATATAGCAGAGACAACCGAAGAAGGGATCGTCACCTTTGATAGGGAGGGCAGGTTTACCTCATTGAACAAAGCCGCCAAGGGGGTGTTAGGTTATCGCTCGGATCAGCTCTTAGGGGAGAGCCTGCAGAAGGTAGTTATTTCTCAGGAGCGGGAGATGGCTCAATCGCACCTGAGGGACCTCTCCTCCGGGGATGAGGTAAGAAGTGCAGATTTCTCCGTCTTTACCTCTGATGGCCAAGCCAGGAAAGTTGTCTTCCAGACCAAGCCCTTAGAGAAGGGGGGGGAGTTAATTGGAGCCATTTCGGTGGTCAACCAGGTCATTGTAGAAAGTCGGGAAGAGATCTCTGAGGAGATATTCAACTCCCTGGAGAACCCCGTTTTGGCCCTCAACGAAAGGGGAGAGATTACCCTGGCCAATCAAGCGCTCTTAGGGCGCACAGGGTATTCTATCTCCGAGCTTAGGGGGGAACCGATTTCCCACCTCATTGACCAGGAGGAGCAGGAGCCGGATGGCAAAACAAGGCTTTCGCTAAAGGGCAAGGGGGGCAACTCCCTAATCGTCCTTGCCCACTCCTACCCCCTGAGGGGAAGATTGCGGGGGAGGATAATCATTGGAGAAAAGGTGATTAGCTGAATATGCCTGCCCCTATATGCCAGGTAAGCAAAGATGAGATTATTAGCCGCCGAGATGATGGTCTAAAAAAGGGCCCAGGCGGTTTTTTTGCTTGTTCTCGGTCTTAAAGGGGGAAACTATCTTCTGGAACAAGGAAGATAAGTGGCTTGTTATTTTGGGAGGGATGTGGTAGAATCATTTTTGATGATCTTGAGTTGAAGTTTTTTGAAAGGGATAGATCAGTTCTTTCAGGATATTTATTATTCAGGCCACTAAGTAGATTACATGTCATTGCGAGCCCCGTTAGATATCAAATGACGTTTCGCTGAACTCCGAGATTGGTAGAAATTATCTAACGAGGCGAGCGGAGCGAAGCAATCTCAAAACACCGAGTATTAGACTACGAGATTGCTCCGTCGCTATGCCCCTCGCAATGGCCAATGAGATAATAGCAATATGCAAACTATAATGAATAATTGGGGTCAGCCCTCAGAAAATAGATATCGAAATCTTCGATTGCTATACTATTCACCTTTCGGAATTTCTAAGAAATTCTGCGAAGGAGGCAAATATTTGCAGTTCAGCGTCTATGCACCCATAAGTGCGGGATTAAAGGGGTGGAAGCAGAACAATTCGGGCCCCGATGGACAGCGGGAAGGAGTGAAAATCTCTGAGAAGAACCTTTCGAGTTTAGCAAGCTAAGTTCAAAGCATTGGAATTTCCATTTTCTCTTCTCTGATTATCAAAGAGTTGCAGAAGTAGAATTTAGGCTGTTTAATAAAGGGGGGCTGGAGGGGGCTTTTGCCCCCTCCAGGGATCACCACCTACGAGGGCACAACTACCGTTATGTTATGTAGTGGCTGTCTGGAAATACCCGTATTTCTTGTCATTCCGGCAATCTTTACCGAGGTGGCAGAACCCTGATTCTGCCACCCTTGCCGTCAGATGAGGGCATCTGACGGCTCATTGCAGATCAGCAATGGATTCCCGTTAGTAGTGGGTGGGAATGACAAATTCGGACACCCCTTATGTAGTTCCCTCTCCCTTGGAGGGAGAGGGCCAGAGTGAGGGGAAGCCGGCAAAATCTTCACCCTCTCCTTAGTCCTCCCCCATCAAGGGGGAGGAAAGTGTTTAGGAATCTTGTTTATCTGCGTTAAGTTGCCTCCCATATAGCTTGCCCGTAGAGCGCGCTGTAGATTTTTAGATAATTCCAATTATTCACAAAAATCTGCAAGTAGCATCATATTACCAATGGCTGAGCGGGGCAAAACAGGGATTCTGCCCTCTCCCTATTGTAACCTTAAAATAGCGTGAAGCACAGCGAATGAAAGGAGAAGCCATGCCAGCACGGAAGAAGGGTTACATCACCGAGGAGGATTTGTATAGGTTTCAACTGATCACCGACTGCCAGATCTCGCCGGATGGCCGCCACATCGGCTATTCCCTGCAGAGGGTGGACAAGAAGAAGGAGAAGAAATACTCCAACATCTGGATTGTCCCCACCGACGGAGGACGGGCTCGGCGGTTTACCCATGGGAATTATGCGGAGAACCAGCTCAAGTGGTCGCCTGATGGGAGTAAGATCGCCTTCGTCTCCAATCGAGGTGATGAGAAACAGCCGCAAATCTACATTCTTCCCTTTGCCGGGGGGGAGGCCCGGCAGCTCACTAACCTGAAAGGAGAATTCGGGGGGTTTGAATGGTCGCCTGATGGTCGGCGGCTCGTCTGTCAGTTTCGCAAGAAGGATAAGGAGGCCATCAAGCGGGAGAAGGACAAGAAAAAGAAGGAGCTGGGCGTGGTGGCCAGGCAGATCACCCGCTGTTTCTACAAACGGGATGGGAGTGGGTTCTTGCCCCAGGAACGTTGGCATATCTGGACTATCGATGTAGGCACTGGTCGGGCCAAGCAGTTGACCGACAGTCCCATCTATGACGAATGGGATCCACAATGGTCCCCGGACGGAAGACAGATTGTCTTCTGTTCCAACCACAGCGATGATCCCGACCTCGATCCGGATGTGGTAGATCTCTTCCTCATCCCGGCAGAGGGGGGCAAGCTGCGTAAGGTCGAGGCTCCTTTGGGGGTGAAGGGAGGTCCTACCTTCTCTCCAGACGGGAAATGGCTCGCCTGGCTTGGCCGCGAAGGGCGAGGGAAGAGCTGGAGAAACCTCTGCCTTTGGGTTCTCCCCCTCCAGGGCAAAGGCGGGGCGCGGAATTTGACGGAGAAGTTCGACTTCCACATATCGAGTTGGACGATCAACGACCTTCCAGGCAGTCCACCGATGATGCCACCTATCTGGGCGAAAGATGGAAGCAGGATCTACTTTCAGGTGACCCGCCATGGGAATACCATTCTCCAATCTGTGGCATTGGATGGGGATGAGCAGAGCCTGCAGACGGTTATTGGTGAGAAGGGGGTTGTGGGGTCGTTTAGCTTTGACCGGGAGCAGTTTAAGTTGGGTTATCTCCACGCCGATATGGCCGATTTAGGCCAGGTTTGGGTGAAGGAGTTAACCAACCTGCGCGCCCGTAGGTTGACCAAGGTAAACGAAAATCTGCTGCGCGCGCGGGATTTAGGGGAGGTAGAAGAAGTCTGGTTTAAAGGAGCTGCTAATAACGACCTGCAGGGGTGGATCCTGAAGCCGCCCGATTTTGACCCCGCGAGGAAATATCCCTCGATCCTGGAGATCCACGGCGGCCCTAGGGTGCAGTATGGCAACTTCTTTATGCATGAGTTTTACTGGTTGGCCGCCAATGGCTATGTGGTCTATTTCTGCAACCCGCGCGGGGGGCAGGGGTACGGCGAGGAACACTCCAAGGCCATTTGGAACAACTGGGGCACAGTCGATTATGACGACCTGATGGCCTGGGTTGATTTCGTTCAGCAGAAACCATATGTCGACCCCGAAAGGATGGGCGTCACCGGGGGCAGCTATGGCGGATATATGACCAACTGGATCATCGGGCATACCGATCGCTTCCAAGCCGCGGTCACGCAGCGCAGCGTCAGTAACCTGATCAGCATGTACGGCTCCAGCGACTACAACTGGTCCTTCCAGGAGGAGTTTGGGGATCAGCCCCCCTGGGAGAATTTGGAGAACTACTGGCGGCAATCCCCGATGAAATACATTGGCCAGGCGAAAACCCCCACCCTAATCATCCACAGCGAGCAGGATATGCGCTGTCCCATTGAGCAGGATGAGCAAATCTTTGTGGCCCTGAAGAGGTTGGGAGTGGATACCGAGATGGTCATTTTCCCGGAGGAGCCGCATGGCCTCTCCCGCGGGGGGCGCACGGACCGGCGGATCGAGAGGCTAAAACATATCCTCCGTTGGTTTGACCGTTATCTAAAAGGGAAGGACAAGTAGTAGAGGGAAGGTAGAAAGCTGTTGGGCGAGGTGCCCAGTAAGGTTCCCGCGGCAGGGATTTTTGACGGGATAACAGGATTTACATACTGGCAGGGTTCCTGCTCTCAGGAAGCTCCCCTCAAAGAAGACTAAAGATCAGTCTTTACAGGGAACCTTCTTGCCCAAAGAGCAGGGCATCCCAAACATTTCCTCCCCCTTGATGGGGGAGGACTAAGGAGAGGGTGAATATTTTATCGATTCCCCCCTCACTTTGACCCTCTCCCTCAGGGGGAGAGGGAACTATATACTGCAAATGGCAGGAGCAAACTCACATTTGCGAAGGGACGCAGACTGAAGCCTGCGATAACCAGGGGTTCGGATTCAGCGACTTTGAGTTCCTCTCTGCAACTTCCTGTTAATCAGAGAGAAAAAGTGGTAATTCCTATGTTTTGCTCTTATCCTCCTGGGATGGCTAACTCCGGCGGTCTTGAAGGAAAATCTACACGCAGGGAAACGTTTGGTCTGGATTGGTTAAAGGGGGGCTACTTTAGCCCATACCTTTGCAGCTTGCGGTAGAGGGTTCGCTCTCCGATCCCTAATATTTGGGCGGCCTTTCTCCTGTTTCCCCCCACCTGGGAGAGGGCTTTTTGGATAAGCTCCCTTTCCACCTCGGAGAGCTTGCCTACCTCCAGGGGGTTCTCCTCCTCCCTTTCCAGGGGCACCGCCATAGCCGGGCGAATGGGTGGGCCCTGCCTAAGGATCTCCTTTAATTCGGAGATGTCCTGCTTCAGGCTTAAAATGGCCCGATAGATAAGCTCGTGTTCAGTGGAGCTTAGGGATTTCCCCACCCTAATGGGAAATTCCTGCCTTTGCGGTGCCTGTCCCTGGATGTAGTTTTCTATGTCTGGAGCGTCGATCTTCTTCTCGGCGGAGAGGACGACCATCTGCTCCACCAGGTTCTTTAATTCCCTTACATTCCCCGGCCAGTAGTAGTCAACCAGCTTCTTTATTGCCCTTTCGGTAAGGCCGGCAAATCCCCGATGGTTCTCCCGGGTGAACCTCTCGATGAACTCATAGATGAGCAGGGGTATATCCCTCCTCCTCTTCCGCAAAGGGGGGACATCGATCTTCACCACACAGAGCCGATAATAGAGGTCCTTCCTAAACTCCCCCTTTTCCATTTCCTCCTTAAGGTCCCGATTGGTGGCAGCGGCCACCCGCACATCAACCTTGATTGTCTCGTTCCCTCCCACCCGCATTAACTCCCTTTCCTCCAAGACCCGCAGGAGCTTAACCTGAGTGGAGGGGGAAAGCTCACCCACTTCATCTAAGAAGATTGTTCCCCCATTGGCCAGTTCGAAGAGCCCTAACCGGCGCGCTAAAGCTCCAGTAAACGCCCCCCTTTCATGGCCAAAGAGCTCGCTTTCCAGGACCCCTTCGGCCAGGGCACCGCAGTTGAGGGTGACAAATGATCTTCCCTGGCGCGGACTGTTCTGGTGAATGGCTTTGGCGATGAGCTCTTTTCCAGTTCCACTCTCCCCTTGGATGAGAACGGTGACATTGGTGGGGGCGATCTGCAGTACCGTCTCAGCAATCTGCTTTATCTCCTCTGATCTCCCCACTAGGCCACAGGCTTTGATGGCTTCCCTCTTGCGCAGGAGGCTGTTTACCTTGATCTGCAGCCTTTCCGGGTCGATGGGCTTCTCGGCCCAATCCTCTATCCCTAACTCGAAGAGCTCTAAGGCCCGCACCTTCTCCTCTTGGTTGACCAAGAGGATGACGCTTGTCCCCATATACCTGCTGACCACCCGCTGGAGAAGTTTACCCGTGGAGAAACCCGGAAGGGCGATGTCAAAGAGGAGGAGGAAGAACCCATTTTCCTTCAGGGCCTTGAGAAGTTGTGCCGGGTCCTGCACCCAGACGATCTCATATCCCTTAAGGGAGCCCTCTATCTGCTGAGCCAATCCCCTCTCCTCGGTGGCTAAGAGGACCTGGTTCAAGTTTGCCCTTCCATTATTTTGATTAGTGTCCACCTGTACTCGTCCTCTAACCTGGCCAGGTCCAGGTCAATAAGGTTGGCTATCCTTAAGCTTTTGCCCCCCACCTGGCCTATTCTCCTCACCTTCACCCCTAATTTGTCCCCCCTTGCCTTTAGCCTCTGGTAACCATCTCCTGTGACCGTAACTATTATCCTCGATTGGGATTCGCCAAAAAGGGAGGAGACCTCATCAGGGCCGCCTGGATTATCTATCCTGGCCCCTATCCCCCCTTCAGAGGGAGAGAGGCAGGCCTCGGCTAAGCTAATAGCTAAGCCACCCTCGGAGATGTCATGGGCCGACTTTACCCAGCCCTGGGAGATTCCCCAGAGACAGAGGTTTTGTACCCTCTTCTCATAGTCCAAGTCCAAAACGGGACATCTTCCTCCCACAATTCCGTAAATGGTCTTTAGATATTTGCTCCCTCCTAATTTCCTCAGAGGTCAAGCCATGTTGGGCCACTAACTTGGGGGTGACCTTAATCTCCATCAGCTCTCCTGTCAAAATGACAATATAAACCAAAAATTGACATTATCAAGCAAAAAATCCTCTTGCCATAGCCTTTGGCTTTGCCTATATTCCATAGCCAATGGTTATTATCAATAGAAAAGCCAGGCGGGATTACCAGGTCTTGGAGACCTATGAGGCGGGGATGGTGTTAGAGGGGACCGAGGTTAAATCCTTGCGTCAGGGGAGGCTCAATCTCAAGGACAGCTTTGCTCGGGTGGAGAGGGGAGAGGTCTTTCTTCACAATATGCATATTAGCCCCTACCCAAATGCCTCCCGTTTCAACCATGACCCTGATCGAAAGAGGAAGCTCCTTCTCCACCGTTGGGAGATAAAAAGGCTTTTGGGGAAGACGGCCGAGAGGGGCCTTACCCTCATCCCCTTGAAGCTATATTTTAAGGGAAAGGTGGCCAAGGTGGAGTTGGGCCTCTGCCAGGGGAAGAGGCTTTACGATAAAAGGAGGGATATAGCGGAGAGGGAGGCAAAGAGGGATCTGGAAAGGAGGTTAAAGGGGGGAATATGATTAAGTGGTTTATCCTCCTTGCTCAAATCCTATTCCTGTTCACCTCTGGTTCAGTTGCCCAGGAAAAGCTGGCCACAAAAGAGATGGGGGGTGTGCAGTATGTCTCCTCCCAGGAGTTGGCCAGGCTCATCGGGGCAGAGGAGTTCTTTGAGCCCTATCTGCAGAAGTTGGTGCTCAAACTAGGGCAGCATCGACTCACCATCACCCCTTTGAGCGGGGTGGTGGTGGCTGATGACCAATCCTTGAATATGCCCTATCCGGTAAGGTGGGTGAGGGGCCAAATTTGGCTGCCGGCCAAGTATATAGGCCCGGCCCTCTCCATCCTCACCCAAAAGGATTTGGCCTGGGACCCCGCGCGTGCGGCCTTTCTCCCCCCTCCTCCCTCGGTGAACATAACTGGTTTAGAGATAAAACCGAAGGAAAACGGCACCTTAGTCAGCCTCCACCTGACCAAGCCATTAAAATATGAGGTCAAGAGGGAAGGGGCAAATGAGATTTACATTCTTATTCGAGGCGGTAAGCCCTGGGAAGAGGGGTTGCAATCCATCCTCCCCCAAGGGGTAGTAGAAGGGGTAGCTGTCTCCTCGGAGGATAGTCTCTGTCGCATCTCCTTTAAGCTGAAGCGGCCTCAGGTCAAATATAGCTCCTATGTAAGGTCAACTCCTCCCAGGATAATTCTCTCCCTTTGGCAGAGGGGCGCATCCGGTCCCCCGCAGAAGGAGAACCCTCTAAATGTGGTGGTCATCGATCCCGGACACGGGGGGAAGGACCCCGGGGCTATTGGTCTCAGGGGAACAAAGGAAAAGGATGTCGTCTTAAAGATCGCCCTCAGGTTAAGGAAGCTATTGCGCACCCGGTTAAAATTAAAGGTCATCCTCACCAGGGAGAAGGATGAATTTCTCCCCCTCTCTCGGCGGACGCAGATAGCCAACGAGAATAAGGCGGACCTCTTCCTGAGCATCCATGCCAATGCCAGCCGTAAAAGGAAGGTAAGGGGATTTGAGGTTTTCTTCCTGGACTACGCTAAAAATGATGACGCGCGGGCCATAGCGGCTGCCGAGAATTCGGCAGTTAGGTTCGAAAATCCCCTTCCATCCCGGCAGAAATTGAACGATCTGGACTTTATCCTCTTAGATATGATTCAGAACGAGTATCACAAGGAGTCGAGCGCACTCGCCGAGGTGATGGTGAAAAGGCTATCGTCTAAGTTAGGGATTAGGGGGAGGGGGATAGATCAGGCGGGATTTTATGTCCTCAATGGAGCATTTATGCCCGCCGTCTTGGTGGAGGTGGCCTTTATCTCCAACCCAGAGGATGAGAAGCTCTTGAAACAGACCTGGTTCCAGAAGAAGGTGGCCGAGGCCTTATACAAAGGGGTAAAGGATTTTAGGGAGAGGTATAAAGGGGGAGACTAAGTTTGAGAAGAGAAGACCCCATAGGCATATTTGACTCTGGGGTGGGAGGGCTTACAGTTGCCTCGGAGGTGATGAAGAGGCTCCCGGGTGAGGACATCATCTATTTTGGGGACACGGGAAGGTATCCTTATGGCTCCCGTTCCCCGGAGATAGTCAGGAAGTTTGCCCTGCAGGATGTGGGGTTCCTTACTGGTCTGGGGATAAAAGCAGTGGTCGTGGCCTGTAACACCGCATCATCTGTGGCCCTAAATGAGCTAAGGGAATATTTTGCCCTCCCCATAATGGGAGTGATAGAACCGGGGGCAAAGGCCGCGGTGCGGACAACCCGTAACGGGATTGTGGGGGTTATCGGCACCAGGGCCACCATCAAAAGCGGTTCCTACAATCAAGCCATCAAAAGGTTGGACCCTCAGCTCAGGGTAATGGCTAAGCCCTGTCCCTTGTTTGTGGCCTTCGCCGAGGAGGGGTGGACTAAAGGGGAAGCAGTTAAGTTGATTGCTGAGGAGTATCTCCGTTCCCTCAAGGAGGATGGGGTGGATACATTGGTCTTAGGGTGCACCCACTACCCACTTCTGCAGGAAGTAATTGGGGAAGTTATGGGTGAAGGGGTGAAGCTGGTCGACTCGGCTAAGGAGACATCTAAGGAGTTAAGGGATCTCCTTTCAAGGGAGGGGCTTTTGAACCCTCGCGGGGAAGGGGGAAGGTATAGATTTCTGGTTACAGACAACCCGGAGGCATTCCTGGGGGTGGGAGGGAATTTCCTGCAGGGCAGGCTCACTGGGGCCGAGTTGGTGGAGCTAGAGAGACTGAAGGGGGAGGGCTGAAGGGGAGAAAGGGATTTTCCCAAGCGGTCAGATCTCCTGATCTGATCGGGGCAGGACCTTAAAATCGAGGTGGCAGAACCCGTGCAGCGCAGCTATCTGCTGACCTTGTTGGTGAGAGTC
>CAZVGK010000027.1:0-50487 GCA_964626665.1 uncultured Gemmatimonadota bacterium | reverse complement strand
AAAAACAAATAGTTAGATGTTAAAAATATCACATCCTTAAGTGGAAGATCCGTTCTAGCGCTGACATTCCAAGTGATGAGAAGGGAGAAGTATGCTAAGCTTCTAAGGTGGCAGAAAGCAAAACTAACTCTATTAACCCAAGTTTGACAGTCAAAGGGGCAAAATTGGCCTTGGAAGAGTGTGAAAAGGGGTCGGGTGAAAAGGGGTCGTATCTTTAATCTTGATTTTTTGCAATGAGAGGTTGGTTGATACTTATATTATGGCTGAAAGCATCGAAAAGTCAAAAGTAAAGATGTGACCCCATTTCACCATTTCACCCCTATCACCTTGCGGCTATACACTTGATCCCCCTTTGGGCTTCCCTCTTAGGGCCTGATAGAATGCCTGCCAGAAGGGATCAACCCGGGGATGGACGAGGGGTTTCTCCCTACCCTCCGAGCTGAGGATCATCCCCTCCTCAGGTGGCGTTAACTCCCCCACCACCTGGGAGGTTATCCCCTGAGAGGCCAGGGCATTCACTACCTCAGTTGCCTTCTCCTTCTTACAGCTAATGATTAGGGTCCCTTCAGATATGGACTTATAAGGATCGATCCCAAAGAGATCACATATTTTCTCCACCTTTTCATCAACCGGGATGAGCTCCTTCTCTACCCTCACCCCCAGGCCCGCTGCCTGCGCCAGCTCATATATCCCCCCCCAGACCCCACACTCCGTGGCATCATGCATAGCGGTCACCCCCTTGGCCCTCACCCCTACCTGCACCGCGGTGAGAGCATCCTTTACCACGGACATCTGGTAGAAGAGCTTCTGGGCTCGCTGAGAAAAGTCCTCCCCGAACTTATCGGCCAGAAGATCAGGGAAAATGGTGGCAAATATCCCTGAGGCCTCAATAGCCGGTCCCTTGGTGACGATCAACCTATCGCCAGCCAAGGCTAACTTGGGGGAAACCCACCGATCCATTGGCCCTTCAGCCAGCAAAGTGGCGCCGCCTACCATAGGATAGTGGCAGTTCTCATACCTCGCCGTGTGCCCACAGACGATGCTGATGCCCAATTTTCGGCATTCCTCGTGGATTGTCTCCCAAATCCTTTCTAATTGGGACTCGGTTATTTCCATAGGGAGGTTTAGGTCTATGGAGAGGTATTTGGGGGGAAGACCGCTGGTCACCAGATCAGAAGCCAATATGTGCACGGCAAACCAGGCTGCCCTCTCCCAACCATATTCAGGGACGATGAAAACAGGATCTGTAGTTAAGGCTACCGCCCTCCCCCCAATCTCCACTATCCCCACATCCACCCCATTCTGGGGGCCAATAAGGATCTTTTTGCTCTCCGCCCCCAACCGAGGATAAATGAGCTCTTCAAATACCTCCGGCGATATCTTCCCGATCTCTGGAAGTTTGGATTTCATCCCTTACCCCCCATTATGGTTATTATCCCAAAATATGCATAAACCACAGATGAACCCCGTTAAATATACTTTCGTATTTCACGGGGTGAAGTCCGTTAAATAAAAGCAAGCTTGGGGATGCGATGATGTCTATTTCTAAATTATTTAACGGGGTGAACACGGATTTTCACAGATTTTACAAGAATCTACCCAACTATAGGTTTTCACCTTTTAGATGAAAGAGGGGTTTAAACTCAATTTTTGTGAGCTCCTTATTTTGAATATCTTGTGATAATCTTGTGGTTCCCTAACGCATAATCCGGGATTATTGGTCATCCAGTAGTCTCAGGTTATCCTAACCTGTATTCGAGGATTTTCCCCTCCTCCAAAGGAGGAACCCGTAGGAGGTCAATCTCCTTTCCCTTCCTCCTGGTTCTCACCTCTACCGCCCCCTCCCCATCGCTATAGCGGACACAGAGGGAGGCGGCACTTCTCAAATCTTCTTCTCCTTTCCCCTTGCTTAAAAAGGTCAGCGGCCCGGGGAAGCCCACTACTTCCAAAAGGTGACCATCGGAAGAGGCCAAGGAGGAGAGTTTGCCGTTCTCCTCTTCGTCCCTCCCTACCACCACCTTTGCCCCGGAGGGGAGCCGAAAGTGCCTCCCCAACTTAAGCAGCTCCATATCCCGCAGGCTATCTTCCCCGAAACTCAAGGCCTCCCTTAACCTGTGGGAGAAATTAGGATCGGTAAGCCGACAACCCCCAGCCGGAGAAGGATAGCCCCCTATCCCCCACTGCTTGGCCAGTTCCATCTGGGGCTTGCGGCTCCTTCCCCGGATGTTCAACAGAGCCCCCCTCCTTATCCATCCCTCCTTCTCCGGGACGGTAATCGGCAATAGCTTGGCCGAAAGTGGCCTGAGGATCAGCCCTTCCAACCCGACCTCTTTCTCTATCAACCTGAAGGTATCCCTTCTTTGGGACATCGGTCTCTGGCCGAGAACTTCACCGGTGACTATAAAGGGAGCCCCCACCTCATCCATAACCTCTTTGGTAATCTTTAGGGTATAGATGCGGCAGTCAATGCAGGGGTTCATATTTTTCCCCCAGCCATAGGAGGGGGATTTTACCAAATCTATATACTCCTGACCAAAGATGGTATTTCTATATTCCACCCCGGAGAGGGGAGGTTCCGTCAGCTGAGGTGGGGTGAAGGGGGTGAAGAAGGTGAGGGCTAAGGGGTGGAGGCCCTGATTCAGGATAAGCCTGAGAACCAGCTTGCTGTCCAGTCCCCCAGAGTAGAGAACCACTGCTCTCATCCTATCTCCTCTATCCATCCGCTCCCTAAGACCGTATCCCCCTGGTAGAATACGGCCAACTGCCCCGGGGTAATCGCCCTCTGAGGAAGATCAAATGCCACCTTTACCCTCTCTCCCTGGGCGGTGAGCAAGGCCGGGGAAGGTTCCTGCCGACTCCTGATCTTCACCCAGGCCCGTAGCTCCCCCTGTGGTTCCTCCTCTATCCAATTAGGCTGAGTTGCCCAAAGCACCTGGGCATATAGGTCCTTCTCCTCACCTAAAACTATCTCCCCGCTAGGCTTCACCTCCAAGACATAGAGAGGTTCACCCCCGGCCACCTGTAACCCCTTCCTCTGGCCAATGGTGTAACCATAAGGGTTTTTAGTGGTTCCCAAAAAATTACCCTCTTTGTCTATTATCTTAGCTTGCTCCCCTCCCAACCTCCCCTTGAGGAAGGAGGGCAATTCCTTCGACGGGACAAAACAGACCTCCTGGCTCTCCTTTTCCCCCTCTAAGGAGAGACCAAGTTCCCGAGCCATTTTCTTCACCTCTTGCTTCTTTAGTCCCCCTATAGGGAAGAGGACCAAGCCCAGCATCCCCTGATCTAACCTAGCCAAGAAGTAAGATTGATCCTTTTGGGCATCCACCCCCCTCCTCAAGGAGATCCTCCCATCTTGGGCCTGCAGCCGGGCATAGTGGCCAGTGGCCAAATACTTAGCCCCCAGGGAAAGGGCCCTCCTCAGAAGCAAACCAAACTTTATCCTCTGGTTACAGACCGCACAGGGGTTCGGCGTTCTCCCCCTTCTATACTCATTTAAAAAGTAATCTACCACCTCCTTCTGGAAATTGGCCCGCAGATCAATGGTATAATGGGGGATACCCAGCTTGCGGGCGAGCTGGCGAGCGGCCCTCACCTCTGCGGGAGAACAACACCGGGGACCTTTCCCCCAAAGGAACATAGTCAATCCCACAACTGCGTAACCCTCCTTTTTTAGGAGGGCGGCAGCCACCCCACTGTCCACCCCTCCGGACATAGCCACAGCAACCAGATCAACCATACTCTAACATCCTATCCAAAGCTTTTCTCGCCCCCTCTATTATCGTCTGAGGAAGCTCCACCTTAAACCTCTCCTCCTTAAGGGATAGGTAGACATCCTCCAGCCTAATATACTTCATCCCCCGGCACATCCTGGCCGGCCCCACGGAGTAGAACCTTTTCCCGGGGTTCTCCCGCCGCAGCCTCTCGATCAAGCCCTCCTCCGTGCCAATGATAAACTCCTCCGCCTGCACCTCCTGGGCCAGCCTGACCATCCCCCCCGTGCTCTCCACCCTGTCGGCCAGGTCGACCACCTCAGGCCTGCACTCTGGATGGACGATAACCACCGACTGAGGATGGAGCCTCCTGGCCTCCTTTACATCCTCCGAGGTAAACCTCTCGTGGACATAACAGTAGCCATCCCAAGGAATTATCTTCTTAGAGGTAAATCGGGAGACCCAGGAGGCCAAGTTCCGGTCAGGGAGAAAGATGACCTCATCCTCTTTCAGGTTTTGCACCACCTTAACCGCATTGGCCGATGTGCAGCAAACATCGGATTCGGCCTTCACCTCCGCTGTGGTGTTCACATAGCTCACCACCACAGCCTGCGGATGTTTGACCTTTAAGGCCCTCAGCTCCGGCAGGTTCACCATAGCGGCCATCTCACAGAGGGCCTCCTTGCGGGGGAGGAGGACGGTCTTCCCGGGGGAGAGAATCTTTGCCGATTCGGCCATAAACCTCACCCCACAGAAGCAGATAAGCTGCGCATCAGAGTCCCTGGCCTTGCGGGAGAGATCTAAGGAGTCGCCCAAAAAATCGGCTATCTCCTGGACCTGGGGGGATTGATAGTTATGGGCCAGGAGTAAGGCCCCCTTCTCCCCCTTCAGCTCCCCGATCTCTTCCCTTAGATTCTCCTCTTTCATAGCGGCTTACCCTTGCCAAAGGGGGAGATGGCCCTTAGCTTCTCCACAATTGGGGGAAGGACCTCAATTACCTTGGCTATCTCCTCCTCGCTGGTTTCCCTCCCCAGGCTGAAGCGAAGAGAGCCATGGGCCATCTCGGGGGGAATGCCCATAGCCATGAGGACATGGGAAGGCTCCAAAGAGCCAGAGGTGCAGGCAGAGCCGCTGGAGGCGGCTATGCCCTCCATATCCAGGTTTAAAAGCATAGATTCACCCTCCACCCATTTGACGCAGACATTGAGGGTGCCAGCAAGCCTCCTCTTCGGGTGCCCGTTGAGGATGATGTCGTCTATGTGGGATGAAAGGCCTTGCCAGAGTTTCTCCCTCAGCTCCTTTACCTTCCCCTCCTTCTTTATCTCCTCCTGGGCTAGCTGGGCGGCCCTACCCAACCCCACTATCCCGGGGACATTCTCCGTTCCGGCTCTCATCCCCCTTTCATGGTGACCCCCGTGATGGAAGGGAGGGAGCTTTGTCCCCCTCTTAATGTAGAGGACACCAATCCCCTTTGGCCCATAGAACTTGTGGCCGGAGAGGGAAAGCAGGTCAACCCCTAACTTATCCACATTTAGGGGCAATTTGCCCACCACCTGCACTGCATCGGTATGGAAGGGGATCCCCCTTTCTTGGGCTAGCTTGGCTATGTCCTCCACCGGTTCGATGGTTCCCACCTCGTTGTTGGCAGACATAATGGTAATCAGTATCGTTCGCTCACTAATGGAGTCAGCGATCTGCTCCACATCCACCACCCCAAACTTATCCACAGCACCCCAAGTCACCTGAAATCCTAACTCCTCTAAATATCGGCAGACATTCAAGCCCGAGGGGTGCTCTATCTGCGAGGTAATGATGTGGTTGCCCCTTCCCTGCGCGGCGAATGCCATCCCCTTTATCGCCCAGTTGTTCGCCTCGCTCCCCCCGCTGGTAAAGTAAATCTCCGCTGAATGAGCCCCCAAGAGGCCGGCCACCTCCTCTCTGGCCGATTCCACCGCCTCCCTGGCCTCCTGGGCCAACCTGTAGATGCTGGAGGGGTTGCCATACTCTCCTTTTAAATAGGGAAGCATAGCCTCCAGCACCTCTGGGGCCATTGGAGTGGTGGCGTTGTGATCCAGATATATTAAATGCGACATTCCTCCCCCTTCATCCAAAAGGTTTCCTAACGAAGCTTCGCCTTCCCGGCCCGGGACGGGCAAACCGACGAGGTATAGCAACCCAAACTGGGCGAAGCTCCGAATTTCAAATTGAAAATTGCAAAGTGTAAAAGTAAAAATTATTGTTGCTTCCACCCTGTTAAGCTTATAGCTTGGCTTTCATTTTGATATTTTCAATTTTCAATCCTTGCCCCGTTAGATATAAGATCATCTAACGGGGTGAACAATTTACAATTGCTGGCTGCAAAACTTGGCACAAATTTTAAGAAGTTACTATTATGAAGCCAGCTAGAAGTGCTGCCTCTGCAGTCTTATCCCGACAGAGAACCGGAAATTGGAGACCGCAAGGAAATGCAAGTGTTCGCGTGGTTGTTGCGGTGTCATTCAGCCTTTTCCAAATCTGGGGTCAAAGGATTCCCCTCTTTGGCAAGTTGGCAGAGGTCAAAGAGGGTCCTGGAGGAGAGAAAACCCTTTATGACGCCATACAACTCCCTCCAGAGCCTATGGGCAACACACTTGGCCGCCCGTTCGCACCCCTCCTCTAAGCAAAATACCGGAGCTAAGGAGCCCTCTACCCCTTCCAGGATCTCCCTGAGAGTGATCTCCTTTGCCCCCTTACCTAAGAGGTAGCCCCCATTTGCTCCCCTTACCGTCCTGACCAGTCCCACCCTTTTCAGCCTGAGAAATATCTGCCCTAAATACTTATCGGAGATCCCCTCCCGCAGGGAGATCTCCCGCAGGGATAAGGGATTTCCCCCTTGGTTCAAGGCCAGGGTTAGCATAGCCCTCACCGCATATCTCCCCTTAGTGGACAGTTTCATCTCCGATATAATAGTAAAATGGTAGGGTATTGTCAACCCTTTTTTTATGGCCCCCTCAAAGCCTAAAACCGCTGCGCCCATCCCAAAGTGTAGTAGGCTGACCTCTTCATAAATTAGCGGGGAGATCCCCGATTGTTAGAGGCTTTATGTTGTAGGAGCAGGGCTTTAGCTCTGTCCTTACAAAGCAGACACATAAGGCCTTAAGTTTGAAAGAGATATGCTAATTCGTCATCGGTTTGTGAACAACCCGAGATTTTAACATTGCGGCCAGCCAATTTTCAACCTTTTTGCCGCGCAATTAGATCTGGTAAACCTCCAGCACAGGTAAGCCCAGTTCAATAAACCCAAAATACCCATAAGCGGCGGATGAACCCCGTTAAATATACTTTCGTATTTCACGGGGTGAACACAGATTTTCACGGATTTTACAAGGACCTACACAACTATAGGTTTTCACCTTTTAGGTGGAAGGGGGGAAGAATAAGGACACTTTCTATTTTCTGTACTGGTAGGGTTCCTGCCCTACCAGAAAGTCCTCCCTTTGTGGATGGTAACATCCACAAAGAGCAAGAGGGATTATCTAACAGGGCGAGCCCAGCGAAGCAATCTTCAGGGGATTGCTTCACCCCGATTTAATCGGGACTCGCAATGACAGAGACCCTCTACCCCCGCAAAGCGGGGGCTAACCTCTCCTGGGCTTTAGCCCTTTTGGAGTGCTAGGGGCTCCTGTCACAGCATGCGTCAACAGGAGTTGACACACTCCCAGGGGACCCGCACTAAAGTGCGGTAGAAGTTGGCTACTCAAACGACTCAAAGAACTTTGCCCAAAAAACAAGATCTTGCAAGATTGTAGTACAGGGCTAAATTTGTGAATAGCCCAGGTTAAAACCTTGACAGGGAAGAAATTTTTGTTATCTTCAACAGGTATGGGAAAGAAACTCTTAATACTTGCCCTTTCCCTCATCCCCCTCTGGGGGATGGGGTGTTTGAACCCCTTCTCTCCGGCTCAGGATAACAGCAGGGAGGGAGGAGAACCTTTGCTTAAGCCCGTCTCTCCAGATAATGTGCTGCAGAACTTTAGATACGCCTATGAGAATCGAGACCTCAAGGCATACGAGCAATGCTTAGATGAGAACTTTCAATTCGCATGGTTTGATGATGGGAAGGGGAACTGGGAGAGCTATGGTAAGGCCGAGGATCTGAAGCGCACGGAGAGCCTCTTTAAATATTTCCATAAGAGCATCCGCCTCACCTGGTTGGGAGAGCCGGAAAGCTCTATAGAACCTTCCAAGGGGGATAATCCCTTCTCGGAAACCAGAATAGTCTATCTGGTGGGATTTGAGTTGGTCGTCCTCTGGCAGGAGTATCCAGCAATGGGGGAGTGGGCCCATGGTCAGGCGGAGTTCAAATTCAGGAAGGATGAGGATACAGGTTTCTGGTATATTGTCCATTGGAAGGACGAGTCTGAATTTTGAAGGCCAAAACTTACAGACCTATCATGGAGGATAAGTTTAGTTAATGGCTTTGCCTAAAAGGACCTCGCAGAGCCACCGAGGGAAGGGTAAAGGGAATCGTTTCCACCTCCCTTCCCTTCTTGTGGTTGGTTTCTCCCTTTTCCTCTTGGTCCTGGGGATACTCTCCCTGAGGAGGGGGAGCAGATTCCCCAGACCGGAGGTGGTTGATGAGGCCATTGATTCGGTTCTGGTGCAGTTTGGTGTGGACAAGGGGAAGGTGGCCAGTTTCTGGGGAGAGGGGGGGATCAAAAAGGAAAAGATCAGAATATCCGATACCTATTCACTTCTTTACTTCCAGCAGAGCCTAAACCATCTGCTTCAGGGATCAGACGCCCATTTTATCGAAGGGGTGGAGTTAAATAGGGGCAAAAGTCTCTCCCTGAGGGTCGGGTCGGGGAAAAGGGCCACCCATCTCCTACTGGTGGAGAGAGACCCTCTAATTGCCGCCAGGCCGGCGAAGTTAGCCCTTATCCTGCAGAATTTTAAAGGGGGGAAGGCTACCCTTTTGGCTCAGGTTCTCAAATCAGATCTCCCCTTGGCCCTTTCCTTCCTTCCGGGGAGCGAACGGAAATGGCTACAGAGGGCGCAGGCCAGCGGGAAGGAGGTTTTTATTGCCCTCCCCTTTCCCTCCCTCCCCTTGTGGGGAATGGGAAGATGGGAGGTGCGGGCAGATATGGAACCGACCCAGATAAGGGGGAGGGTGCAGAAGATCATCGATTACTTTCCTCAGGCGGAAGGGCTCGATCTCTCCTTTGGCTCTGAGGCCGCTAGGGGTCTTTTGCCTAAAATCCAGAAGGAACTTAAGGGGAAGTATCTCGTGGTAAATTATCAGCTTAAGGACAAATCCCTTAGGGGAAAGCCAATGATCGTTTTTTCTGAAGATTTCATTGACAAGAGGGGGAGGAAAGAATATATTTTGGGCAAATTGAGAAGGCTGGCGCGGCTCGCTTGGATGAAGGGGGAGGCAGTTGGAGTGGGTAGGCTATCAGCCCAGACCTGGCAGTTAATCGAAGAGGAGAGGCCTAAATTGGAGGGAAAGGGCATCAGGTTTGTCCTCCCCTCCCAGATCTTGCAGAGAAAGGTAGGAAGATGAGGCTGTCCGTAAATGTTGATCACATAGCCACCCTGAGGCAGGCCCGCAGGGGGAATGAGCCCGATCCGGTGGCCGGCGCGCTGCTGGTGGAGATGGCCGGGGTAGATGGGGTCATCGTCCATCTCCGGGAGGATAGGAGGCATATCCAGGATAGGGACCTAAGGCTTTTGCGCCAGATGGTCAAGACCCATCTTAATATGGAGATGGCTCCTACCGAGGAGATGGCCTCTATAGCCCAGGAGGTCGGGCCTGATATGGTCACCCTGGTGCCGGAGAAAAGGGAGGAGCTGACCACAGAAGGGGGATTGGATGTGGCGGAGAAGGCCCATTCGCTTCCCCCTATCTTAAAGGCAATTCGGGAAAGGAACATTGTAATTAGCCTATTCATTGATCCGCAGCCCCAGCAGATAAAGGCAGCGGCCAAGTTAGATGCGGACTTCGTGGAGCTCCACACGGGCCGATATGCGGGAGCGGAGGATACCGCCGCTGAGCTCGAGGAGTTGGAAAGGCTGGAGGAGATGGCCACTATGGCCCACAAACTGGGTTTAGGGGTGGGCGCAGGCCATGGGTTGAACTACAGGAATGTGCGCGGGGTGGCCCAGATAGAGGTTGTTGAGGAGTTAAACATTGGGTTTTCCATCATCGCCCGCGCCCTCTTCGTTGGTCTGGAGAGGGCGGTAAGGGAGATGAAGGAACTGGTAAGCTAATAGGGAGCAAAGATGAGAAGAGGACAAGGAGTAAAGATCGGCATCATCATCGCGGTTCTCCTCCTATCCATCTGGTATCTTTACCCCACATTGAGGTTGGCCATTATGTCTACTGCGGCCAAGGGGAAGATGGATCCAAGGGAGTTGGCCAAATTGGAAAAGAGGGCGGTGAAGCTGGGTTTAGACCTTAAGGGAGGGATGCATTTGGTACTTGAGGTGGACAAAACGAAGCTCTCCGCAAAGGAGGCCCCGGGTGCTGTGGATAGGGCACTGGAGATCATCCGTAACCGGGTGGATCAATTTGGGGTCTCCGAGCCCCTGATCCAGAGGGCAGGAAAGGACAGAATGATCATTGAGCTCCCTGGGTTGCAGGATCCAGAGAGAGCTAAGGAACTTATTGGCCGAACTGCCCTGTTGGAGTTCAAATTGGTGGAGAATGGGAAGGAGGCCAAGGGCCTCTTTGATAGAATGGACAAAGCCCTCTCTGGTGGGGAAAAAGAGAAGAAAGGGGAGGAAACCAAACTGAAGGAGATGTTTAAGGAGTCCCCAGCCGGGAGCTTAGAGGCAGAAACTTCCACCTCAGAGGAGGAACACCCCCTCTCCTATTTAATGGAATTTATGGATCAAAGCTATGGTCAAGTGATAGTCGCCGAGGAGGACATCCCCCGGGTGGACAGCCTGCTCAGCCGTCCAGAGGTAAAGGCATTGGTTCCTCCCGATATGGAGCTGGAGTGGAGTTCCGCGTTTGACAATTATCGCGAGGAACGGGTAAAGAAATTATATCTTCTGAAGCGCAAACCTGAGCTCACCGGCGCCCATCTCACCGATGCCAAGGTGACCATCGGAAGGGGCTTAGACCCGGAGATAGCCAACCGGCCGGTGGTAAATATGAGGTTGGATCGGAGGGGAGCGCGAATCTTCTCCCGGGTGACTGGGGCCAACATAGGGCGGCTTTTGGCCATCATCCTGGATGGTAAGGTTTACAGTGCCCCCCGGATCAAGTCAAAGATCCCAGATGGGAGGGCGATAATCACCGGTATCGGGAGGATGACGGAGGCTAAGGATTTGGCCATTGTGCTCAAGGCAGGTGCCCTTCCTGCTCCGGTAAATACCATTGAGGAACGCACCGTGGGCCCCTCATTGGGGGAAGATTCTATTCACCAAGGGACAAATGCGGCCATAATCGGGATGATCTTAGTGGTTCTCTTTATGGTCTTTTACTACAAGGGGGCCGGGCTGATCGCCGACCTGGCGCTGGTTCTGAACATCATCTTCATTATGGCTGCCCTGGCTGGACTGCGGGCGGCTCTCACCCTCCCGGGGATAGCTGGGATCATCCTCACCATAGGTATGGCTGTGGATGCCAATGTGCTCATCTTTGAGAGGATAAGGGAGGAACTAAGGTCAGGAAAGACCGTCCGGGTGGCCATTGACGCTGGATACTCTCGGGCGTTTCGCACCATATTGGATGCCAACCTAACCACCTTCTTCACCGCTTTGATCCTCTACTTAGTGGGCACTGGCCCGATAAAGGGTTTTGGCATCACCCTGATGCTGGGTATAATCTCCAGTATGTTTACCGCCATTGTGGTCACCAGGGTAATATTCGATAGCTTAACTACCGGCCGGGAAGTTGCCAGACTATCCATCTGAAAGGGGGACGAAATGGAGTTTTTGACTGGAACGAATGTAAATTTTATCGGAAAGAGGAAAATAGCCATTACCGGATCGCTTATTGTCATCCTGATCGGGATAGCCTCCTTAATTATTCATGGGGGCCCCAGATATGGCATAGACTTTTCCGGAGGGACCCTCTTGGCTCTCCACTTCAGCAAACCAGTTCCCGCCGACCAGATCAGAAATGCCCTCAAGGATGTGCAGCTAGAGGGGGAAAGTTATGATTTCAGCCGGGCGGAGATCAAAAGGTTTGGCGCTTCCACGGATGTAGCTGTTCGGGTGGAGGAAATGGGCACAGGAACGAAGGTTGGAGATGCCATTAAGGCTAGCCTGAAGGCAAAATTTGCCAACTATATCCCCCCTAAGGAGAGCGATTGGGTTCTCAAGCAGGAAAAGGTGGGACCCAAGATCGGCAGGGAGTTGAAAGGGAAGGCTGTTAAGGCCATTTTCTTGGCCCTCCTGATTATGCTCATCTATATCTCCATCAGGTTTGAGTTCAAGTTTGCCGTGGGGGCCCTCGTCGCCCTGTTTCATGATGTCTTCATTACCATAGGGATCTTTTCCCTCCTCAACAAAGAGTTCTCCTTGGCCATAATCGCTGCCCTGCTTACCATCGTCGGATACTCCCTAAATGATACCATCGTGGTCTACGATCGGATCAGGGAGAACCTGAGGCTAATGCACCGAGCCGGGTATGGCCAGGCCATAAACTCCAGCATAAATCAGACCCTCTCAAGGACGATTATCACCTCCCTCACCACCTTACTGGTTATCTTCACCCTTTACTTCCTGGGGGGTAAGGTGATCAGGGACTTTACCTTCGCTATGATGATTGGGGTCTTCGTCGGGACCTACTCCTCCATCTTTATCGCCAGTCCCATCCTGGTGGAGTGGGAGGCCAGATCTGCCCATCGGAGAAGGTAGGTCTTGAGGTTTAAATCCGGCTTTGTCCCCATACTGGGTAAACCAAATGTGGGCAAGTCCACCCTCCTCAACCGCTTAGTGGGGGAAAAGCTGGCCATAGTCACCCCCAAACCCCAGACCACCAGAAACCGGCTGTTGGGCATCCTCACCACCCCGGAGTTTCAAGCCGTCTTTGTGGATACCCCAGGCCTTATCCAGCCCAAATATCCCCTGCAGGAGTATATGGCTAAAACCGCCTGGACCACGGCCAGGGAGGGGGATCTCCTTCTCTGGCTGGTGGATGTGAGGGATAAACCCGGGAAATTGAAGGATCTGGGGATGCCCATTATCCTGGTGGTCAACAAGGTAGACCTCCTCAAGAACAAGGAAAACCTCATCCCCCTGCTCGACCAATACTGGAAGCAGGGGGTATTTAGTGAGATAGTGCCCATCTCTGCCCTTACCGGGGAGGGGGTGGACAAACTTCTGAAACTAATAGAGAGCTATCTGCCTCCCGGGTCCCTCCTCTACCCTGCGGACAGGTTGACGGAGAGCTCGGAGAGGTTTATTGCCTCTGAGCTGATCAGGGAAAAGATCTTTCTCCTCCTCAAGCAGGAGGTCCCCTATGGGACTGCGGTTAAGGTAGAGGAGTATAAGGAGAAGGCCAATAACCTTTATATCGAGGCCACGATCTTCGTGGAGAAGAGGTCACAAAAGGGCATTCTCATCGGCAAAGGAGGAGGAATGCTCAAGAAGGTAGGCCAGCTTTCCAGGTTGGAGTTGGAGGAAGCTCTGGGAAAGAGGGTCTTCCTGCAGCTTTGGGTGAAGGTAAGGGAGGGTTGGAGGAAGAGAAAGAAGGACCTGAGATACCTTGGTTATGGAACCATATAGCAGATTTGCTGAGGTTTATGACCGGGTGGGCTGCCTTAACTTCAGCGAAAAGGTCCTCCCTTATCTTCACCAGCTCTTGGAGAGGTATCGCTTTCCAGGGAAGAAGGTCCTGGATTTAGCCTGTGGCACCGGAGAGCTGGCCAGGGAACTAGCTAAGGGTGGATTTGAGGTTATGGGGCTGGACCGCTCTGCCCCAATGTTGGAGAAGGCCAAGGAGAAGGCGAGGAAGGATGGGTTGGGAATCCCCTATCTGCATCAGGATATGAGGGACTTTCGCCTGCCGCGCAAGGTTGATCTGGTCACCTGCCTCTTCGACAGCATAAACTACATCTTAAGGTATGATGAGTTGGAGACCGTATTTGGCAATGTCCACCAGGCTTTAAACCCTGGGGGGATGTTCATCTTCGATATGAACACCATCTTTGGCCTCACCTCTGGCTGGGATAACAGGAAGACGGGTGAGGATATGGGAGATCTGGCCGTGATCTGGGACTACTCCTGGGATGAGGGGATCAGGCTGGCTAGCTTGGAGGTGACCGTATTCCAGAAGAAGGGCAATCTCTATCGGAAGTTCAAGGAGGTTCACCGGGAGAGGGGGTATGACCCCAAGAGTGTGGCCAAAGCCTTGAAGCGAAAAGGGTTGGATATTCTGGACAGGTTCAAATGCTTGAGCTTCAGCAAACCCCGTAAGGACACCCAACGGGTAATGTGGGTCTGTAGGAGGGCAACTGATGGAAGCTGAGGAGATTCTCTCCCTGTTTAGGGAAAGTGGTGCTTTGCTTGAGGGCCACTTTCTTCTCAGCTCCGGCCTCCACTCCCCCACCTACTTCCAATGCGCCCTCCTCCTGCAGCATCCGGATTTGGCCCAGGGGTTATGTAGAGAGCTGGCTCATAGATTTGAGGGTTTAAAGGTTAAGGTCGTCCTCTCCCCGGCCATCGGGGGGATAATAGTGGGGTATGAGTTGGCGCGGGTCTTAGGGGC
This sequence comes from uncultured Gemmatimonadota bacterium, assembly GCA_964626665.1. GTDB lineage: Bacteria > SM23-81 > DAOVCL01 > DAOVCL01 > DAOVCL01 > DAOVCL01. The sequence goes on along the minus strand of CAZVGK010000027.1, from coordinate 36,072 downwards.
CAGGGCCATCTTTGCCGAGAGGGTTGCGGGGAAGATGAGGCTGCGGCGAGGGTTCCAGCTCCAAAAGGGGGAGAGGGCGGTGGTGGTGGAGGATGTGGTCACCACCGGGGGATCCCTCCAGGAGGTAACCAGGCTGGTGCAGGAGACAGGAGGAAGGGTTGTGGGCAGAGGGGCGCTGGTGGACAGAAGCAAGGGGAAGGCAGACCCTGCCTTGCAGTCCCTGGTCTCCCTGGATATAATTAACTATCCTCCCCAGGATTGCCCCCTCTGCCGGAAGGGAATACCCTTAGTTAAGCCCGGAAGCAGAGGCAATGGTTAAGATAGACGGCTCCTCTGGGGAAGGGGGAGGGCAGATATTGAGGACTGCCCTGAGCCTGGCTGCCCTCTTAGGGGGACCAGTGGAGATTTACAACATAAGGGCAAAGAGGGGAAGGCCGGGGTTGCGGCCCCAACATCTGGTCTCCGCCCAGGCGGTATGCCAAGTCTCACAGGGAAATATAGAAGGAGGGGAGATAGATTCTCCCCTCCTGCGGTTTTATCCGGGCAGGATAAAAGCTGGGAGGTATTCCTTCCGGATCCCCACCGCTGGATCGACGGGGATGGTCCTTCAGACCATCCTCCCGCCTCTGGGCTTCTCTCAGGGAAGGTCTGAAGTCTCCTTAGAGGGGGGAACCCACACCGCCTGGAGCCCTCCCACCGACTATATAAGGGATGTCTTCCTCCCCGCCTTGAGGGGGATGGGAATCAAAGCAGAGTTGAAGATAAAAAGGTGGGGTTGGTATCCGCGAGGGCAGGGCAGAATAGAGGTTGGGATTGAACCGGCTTCTACCCTTCAACCATTTGGCTGGGAGAAAAGGGGAGAATTGCAGAGGCTCAAGGGCCTCTGCACTATCTCCAACCTTTCCCCCTCCATCGCTCAAAGGGAGACCCTCAGACTTCGCCAGAGGCTAAAGGAGAGGGGATATATGGCCAAGGCAGAGACCATCAAGGCCCCTTCAGTGGGAAAGGGGACTTCTCTCCTGCTTACTGCTGAGTTTGGCGGGATAATTGCTGGCTTCGAAGGGTTGGGAGAGAGGGGGAAGAGGGCGGAGGAGATAGCAGATGAGGTGGCAGAGGCCTTCTTCTCCTTTATGGATAGTGGCGGGTTGATCGATCCCCATCTGGCAGATCAGTTGATCATCTATATGGCCTTAGCCGATGGAGCATCCTCCTTCACTACCTCCCTAATCACCCAGCATCTCCTGACCAACATCTGGGTAGTGGAAAGGTTTCTCCCCCTTAAGTTTGTGGTGGAAGGGGAACTGGGCAAGCCGGGGCGAATGAGGGTCAAGGGGATAGGTTTCCGGGGGAGTTCTCCATAGTAGAACATTCGCTGAAAGAGCCTTGCTGTCTTCCCCCTGAGCCGTCAGAACCCCGATTCTGACGGCAAGAGTGGCAGAAGGGGGCTTCTGCCCCCTCGGGGGTGTGGGAAATGGGGACATCTCCCAATTCCCTTAAAAAATAGGAAGTGTCCCTATTTTCCTATTTTCTATTTTCCCAATCAGCCAATCAGGGTATCCTCCTTGCTCGCGCCCAGTGCGTATCTCCTTACGCATTTTATTAATGTCCCTTCTTCGCATAGCATTCCAGGCGCGGACGCCATATTCAGCTCCGATGAAGTAGTAGGCATTTCCATATCCTGGATTCAACTCTACGGCCTTATGCAAATAACCCAATATCTCGTCAGACTTCCTTTCACTATATCCTGTCAGAGGACGGGAGTCGTAACAAAGATAATGGGTGTAATAACCAAGATAATAATAGACCTCCGCATCATTTGGACTTTCAGCCACCGCCTGTTTGAGAAGTGAAATCGCCTTAGGGTAGTCTCCCCTCTGGAACTCCGCAGCGGCCTTCTGTTTTAAATTAACCTCTTGAGCAGGCAAAGCCACCCCAACAAACAAAGCCCAGAACACCGGGACAAACAAAAGAGACAAAGCCCTTACCTTTAAGCTCACCATTTCACTCCTCCTTTTTTTACGAAAACCTGTCAGAATGCCCGCTCTGTGAACGGGGATGAACGACCTCCTCATAGTTCCCTCTCCCCTGGAGGAGAGGGTAAAATTTGCTGATGAGGTTATCCAAATCGGAACATACTACTCAGAGCACATTGTTGTTTGCAAACCGGTATTTTAAGTGTCATTGCGAGGAGCGGAGCGACCTGTCTGTGTGCAACGCACAGGCAGGCGAAGCAATCTCGTAGTTTTAGCTCCTCATTCAGTAGTTTGGGATTGCTTCGCTCCGCTCGCCCCGTTAGATAATTTCTACCAATCTCGGAGTTCAGTGAAGCTTCATTTATATCTAACAGGGCTCGCAATGTCATGCAATTCACTTGGTGGCCTCAGTAGTAAAATCAGCAATGGGTTCCCTCGAATAGCATGCGGGGATGACAAATTCGGGTAGGCGCTGAATAGATTGTCGTCATCATCACTTGAAATGGGAAATCCCTTGATAAACAGCCCAGAATGATGTAAATTCCCCCTGAGAGCTATGAAAGAGAATAGACCAACTGCCCCAGGGGTATCACGGTTTCGGGGGTTCTTTGCCCTGGAGAGAAACATCATTGTCCTGGCCTCCTCCACCTTCCTCTTAGGCTGGGGCGAAAACCTCTGGGCAAAGTTCCTCCCCAAATATCTGCAGGCCTTGGGAGCAAGCATAGGCTTGGTGGGGCTATTCGGAACCCTCCAGGAGGCCATCGATACCATCTACCAGTATCCAGGGGGCCGCATCACCGACCGCATCGGGAGGAAGAAAGCCCTGGTCCTCTTCACCAGCATTGGGCTCCTGGGCTACTTTCTCTATCTAATCGCCCCCCACTGGCCGCTCATCTTCCTTGGCCTACCCTTCGCTATGGGATTAAGTTTGGCGCAACCCGCTATCTTTGCCCTTATTGGAGACTCTCTCCCCCGGGAGAAAAGGGCTATGGGCTTCACGGTGCAATCGATCCTGAAGAGGTTGCCCATTGTCATAGCTCCACCCATTGGTGGGTTCCTCTTAGGGAGCTATGGGGTTAGGGGGGGGATCCGACTGGGGTTGGCCGCCAGCTTAGCCCTCACCGTGCTGGCCGTATTCGTGCAGAAAAGATACTATGCCGAGACATTTACCCCAGCAGGGAGGAAAGGCAATAGGGGATCTGTTCTGTCCAGATGGAGAGCTCTCAACCCTTCCCTGAAATCCCTCCTCAGCGCGGATTGCTTGGTGAGGTTTGGAGATCGGCTGGTGAAGATATTTGTCATCTTCTGGGTGATGGACCACATTGGGGCAACGGCCTTCCAATACGGCCTGCTCGCCGGCCTGCAGATGGCTATCTCCATCCTTAGCTACATCCCCATTGCAAGGTTGGCTGATCGCAAAAGCCGCCTCCCCTTTGTGGCCCTTTCCTTCTTCTTCCTACCAATGTTCCCCTTGGTTCTCCTCTTCTCCCAAAGTTTCACCTGGCTTATCCTCGCCTTTTTTGTTGCTGGACTGCGGGAGATCGGGGAACCGCCACGCAAGGCACTCATTGTGGACTTAGCCCCCCAGGAGATTCGGGGAGAGGTCGTAGGAATCTATTATGCCCTGCGGGGGGTTGTGGTGATGCCCGCCGCGGCCCTGGGGGGGATCATCTGGTCCTTCCAGCCTAAGATTGCCTTTTTGATCTCGATAGTCATTGGCCTATCAGGATTTCTCCTTTTGCTTGCCAGGGTAAAGGAACCGGGGAAGCCGACCCTGGTGCACAGGATTTTCCGCTGAAAAATAGGAAAAATAGGGACACTTCCCATTTTTGAGCATCCCACAGGGGAGCCACAATCTTGTCCCCTACCACTTCGATCATCGGCATCAGGAGATGCCTCCCACAATTTCTACCCCCGCAAAAGCGGGAGGTAACCTCTTCCGGGCTTTAGCCCGTTGTGATTGAGTAATGGAGCTGCACTAAAGTGCGGTAGAACCGTTGCCTGGTAGGGCAGGAGCCCTACCGGCACTGAGCCTCTTGGTTAAAACAAAAACCGACCTGCATTCAAACGGATGCCTTGGCAGATCGGCCGTTCTTACCTCTTGGACTCCAGTTTTGAATATGCTGAAGAGCTATCGCTTTTCTCCTCCCGGTTCTCCCCCGCCCTATCTTGTTTTTTTTTGAAGGCAAGGTTTTCCATCATCAGGAGCCTTTCTTTATGAACATTTAAAGATACTAAATCACATCTCCCCAGTCAAGACTTCCCCCCCCTTTCCCTGTCTATGGAATGCAACCTCCCGCAGGTTTGAAACCTGCGGGAGGTTCAGCCATGCTCGGACAGGGCTGAAGCCCTGTCCCTACGGCTTTTCTACCCCCGCAAAAGCGGGGGGTAACCTCTCTTGGGCTTTAGCCCAATGGCAGGGCTTGAAGGCCCTTAACCCACACTAAAGTGCGGTAGAAACCCAGGGATCAGAGGTTAATTGCAATCGATTCCCCCCACCCCAAGAGGCTAACCCCCAAGAAATTGATCGCTCACCCCTACGGGAAAAATAGTGAAAATAGGAAAATAGGGACACTTCCCATTTTTTTTGAGCATCCCCCCTGGCAACCACAGCCTCGCCCCCACCACCTCGATTACCGACATCAGGAGATGTCTCCCACACCTCAGACCTACCCTTGGTTTGAAACCCACGGGAGGTTATTATTATCTATGGGACGCTATTAACGCGTATTCTCAGGATTTATAAAAACTCCCTTATAAAACTGCGTCTATCTGCTAGTTAAAAATCTTTAAACTTTGCGTCCTTTGCGGCTTTGCGGTGAATTATTTGGTTGCGGTTTTGCCGCGCTATGTTGCTCCGTGGTGATCCGTCGTGATGGATTAGTCCGATTTTTTGTTGACAAGTCGGGAGTAAGGGAGTATTTTAAACTCAACCAGGAGGAGAATGAAGGGGACTATTTTAGACAAACCAATTTTGGCCATCTTCTGGCTTCTTATTATCCTGCTTCCCTTGGCCATAATAATAAACACCGCCGATGCCACCATCATTAAGCCGGTTATCCTCTGGGGGGGCACATATCTTCTCTTGCTTTTCTGGCTTCTTGAATTGGCTTTCAGCTCTCAGGTCTCGTTGAGGGGGAACCCCCTCAACCTCCCGGTGATTGCCCTCTTAGGGGCTATTTTAATCTCCTCCTTCTTCTCTAAATATAAGTTCATCAGCCAGAGGGGACTGCTCTGGATCCTCCCCTTCTTCATTCTCTTCTTCATTGGCTCCCAGAAGATCAGAGGGGAGAGGAAGATAAAAGCGACAATCTACCTTCTTTTAGGGACGTCATTCTTAGCCTCCCTCTTCGGTTGTTTTCAACATTTTGGCATTCGGGTCTTCTCCTGGCAGGAGCCAAATCTAACCAGGACACCCTCAACCTTTGGCAATGCCAATTTCTTTGCCGGCTTCTTGGCTGGAATTCTACCCCTGAATATCGCTTTGATAATTGGAGAAAAAGGTAAATTAAAAAGGATGATTCTTGCTGCCCTCTCCCTTCTCCTCCTCGGCTCTCTGGCTCTCACCCTGACCCGAACGGCCTGGCTTGCCTTCTTCGGGGGAGGGTTAGCCCTCTGGTTTGGTTACAGGAAGAGGGAAGGGTGGGGATTAAAATATGTCTTTATTCCCCTGATATTTTTGGCTCTTTTTTTTTCTTTGCCCCTCAAGCCATTACGGAGAGGCTGGAGACGCTGCTTCACTTTTGGCGGGTCCCCAGCTTTCAGGCCAGGCTTCAGGGGTGGATAGCCAGTCTGAGGGCCTTCTCTCAGGCCCCCCTCATTGGCTATGGCTGGGGGACATTCTCTACGGTCATCCCCAAATTCAACCCCGATCCGGAGTTTTTGGAGATAAGGGAGCTCTATGTCGGCCATGCCCATTCTGAGCTTCTGGAGTTGGCCGTAGAGACGGGCCTTTTGGGAGTGGGGACTTTCTTCTGGTTGGTAATCGGCTTCCTGAAACAGGGGGCCAAGCTCTTTGAAAAGGGGGATGGTTGGCTTGGGCATCTCAGGTTGGGCCTCTGGGCCGGGGGGCTGGCCATCCTATTGGACAACTTGGCCAATCTCACCCTGAGAACAGTCCCGGTGGGCTTGCTCTTTTGGCTCTTCTTAGCAATCACCGCCTCCCTTGCGGAAAGGGGAGTAAAGAGATGGCGGCTACCAAAGTGGGAAAGGATGGGACTTCTTTCCCTTGTCCTCCTCTTAATTTTGGGTTCTCCCATCCTCCTCAGCTATCAGATTAACCAGGTCCGCTCCTCGCGCGCCCTCTTCTTTGGCGACTTAGAAATAGAGAGAGATCGGCCCCGCAGGGCCATAGCCTACTACCAAGAGGCAGCAACTTGGGATCGGGGGAACCTTTTGGCTCTCTACAAATTGGGATACCAGTGGTTGAAGATAGGAGATTCCCCCTCTGCTCTTAAATGTTATCAAAAGATTGAAGACCATTCCCCATTCTATCCCCGACTCCATTTCTACAAGGGCTTGGCCTTAATGGGAGAGAAGAAATACAAGGAGGCCATCCCTGAACTAAAGATGGCCAGGGGGATGGAGAACAACTTCGATCACAACTTCCTCCTTGCCCAACTAAATGAGGGGAAGGCTGAGGAAATAACCTGGTTGGGAGAGGCCCTCTCCCACTCTGGTCGCACCCTCAAGCTCATAGAGGAGAGGGAAAGGGAATTGCAAGGGGTCGGGGCGAGAAAAAAGGCCAATGAGCTCTCCCAGCGGTTAAAGGAGACTAAACAGCGGGTCTCCATAGCTGCCCAGAGAGTGCTCCTCTTGGCCAAGGGAAAGGAAAATTGGGAAATTGTTTTGCTGCCCCTGAGGAAGGCCTTACAAACCAAACCAGATGAGCCTATCTTGCACCGTTATCTGGGCTTAGCCCTCTATCAGGCTCAGAGGTATGGGGAGGCTGCGGGGGAACTGGAGGAGACCCTCAGGTATGATCCAGCGGATGCGGAGGCGCTGGATGGGTTGGCCCTTTGCTATACCCTCCAGGATAAGAAACCAGAGAAGGCCTTGCAATTGATGAGAAAGGCTATATCCCTTGACTCTAAGCCCATTTTCTGGAGGGATTTGGGCTTCATCCTCTACCGGAAGGGGGAGCTCGGGGAGGCCGCAGTGGCCACCAAAAAGGCCTTAGAGGGAGAGGATAAAGCTAAGACCTATGCCCTGCTGGGGCTTATCTCCCTCTCTCAGAGATCAGGGGAAAGGGCCCAGGAGTATATGGGGGAAGCCATAAAGGAAACCTCCCCGGACGCCTCCTTCCAAAAGGGGTTGGAGGAAGTTTGGAGAGGGTCCAAGCCAAGAGTTAATAAACAGGAGATAGAGAAGCTCCTTTATCCCTAAATGGAGGAGAATCTATGGGTCAGAAGATGAAGGCTGTGGTAAAAACCCAGCCGGCGCCTGGGGCAGAGCTCAGGCTGGTTGACCTTCCCCAGCCGAAGCCGGATGAGGTTCTGGTCAAGGTTGAGGCCACTTCCATCTGTGGGACAGATGTGCACATCTACAATTGGGATCCCTGGTCCCAGGAGCGGATAGGTGCTAAAAACCTCCCTCAGATCTTAGGCCATGAGGTGGCCGGCGAGGTGATGGAAGTAGGAACGGAGGTGCGGCAGATCAAGGTGGGCGATTATGTCTCTGCCGAAACCCATATCTATCACCCCAGGGATCTGCAAACCCTTTTGGGGCAATCCCATTTAGGGGAGAGGATGAAGATCTTGGGGGTTGATTGTGATGGGGCCTTTGCCGAATACTTTGCCATCCCGGAGAGCGTCTGTTGGGTCAACAATCGTTCCATTCCCCCCGAACTTGCCACCCTGCAGGAACCCCTGGGCAACGCAGTTTATGCTGTCTTAGGGGAGGACAACGATGTGGCTGGAAGGTCAATGGTGCTCATTGGCGATGGGCCCATCGCCCTTTTCGCTGTGGGGGTGGCCCGTTGCTCAGGGGTTACCCAAATCTTTCTGGTGGGGATGTCCGAGCATAATATGGAAATCGGGAGGAAAATGGGGGCCGACTATGTTATCGACGCCAAGAGGAAGGATGAGGACAGAATTGCCTATATCAAGGAACACACCGCCGGTTATGGGGCAGACATAGTTCTGGAGCTTACTGGAAGCAAACAGGGGGTAGAGGAGGGCCTGCAGATGCTACGGCGAGGGGGGAGGTTTACCGCCTTTGGCATAGCCACCCAATCAACCCTCCAAATAGACTACAACAACGGGATCGTCTTCAAGGGGGCACAGATCCAGGGAATCAGCGGCAGGAAGATATTCGATACCTGGTATCGGGTGCGCAACTTTCTCTCCTCCGGAAGGTTGGATATATCTCCGGTGATTACACATATGTTCAAATTAGAGGATTATGAAAAAGGATTCGAGGCCAGCTTGGCCCTTCCCCGTCGCTCAGCGAAGATAGTCCTCTTTCCGCAGGAGGAGGAGCTAAGAAAGGCTCAGGTCAGAATGGCGGAAAGGAAGAGGTGAGACCCTGAGAACCAAGCCATAATCAGCGAGGCTTTATGGGATGCAGATTAGCAGGATTTATGGAAATTAAACCCACCACAGAGTAGCTCAGCGTGGCAAAGCCGCAATAAAATAATTTACCGCAAAGTCGCAAAGGACACAAAGTTTAAAGATTTTTTAACTAATCGTTTTATTTCATCTCTCTTTTGCTTTTTATTTTCTCTGCGATCTTAGAGGCTTTGCGGTTGCTACGGGAAATTTTGTTAAAAAACAATATCTTGCAAGATTGTAGCACAGAAAAAGGATTGCCGTCAGATGAGGGCATCTGACGGCTCAGGCAAATATCTATTTTCTCGGGGGGGCTGCCCTATCAGCAGAATTCCATAAAACTCAGTGGTGAACTACTTAACCAGGAGGGTAAGAATGTATGGAAAGATCAAAGATGATCTGAAGAAAGAGCTGCAATCCATTCGGGAGGCTGGCCTCTACAAGGAGGAGAGGGTAATTACTACTCCTCAAGGGGCAGAGATAGAGGTAGAAGGGGGGAGGAAAGTTTTGAACTTCTGCGCCAACAACTACCTGGGCCTCTCATCCCATCCCCAGGTTATTGAGGCTGCCCATCGGGCCCTTGATGAGTGGGGGTATGGGATGAGCTCAGTGAGGTTCATCTGTGGCACTCAGAAGATCCACAAGCTGGCTGAGGAGAAGGTCTCTCGCTTTTTAGGCACAGAGGATACCCTGCTCTATGCGGCCTGCTTTGATGCCAATGGTGGGGTCTTCGAGCCATTTCTCACCAAAGATGATGCGGTGATCCCCGACAGGTTAAACCATGCCTCCATCATCGATGGCATCAGGCTCTGCAAGGCCCAACGATTCATCTACGACCACTCCGATATGGCCGATCTGGAGGCCCAATTAAAAAAGGCCCAGGGGGCCAGATATAGGATGATTGCCACCGATGGGGTCTTCTCGATGGACGGGGACATCGCCAAGCTCGATGAGATCTGTGATCTGGCTGAAAAATATGATGCCTTAGTCTTACTGGATGACTCCCACGCCACGGGCTTTATGGGCAAGACCGGTCGGGGAACTCATGAATATAGGGGGGTAATGGGCCGGGTTGATCTGATCAGCACTACCTTTGGCAAGGCCTTGGGGGGAGCCTCTGGGGGCTGTGTCTCCGGCCGCCAGGAACTGATCGAGTGGCTGAGACAGAAGTCCCGCCCCTATCTCTTCTCCAACACCTTGCCTCCAGTCATAGTGGGGGCCCTCCTTGGAGTAGTGGACCTTCTCTCCCAAACCACCAAACTGCGGGACAAACTGATGGAAAACACCGCCTACTTCCGCCAAAGGATGAGCGAAGCTGGCTTTGACATCAGGCCAGGTGACCACCCTATCGTTCCCATAATGTTCGGTAAATTCGAAAACGATGCCCAGTTAGCACAGGGCTTTGCCAATGATCTCCTCAATGAGGGTATATATGTCATCGGCTTCTCCTATCCGGTTGTCCCCAAAGGCCAGGCCCGCATTAGGGTACAGCTCTCCGCGGCGCATACCAAGGAGCAGATCGATCGGGCCATAGAGGCCTTCACCAAGGTAGGGAAGAAATACAAGGTAATCTGAGGAACCGTGATGAGGGAAGTTCAGGTCCGAAGTTAAACACTAAAACCCCGCACCACGGAATCTCATGAAAAAAAGCAATTAAGAATGAAATTTATGCTGGTTATTCCTAATCTCTGAAGACTGATCCCTGTTTTTCCGTGCCAGTCCGTGGTAAATTATTCCAATGATTTAAAATAGGAGGTGAGAATTGGGAAAAGGAGAAAACTTAGAGAACATCTGGGAAAAGACGAGAAAAACTGCAATGGAGATATTTGAATCCGGACGGGAAAAGGCGGAGGAGTATACCAAGAAGGGCAAGGAGAGATGGGAGATATATACCTTGAAGAGGGAGATAGCCAAGGAATTCACGCAACTCGGTGGCCTTGTCTACAAGCTTTTGGTGGAGAAGGGAACCACCAGGATCGCCGGCGATTCTGAGGTGAAGGAGAAGATTTCTAGGATCAAGGAGTTGGAGGAGGATTTACGAAAGGGAGAGCAATCGGAAGAAATCACCTGATCGGGAGAGTTGAACCTTGGAGATAAAGATCGTCATACATTTCAAGGATGGGAAGATTGAGAAGGGAACTACCACTGACTTCTCCCCTCGCCATCCCTCATTTCACATCTTGAACCTCCAGGAGATAAGCCATCAGGTGGATACCTCCCAACTGAAGGCCATCTTCTTCGTCAAGGATTTTGGAGGGAGGATGGAGAAGATGGAGAAGAAGGTCTTCCCCTCTAAATCCCTACCAGGGAAGAAAGTGCAGGTGAAGTTCACGGACGGAGAGATCCTCTTCGGCTACACCCAGGGTTATGATCCTAAGAGAACGGGTTTCTTTCTCCTCCCGGTAGATGCGGAGAGCAACAACGAAAGGATCTTCGTCATCCTCTCCTCCCTGGAACACATTCAGATCTTAGACTGAGTGGCAGGTCCCGAGGTTTTGTCGCCTAGTCGATTAGATAAAGAGGAAAGTCAGCAAGTTTACCACAGACTTCCACGGGGGAAAGCAATTAAGAATTAAGAATTGAGAATTAAAAATGAAACTCATGCTGGCTATCCCTGATCTTGATCCCTGTAAACTGATTACTGGCCCCTGCTTTTTGTGTGTATTCCGTGGGTATCCGCGGTGGACTATGGTGCCTTCACCCGATAGGTTCCCCACCGAGCCGTCAGAACCCCGATTCTGACGGAAAAGGTAGGTGGCGGGGTTGGGGCCCTGGTACTCGCCTTTCAGCATCCACTTCAGTGGGATTCCGTGTGTATTGGTGGTGAACTATTACAAGGAGAGATGGCCTTTTTTGCGGATATAACCTTGGGGCAGTATGTGCCCACCGGATCAGTTGTTCACCAACTTGACCCCCGAGCAAAGTTGCTCTGTTTCCTTCTGCTGGTGAGCTCGGTGATGTTGGTCAGGGCAATCTGGGATTATCTCGGCCTTCTCCTTATTTTGGCCTTAATTGTCTTGCTCTCTCGACTTCCTCCATTCTACCCTCTGCGGAACTTGAGGTCTTTTATCTGGCTCTTTGTCATTACAATCATCCTCCACCTCTTCTTCTCCCAGGGCAGGCCAATCTCCCTCTTCCCCTTTGACCGGCTGGGTGCCACCTATGAGGGGTTGGTCAAGGGGATATTTTTCTGCCTCAGGCTGGGGATACTCATTCTTCTGGCTGCCCTCTTGACCTTAACCACCTCTCCGGTTGAACTCACCGATGGGATTGAGTCACTGCTTCGGCCCTTGAAGAAGTTGGGATTCCCCTCTCAGGAATTGGCTATGATGCTGATGATCTCCTTGAGATTTGTGCCTCTTCTAATTGAGGAAGCGGAAACTCTAAAGAAGGCCCAGTTAGCCCGGGGGGCCAATTTTGGAGGCAACATCCCTCAGAGGGTAAGGTCTCTCATCCCCCTCATAGTCCCCCTTTTCCTCTCCACCTTCAGGAGAGCAGATGAATTGGCTTTGGCTATGGAGGCCCGCTGTTATCGGGGGGGAAAGGGAAGGACCTCTTACAGTAGGCTCAAATTTGGAGGGAAGGACCTTCTCGCCCTCTCCTTAAGTGGGATAATCCTCATAGGTGGGATTCTTCTTTAAGCCAAAATATGCAATAGCCACAGATCACATGGATTTCACTGAATCTATAGAACACGAATGGACAAATCCCCACGAATAGGTAATCGCATAAATGCAACCCCTACACTTCTACCCGGCTTTAGCCGGGGCCCTTGGGGCTTTAGCCCCTACAAATGACCCTAAAGGGCCTTAACCCGCACTAAAGTGCGGTTGAAGATAATCCGGATTTTAAATAATGTCCAAAGGGGAACTGAGAAACATCAAGCTGAGGATAGAGTATGAGGGGACGGGATTCTCTGGCTGGCAGAGACAGCCTCGGTTGAGGACAGTCCAGGGAGAGATAGAGGGCTCTTTGAAAAAGATCATAGGTGAAGAGGTAAAGCTCACCGGAGCTGGCAGAACAGATGTAGGTGTTCATGCCTTAGGACAGGTGGCCAATTTTTGCACCAAAAGCGGCCTTCAGGGAAAGGCAATTAGAGATGGTTTAAACTCCCTCCTTCCCCGAGATATCGTCATCAAGGGGGTAAGAGAGGTTCCTCTAAGGTTTAATGCCCGCTTTGATGCTCAGCGCCGCAGATACAGATACCGCTACTATATGGGCAGAACTGCCCTGAGGAGGAACTTCGTCTGGGAAGTTCCCTATAGTTTGGACGTCGCTCAGATGGATACTGCTGCCAATAGCCTCCTTGGCGAGAAGGACTTCTCTGCCTTCTGCCATCAGGAGAAGGGGGAAAAGAATAAAGTCTGTCAGGTCTTTGTAGCTCAGGTGAGAAGAAGGGGCAAGGAGGTCATCTTCATCATTGAGGCCAATAGGTTCCTGCACAATATGGTGAGGATTATGGCCGGAACACTTTTGAATGTAGGAAGGGGAAAGATCACCGTCAAAGATTTCAAGGAGATCTTAGAAAGCAAGGATAGAGAAAACGCCGGCCCCACCGCCCCAGCCAAGGGACTTTGCCTGGTGGGGGTATGGTATTGATAGTAGTGGCAATTCATGAATTGCCACTACAAGATCCTCATAATCGAGGTGGCAGAACCCAGTTCTGCCACGGTCAGATCAGGGGATCTGACCGCTCAGGTAAAATCAGATGGTTAAGGAGATCTGTCAGGGCGGGAGCCCTGACGGCACAGCAAAATAAGGTCCGTCATTGCGAGGCACTGAAAGTGCCGAAGCAATCCGAAGAAGTCGTTGCGAATCCGCCATGCTTCTTGGCGGATGAAGCAATCCCTATGAGATTGCTTCGCTGTCGCTCGCAATGACCGACAGGGAGATGTTTGAGCTGTAATGTGGGAGGCACCTCCTGATGCCGATAATCGAGGTCTGGAAACCTCTCCCACAATAGGGGGAGGCAAACGGTCAGGGATGGAGGTCAGGTAGAGTTAGGAGATTAAACAGACCCGTCAGGGCGGGAGCCCTGACGGCACAGAAAAATAAGGCAAAAAGGAGGCCTAAGTGAAGATTTTCATTGACACGGCAAATGTCGAACAAATAAGGGAGGCGGCAAGTATGGGGATCCTGGATGGGGTAACCACCAATCCCACCATCCTCTCCCGGGAGAAGGGGGATTACCGAGACATCCTGAAGGAGATCTGCTCTATCGTCAAGGGATCGGTAAGCGCCGAGGTAGTGAGCAACGATCCCCCTGGTATGCTCAGAGAGGCAAAGGGATTAGCTAAAATTGCTCCTAACATCACCATCAAGGTGCCCATAACTACAGAGGGGCTAAAGGCGGTAAAGTTGATCAGGGCAGAGGGGATAATGACCAATGTCACCCTGGTCTTCTCCTCCCTTCAGGCCCTGCTGGCCGCCAAGGCTGGAACCAACTTCGTTTCCCCCTTCATCGGGAGGATAGACGATACAAGCTACCGAGGGATGGATCTGGTGAGGGAGATAGTGACCATCTTCCGTAACTATGAGTTCACCACGGAGGTGATTGTGGCCAGCATCCGCCACCCCCTGCATGTGGTGGAGGCGGCTTTAGCTGGTGCGCATATCGCCACCATCCCCTTTAAGGTCATAGAGAAACTGGTTAAACACCCCCTTACCGATGTGGGGATGGAAAGATTCTTGGCCGATTGGGAGAAGGTCAAAAGCCAGAGCAGGGGCTAAGATGAAAAAAAGGCTTCTAATCTCCCTTCTCCTCTTGGTGTTCGTCCTATTTCTCCCCTATGGGCTGAGGGCAGGGCCTCTCCCCTATCAGGTAGACTGCTCACTCTACAGCTCAAGGAGAAACGCCATCGTGAGGGCAGCGCAAAAGGTTGGCCCAGCAGTGATCAGCATATCCGTAACCCAGATCAGGGTTTATCGCACCAGCCCTTTCCCCTTCCGCGATCCTTTCATTGACCGGTTTTTCCCTGAACTCCGCAGGGAGTATAGGCAGAGGATAAAATCTATGGGCTCAGGTTTTATCATCGATAAAGCAGGGCATATACTCACCAATCAACATGTGGTGGAGAATGCCACCCAGATAGTGGTCAGCCTTCCAGATGGCCGCCAACTCACTGGGGAGCTAAAAGGTTCTGACCCGGCTACAGATCTGGCCGTTTTGCAGATAAGGGCAAAGGACCTCCCCGTGGTCCACTTAGGAGACTCAGATGGCATCATTATCGGAGAATGGGCCATAGCCATTGGCAACCCCTTTGGTTTCCTCATTTCGGATAGCAAACCCACGGTAACGGTGGGGGTAATCAGCGCGGTAAACAGGGATTTTGAACCCCGAGGCGGCCACATCTACCAGGGGATGATCCAGACAGATGCGGCCATAAACCCCGGTAATAGCGGTGGCCCCCTGGTAAACGCCGCCGGCGAGGTCATTGGGATAAACGCCTTCATCTTCACGGAGAGCGGCGGCTCCTTGGGGATTGGCTTTGCCATCCCCATAAACACGGCCAAAAGGGTGATTAAGGAACTGCTCAAGTATGGCCGGGTGAGGCAGGTCTGGACAGGGCTGCGGGTACAGAGGGTGGATAGGCTCATTGCTGAGAGCTTGGGGCTCTCCCAAGCCCAAGGGGTAATCATCTCCCAAATCGATCAAGGAAGCCCCGGGGAGAAGGCTGGCCTGGAGGTAGGGGATGTGATCACCGAAGTAAATGATCACCCGATAAGAGGAGAGAAGGAGATCAGGGAGGTCTTCTATACCGCCCAGGCTGGCGATGAGTTTAAGCTTAAAGTTTGGCGGAAGGGGAAGACCTTGGAGAAACGACTCAAGGTGGAGATTCTCCCCGAGGAGAAGAGATGATCGCCAGGTATACCCTTCCCCAGATGGGGAGAATTTGGCTCCCCCAGAATAAATTCAAAAAATGGCTGGAAGTGGAGATCACGGTCTGCGATGTCCAGGCCCATTTGGGTTACATACCCAAAGGGGCTGCCAAAGCAATCAGGGAAAGGGCTAAATTTCAGCCCCAGAGAATTGCCGAGATCGAATCCGAGGTGCACCATGACCTGATCGCCTTTCTCACCAACCTCTCCGAGAACATCGGAGAAATGTCCAGATATATCCACTTGGGGCTCACTTCCTCAGATATCCTCGATACCTCCTTAGCCCTCCTGCTGCGGGAGGCTGGGGGGATAATAGTCGCCGATCTGGAAAGGCTTCTGGCCATATTAAGGAAGAGGTCTGAGGAGTTTAAGTCCACCCCTATGCTGGGCCGCACCCATGGCGTTTGGGCTGAGCCGATCAGCTTCGGCCTCAAGCTGGCCGTCTGGCACCAGGAAACCTTGCGGAACTTGGCCAGGATGAAGAGGGCCATTGAGGGGATCTTGGTGGGGAAGCTCTCCGGTGCGGTAGGGACCTATGCCCACCTTGACCCTCAGGTAGAGGAAGAGGTCTGTGAAAGGCTGGGCCTCAAGCCCGCCGGGATAACCACTCAGATAATCCAGCGCGACCGCTATGCAGAGTATTTAACCACCCTGGCCATCATCTCTTCCTCTTTGGAGAAGTTCGCCACTGAGATCAGAAACCTGCAGCGCCCAGAGATCAGGGAGGTTGCGGAGCCATTTTTAGGAGGGCAAAAGGGTTCTTCCGCTATGCCCCACAAGCGCAATCCCATACTCTGTGAGAGGATCTGCGGCCTCTCCCGGGTGGTGCGGGCAAACTGCTTGGCGGGTTTAGAGAATATCCCCCTCTGGGGGGAGAGGGACATATCCCACTCCTCCACGGAAAGGGTCATCTTCCCGGATAGCACCATCCTGGTCGACTACATCTTAAACAATTTCTTTTTTATCTTAGAGAACCTAACGGTTTATCCCCAAAGAATGCTGGAGAACCTAAGCCACACCCAGGGCCTTATCTTCTCCCAGAAATTGATGCTGGAGCTGGTGCGGGAGGGGATGGGCAGGGAGGAGGCTTATCGGATCGTCCAAGATCTGACCAGGAGGGTCTGGGTGGGGGGGGGAGAGCTGCAACCACTGGCCTTACAGGAGAAGGCAGTAAACAGGACCTTGGGAAAGGACCGGATCGAGGCCTGCTTCCAGTTAGGGCCTTACTTAGAGAAGGTAGAGGGGATATTTCAAAGGGCGGGACTAAGTGAAGATGTTTAAGCCCAAGATACACATCACCTTAAAACCTGAAGAAGTTCGCCCAGGAAGAAAGGCTCACCTTGGGTATCTGCAACGGATTTCAAATCCACCACGAGGCCGGCTTGCTCCCCGGGGTGATGCTGCAAAATGAAAGCTTGCGTTTTATCTGCAAATATGTATATTTGAAGGTAGAGAATGAAATGATAACGGCAATGTCTTAGGGATGATGCCCCATCCGGAGAGATGTGTGGAACCCCTGCTCGGCTCAAAGGATGGGAGAAAGATCTTCCAATCTATCATCGGGAGTAGAAATGAGGAAAGATAAGCTCACCATTCTCTTTATAGCCATAATTACCGGGGCAGTAATCGGGGGATTGTTAGGCGCGATCTTAGCTTACATACTTCCGCCGGGAGTGGTGAAAACCCTCCTCCAGAAATCGGTAACCTTGGGATTTTCGCCGGTGAAGGTGGACTTATGGGTTATTTCCCTCACCTTTGGCTTGAAGCTCTACATAAATTTTTTGAGCATAATAGGCATATTTGTGGCCATCTACTATTTTAAATGGTGGTACTTGTAGCAAATTTACCTATCGGAACCCCGATAGGTCGGAAAGGCCGGTGAAACCCTATGGAGAACCGGCCAGCGAAGTCATTAACCAAGGGAGGCGATGAAAATGTTCGGCCTGGGACCGCAGGAGATAATCTTAATACTGCTCGTGGTCTTGCTCCTCTTTGGGGCCAAGCGAATCCCCGAGGTAGCTAGGGGCCTGGGAAAGGGGATTAGGGAATTCAAGAAGGCGGCTAAAGACATTGAGGACGAGGTGAAAATAGAGGAGGGAGAGGAAGACAAGGGGCAGGAGAAGAAGGAGCTGAAAGGGTAAGGGGCTCAGAACGAAAATCCTCTATATCCCCTTGCAGTGGGAGACTTATAGCTGTAGGCACTCCGCCTTAGCGGAGTCCAAGAAGAAAGGCAGCCGCACCATCAGGAGCGCAAAATAGAATGTCATTGCGAGTCCCGATGGAATCGGGATGAAGCAATCTCAAACTACTGAATGAGGGGCTCCCCACGAGCCGTCAGGTGCCCTCACCTACCAGCAAAATAAGGAGGGTGGCAGAATCGGGATTCTGCCACCTCACTTTGAACCTAAACCCAAGTGGAATCCGATGGATTGGGGTTCTACCATCTGGGAAAGGTGAATTGAATTATAGATGTTCAGCTTTAAAGAAAAGGACATCCAAAGGATCGCTGAAGTCCTCAGGGTGGGCGAATACCCCTGGGAGGTAGATCACTACAGGCTAAAATTGGTCAATCAAGAAGAGGGGAGAACCCTGATCTTGGAGATCTATCCCCAGGCGAAACTCGGCCAAGAGAAGGGGGCCCTCATAGTTGTCTATACCCCCACCTCCCACCTGCAACTTCATTTCTGCTCGGGCTATGTGGTCAGCGAAGAATTAGGGGAGGTGACCTTTGTCGCCGAATCAGGGGGGAAACTATCCGGATTGGTGGTGGAGAGGGGAGCAGCCTGCTCCCTCTATGCCAATGTGAAGAGCGATCTCATATCGGGTGATTTTACCAAGTTGGGGGTGGAGGTGATGCTCTCCGGAGTTGCCCTCTCCTTGACAGAGGGGATATTGGAAAAGAAGGCAGGTTCCTGAGCCCCGCAAAAATTGTTGACAAACCCTTTCAAAATTGTTATTTTATATGTGTTGCAATGGAGATGATTTGATTAACACCCAACCCTTAAGGGGGTGATGTTATGCCAAATTTGTGTTTTATGTGAAGGCCCTTCTTTGCCCGTGGGATGAGAGATGGGCCTTTTTTATTTTTGCAAAAATAAAGTGCGAGGGGGTGGTAAAGGAGAAGAAAAATTTGGAAGTACGATGATAAGCTGTGTCAAAATTCTTAAAATTGAGGAGGGGGGAAATGTACACCAAAAATACTGTTTTGTTGAAGGTTCTCCTGGCGGTCCTCAGTTTCTCTATAGCCTTTTCTATAGTTTCGATAGCAACCGCTGAGAATCTGACCGTAACCCTGACAGCCGGTGAATATCAAATTGTCAATGTGGACAAGGGCCAGCGGATCGAGATGGACGGATTCGGCTACCTGATGGGACCGGGCAAGCCGATGCTTCCAGCCAAGAGCTTCCTGATTGCCCTGCCGCCTGGCGCCAGGGTTCTATCGGTAGAGGTCAAAGGGATGGGTACAAGCCAACTTCCTGGAATCTACAAGATTGTCCCCTGTCCCCCCATTATGCCTTCACTCCATAACTCAGATCTGATGAAAAAGCTGCAAGAGGAATGGAAGAGAAATAACCAGGCAATCTATTCCTCAGATCAGGCCTACCCAAAGGAGAGGGGAAAACTTACCGGATCTGGCAGTCTGCGAAAGTATTCCTATGCCTCGGTCTCCTTCTGTCCCTTTGGCTATCACCCTCAATCGGGAAGGTTAATCCATTATGACGGCGCTCAGGTCTCAGTGGAGTACAGCCTGCCCCTCCCAGGCAGTGCTGAAGCCAAGAGGATGGAGCGGTTAAAGTGGGATACAATAGCTGATGAGCGTGCGTCAAGATTATTTTTTAACTTTCTGGAGGGGAAGAGGTGGTACCAGCCCAGAGGCACCCGTCCTAAGGGGCAATCCTACGACTATGTGATCATCACCACCAGTGCACTACAAAGTGGGATAACCTCCTCCAACTTCATCAGTTGGAAGCAAGATTCTCTGGGATACAAGGTGAAGACCGTGCTCACTACAGACACCCTGATCACCAACCGGCCGGGGAGCGATCTTGCCGCAAAGATCCGTAACTTCCTGAGAACTTATTACCCCACCTGGGGAATCAAGTATGTGCTTCTGGTGGGCGACTACAGCGTTGTTCCTATGCGTTATTGCTACCCGGATCCAAGCAACCATTCGTTTTTCCCTGCCTATCCGGAAAGTCTGATGGGTGAGGTACCGACTGATTACTATTATGCCGATCTGACCTGGGCAGACAATATCTCCTGGGACTGGGATGGTGATGGATTCTACGGGGAATACGGGCAGGATGTGCCCGATTTCGCCGCCGAGGTCTATGTGGGACGGATACCCACCACTAATACCACCCAGTTAACTACTACCCTTAATAAATTAGCCACCTTTGAACGGAATACCGGAACCTGGAAGGACCAGGCTCTGCATGCCGGGGCAATCTTATGGTATGCTAACGAAGACTATAGCGGCGCGGGGGTAACAGATGGCGCCTATTTATTAGACCTGATCGAGACCAACTTCATGAGTGGCTGGACAAAAAAGCACTATAGCGAACATAAGGGATTAGCTCCCTCCTCTTATTCCTCCTGGGATTCACTTACTACAACAGCCTTTGCTAGCGACTGGCGAAACGGCCAATATGGGGTGGTAAACTGGGTGGGCCACGGCTGGTCAAACAGTGCATCCGGGAAGGTCTGGAATTCGGACGATGGAGATAATGTTCCTGAAACGCAGACCCCTGACGAGATGTCCTGGTACGATTTCATTAGCACTTCTTCTAACATAGACGATGATCATCCATCAATCGTTTTCGCTATGTCCTGTCTGGTAGGGTACCCAGAATCTAATTCCTGGGGTCGTTTGGGAGTTGATCTGTTAACCAAATCCTCACTTGGCTCTTCTGCCGGGATCGTCAGTGCCTCCCGAATATCCTGGGGCGTGATGGGGTGGACTTTACCTTTGGGCGGTGGCGAATCAATGTGCTACGAGTTTAATCATTATATGATCAATGGCCCCAATGGATCTGAGAAGGTTGGTGACGCCCTCTATGACTCTAAACTCTTTTGCAATCAAAACTACGGCTGGACTTCCTACCATGAATACTGGAATATGTTCGATTTCAACCTCTACGGTGATCCCTCACTTACCAGAGAAGGTACCGTTAAACCCCCCAAGGTGGTTTCTATCTTGCCAGCTATGAATGCTCTGAATGTGGCCAAAGGCACAAACATTTCTGCCACCTTCGATGAGAATATGAACGCCAGCACTCTCAATAGCTCCACAGTGGTGGTCTATAGCTCTGACTCAGGCCCCCATTCCGGGACAATCAGCTATAATTCTGGCACGAAGACAGTCACCTTCGATCCCACTACAGATTTCCACGACGGCGAGATGGTAACTGTTATACTATCCACAGGGATTAAGTCCTCAAGGCTGGCATCCTTGGGGGGTTATGTATGGAGTTTCACTGTAGTGGTGACCACTCCCACCGCTGGAACATTTGGTAGCCCATCTAACTATACAACCGGTACCAATACTAATCCATATTGCATAACCGATGGTGATCTGGACAAAGATGGAGATGTAGATTTAGCTACCGCAAACTATATCGGTCAAAATGTCTCAGTGCTTTCAAACAATGGGGACGGAACTTTCCCCTCTCCCACTAACTATAATGCCGGTGATATGCTACATTCTATATGCGATGGCGACTTCAACGGAGATGGATTCGATGACTTAGCAGTAACCAATAACGCCTTAGATAGCGTTGCTGTCATGCTTAACGATGGAACTGGAGGTTTCCTTTCCACAACCAGGTATGCCGTTGGGGATGGCCCTTGGGCTGTCTCCTGCAGCGATGTCAATGGAGATGGAATAATTGACCTGCTCTCGGCAAACCTGAACTCCTCTAATATTTCAGTGTTGTTGGGAAATGGAGATGGAACTTTCGCTTCGCCCGCAAACTATAATGCCGGCGGATTCCCCTATGGGGTTTGCCCAATTGATATAAACAATGACGGGGCAATCGACCTGGCAATTCCACTCGGATATGGGTATAACTATGTTTCGGTGCTTTTAAACACTGGGTTAGGACAGTTTGGCTCTCCCACTCTTTATCCTGCAGGAGCTTGGCCATTCGCTATATGTGGGGCCGATTTTAATGGAGATGGTTATTCTGACATAGCTATTGGGAACTATAGCTCAGACAGCGTTTCTGTTCTGCTTAATGATGGAAGTGGAGCCCCTTTGGCGCAGACTAATTACTACGTCGGTACTGGCCCTTACTCAGTCTGTAGTGGTGATCTGGACGGCGATGGGGATGTTGATCTGGCTGCAGGTTTGTATGGCCTAAGCAAGGCGGCGGTGTTGCTGAACAACGGCGATGGGACCTTTGCTTCTGCTACTACTTATTCTGTTGCCGGTGGACCCTACTCCATCCAGACAGCCGATCTGAACGGAAATGGTGCAATGGATCTTTCCCTGGCAAATTATGGCCAGAGTAATGTTGCGATTTTACTCAATGTCGTGGCTGATGTCACTCCCCCTGCAGCTATAACCGACCTCACAGCCACCGACTCCTCATCTTCCTCTATTACCCTGAAATGGACAGCACCAGGAGACGATGGAAACACGGGAACTGCCTCCAGTTATGATATTCGCTATTCTACCTCCTCAGTGGGGACCGATACAGCCAGTTGGTGGACTTCCGCGGATACCGTTCTCAACGAACCCTCACCTTCCTCGGCAGGTTCGCAGGACTCCTGCGTGGTCACAGGTTTAGTTTCCAACACCACTTACTACTTTGTGATGAAGGCCGCGGATGAGGTTCCCAACTGGTCAGGCTTCTCCAATGTGGCGATGGCATACACAAGTGTTGGGGTTGACGAGGTAACCGATCGGCTCGGAATACCCAAGTCATTTGCCTTATCCCAGAACTACCCCAATCCGTTTAACCCCACCACCCTCATCCGCTACGCCATTCCAGCGGTCAGCGGTGCCGTTCCGAGCACAGGTCAGCAATCAGCGTTCAGTTTGAAGATCTACAACATAGGGGGGCAATTGGTGAGAACCCTGGTAAATAGGGAGCAGGCCCCTGGCTACTACTCAGTAAGCTGGGAGGGAAGGGATGGTTTGGGCAAGGAAGTCTCCAGCGGCATCTACTTCTACAGACTGCAGGCAGGTAGCTATACAGAGATTAAGAAGATGGTCCTTCTGAAATAAGGAACTCAATCAGGCAAGATGAGGGTCACCTTTCCTTCTGGCAGATGAAAGAAGGGGAGCAGAGAACCTGCTCCCCTTCTCAATTCCATCCGCAGATTACATGGCACAGCAAAGCCGCAACAAACACAGCCACAGATTTCACTGAATCTCTGGAACACGAATGACACGAATAAACGAATCTACACGAATAGATAATTTACCACGGAATTTCACGGGAAAAAGCAATTAAGAATTAAAAATGAAGTTTATGCTGGTTATTCCTGGTTCCCGATCCTGGTAAACTGATTACTGATCCCTGTTTTTCTGTGCATAGTCCGTGGTTATCCGTGGTGAATAATTATTTTTTTAACCTCTGGTTGGTGGCCACTTGGATTTCTCTCAGATATTGGTTGATGTCACCCTGGGTTTTGAGATCGGGATGGTTATTATCTCTCCAAGCACCGCCCGCCTTGTCTAAGGCCTGAGAGAATCTGAGTCGTTCTAATTTCTCCTGGGTGGCCTCAACAATGAATTTGGTTCGTTTCCGAGCACCAACAAGTCTGTCTATGGTTTTAAGCAGGTCTTCAGGAAAGATGAGGTTTGTCTTAACTTTTTGCTGTCCCATATTATCCCTCCAATTTATAGGGTGAAACTGGATAGATACTAAAACCATATTTAAAATAGAGAATCTCAGGATGATTGTCAAACAAAAATTTAGCCGCCCCCGTGGGAATTTTTCTGACGGGATGACAGGATTTAAGGGATTTCCCCCCACCCATTTATTTTTCAAGAACTGTCAGCCCCGTTCCGACGAGATTCCTGGCGGAAGAGGTGACTCCTGACAGCACACTTTTGGATTAAGGCTGTGACAGGGGCCACAGCACTCCAAACGGGCTAAAGCCCTACCTACCCCAGCTAAAGCTGGGTAGAATGAGATTGCTTTGTCGCTACGCTCCTCGCCCTGTTAGATAAGTCCCATAATCTTTGGCTCTTGCCAAGATGTTATTGATACCTAACAGGGTGAGCAATGACAATCTCTTTGTCTGTCATTGCGAGTCCCGATGAAAATCGGGACGAAGCAATCTCCAGCCACCAGAGGATTTTCTCCCCTCGCCTTTATCATTTGAGAGCTGTCAGGAGGTAACTCCTGACAGCTCTTTGAATAGAATCGCTGAGGCGGTTATTGGGCCGCCTCAGCGGTTTTTATTATTCCCTCACATTTTATCCCTCCACCCTTGACAAAAGGTGTTATCCTCATTATCCTATAGCCTGATTTTGTCACTTTGGAAGGAATTGTTGATCGGGATAAATAAGACCACCAAGGGGAGAACCTCACTTCGCCCCATAGATATCGCCACCATCTCCTACCTCATCCTTATGGGGACACTTATCCTTCTCTTTCACCCCAACCTAAGGCATTGGGGATGGGATGTCTGCATCCATTACCTCTCCTCTTTGCTTATCTACCTCTTTGTACGGAGATCAAAAAGGTTCAACTCCCCCATACTGATATTTCTGCGGAATTGGTATCCGGTGTTATTGCTTACCCCTATGTTTGAAGAATTGGGGAGAATAACCACTATCCTCTTTCCCTACTGGGTGGAAGTCCCCCTAATGAGATGGGATCACCTCCTATTTGGGGTGCATCCCACAGTCTGGTTCGGCCAGATCGCCCATCCTTGGCTTACCGAATATATGGAGTTCTCCTACTTTATGTATTTTCTGCTCATCCCCATTGGGGGATTCCCCCTCTACTTTAGAGGGAAGAAAGAGGAATTCAATAAGTTCCTCTTCAATGTTCTCTTAGCCTACTACATCTCCTTTATCGGCTTTCTTTTCTTTCCGGCCAGAGGGCCCTGGGAGACGATGGTCGACTTACATTCTGCTCCCTTGCAGGGAGGATTCTTCTTGAGCCTGGTGAGAAAAATCCAATCTGTGGGCTCAATCCATGGGGGGTGTTTACCCAGTTCTCATGTTGCCGCCGCCTTTGCCATTCTCTTCTCCGCTAAAAGATATGAGAAGACCGTATTCTGGATTCTGCTGCCCATTGTGCTCAGCCTGGCTGTAGCTGTAGTCTATACCCGCTACCACTATGCCGTGGACTCATTGGCCGGGGTGGCTGTGGGCATTATCTGTGCCTTTATCGGGCCACGGATAAGCCGCTGGTTTGGAGGTGTTAAGATCGAGGGAAAAAGATCATCCCCCCTCGCCCCGCACTCGTGAACCGTGGGCAGGGGGCAAGGCTTAAACCCCTTGCAGATCTGGAACCAACGGGGATTTTTGGGATAGGACCAAAGAAAAGACTTGACAGGGGAAAAGTTAGGCTTTATTATGGAATAAATCCAATGCTTATGACCAGATTAGAGTGGGAAATCTCCAATGAGCAGGCCTCCTCCATTAGCCTTAGGGGGAGGTCTTTTTTTAAGGGAAGCCAATATGGGTAGGAAAATCCTCAATGAGAAGGATATGAAACGCACCCTGATACGGATGGCCCATAAGATCATCGAAGTAAACAGGGGAGCCAAGGACCTGGTAATCATTGGGATTAGGACCAGGGGGGTCTATTTGGCTCAGAGATTGGCCAAGATAATAGAGGAGAACAAAAAAGTTGCTATCCCTGTGGGTAGCTTGGACATCAACCTCTATCGGGACGATTTTCAGACCAAAGCCGAGCAGCCCGTGGTGGGGAGGACGGAGATCCCCTTTGATGTCCGGGGAAAGGTCGTCATTCTGACGGATGATGTTCTCTTCAGTGGCCGGACGGTAAGAGCAGCTTTGGATGAGATAATAGATTTTGGCCGTCCAAAGGCCATTCAACTGGCCGTGCTTATTGATCGAGGGCATAAGGAACTCCCCATTCGGGCTGACTACATAGGCAAGAGGATCTCCACAGCCAAGCAGCAGGAGGTGGTAGTGAAGGTGCAGGAGGAGGATGGGGTAGACGAGGTGGTCTTGGTAGAGGGGGAAGAGGTTTGAGCGCGCAGAGGGAGCACCTTTTGGGGCTGGAGGGAATGCTGGCCCAGAGGATAAAGCTCATCTTAGATGCCGCCGGGCCCTTCAAGGAGGTCTTGGAAAGGCCCATCAGGAAGGTTCCTACCCTGCGGGGGATATCGATAGCGAACCTTTTCTTTGAACCAAGCACCAGAACCCGCATCTCCTTTGAGCTAGCCGAGAAGAGGCTCTCCGCGGAGGTGGTAAACCTCTCCTCGGCGACCAGCAGTGTGCTCAAAGGGGAGACCCTCAAGGATACAGCCAAAAACATTGAGGCGATGAAGGTTGATATGGTAGTGATCAGACATTCATCCCCCGGGGCCGCCCATTTTTTGGCCCGCGAGCTGCAGAGTTCGGTCATCAATGCCGGAGATGGGGCCCATGAACATCCCACCCAGGCCCTGCTCGACCTCTTCACCTTAAGGGAGAGGTTTGGCGAGTTGCAAGGGCTGCGGGTGGTTATCGTGGGGGACATCGCCTATAGCCGGGTAGCCAGGTCCAACATCTGGGGGTTAAAGACAATGGGGGCCTCAGTGGCCGTTTGTGGCCCCCCTACCCTGATGCCCCTCAAGGTGGAGGAGATGGGGGTAGATGTATATTACGACCTTGACCAGGCCCTTCAGGGGGCAGATGTGATCTATGTGCTCAGGCTACAATTAGAACGCCAACAGGCAGGGCTTCTCCCCTCCCTCAGGGAATATACTAACGAGTGGGGGATAACTGCCCAGAGGTTGGCCAAACTGAAGCAAGAATTCATTATTATGCACCCTGGACCTATTAACCGGGGGGTGGAGATAACTCCTGAGGTGGCCGATGGGCCCTATTCGGTGATCTTAGATCAGGTGACCAATGGGGTGGCCGTGAGGATGGCCGTTCTCTACCTGTTAAGCGGAGGGAGGCATGAGGGCTAAGGGTTCCTTGCTCATCAAGGGGGGGAGGATAGTTGATCCGGCATCTGGCATAGATCGGGTTGCCGATCTCCTTATCAAGGATGGCTTGGTGGAGAGGATATCCCTAGCAAACCAGAGGATTGGGGTAAAAGCTCAAGAGGTTATCTCTGCCCAAGGGGAACTTGTTGTCCCTGGCCTGATAGACATTCACACTCATCTGAGAGAGCCAGGGAGGGAGGATGAGGAGACTATCCTCTCCGGTTCCCAGGCGGCGGCCGCCGGAGGTTTCACCGGGGTGGCCTGTATGGCTAACACTCAACCGCCCATAGAGAGCCAGGAGGGGGTCAGGTTTGTGCTGGAGAGGGCCCAGCAGGCCAAATGCCGCATCTATCCCATAGCCGCAGTGACCAAAGGGCTAAAGGGGGAGGAACTTACCGAGGCAGCCGATCTGGTCAGGGCAGGGGCGGTGGCCCTTTCCGACGATGGGAATCCAATCAGCAACTCCCAGATTATGAGGAGGGCCTTGGAGTACAGCAAGGCCCTGGGCATCCCCATCTGCTCCCATTGTGAGGATAGGGATTTAAGTTCAGGGGGAGGGATGAACGAGTCCTCTACCTCCACCCTGCTCGGCCTGGTTGGAATCCCCTCCATCTCCGAGGAAGTGACGGTAGCCAGGGATATCCTTCTGGCCCAGTTTACCCAAGGAAGGCTACACCTGGCCCACCTAAGCACCGCTGGGTCCTTAGAGCTGGTCAAGGAGGCAAAGAAAAGGGGGGTAAGGGTAACAGCCGAGGTTACCCCGCACCACCTCATCCTCTCCGATGAGCTGATTAGGGCAAGCTTCGATCCCAACCTCAAGATGAACCCTCCCTTAAGGGGAAAGGAAGATATAGAAGCCTTGCGAAAAGGGTTAACTGACGGGACGATAGATTGCATCGTCACCGACCATGCTCCCCACTCCACCGAGGAGAAGGATGTGGAGTTCGACGCCGCCCCCTTTGGTATCATTGGCCTGGAAACCTCCCTGGGCCTTATTTTAACAGAGCTATATCACAAAGGCATCTTGAATCTTCAGACCATCATTTCCCTGATGTCCGCCAACCCCGCTAAAATTCTCGGCATAAAAGGAGGCAACCTCAGGGTAGGGAGCCCGGCAGATGTTACCATCATAGACTTGGAGAAGGAGTGGCAAGTGGGACCGGCTAAGTTCAGATCGAAATCCAGAAATACCCCCTTTGGGGGTTGGACCCTGCAAGGGAAGGCGGTGGCCACCATTGTTGGGGGGGAGATTTGCTACCGGGAGGGGGTTTAAATGGAAGTTAGCACCCATTCCTTTCAGGTGGAGACCAAAGGACACACGGATATCCTGGATATTACCCCTCAGGTCTCCCAGGCCCTGCGGTCATCCGACCTGAAAAATGGTATCCTCACCTGCTTTATTGGGGGCTCCACCGCGGGGATAACCACCATAGAATATGAAGAGGGGCTATTACGGGACCTGCCCGAGCTGTGGGAGAAGCTTGTCCCCTCTAACCGCAGCTATCATCATGATGCCACCTGGGGGGATGCCAACGGTTATGCCCATCTAAGATCATCCTTAGTGGGCACATCCTACACCGTTCCCTTTGTGGGGGGGGAAATGATGCTGGGCACCTGGCAGCAGATCATCCTCCTCGACTTTGATAACCGCCCGCGCCACCGCGAAGTCATCGTGCAAATATTAGGGGAGTAAAAAATAGCTACCAGTTTCCAGAGGTCAGGAAACAGTTTACAGGGGTCGGTTTACAGTGAATAGTCTCCAGAGGTCAGGGAAAATTCTTGACAACTGATAATTAGCTGACTGCTGACTGTTGGTCCCTGTGAACTGTTACAAGGGGATAAAGAATGAGGTTATCTAAGGAGGATTTGGAACTATATTACAGATTACATCCGGCACTTTTGTTTTATACCAACCAAAAGGGGGGAATAATCGATGATATCTCTACCTTAGAGGAGTTTAAGACATTGCCAATGGAAAAGGCATTCAAGGTCAGGGAGCGACTTTGGGAGCAATCCAATTTGATCGACTCCTTCGTCAAGGAGAACCCCTTCGGTTTCTCCTCGGAGGAGAGAGAAATAGTCCTGGGCTGGAAGAATTCTATCCGGGAGGATTTCTATCTTCTCAGGTATCTGAAGAAGTATGCTATCTTCCTGGAGTGGGAGAAGCCGCCAAAAGCTTATGGGGTTTTGGCCTTGACCAATGAATTTGAGGAGGTGCTGGGAGGTGAGCCCCTCCCTCTGATGGTCAAAGCTGTTCTTATGCCATTTAAGGGTCAGATCGTATATGACGGTTTCATATCCCGATACCCATACACCTTTGGTAGTGGTATTCGCCGGAGTCTCTTTGACGCTTACAGAGAAGCCAAGTCAAGATTTGGCATCATCACCTCCCTGCCCTTCTCCGCAGAGGAACGCAAAGTTAGTGACATTGAAAGGTTGAAATCCTACTTAAAGACAAAGGGAAATCGAGAGAGATACTGGGAGGAGATCGAGGATTTGATCTATAAAGCCCCCTATCTAATGTCCTTCTATCAACAGGAGATGGGAAGAGTCTACGCCCGAAGATACAAGAGGGATTTACATGGGATTGGATTGGCCGATGCCTGGTTTGCCATCCTCCAGGGAATGATCATCGCCGGGGGGACGACGAAAGAGGAGGTCGCAGGGATTGCCTTCAGGCTTTTGCCTCCAGAAAAGAGGGATTGGGTGCACATCTTCCATTTGGAGGGAAAGTAATACTTAACCGTGAGACGAAACCGTGAAAGATTCCATCGACACAGCATCCCTCTGAAAGAATACAATCATCCACGATGGGGGTCTCATTCCAAGCATAGTTAGGATTTTTTTGTTTGGCAAAGGTTGAATGGAGGAATGCGCTTGAACATATTTGGACGAGAGGAGTGGGACCGGGCTTCCGCTTTTTGTCCCGATGTGATACTCTTTGTCTTGATAGATGCCAGGGTAGGGGCAACCCAATGGATTGCCCTGGGGAGGTGCTGTGACTGATTATAGCCAGAGTGGCTCTCTCCTTCTGCGCGGGAAGGTCCTCACTATGGAGGCCAAGGAGGAGGCAGAGGCGGTTCTCATCGAGGGGGAGAAGATCGCCGGGGTGGGGAGATATGAGGAACTAAAAAGGAGGACGAAAGAGGAGACGAAGATCTGGGACCTCAGGGGGAGAACTATCCTTCCGGGATTTATCGATTCCCACACCCATCTGGTCGGGATGGGTCTGGAGGAGATGAGGCCCGATTTCTCCCGTACCCATAGTTTGGCGGATGCCCTGGAGCTAGCCTATGAAAGGGTAAAGGCCTCCCCCCCCGGGGAGGTGATCATTGGGGTAAACTGGGATGAGAGCAGATGGAAGGAGAAAAGGCCCCCCACCAAGGAGGAACTTGACAAAGTGGCCCCCCAAAATCCCCTCATCTTCCGCAGGATATGCGGCCACCAGGCGGTGGCCAACCAACAGGCCCTGGCCCTCATCGGAAAGGGCTGGAAAAGGGTGGATAGGGAGAGGGGGATCCTCCTTGAGGATGTCTGCCTTAACCTCGATGATATCTTCCCCCCTTCCAGGGATCAGTTCCTCAATGGTTTGCGGGCGGCCACAGCCAGGGCCCAACGGGAGGGGGTAACCTCTGTCCAGGATATAGCCAAGCCCTCCCATCTCTGGGCCTATCAGAGGCTGCGCCAGGATGGGGAGCTGAAGATCAGAGCCTCTATTAACCTCCCCTTTGCCCAGGGGGAACTGCTTTCCAGGTTGGGATTAGAGACCGGGTTCGGGGATCAAACCCTGCGGTTAGGGGGATTAAAGATCTTCGCCGATGGCTCAATTGGGGCCAAGACGGCAGCCCTCTTCTCCCCCTACCGGGGAGGAAGGAATAAGGGGTTGCTCCTCCATTCCCAGAGGAGGCTCAACGAGATGGTGCACAGAGGGGAGGAAGGGGGACACCAGTTTCTCATCCACGCCATAGGGGGAAGGGCCATCCACCAGGTTTTGAAGGCATACAAAAGGGCAATTGCTGCTTCCAATCCCCTGCGTCACCGCATAGAACATTTTGAGCTGGCCCGCGAGGAGGAGATTGAAGAGGCGGGAAGGATGGGGATACTCCTGGCCATGCAGCCAAACTTCATCGGAAACTGGTCCCAGCCAGGGGGGATGTATGAGGATCACCTCCCCCAATGGAGGAACAACAACAGGTTCGGCCTGATTAAGGAAAGGGGGCTGAAGGTCGCCTTGGGCTCAGACTGTATGCCCCTCTCCCCCCTCTATGGGCTGAGATCATTGGTAAACGCCCCCTTTGCCCAGCAGAGGGTTTCCCTAAAGGATGCCCTGCGGATGTATACGATAGAGCCAGCCTACTTCTCCTTTGAGGAGGGGATAAAGGGCTCTATCAGGGAGGAGAAGCTGGCCGACCTGGTCGTCCTCTCCCAGGACATTCTCTCCAGGGGGCTGGAGGGGGTTGAGGTCGAGC
The DNA here is from genome assembly GCA_964626665.1 of uncultured Gemmatimonadota bacterium. Lineage (GTDB taxonomy): Bacteria > SM23-81 > DAOVCL01 > DAOVCL01 > DAOVCL01 > DAOVCL01. Next base: position 5,073 of record CAZVGK010000027.1, on the reverse strand, counting down.
TGACCATCTGCGGCGGGAAGCTGGTCTACCAGAGATGAGGATCAGGCCAAGCTTTATGGGAAATCCGCGATTGAACTTAGCGCCCTGCGGGCGAGCTGTATGGGACGCAGATAAACGCAGATAAGCAAGATTTCTAAACACTTCCCTCCCCCTTGATGGGGGAGAACTAAGGAGAGGGTGAAGATTTTGTCTATTCCCCCCTCACTCTGTCCCTCTCCCTCTAAGGGAGTGGGGACTATATACTACAACGGCAATGGTGCCCTCGTAGGTGGCGACAGAGAGCAGACTAAAGTCTGCGGCCATCAGGGATTTTGGCCAGTAACATTAAACTTCTTGTAACTCTTTGATAGTTAAAGAGAAAAAAATGGAAATTCCTATGCTTTTGAATTAGTAAGAGCTTTTAATTGAACGCTCCTACAACTGATCCCTATGAACTGTTAGCAATTGAGTTAGACTTTGGCTTACATAGGATAGGCGAAATGAATAGGGGGATGTCCTCTGGCACTTTTCCTACCTACTATTAAATCGCTCTAAGAGTACAACGAACAGAGTCATTGCGAGCAAAGCGAAACAATCTCACTCTCCCGGGCTTTCCCGACCCGTTCCGGTTCGGGACGGGTAGCCCTGTAAGGGCCATCCTCTATCTCCAAACAAACCAGATAAACAAATAGCCACTGAGGGTGGCCAATATGGTAAAGGGCAGGCCAAGGCGAGCGAAATCGATGAACCTCACCTGATACCCCCTTTTCCTGGCTATCCCCATCGCCGTGATGTTGGCTGACGCGCCGATGGGGGTGATATTCCCCCCTAAACAGGAACCAATCAAGAGCCCGAAGACGAAGAGGGTAGGGGGAAGGGAGAGGGAATCGGCCAAAAGATGGGATACCGGGATCATCGCGGTTATATAGGGGACATTGTCGATGAAGGCGGAGAAGAGGACGGAGAGCCAAACGATTACCGTAAAGCTCCAAAAGGGGCTGGGGCCAATAAAGGACCTCATCAGGTTGGCCATCTCCGTGATCACCCCAGCCTCCTTGAGGGCACCCACCAAGACGAAGATGCCAGCCAGAAAGAGAGTGGTCTCCCAGTCGTAACCCTTCATCACCTCCTTAGATTCATCCCTCTCCTTTATCCACTGCCAGACCAGACCCACCCCCCCAAAGCTTAGGCAGACTATTCCCCCCAAGTAGGTAAAGCCAGGGTCCAAGACGGAGGAGAGGGCCAAGGTGGCCACCATCGAGATCAATAGGATGGTTGGGACCCAACTTTTCACCTTCTCTATGGCGATAGGGGTCACTCTCCCCCTGTTTCTCCGATAGAAGAGGTAAAGGAAGAACATCGATGTGATCGCCCCCAATTCCACGGCAAAGAATATACTTGGCCTCCCCTGATAAAAGAAGAAATCGTTGAAGGTCATCCTCTCATAGCCGGCCAGGATCATACTGGGGGGGTCGCCGATAAGGGTAGCGGTCCCCTGAAGGTTAGAGGAGATGGCAATCCCGATGAGGAAGGGAACGGGGGAGGTTTTCATCCTTTTGGCCAATTGCAGGGCTAAAGGGGCAACAATGAGCACAGTGGCCACATTCTCCACAAAGGCAGAGATGAAACTGGTGAGGATGCAGATCCAGAGGACGGCCATTCCCACCGTTTTTGACCTCTTCACCAGGCTGTCGGTTAACCGCGCCGGGGCCCGGGAACGGATGAAGAGCTCAGCAATGATCAGGGTACCGGCAAATATCCCCAACACATTCCAATTTATCTCCTTGATCATCATCTTCACCCCCACCATCCCACCAACCCAGAGGAGCAAAATTCCAACCCAGACCCCCAAGCCCCGGTTTCTTTTAAAGAAGATAAGATAGAGGTAAACCGCTATGAAGATGATCAGGGTAAAAAGCTTGCCGCTCAACATTCCTCCCCAGTTGAGAGGACAAAATATAGACCCAAGATAGCTTTGTCAATTAAAAAGGGTATTTTGCCCAAGTGGGAAGAATCGGAAGCGCCTATGAGCGGTATGATTGGTGACCCACTGAGGTCTTGACCTTAGAAAAAGACAAAAAAATCTTTGACAAATTGATTCGTTTTTGGTAGTATCTGACTGTTATCCTTGGGGGCGCTATAAAATGAAGGGCAAAAGCAAAATTATCCTCCTTATCCCCCTCCTTCTCTTTTCCTGTTTCTCCCCCTACTTGGGGAAAAGGTCGTCCCGCAGCCGCTATTCCGGTTATAAGGAAAAGTATCCGGCCAGCTCCTATCTCTTGGGGGTGGGGACCTCCCCCCTCTCCCCAGGTTTATCTGTGGCCAGGAGGAGGGCCAAGGAGGCTTCATTTGGGGAGATCGCTGAGGAGATCAGGGTGAGGATCGAATCTTACACCACGGACTCCTTTGGACTGGGGGTCAAAGAGAAGCTGCAGATCATCAACCGATCTACGGTAGATATGATCCTGGAGGGGGTAAGGATTGTGGAGGCCACCCCACTGCCTGAGCAGGGTATCTACCTGGTAGTCGCCGTCCTTCCTCGGCGGGAGGCCATAGATAGGTTAAGCCAGAGGATAAAATGGCGGGATGATGAGCTGAAATGGTTAATGAAGAGAGCCAGGGAGGAGGGAGATTTGCTAAAAAGGTGGAATTTCCTCTCTGAATGTGAGGAAGTTCTCCTCCAAGAAACAGCTCTTTACCAGGAGTTGGAGGCGGTGGCTGGCCCATTGAGGATAGCTACCCTTCCTCCAGAGACCTCCCTCTCAGAGGTTATGGGGGAGATGTATAAAATCATAAATCCCTTAAAAATGATCAAGCTGGGAGGGAAGGGGACAGAGAAAGATCCCCTCAAGGTCAAAGTCCTCTATGGTTCCCTTCCCCTGCCAGGTGTGCCGCTACGGTGGAGTTTGACCTCTCAACGGGGAGAGATTGTCGGGGTTGCCCTGACAGATGGGCAAGGGATGGGAAGCGCAGTGGTCAGGGGGATAGTTCCCTCGAGGCCGGAAGGGGCCCAGGCAGAGGTCAATCTAAGGAGGCGAACTGGGAACAATCTCTCATCAGTCTGGGGAGGGGCATCACTTCCCAAGGTAACCTTTCTCCTTACATCCCCTCAATCTGGTATAATGGGGGCTGCTCAAAGCCTATTGCAAAGCCTATCCTCCTCTGGCCTTTACGGCATCGATATCTTTGTCGCTGATTTCTCCCCCCGGGGTGAGCAGGTGGCCAGGGACCTCACCGCAACCCTCAAGGATTACCTGGCCCAAGACCTCCTCTTTCAGCTTGTGGATTCCCCCACTGGGTTCCCCTATATCCTCAAGGGAAGGGTAGAGAATTCAGTTTCCGGGGCGAGAATAATGGCCAGCCTCACCAGAAGGGAGAAGGTAATAACTACCACCACCCTTTTCGTAAAAAATGGCCTTTAAGGGGCGAAAGAAGGAGGATATGTCAGCACAGAAGATACATAAACCATAGATTTTGTTGAGGTGGCAGAACCCCGATTCTGCCACCTTTAGAAAATTGAATGGAAGGATAGAAAATAGGAAGTGTCCCTATTTTCCCCTTGGATATTTGTGGGATTTGTGTTCATCCTCTGGTGAAAGAGGATAGGGTGGAGTCACCCTCTCCTTAGTCCTCCCCCGTTAAGGGGGAGGAAACTGTGAAGAGACTGTAGCTGTTCTTAGACCGCTGAGGCCTTTGGCCTCAGCGGTTTTTTTGTAAAGCAAACATCAGAGGGGGAAAATAAAGGTTGACAGATTGGAGAGATAAACTTATTTTTAAAGGGGTTTGAGATAAAAATCAAATTTTGTCCTGGGAGGAACTTATGAAAAATCTGATTGATGCTGAGGTGGATGCTCTGATCAGAAGAAAAGTTTACAAAAACAAAAAGGAACTTTTAACCGATTCTGTAAGGACTCTGCTCGAGACAAGATATGACTTGAGGTTAGAATCTGCAATCGAGCTATACAGAAGGGGCGATGTTTCGCTATCTAAAGCGGCTGAAATCACCGGAATTTCTTTAGAAGGTTTTAAAGCAGCATTAGCTGAGAGAGGAACACCAAGAACGGTGGAACCTCCTTCAGATAAGGAGATGAATCAGGGAGTTAATTTGATTTTGGAGAAATAGGTGAAGATTATCCTGGACACCGATATCGCCAGTGTATTTGCGAAGGTGGAGAGGATAGATCTCCTGTCTCAACTTTTTGGCAAAAGGGAACTTTGTATAACTCCAAGGGTTTACGAAGAATTATTAGTCCCCCTACGGTATGGTTATGACTTCCCCAATAGGATATTTAGTGGATGTCGTCTCATAATTCCCACGAGTGAAGAGACGGGGGAGTTCACGGATTTGTTACTCAAGGAACCAAGGCTCGGACGAGGTGAGCTTGAGTCCATAACCATCTGCAAATCAAGGAATTACATTTTTGCGACCATTGATAGACTGTCGTTAGATTTTGCAAAGTCCCAAAAGGTAAGAGTAGTGTCCCTCCATTCGATACTTAAAGCCCTATGGGTTTCAGGAAATTTATCAAAGGAACAAGTACTGGACCTAATTAGGCAAATAGAAAGAAAGGATAAGACCAAAATAAAAGGGATTGAAGGGATTTTTAAAAGCTAATTGGCTATAAGAGATATAGTGAGAAGGGAACGGAACTGGTTTTAGTAAATACTTCTAGTGGCCAGAAGTTGGGGAGTTCACCCAGACCAAGAAGATAATGCTGATCAAGTAGAGACGAGAAACGAAAGGCGAAAATCGAAAATAAGAAAATGGAAAATGAGAAAGCGCGGGGTCGCTGAGAGACGAAAGGGAATCGTGGTTCGTGGCCAAGGCCTGTCAGGGTGGGAGCACTGATGAAAGAAATTGCAGTCAAATCAGGGGATCTGATCGCTCAGAAACCGCTAGGGCCTTTGGCCTCGGCGGTTTTTTTGTAAAGTTATTACTCAGATCAAATTATAGTTTGCACATTGGTATTCCCTTGGCCATAGTGAGGAGCCATGAAGAGTTTCGGGGTGACGAAGCCCCTGCGGACAGATCTAAAGAATTGTCCCTTGTATATTAAAGCCTAGAGCCCGAAACTGCAGAAGGTAGGCTTATCA
>CAZVGK010000026.1:0-50999 GCA_964626665.1 uncultured Gemmatimonadota bacterium | reverse complement strand
AAGGGTTTCCGTGAATTTGTCATCGGCCTGACCTCCTTCATCAAGCATGGAGAGGTTGCCGGATTTTTCACCGCCACCACACCCAGCCTGATGGGCGGAACCTCAATCACCGAGACGCATATTTCCACCATTACCGACTCCATTATTCTGTTACGGTACGTGGAAATGTACGGGGAAATGCGCCGGGGGCTGACCGTGCTCAAGATGCGCGGCTCCATGCACGACAAGGACATCCGCGAATATACCATCGACAGTACGGGCATGCATATTGGCAAACCTTTCCGCGATATTACCGGCATCATATCAGGCAGCCCGACGAGAATCCAGCAAGGTGAGCTGGGGCGAATTAGTGAGTTGTTTGAGGAAGAGAATGTAGGGGAGTGAGTAAAGAAGGGGATGAGGAGAGTGACGAACGTGCCGGACAACACTGAAAATAAGGTAGAAGAGGGGTAAGGTGTTTGCAAGAGCTATTAGCAGAGAAGACAAGGAGATTTGAAGGCTAATGAGCATCACTAGCCAGCAATTGATTCGGGACAGGATAGAAGAACTCCGAGAGAATACGGACGTTGTCGACGCACTCCTAGAGAGTCTTATCGGCTACGCCATCATTGCTGCCGACTTCAATGGTAATATCATTGCCTTTAACGAAGGTGCCCGTCAGATGTATGGCTATGGTCCGGAAGAGATTATCGGCAAACAAGATATAGAGATATTCTTCCCCGAAGACTTTATTGAAGACGGAAAATTGCAGGAGATAATTGACGACCTCATAGATAAAGGGAGGTTCTCTTATGAAGGAGAAAAGGTCAGGAAGAGTGGCGAAAGATTCCCGGCTCAAATTCTATTCACCCTGACCAAGGATAAGAATAGAAAGGTAGTCGGCTTCATAGAAATAGTGGCAGACCTCACCGAGCGTAAGCGGGCGGAGCGGATGGAGGCACTGCAGGATAGAGCAAACTTCCGTAAGGTCATAACCGCCAGCGCCGATGGCATTATTGTTATCGGCCAAAGGGGAATAATGCGTTTTGTCAACCCGGCTGCGGAATCCCTCTTTGCTCGCAAGGCAAAGGACCTCTTGGGTAAACAGTTCGGCTTCCCTGTTGTAGCAGGTGAAACAACAGAGCTTGATATTGTTCGCCGAGATAGAGAAACAGCCGTGGCCGAAATGCGTGTGGTGGAAACTGAGTGGGAGGGCAAAACTGCTTACCTGGCATCGCTGCGCGACATCACCGAGCGCAAGCGGGCCGAACAACTGCTGCGAGATAGTCACGAGCAGTCTTGCAAGCTGGTGGAAAGCATAACTGACGGGGTGATAATGCTCGACGGAAACCTCGAGGTGGCGATTGTAAACCCCAGTGCACTTTCGATTATAAACTCAGGTGATTCAGCTTCACATCCAGATGCCAAAATGCTACAGAGCATTTTGGGCGTGGATTTTAGGGAATTGAAAGAACTGTTTGGCAAAGGAGAAGGGAACTTTGTCCAAAAGGAAATTGAAAGATTTTCCCATACCTACGAAGCTTTGGTCTCACCCATAAAGAGAGTAGAGGAAGCGTTCACGGGTTTTGTGGTCTCCTTACGCGATGTCACCGAAGAAAAGAGGCTGGATAACCTGAAATCTGAATTTATCTCTGTTGCTTCGCATGAGTTGAGAACCCCTCTGACCTCCATCAAAAATGCAGTAGATATTCTCTCAAGCGGGAAAACTGGAGAAATAAATGAGAATCAAGGTAAATTTCTCTCTATGGCTTCCCGCAATGTAAATCGGCTCACCCGCATCATCAACGACTTTCTGGATATCTCTAAGATGGAAGCGGGCAAGATGGATTTAAGGTTGGAGGAGGTGAATCTATCGCAGATAATAGACGGGACCATCTCCACATTTGCGCTAAATGCAAAAGAAAAATCGATCCAGTTAAAAAAGGAACTCTCAGCAGATCTCCCACAGATCCTGGGAGATGCAGATAAACTGGTTCAAGTGTTGTCGAATCTGTTGAGCAATGCTGTTAAACACACTCCAGAGAGAGGGGAAATTTGTATTAAAGCAACCTCGATTAACAAATCCAAATCGCCTATTCCTGCCATACTCTCTCTTCCACATCAAGATTTTGTCAAGGTGGAAGTCAAGGATACTGGCGCTGGCATTCCCTCTGACGAGTTAGAGCGAGTGTTTGACAAATTCTATCAAGTGGAGAATTCATTGAGCCGAAAGGTGACTGGAACTGGCCTGGGGCTTCCCATCTGCAAGAAATTGGTGGAAGCACATGGGGGGGGAATCTGGGCGGAGAGCAAGCTGAACAAAGGCAGCAGATTTGTATTTGTTTTGCCTCTACTTCAGAAAATGCAGTGTTTCGAGCATCATTTGAGCAGTATAATCAATCAAGCAAAATCGGCTTCCCCGTGTCTTTCCCTTGTGGTGCTTAAAGTAAAGCACCTTGAGGTGATTAAGGGCAAATTGGGAACTGAGAGGAAAAGAAAAGTATTTGAAGCGATGGTTGAGCTTGCCCAAAAAACTTTGTTCAAGTCCAGTGACCATGTCCAGCCTGATAAGAAGTCAGGTCGAGTATTTATAGTTTTGGAGAACACCCCAAAAGAAGGAGCTCTTGCAGTCTGCAAGAGATTGAAAGAAAATGTATTGAGCCATGATTTCTCAATTGACGGCGGACTTACGGAACTTGAACTCTCCCTGGGAATAGCCAGCTATCCAGATGATGCTCGCAATGCCAAAGAGTTAAGACAGAGGGCTGAGCGTTCCAGCTACTTTCCGAACCTGGCAGTAGGACAAAGGATTTCTAAGGAGAGCGGACAGACCTGAAGGTCTGTCCCTACAAAGCTCTGGTAAGGAAGGAGCCCTACCAGCACAGAACCTTTATAAATCCTTATGATCTGCGTTAATCTGCGTCCCATAAAGCCCGCACCGCAGGTGCGCTAAGTTCAAAGCATAAGAATTTCCATTTTTCGGACGCAGATAAACCCCGTTAGATAATTAGATTAGGTCTTTCATCAAATTTAATTAGTTTTAACATCCTATCTAACGGGGTGAACGCAGATTGTCAAGATTTTAAATATCTTTTCTGCGATTATCGGCGAAAATCTGCGTCCTAATTAATCACTGACGGAGGTGAGAAATGGAGCAAAAAAGAATATTAATTGCAGATGACGAAGAGGACATTGTCACCTCGTTGCAGTTCACTTTGGAGAAAGAGGGATATGAGTGTCTTACTGCCTCTGACGGGCAGGAAGCTTTGGACAAAGCCAAAGGTGAGAAGCTGGACTTGATCATACTGGACATAATGATGCCCAAAATTAACGGGTACAAGGTCAGCCGGCTTCTAAAATTTGATGTCAAATACAGGGGAATCCCCATCATAATGCTAACCGCCAGAGCTCAGGAAAAAGATAAGAACATCGGGAAAGAAACCGGAGCGGACGAATATGTAACCAAGCCCTTTGAGATGGAAGACTTAGTTCAGTTGGTCGCTAAGCATCTCAGCAAGGAAAAATCCAAGGTGGAGGAGGATGCCAACTTACACATACAGAGTTAGAGATAAAAGAGGCGAGGCCATCACCGGACAAATAGAGGCACGAAGCCAAAAAGAGGTATTTAAAGACCTGAGTGAATCAGGCTACCTCGTTTCATCCATAAAGCTAAAGGGTCATTCTCCCTGGAGAGGTCTATCTGGATGGGGAGGAAGAGTATCGACTGTCGATCTGATTGTTTTCACCCATCAACTTGCCGCCATGTTAGATTCAGGTATACCAATAAACACCAGTTTGGACGTGATTGCAAACCAGGGAGAAAACAAGACCATGGTTCAAGTTGCCAGACGACTTCGGCAGAGCATTGAGGGAGGAATGGGCTTGGCGCAAGCAATGAGTAACGAACCCAAAGTGTTTGACAGAAGTTATGTGGCCATGTTGGAGGTAGGTGAGAGCGGTGGAAAGATAGCGGAGGTACTCAATAGATTAGCTGATTTACTGGAGCTCAAGCAGGAGAGAAAAACAAAGGTCAAAGCTGCAGTAAGCTATCCGGTTATTCTGGTAATTGCGGCTACCCTGGGAATCACTTTCCTGATAGTCTTCGTTTTTCCGATGTTTGTAAAAATTTTTGAAAAGGCTAATGTAACGTTACCTTTGCCCACCAGAATTCTGATTGGGGTCAGCAATCTGGTCCGAGGATACTGGTGGGCTATCCTGGGAAGTTTAACTGGTATTGTCATATTTGCCAAAAGATATGCAAAAACCCTTTCCGGAAGGTTATTTTTTGACGGGATAAAGTTGAGGCTGCCCATTTTCGGCAACCTTTTCAGAAAGGTGGCAGTTTCAGCCTTTGCTCATTCATACAGAGCCTTGAATATGAGTGGTGTCCCTTTGGTGACCACCTTGAAATTAGTAGAGACGGTAGTGGGAAACAGCGTGATAGCCCAGGCGATAGAAAAAGCCAGAATCAGAATATCCGAAGGGGATTCTATCGCTTTGACATTCCGGCAAAGCGGGCAGTTTCCGGGGATGGTGGTGCAGATGATCTCAACCGGGGAAGAGAGTGGGAAAATGGACGAGATGCTTTTGAAAATTTCACAATACTATGATAAGGAGGTAAACTATGTGATTTCTAAGCTCTCCACCACGTTAGAACCGATCATGTTGGCGATGATGGGAGCAGTGGTGGCAATTATGTTTCTGTCTCTGGTTATGCCTATGACTCAGCTTATGAAGGTAATCAGAGCCGGGGGGTTGGGGTAGGAGAATGTCAGATGAAACCTTGACAAAAAATCAAACACTAAATAGTGTCTGTCCGAATTCGTCATTCCCGCACGCCGTTAGCGGGAATCCATTGCTGATTTCAAGTAGATTCCGGCTTAAAGACTGCCGGAATGACAAGAAATATGGGTATTTCTGGACAGACACTAAATAAGTAAGGAGGTGAAAAGAATGGAAAGGCTCAGCAAGAAACGAGGTGAACGGGGATGGACCTTAGTTGAGCTGATCATCGTGATCATCATTCTGGGGCTGATCGCTGGAGTATCCATTCCAGCTTATCTAAATCTGACGGACAACGCTAAGATCAATGCCTGTCAGGCTCAGCAGGCGGCCATCAAGTCTGCGGTGTTGTTGCATTATGCCAAAAATCAGGGGACCCTGCCGGACAGTCTGACCACCGGCATGTTTGTGAATGCTACTATTCCGACCTGTCCGTCCGGCGGAACCATTACCTATACCAAGGTTTCGGATAGCATCTTTACGGTGAGTTGTAGCATCCCATCCCATAACACGCCGGCGACATCCCCTTAATCTTTGAGGCCGTGACGAGCAGTGGCTTCCAAACCACTGCCCGTCACGTGCCCTAAGAGAAAAGATGAAAAATCTTAAAGCGTTAAAGGAGAAAAGAGGTGTCTCCTTACTAATATTGATAATAATCATCGCTCTGGTGGGAATCACTGCGGTAGGAGTTACAACCTTTCTCTCACAAAACATTGCTTTGAGTTCGGTGGAGAAGGACAGAGCCCGGGCACTGTATTTAGCTGAGATGGGGGTGGCAGATTCCTTCTGGGAGCTAAAGTATTCCGGGAAGCTATATGGCTTGCCCTCTCAACCTTATGGACAAATTGATGCACAGACCGTGAATTTTGGGAACGGAACCAGTGGCACTTATGTTGTCCCCGAACCGGACGATAGCATCGTTTCCAGCGGCACATACAAGGGAATCACTCGCCAGGTGAAAGTAGGAATAGAGAATCTTGCTACGAGTTATGCCTTTTTTGCCGCTTCGTCCAACGATTTTACTTTTGCCAAGAATTGCCAGGTGGTAGGAAACTGTTTTATAAACGGGAGCGTCGAGGTGAAAACCCCTACCAATATCGACACCCTGCAGATGACCTTATATCTGCCCAGCGGGGAGACCGCCACCTATTCCGGCGGTGCAAGTTTTCCTTTTACCACTAAGGACCCAACCCCCACCTTACCTGATTTGGACTTGACCCACTATAACAATCTTTTGAGTTTAGCCGCCAGCCAGCCTTCCGGAGACTCAACCTGGAATTCAGATCGGGTCTTACCCGATACAATACTCATCGACGGGGATTTAACAATCAAGAAGAACAAAAACATAACCACCGCGGGCAGCTCCAGCCTGGTCGCGGTAAATGGAACGATAACCATAGGAAAAAATGTGAACATCGCTGATAGTATACAGTTCATCGCCAAATGGGGCATCTACTGTGCAGCTAATATCACAGTAGGAAGCACCACAGGAAGAAGCGGGAACATACTTTTCACTAAGAGAGACAACCTTAAGTTGGGGAACAACAATACCGTCAATGGAAGTGTGCTCTCCAATAAGGCTCTGCAAATCAATCAGGGATCAGAGGTGAACGGGTTCGTGTATGCAGGAACCCAGAGCACCGTTGCTAAAAACGTGACTATCAACGGTTCTTTCTGGGGACATAGGTTCACCGATGATAAAATCAAACAGGGTTCCAGCATAATCTGGAACTCGGGCTATATCCCTTCACCTTTACCACCTGGAGTATCCAGTATAGAATCATCCAGCATTTCCTTTGTGCAGAATAGTTGGCAGGAGCTATGAAATATCGCAAAAGATTAAGAAACCAAGATGGTTATACCCTTGTTGAACTGGTTATCACCGTTGTCATACTGGGACTGATGACCTATTTCCTGGGAAGAATGGGGGTTGAACTACTGGCAGGATCTACGCAACAGACCGAACAGGTGGAGATGTTGAACCTGGCTATCTCAAAAATGGAGAAGACCACCAAGATCGGAGTTAGCGTCGCCTCCCAGGGCTGGACCTCAGAATCACCCTACCAGTGGCGGAGAAGTGTCACCACCCTGAAGAGCGACGCTGGAAATCCTACGCTGGTAGAAGTAACGATTGAGGTAAAAGATGCTCTCGGTCAGACTTACTCGCTGATAAATCATATTGGAGGTTAAAATCGTTTTGTGGCTCGTCGTTTTCTAAATAATGTTCCAATAACTTGTCATTGCGAGTCCCGATGAAATCGGGACGAAGCAATCTCTGTGTAGGCGGATTTCAGTGAGATTGCTTCGTAGCTCCGCCCAGATGGACGGTTGTCTGACCGCTTCTCGCAATGACAGGCCAGAATATCAGGTTATTTTGAAGACATTCTACATAGGGGCAACTTGTGGTGGATACAAAAGGATATACTTTAGTAGAGTTAGTGATCGTGATTTTAGTCTTGGGGATAATAGCGTCCGCCACCGCGGGAGTGCTGATAAGCTTAATCTCATCCCTGGATCTCTCCCAAAATGTGAACACGGTCAGCTTGGTGGGTCAAAGGGCTATCACTCAGCTATCAGATGAACTAAGGGGGGCAGTTTCTACTCCGGATAGTTTACGCCCCTGGGTGAGCGCTGATAACCGAACCCTTCGCTTTTTTAAAAATGAAAATTATGCCGATTCGATAAAATACTATTTTTCTACAGTAGGGAGTGATTTGTTCCTGTACCGTTCATACCAGAGTGGCTCAGGACAACTGATTCCTTTTTTCAGCACACAGGACGTCAATTCAGTAAGGGGAGATTTTTTCGTGGACGACAGCACCACCGGATTTTGCCAATCCGGAAGAATTTATGTCAATTTGCTGGTCTCTCGCAGACTTGGCAGCGAACCTGATTCGAATTCATTCCCCATAGAAATCTGTGTGCGAAACTACAAACTATAAACGGAAATACTATTTTCTATATGCCTGAGATACTTAAAGAAGAGAAAAGTCAAGTTGGGATCACTCAGAGCCCTGAGGGCGAGCAACCTCAGGTGGAAGAAAAGGGACATCCGGCTTTTAAAAGCAGGTTTGAGCGTGTGCTGGAACTATCTGGATTTAGAAGAAGAAACACCCTTTTGGGTCTGGACATTGGCTCCAGCGGAATCAAATTGGCAGAGATGAATAAAACCAAGACGGGCTGGAGATTGGTTAATGCGGGAATAGTTGAGTTTGATTTTTTGAGCGAGGTGTTCTCAAAGCCGGATACTGAGGGTAAATTAGCTCTAAAGATACGGACGGCCTTAAGAAGGTTTAAAGTTGGAACCAAAAACGTGGCGCTTTCCATTTCAGGAGATGGCTTTGTCCAAAGGCTGATAACTCTACCCCAGATGCCAAAAAAGGAGTTAGAACAGGTATTGGCTTGGGAGCTTAAAAAGTATGTTGATCTGCCATCCGATCAACTTTGTATTGATTATCTGGTAAACTCAAAAAAGGATGATTTAAAAGATACCTTAGATGTTTTTCTTGTATCGGCCCCCAAACGGAAAGTGGATGAGAGCATCTCCTTGATTCAATCAGCAGGTTTGAACTGTGCTGTCTTAGAAACCAAAGCCACTGCCTTAATCGGTGCGGTATTTGAACTAGCACCTGAGTTCTGTCAAAAGAATTTTGCCATTTTAGACATTGGCTCTAAAACTTCTTTAGTGAACATTGTGAACAATGGATTTTTGAGCTTTACCCGCGAAATCGAATGGGGTGGAGAGAATCTGACCCTGGCTTTATGTGACAAACTCGGCTATGATCGCAAGAAGGCGGAAACTCGTAAAAAACAGGTGGGGCTCTCAGAAGGAGAGGAAAAAAGAGGAACGGATTCTCCAGAAGAATGGACCAATGCTGCAAAAATCTTGGAGGAGAAAATGGATAATCTGATCCAGGAAATTGCCAAATCATTTGAATACTACCGTGCTCAATTCCCCGAAGATGAGATAGAGCAGTTGCTCTTGACCGGAGGTAGCTCTGGTTTGCCCAGTCTGCAAAGGTTTTTCACTCAGCGGCTGGAAATGAATGTGCAGTTGTTTGACCCTTTGGATTCCCTGCTGTCGATGGAAAATACAGAAGCACGAAAGTATATGCAACAAGTATGCGGTCGATTAGGCGTGGCATTGGGCCTAAGCACCTGGAGGAGAAGATGACAAAACAAAGAATAAACTTAATCCCCAGGGAACAGCGAATCGCTGCAGAGATAAACACAAGAAAGCTAATAGTGATCTGGGTTCTTTTGGTGACAGTTACCCTCCTGGCTATATATGTGATTCAGAAAGCTTATGTGTGGCAATATAAAAATAAGATAGCCAAGCAGAACCTTGAAGGCCAGATCCTGGTGCAACAGAGGGAAGACTTGGATAAGAAAATCACTGAATTCGTCACCAAGCTGCCCAACCGGGATGAGCTGGAAGACAAGAGCCAGATGGTTAAGAATATCTTATCAAATTATACCTTCCCATCAGCTCTTCTAAGAGAACTGAGCTTGATGATGCCGCCTGATGTTTGGGTGACCCAACTTTCCTTAATCCCTCAGGTCCGAGAAACAAAAAATAAGAAAATCCTCAACCACAGCAGGCTCTTGACCATAGAAGGTATCGCCTTAGACCAAGAGGCACTTGGCAAACTTTTGGCAGGTTTAGAATCACATCCCTGGTTCAAGGAAATAAGGCTCGATTTCGCAGAAAGAGAGGAAAACAGATATCAAAAAGAGGTTTTCACTTTTCTGATTGAAGGAAGATTAAAGGATAGAAGTTATGAAGATTAACAAACAACTGGCACTGAGTGGAGGGATTTTGGTCTTGGCTTTTGCCGTGGGAGCTTTATCTGTCTGGGGATACTATCATTGTTCTCCGTCAACCAAGCTTTTGGAAAGGCTGAAACAACGGGTGGCTGAAGGACACAGACAGCTTCAAGATTTAAATGATGTGGAAATTCCGGAGAAAAGGCAATATGTGGCTAAGCTAACTGAGGTCCACCAGAGTTTTCAAAAACTCAGCCAACTGTCAGATAAACTGGAGCAGATGTTTCCAAAAGAGGAAAAGCTGGGCGAGCTTCTGAATTTGCTTTCCCGAGCGGCGGAATCAGATGGGGTCAAGATATTGCGAATTAAACCAGGTGAGCGGATAGAACAGGAGAGATGGTGGGAAATCCCGGTTGAGTTAGAATATAGCTGTGAGCTGACGAAGCTACAATCCTACCTGGTCTCCATCGAGAGAATGTCCAGGTTTGTCCGGGTAAACTCATTCAACATCGCCTTGCAGGAAGATAAATTTCCCCACCTGAAGGCGAAAATGAACTGCTCGGCTTTCGTCTTCAAGGGAGGAGCTCTCAAAGATGAAAGTTAAGTTTATTGCGGTGATAGTGACTCTTTTGCTGTTTCTGCCCCTGGGTCAAGAACATACCAGGCTGACCCAGTATGTGGCCAAAGTTGAACCCCCCCCAATGACAATTCAGAGGGAGCTGGAATCTGTTATTGATCTGATTTCAGATTTAGATTCGAGTCTGGCTGAGATTCGTCAAATGCCGGATGAGAGGTGGGCACAGAATTTCTTTAAACCGGTGATCAAACGCAGACGGATGACTACACGGGAGACTAAAAGACAGAAAGAGGAGTCCCTACCTCATTTGACCAGCATTATGGTGAAAAAGTGGAAGGGTTACGCCATACTTGATAATCAGATCGTGCAGGTGGGAGATATGGTTAAAAACATGAAGGTGACAAAGATTGAGATGGGAAAGGTCACCCTTAGATCGGATGACCGAACAATCATTTTAACGGTGGATTGATCTTCTCTTATGACTGATGGGGGGCTTAAGGTGAAAAAACTTGGCCTAATTCTTTTAGTTACCGGAATTCTTGTCTTTGCTCTGGCCAACTCAGGTGAAGGCTTTTCCGATACAAGTCGAATCTCCGGTCTAGAATTGGATAGTCTGGCTGAAACCA
Source organism: uncultured Gemmatimonadota bacterium (assembly GCA_964626665.1). Lineage (GTDB taxonomy): Bacteria > SM23-81 > DAOVCL01 > DAOVCL01 > DAOVCL01 > DAOVCL01. The sequence goes on along the minus strand of CAZVGK010000026.1, from coordinate 40,268 downwards.
TAAGTTTAGATCTAAAGGGGGCAGATATCACCGACGTTTTGCGGATCTTCTCCAGATGCACCAACCTCAACATAATAAGCAGTGAGGAGGTTCAAGGAAAGGTTACCGGGCGTCTCACTAACGTAAGAAGAGAAGATGCCCTGAGGACGGTTTTGCGCTCCTGCGGGTATGGCTTCGTCAAGGAGGGGGAAATATACAGAATCGTCAAAGCGGATCCGGATCTGTTGGGGGTAGACAAAAATACTCCTCAGGTGCAAATTGAATCCAAGATCGTAGAGGCCTTGCTGGATAAGACCACTGAGCAGGGGATAAACTGGGAACGTTTGAAATTGGTAGATGATGATATCAGAATTGAAGGTCAAACCAATCTCCCCATGGGAAACGCCGGGCTGTTCTTGAACATCTTTCATGCCAATGCGGATGTGATTGTGCAGTGTTTGGCAAAACAGGTGAGCACCCATATCCTGTCAAGTCCTCGCATAGTCGCTCTTGATAATAAGGAAGCCAAGATACTGGTGGGAGATAAGGTCGCCTATCAACAAAGCTTTGGTCAAACGGCTTCCGGAATAACCACCACCTCGGTTTCGTTTGAAGACGTGGGGATAAAGCTATTTGTGACTCCTCATGTGACGGATTCGAATTTCGTCATTCTCAAGATCCACTCCGAGGTCAGCGCGGTCAAAGAATGGAGGACTCTAAGCAACGGAGACGAAGTCCCCATCATTGGCACCAAGGAGACCGAAACAGTGGTGACAGTGAAAGACAAATCCACCCTGGTGATCGGTGGGCTTATTTCAGAGGAGGAGAGAGTTTCTGTCTTCAAGATACCCCTTTTGGGAGACATACCACTGCTGAGGCTTTTGTTCCGACATAAATCTTCACAAAAAGTTAAAAAAGAGTTAGTAATTTTTATTTCCCCCAAGCTTATACCGATTGAATGAGGTAGTCTACAAAATGAAGGCAATCCCAGAGGAAGAATCGATACTCAGCCTTAGACTCTTGGACAGATTAGAAAACAGGCTGGTAGAGGAAGGGCTGATTACTAAAGAACAACTCCAGAGTGCATTGCAGGAGAAAAAAGATCGAAGGCAACACTTGGGAGAAGTGCTTCTGGAGTTGAAGTTTGTCACTTCAGACGACTTGGACCAATTCATCGCCAGACATTTGGGAATCCCGCATGTGGACTTGAATGATTATTCTATCGATCCTAAGGTGGTGGCGTTGTTTGACGAGGCCACAGCCAGAAAAAATAAGATGATTCCCCTGTTTCAGATTGAAGATACGGTGACCATTGCAATGGCCGATCCGGTCGATGTTTTTGCCATAGACCAGATTAAAAGTATTGCCAAACTTAAGATTGAACCAGTGGTGGCAAGCGAAGAAATAATCTCCAGAACAATTGATAGCTTCTTTGGGAGCAAAGAACATCTGCAAGGATTGGTGAAGGAAATAGAGGCGGATGAGAAGCAACCGGTGGTAGATCTGGGAAAACCGGAGGTCTTGGGGTTGACCGAGGACGGTTTGGGTGGGCCCGCCGTAAGAATTGTCACCGCTATTCTGAACCAGGCAGTCAAAGAGGAAGCCAGCGACATCCACATAGAGCCAGAGAGGGACAAACTACGAGTTCGTTTCAGGATTGATGGATTTCTGTATGACGTATCATCCTTTCCAAGTCATTATCTTCAACCCATTGTGTCCAGGATAAAAATACTGGCCAAACTGGATATTGGCGAGAAAAGGAAACCCCAGGACGGCAAGATTCACCTAAACATCTCTGGCAAAAAAATTGACTTGAGAATTTCCACCTATCCTGTAGTCTATGGAGAAAAGGTGGCAATAAGGTTACTGGATTTGAGCAAGGCACAGGTAAAGTTACAGGATTTGGGACTTTCCGTATATACCTTAGAAAAATACAAGGAGCTTCTTCAATTATCCAACGGGATTATCCTGGTAACCGGACCCACAGGCAGCGGGAAGACCACCACATTGTATGCTACCTTAAATTTTATCAACACAAAAGACAGACACATTATTACCATTGAAGATCCTGTGGAATACCAGTTGGGCGGCATAAATCAGGGGCAGGTGGACCCCAAAGCCGGAATGATCTTTGCCAATGCCTTGAGGTCAATTCTGCGTCAAGATCCGGACATTATTATGGTCGGAGAAATACGAGATCAAGAAACAGCCGAACTGACAATTCATGCGGCTTTAACCGGCCATTTGGTATTCAGCACCCTACATACAAATGATGCTCCAGGGGCAATCACCCGACTATTAGATATGGGGGTGGAACCTTACCTGCTTTCATCTTCCTTGAGAGGTGTTCTAGCCCAACGGTTAGTGAGGAAGGTTTGCCCTAAGTGCTCTGAGACTTATGTTCCAGATGCAACTATTCTAAAGAATTTAAATTTGACCGAAAACTCAAAACTCAAAACAAGGCGAGGTAGAGGTTGTCCTTACTGTCGAATGAGCGGCTATAAGGGACGAAGTGGACTTATGGAACTTTTCATCCCAAACAAGAGGGCATCCGAATTGATAAACTCCAAGGCTCCGGCTGCTCGTATTAGGGAGGTAGCCTTAGAAACTGGCATGATAAGCATGCGGGAAGAAGGAATGCGGAAAGCCCTGGAGGGAATCACTACTTTTGAAGAAGTGCAGAGGGTAACCCAGGATGAGGAGATAAGTGTTACAAAAGTCGGGGCTGATTCTTCTTAAGGTGCCCTGAGCAGATGGGGCGAGGAGTCTCCTGATGGTATTTCAATGTGATGTGAACTTACTACTGGGACCTCTAAATAGTGTCTGTCCGAATTTGTCATTCCCGTACGCCGTTAGCGGGAATCCATTGCTGATCTCAAGCAGATTCCGGTTTAAAGATTGCCGGAATGACAAGAAATGTGGGTATTTCCGGACAGACACTAAATAGATTACATCTCATTGCGGTGAGCCGTAGCCCCGAATGAAGTGAGGGGGCAGCGCAGCAATGTCTCATTTAGTGTCATTGCTCGCCCCGTTAGACAATATCTTAATGGCAAATTTTCCTGAGATGTCATTGATATCTAACGGGGCGAACGAAGTGAAGCAATCTCCAAGGGATTGCTTCATCCCGATTTCATCGGGATTCGCAACGACTTCGTCGGATTGCTTCGGCCAGTTTCCTCGCTTGCGCTCGGGACAAGCCTCGCAATGACACTTGAAATACCAACGTGCAAACTATAATGTGACCTGAGTACCCGAATTATTCATAAGTTCCTGCTCAGATCCTCCGAGCCACCAATGATTGAGCGGTCAGATGCCCTCATCTGACCGCCCTCGGCCAGCCATCAAGTGCCCTTACCTGACGGCACGGGGGAACGGTGGCAGAATCGGGGTTCTGCCACCTCATTATAATTTCGGGTATCATCTCGCTCTTCTCTTTTAATTTTAGTCTGACTAAATTTAAAGGGGTTATCTAAAAAAGTCAAGAGAATAATTGGGGGACTTTTCTTCCCGGTTTGGTAACAGTTCACAGTGCGGCAAAGCCGCAAACAATAACCGCAAAGAACCCGAAGAAGGCGCAAAGGTCATAAAGTGCATTTCTTTCTTTGCGTTCTCCGCGTCTACTCTGCGAACTTTGCGGTTGCGGAGAAGAGCTGTGTAGTTCCGTGAGATTCTGTGGTTGAACTATTGCCTTTTGCCAAAAACCGAACAGGAGAAATTAGAGATGCCATCTTCTACACTACTTTTAGTAGACGACGAAGAGAATGTTTTGCATTCTCTGAAGAGATTGTTTCACAAGGAGGGCTATAACATTCTGACAGCCTCTAATGGAATTGAGGGTTTAGAGAAGTTGAATTCACATCAAGTCTCCTTGGTCATATCCGATCAGAGGATGCCCCGGATGAGTGGGGTGGATTTCTTGCGGCAGGTAAAGAAGAGGTCGCCGGAAACAATCAGGATAATGCTCACTGGATATACGGATATCGAGGTAGCAATAGCGGCAATTAATGATGGGGAAGTTTATCGGTATATCACCAAACCTTGGGATGAAAAGGAGATCAAGTATACAATCCACCAGGCCCTGGACAAATACAACTCAACCTTGGAGCTGGTTGAGACTCTAAAAAGCGCTAGCCTGGACACTATCAGGGCGTTATCAGAGGCTGTCGAGCTTAAGGATCCATATACCAGAGGCCATTGTGCTAGGGTAGCCCGATACGCACTGGAGATTGGCAAAAGGCTGAACCTTTCTGAGGAGGAGACTAAGTATCTGGAGTATGCCAGTTATCTTCATGATTTTGGGAAGATAGGCGTAGAGGCTGAGGTTTTGAATAAGGCTGGCAAACTCACCAGCAAAGAGTGGGATCATATCAAGAGACATCCTGAAATGGGAGAGAATGTTGTTAAGCAGGTGAGATTTTTAGGAAAAGTAGCTCCTTTAATCCGTAGTCATCACGAGCACTATGATGGATCTGGCTATCCAGATGGTTTAGCTGGAGACGAGATACCCATAGGGTCAAGGATCATAGCAGTTGCCGATGCCTATGATGCGATTACCTCTGATAGGCCTTACAGAAGAGCCTTATCTCCCCAAAAAGCAGTTGATATTCTCTCGAAAGAAAGGGGGAGACAGTTTGATCCATTGGTGGTGGAGCGTTTTCTGGAGTTCTTAAAGGAGAGCAGGCAAGCGTAGAGGCTACATTCACTAAACAAGTAAAAATGATCAATTAGCAATCACCTAAACCTCGAGCTGTCACAAGGTTAGGTGGTAAAAAATGGAAGAGAAAAAACATAGGATACTGGCGGTAGATGATGAGGTAAACATCCTCAGCTCCCTTCGCCGACTGTTGAGACGGGAGAACTATGAGCTTCTGACGGCCAACTCAGGCGAGGAAGGACTAAAGATCTTGAAAGAGCAAGGGGAGGTCAACCTCATCATCTCGGATCAGAGGATGCCAGGGATGCAGGGGGTGGAGTTCTTGAAGAAGGCGATGGAGATTTATCCGGATATCATCAGGATCATCTTGAGTGGTTACACGGATGTAACTGCCATCACTTCGGCAATCAATGAGGGACACATCTATCAGTTCATCCTCAAGCCCTGGAATGATGAGGGGCTGAAATCTATCATCAAAAGGGCCTTGGAGCAGTGGGAGCTCCAGATGGAGAATAGGGAACTGACGGAAAAGATAAAGAAACAAAATGAGGAGCTGAAGATATTAAATGAGGATTTGGAAAAGAAAGTTGAGGAGAGAACCAGGGAGCTGTTTATCAGGAACCGAGCATTAATGTTGGCCCAACAGATCGTCGCCCGGCTTCCGGTAGGGGTCATAGGAACAGACGATGAGGAGAACATCGTCTTTCTCAATGAGGCTGCCCCCCAATTCTTCGATGGAACCGGGGCAAACGCCCTGGGATCTAAGGCGGAAGAGACCCTCCCTCGAGAGCTCTCCGAGCTAATTAAGCAGACACTACACACAAAGCAGCCCACAGATTTAAAGGGCTTTTCCCACAGAGACGCTTCCCTCACAATTAAATGTGCCCCCTTTGAAGGTCACTTGGGGACAAAAGGGACCATTCTGGTTGCCTTCGAAGGATGAAAAAGCTAAGGACAGATCAACTGCAGTCAGGGATGGTGGTGGCCAAGGATATTATAGACATTACCGGGAAACTCCTGGTAGCCAAAGGAGTCACCCTAAGTGAGCAATTGATACCCAGATTGAACCAAAGGGGGGTGGATTTAGTTTGGGTAGAAAGCGATGAGGAGGAAGTTCCTCTCAGCCCTGAGGAGATAGAAGGGATAAAGAAGAATATCGCGGAGGATCTGGACAAGAGGTTCCGCCTGGTAGCCCAAGATCCCATTATGAACGGGCTGAAGGAGAAGATATTTGAATACTTAGTTGAGAGAAGGACGGAATGAAGGAGGAAGCAATCAAGAGGGTAATTGATGGCATCTCCGGTTTGCCTACCCTGCCAATGGTCTTAGATAAGACCACCCATATGCTTGATGACCCTGATGTCTCTGCCTCTGATGTGGGGAAGGTTATCGTTAAAGATCAATCCATTGCTTCTAAGGTCCTTCGCTTGGTAAACTCTGCCTTCTACGGCTGTCAGCGTCAAATAAGCACCATCAGCCAGGCGGTGGTCTTATTGGGTTTTAATGTAGTGAAAAATATAGTCCTTTCCGTCTCCGTTTTCGAGACCTTTTCCCAGGACTCTAAGGCCGAGGAATTTGACAAATATCGTTTTTGGGAACACTCCATAGCCTGTGGGGCCACTACCAGGGTGATAAGCAGGCATTTAGGAGTGAAGGATCCCGAGGAGGCATTTGTAGGTGGGCTACTCCACGATATAGGGAAACTCGTTCTGGAACAGTTACTCACTGAGGAATTTCTCAAGGTCCTGCAGTTGGTTAAGGAGAAGGACATCCCCATCTATGAGGCGGAGGAGGAGATTTTGGAGATTTCTCACGCCCAGATAGGCAGGTTCCTGGCCCAAAAGTGGAATCTCCCACAGGCTTTAGAGGAAGCAATTGCCTTCCATCATAATCCCACTTCCGCGGAGGTGCAGCTCAAACTCGTTTCAGCAGTGCATTTGGCTGATATCATAGTCAAAGGGATGGGGATCGGCTATTCGGGGGATGACCTTGTCCCTCAGATAAACAGACGGATATGGGATGGTCTGAAGTTGAATTTGAACTTAGTGGGGAGCTGGCTGAAGGAGATAGGCGATGAGGTGGAGAGGGCAAGTGGTTTCCTCTCCCTGCTTAAGGAGTGAAGCAAGCAGTTTACAGGGATCGGGGATCAGCAAATTCCTTGAGCCATCGCGCTGAGCCGTCAGATGCCCTCATCTGACGGCAGAGGGTGGTGGCATCCTGATAAATCGGGATGCCACCTCAATGGTTATCATTGCGAGCGAAGTGAAGCAATCTCCAAGGGATTGCTTCATCCGCCAAGAAGCATGGCGGATTCGCAACGACTTCGTCGGATTGCTTCGGCAAGTCCCCTCGTTCCCCCCGGACAAGCCTCGCAATGACAGGACTGCGTTCTTTTCTACCGCACTTCAGCGCTGGGTTAAGACCCTTTAGGACCACTATGGAGTGTGGTAACTCCTGTTGACGTGGGCTGTGACAGGAGCCCCTAGCACTCCAAAAGGGCTAAAGCCCTAAAAACCCTCAGCTAAAGCCGGATAGAAATGTAGGGGTCGCATTTATGCGACCCGAATCTTACGGGCTCCGATTCATCGGAGCCCCTACAATTCATGAACCCCCCTTGGTTTGAGTAGAATTCCCATAAGCAAAGCGAGAAAGGTAACTTATGCCCGAACACACCCTTCTCTTTGTAGATGATGAGGAGAACATCCAGCGATCCCTGCAGAGGGTATTCCGCAAAGAGGGATATAACATCTTAGCCGCCTCCAGTGGAAAGGAGGGATTAGAGAAGATCGCCCAAAATCAGGTCGACCTCATTCTCTCCGATCATAGAATGCCCCAGATGACCGGGGTGGAGTTCTTGAAGGAGGTAAAGAAGACCTCCCCGGATACGGTGAGGATCATCCTTACCGGCTATGCCGATGCCCAGGCGGCTATGGATGCCATAAACAAGGGGGAGGTTTATCGCTACATCACTAAACCATGGAACGATGAAGACCTGAAGATCACCGTAAAAAGAGCCCTACAGCAATATGACCTTACCTTGGAGAACAGGAGGTTAAACGAGCTAACCAAGAAGCAGAACGAGGAACTGCGGGAGCTGAACAGGGACCTGGAAAAGAGGGTTGAAGAACGGGCCAAGGAGATAAAAGAGAAAAACGAAGAACTATCCAAGCTTTACGGGGATTTAGCGAGAAACTTCCTCAACAGCATCCGGGCCTTCGCTGGCTTGGTAGAGCTGCGGGATTCCTACACAGGTAGCCATTCGAAGAGAGTAGCCGCATTCTCCAAAAGTATTGCTGAGAAGTGGGGGCTGGACGAAAAGGAAGTTTTGGATGTGGAGATAGCCGCCATCCTGCACGATATAGGCAAGATAGGGATAGCGGACAAGATTCTGGCTAAACCCTACGAGGAGATGAACCAGGAGGAAAAAAGAACTTACGAACAGCATCCCATAATAGGACAGGCATGTATCCAGGTTATCGAAAACCTCCAACCAGTTGGGGTTTTGATCAGGCATCATCACGAAAACTATGATGGAACGGGCTATCCAGATGGCGAGAGAGAGGACAATATCCCCCTGGGTTCCCGCATCATCTCCGTTGTTGATGCCTACGATACATTAGTCAACAGAAGAGGATATTCCCAGAAGGTTACCAAGTTTCAGGCCATAGAAAAACTGAAGAGGGAACGGGGGATAAAATTTGATCCCGAGGTGGTGAACACCTTCCTTGAACTCCTGGAGGTTAGGGAAGCAAAGGCTAAAGAAAGGGTGGAGCTCAGACTTCCCCTTCAGCAACTGGAGGAAGGGATGGTTCTCTCCCGTGATCTCTATACCTCAAAAGGGATTCTGCTTATTCCCAAGGAAGAGGTAATCAAAAAGGCTCATATTGACAAAATCCTCAATTATCACCGCATAGACCCCATTGTGGGTGGAGTCTATGTCTACAAACCTGAGGCCCCTGAGGAGGCTTAGAATTTAGAATGAAGAAACCATTTCCCTTTTGAATGATTCACTGAGCCGTCAGATGCCCTCATCTGACGGCAAAAGGGGAAGGGTTGCAGAGTTAGATTCCGCCCCTCAGCATGGGCTTCTACCGCACTTTAGTGCGGGTAAAGGGCCTTCAGGCCCTAAAATGGGGCTAAACTAAAGTCAGGTAGAAGCTAAAAACCCCCAACTACCTGCCCCGAGCCAGGAGGGGTTGGGGGGAAGCTGGTTAGGAAATGTAAGAACCCCGATTCTGACGGCAAAAGGAGGGTGGCAAAATCGGGGTTCTGCCACCTCGTTTTGGTAGGATGGAACCGTAAAAGGAGGAAATTTATGGAAGGCTATACCATACTTATCGTTGATGACGAAGAAAAGGTGAGAAACTCTCTGGTTCGGGCATTGCATCCGGATGGATACCACATTCTCACCGCTTCCAGCGGACAAGAGGCCTTGACTAAACTGAATGAAACTAAGGTGGATTTGATATTGGCCGACAACCAAATGCCAGGGATGAGTGGGATTGAACTCCTGTATATCCTCAAGAAACGCTGGCCTGATACCATAAGGCTTTTGATTACCGGCGGGGCCGATTCTGAAGTAGCCATCAGTGCCATAAACAAAGGTGAGGTTTACAGGTTCGTCATCAAGCCCTGGGATTCGGAGGAGCTGAAGCTAACCATTCGCCACGCCTTGGAACATCATAAGCTGCTGAAGGAAAACAGAAGCCTCCAGCAAACGGTAAAAAGACAGGCTGATCTCCTCTCTGATCTGGAAAAGAAGCACCCCGGAATAACCGAACTCCCCCGTGATGAGGAGGGCTTCTATGTAATAGAGGATTCGTAATGGGGTTACAGTAATCAGGAATCAGTAGTCAGCAGTCAGTTGTCAGGAGTCAGGAGTCAGCTTGAGGGTAGCTATCGGGGGTGGGATCCATTCAGCCGGCAAATGCCCTCATCTGCCGACACAAGGCCCAGGCACTAACCCCCAACTAAATTCAGGTAGAAAAAAAGCGGTTATCAGTTGACGGCCACCAGTTATCAGCAAATTAACCCCAAACCGGCAGATGAGGACATTCCTGATAGCTAAGGTAACCTTTGCTTGCCCGAAGCCATGGGAAATTTATGAATAGATCGGGTTAGTAAGGTTTTGGATAAGTTGGTCCAAGGGGTGCCCAGAATAGGCACCAGGGAAGCCGATGCCACCGTCTCCGTGCCCGATGGGGAAACGGTGGTTATGGGGGGCCTCCTCAAGGAGGGCAAAAAGGGGATGACCCATAAGATACCCCTTTTAGGCGATCTCTTCCCCCTCAAATGGTTATTCCGGAATGAAGATCAGGAGAAACTAAAGACGGAATTGATCATCTTCTTGACGCCACACATCCTTACCCAGGAGGGAATGAAGGGGATGTCTCAGAGGAGGGAGGAGATCAAGCGGAGGCTGGAGGTGGGGGAGCCTTCTCTCCTCTACAGATAGATATGGCCAGAGGGAAGTTAATTTTCATCCTCCCCAGCCAAGCGGAGATCATAGGGATGATCAGGGATTGCCTGGGAAGATTGGCCAAGCTGGTGGGGTTTACCCCGCAAGAAAGTGAGGATTTAAAACTGGCGGTCAATGAGGTCTATGCCAATGCCATCAAGCACGCTTATCGGGGGGATGAGAGTAAAAAGGTGGTGTTTAAACTACTCTATCAACCCGGCTGGGTTCAGGTTAGGGTAAGAAACTTTGGGCCAAAACCTAAGAAAGGGGAACTTAAATCAAGGGCCATTGATAGCCTCGACGATCATGGGTTAGGGGTCTTTTTGATGGAAAACCTTACGGATGAGGTGAGGTTTGACAGTTCCCCTTCCCAGGGGTTTGAGGTTATCCTCACCAAGCTAACCAAGGACAAAAAGGAGGAGGGAGAGATGAAAACGGAGGTTAATGTTAAGGGCGATGTGGTGATTATCGCCCCTTCAGGGGAATTGGATATATCCAATTCTGCCCTTTTAAAGGAGGCCATCGCCGAGCAGGCCAAGCGAGGGAAGAGTAATGTCTTAATAAACTTGGATCGGGTTTCCTATATGGATAGCTCCGCCCTGGGAGCACTGATTTCCGGGATGACCTCCTTAAAAAAGGAGAAGGGAAACCTGAAGGTATCAGGGCTGCAGGAGAATGTAAAGAGAATCTTCCAATTGACTGGGCTTACCCAGTTTCTTGAGGTCTATAAGACCGAAGAAGAGGCCTTGCAAACCTTTTAAAACACCCCAGGCCTATAGCCAAATTCAACTTGATCTCCATCATCCATCACAATATACGTCAACAGGAATTGTGCCATACCTCATAGTACAACCGAAGGAAGCTCAATTCGCCTAAGGGGCTTTTATGCCAGAGTTCAGACAGAATCCCATATCCAAAGAGTGGGTAGTAATTGCCACGGAAAGGGCCAAAAGGCCAGAGGACTTCGCTAAGGGCAACCCTGCAAAGGAGGAGCTTCCCCCTCACCGGGATGATTGCCCTTTCTGTGCAGGCAATGAGGAGAAGACCCCTCCACCCCTCTATACAATTGACGGAGATAACGGATGGAGGTTACGAGTGGTCCCTAACAAGTTTGCTGCTCTGCAGCCAGACCTCTCCCCCAAGAGGGAGCAAGTAGGAAAATTCCTCAGGGCCGGGGGATTTGGGATGGCAGAGGTGGTAATTGAATCCCCACAACACAACCTAACCATCGCCACAATGGATCATGCCACGGTAAGGAATATATTACAGGCCTACAAGGTGAGGTATGCAGAATTAGCTCAGGATGAGCGGGTGAATCTAATTAACATCTTCCGGAATAACGGGAAAAAGGCCGGGACTTCCCTGGAACATCCCCATTCTCAGATAATCGCCACTCCCATAGTGCCTCCTTATGTCAGGGACCATATGAACAAATGCCGGGTGGCCTACGACACCTACGGGGCCTGTGTCTTCTGCCATATGCTTAAGGAGGAGCTCTCCCAAAGGATCAGGGTGGTAATCGAGTCAGAACATTTCGTGAGTTTCTGCCCGTTTGCCTCCCGTTCTCCTTTTGAGGTGAGGATACTTCCCAAACGACACACCTCCTCCTTTGGGGGAATTACCTCAGAGGAGATAGAGGATCTGGCCGACAGCCTGCGGTTTACCCTAAAGAAAATCTATATCGGTTTGGAAAATCCTGACTACAACTACATCATCCGTTCCTGGCGCACGGAGACCCCTCAGGTGAAACATTATCACTGGTATATGGTAATCATCCCCAAGCTTACTATACCAGCTGGGTTTGAAATCGGGACAGGGATCTATATTAACACAGCCCTCCCGGAGAAATGTGCGGAATACTTAAGGAAGATAGATGTTTAATCCCAAAATATGCATAAACCACAGATGGACCCCGTTAAATAAAAGCCATCTTAAGAATGTAATGATGCCTATTTCTAAAGTATTTAACGGGGTGGACACGGATTTTCACAGATTATATAAGAACCTTCAAGAATATAGGCTTTCACCTTTTAGGTGAACGAGGAATTTAAACTCAATTTTGTGAGTGCTTTATTTTGAATATCTTGTGATAATCTCGTGGTTTCCCAACGCATAATCCGTTGATAGGCAGGGTTAAGGAGTAAGATGAAGATCGAGGTAACCAATATTAACGAGGTGTCTATTCTTTCCCCCCAGGGTGAATTGGATCTGAGCAGCAGCAGAACCCTGGAGAAGATTATAGGAGAAGAGATGGGCAAAGGATGCAAGGAGATAGTCATCGATTTTAACGATGTTCCCTTCGTGGATACCGCGGGCATTGGGGCCTTAATTACCTCTCTCATCAGTCTGAAGGATAAAAACGGGGATCTCAAGCTAAGTAGCCTGGAACCTCAGGTAAGAAAGACCTTACAGATGGCTGGCCTCACCAAAATATTTGAAATCTACAAAAACAGGGAGGAGGCACTGAGAAGCTTTCACCCAAAGACTTAGAGATATTCCTCATTCTCAGGGCGCCGCGGAGATCTTGCGCTTCATGCGGATGGCCAAACGATAAGAACAGGGGTTCTGTCGCTTCGCTTTTACCCAAAAATTGGTATTAGGTTAACCCATAACTCTTTATCTTGCGGTAGAGGGTTTTCCTATCTATATCCAACATCCTTGCTGCCTGGGACTTGTTCCCCTTTACATATTCCAATGTCCTTTTGATCAGCTCCCTCTCGCTCTCCTTGAGGGTGGGAAAGTTAGGAACCGAAACTGCCCCCCCTTTAGCCTTAGTTATCTGACGAGGAAGATCCTCCACCTCTATCAATTCCCCCTTACCCAAGGCCATTACCCGCTCTATAGTATTCTCTAATTCCCTTACATTGCCGGGCCAATTATAGGCCAAAAGAAGCTCCAAGGCCTGAGGCGTTATTCCAGCCACTTGCCTCTTCGCTCGCTGGCTCAAGGTTCTGATGAAGTGATCAACCAAGAGGGGAATGTCCTCCTTGCGTTCCCGCAAGGGAGGGACGATAATGGGGATAACATAAAGCCGATAGAAAAAATCCTCCCTCAGGTTGCCATCGAGCACAGCCCTCTCTAAATTTCTGTTGGTGGCCGCCACGATCCGCACATCGATTTTCTCCTTCTTGCTGCTCCCCACCGGCCTTATCTCCCTCTCCTGGAGGGAACGGAGAAGCTTCACCTGCAGGGCTGGCTTTATCTCCACAACCTCATCTAAGAACACGGTCCCCGCTTCCGCCGACTTAAATATGCCCTGATGATCGGACACCGCCCCGGTAAATGCCCCCTTCTTATGTCCGAATAACTCCGACTCCAAGAGATTTTCCACGATAGAGCCACAGTTTACGGGAATGAAGGGATGCCGGCTCCGGGGGCTGGAGTAATGGATAGCCCTGGCCACAAGCTCCTTTCCGGTACCACTCTCTCCTTGAATCATAACAGTGCTTTCGCTTTTTGCTGCATCATTGATCAACTCATAAAGTGTCCTCATCTTGGGGCTCTCCCCAATCAAAGCATCAGGGTGCATACCCCTCTGGATTTGATCGATTTCATAGAGGGATCTAACCAGGGTATCCTGACCTCCTTCATCCAAGGAAAGGAACTTCACCCCTGCCCCCCAACGGCCACTCCCTATTTCGGTCAACCTAGTGACCTCTCCATTCAGGGTGAGGGGGGGGCGCTCTGGGGAGAGAAATATCCTCAACTGCAACCGATCTCCCACCTTCACCTCGTCAAGGGAAAAGTCTAAAAGGAACACCCCCTGACCACTTATATCCCGCGTCCACTTGATTCCCTCCCTTTGCGGACTTTTCAACGGCCTACATTTTACTAAAATGCTTGTCTTTAAACGAAAGTGATCTCTGCGTTGAATCCTTCTCATCAACAACTTATCGCTGGAGAGGAGAAGAAAAGGGGTCGGTTCCTTCTGGTATCTGACGACCTCCGACTCGAAGAGATAAAAGGCCTCATCCCGGGCAAAACTGGCGGTTAAGGGGCTACCCACTGCTATGGAAATCAACCTCCCTTCCTCCTGGGGAGCGGCCACCTTAATTCCGTCTGCCCCTATCCCCAAGACCTGACTCTCATACTCCTGCCCCCCGGGGAGCACACCGGAGAGATGAATCCTTAGTGGGGAGTTGACTTCTAAGCTACTATAGAGATTTGGAGGATACATATCTTTACAATAATTCACCACGGACAACCACGGACTGGCACAGAAAGACAGGGGTCACGAATGACCAGCACAAACCTCATTTTTAATTCTTAGCTTTTTTTCCGTGAATTTCTGTGGTAAACTTTGTAGTTCCGCGGTAAATTTACCTATTCGTTTTGGATTCGTTTATTTGGGTCATTCGTGTTCTATGCGGTCAGATCAGGTATCTGCCCTCTCCTCTGTCTCGGAGAATTTGGCCAAGAGGACATCAAAGATCTGGCGGAGTTTCTCCACCGCCTGTTTGGAGAACATCCCACTCAACCCGGCAATGGCAACTACACCGAAGATGTTCATATCCTCAGGGTTCATCCGTGCCGTGAGGAGGGAGCCCCGCAGGGCAGCATAGACGATGGCCGCTAAGCCGGCCCCAATGAATGGCCGAAATATATACCACCAACCCCAGGACCTAAACAACTGGCCCTTGCCGCAGAAGTAGATGAACGATGTGGCCCCGTGGATACAGGCTCCCAAACCGCCAGCGAAGGAGACCAGAAACAGGATCCTTCCCTCCCTACCCAACCTCAACCCAAATATAGATAGGCTGGTTGCTTCCCCCATCTCCGGCCAGGTGGTGATCAACAAATAGAGGAGAACGATTAGTAAACCCAGCAGGTAAAAACCCAACAGCAACCTAACCTGAGTGCTCATCGGCAGGGAGGTAGGCTCCCTCTTCTTATCCTCCGCTGTGGCCATATTCTATCTTTTCCTGGAGATCAGCCTTCTTTAAGGTGGCGGAGACCTCCTCCAAACCACCAGCCAGAATCCCCTCCAGCCTGTGCCAGGTAACGCCTATGCGGTGATCGGTTACCCGCCCCTGGGGGAAGTTGTAGGTCCTTATCTTGGCGGATCTATCCCCAGTCCCCACCTGTAGCTTCCTCTTTTGGGAAATGCTCTCCTGCTGTTCCCTCTGCTTTACATCTAAAAGCCGGGCCCGCAGAACCCTTAAAGCCTTAGCTCTGTTTTTGTGTTGTGACTTCTCATCCTGACAGGTGACCACCAGCCCAGTGGGCAGATAGGTTATCCTCACCGCGGAATCCGTGGTGTTTACGCTCTGGCCACCCGGCCCTGAAGAGCGGTAAACATCGATCTTCAACTCCTCGGGCTTCAACTCCACCTCAACCTCCTCAGCTTCCGGCAAAACCACCACAGAGGCAGCAGAGGTATGCACCCTTCCCCCCGACTCGGTGAGGGGAACCCTTTGTACCCGATGCACGCCGCTTTCAAACTTTAACTCCCCGTAAACCCCATCCCCTTCCATGGAGAATATTATCTCCTTAAATCCACCCATCTCTGTCGTGCTTGTGTTCATTACCTCCACCTTCCAGCCCAACCTCTCCGCATATTTGGAGTACATCTTGTAGAGGTCCGCAGCAAAGAGCCCAGCCTCCTCTCCCCCTACCCCAGCCCTTATCTCCATTATCACATCCCTCCCATCCAGCGGATCGGCGGGGGTGAGCAGCTCCCTTAAGCTCCCCTCTAAGCCAGCAAGCTGAGGGGCTAACTCCTCAAGCTCCTGTTTAGCCATCTGCCTCAGTTCCTCATCAGCAGAGGCCTCCAAAATGGCCTGATCATCCTTAATGAGCTTGAGTGTCTCCTCATACTGTCTTCCTACCTTCAGGATTTTCTCGATCTCCCCGTGTTCCTTGGCCAACTTACGATACTTGGGCTGGTCCCTCAGGGTTTGCGGATCAGAGAGGAAACCTTCCAGCTCCTTTGCCCTTTTCTTAAGCTCTCTAATCCTCTCAATCATCAGTTGTGCGGATGAAAAGGGATTCCTTTAAGGCTACCATAGCCACCTCCAACTGTTCCGGGCTGGGCTCCTTGGTGGTTATCCTCTGCAGCCAGAGACCCGGCGCAGAAAGAAGGCTAACAAGCAGTCCCCTCCTCTTACCGGTGAGCCGTAAAAGCTCATAGGAGCTGCCAGCAATAAGGGGGACAAGGAGGAGATGATAGACCAACCTCTGGGGCAGGCTGGGAAGGTGGCCATAGAGGCAAACAAAGAAGGTATCACCAAAGATAAAGACCAATATGGCCAAAATGGCTACTATAAAGAGGAAACTTGTCCCACACCGGGGGTGCTTGGTGCTATATTTAAGGGCGTTTTCTGCTGTTAGCTCCTCCCCTGCTTCATAGGCAAAGATTGACTTATGCTCAGCCCCATGATATTCAAAGATCCTCCGCAACTCCCCGAAGAGGGAGATCAACCAAACATAAGCGATAAAGAAGCCAATCCTGATGAGTCCCACTATCAAGTTGAAGAGCAGGGGGTTGGTTTTGGCCTCGAGCAGGCTAACCAAAAGGAGAGGAGCAAAAAAGAAGATCACCAACCCCAAACCTACGGCCAAGAGAAGGGTCCCCCCTAAGATGAGACTGTTGGACCTGCTCCTTTTCTTCGGAGAGTATTCCTCGTCATCCTCCTGGAGGGCAACATCCGCTGAGAAGTTGAGGGTTTTTACCCCAATTATCAAAGTCTCCAAGAAGACAACTACCCCCCGCAGAACGGGCCATCCCAAAGCTTTGTATCTCTTAGTTAGGGAAACATAATCCTCATTTTTGACAAGGATCTTCCCATTTTTCCTCCTCACCGCAGTGGAAACCCTCTCCGGGGATCGCATCATCACCCCCTCAATTACTGCCTGTCCACCTACTGATTTAAGCTCTTTCATACTCTCCTCAGCGAAGCTTCACCTCAAAACACAAGCTATGGCAGTATAAACTGGGCGAAGCTTCGAATGTAAAACGTAGAATTAAGAATGAAAAAACCTGAAGGCGAGGACCTGGATCTAAGCTCGTTGTCTAGCTCTTTCTTCCTTCAAAACTTGACACAAATTTTAAGATCTTGCCTTATGAAGGAGTCTAGATAAATAAAAATCCAGTAAATCCTGTCATCCTGTCTAAGAAAACCCCTCAAAGGAGGCTAACTGATAGTTGAGTCCCCCTTGACCGGGAAGAGGCCACAGGACTTGGGCTCTGGGCAATAGCCAAGGTGAAAGCATATGGGCTGCAGGTAAGTGGCAAAGCCCTTCAGGTCCTCCACCTTTGTTAGCTCTTCCCTTATGGCCCCAAAAACCCCCCTGATCTCCCATTGGGCTTTGGTGCAGAGCCGAAGCTCGGAGACGGTATAGAGTTCCCGCAGGTTCATGGTCATCACCAAATTTGTTTTAGTGGCATTGGGAAGTAGGTAGCGGGCATCCTCGGGGTGAACCCCCATCTCCATAAGCCTCTCATAGGAGCTTTGCACCCCCTTTAGGGTGGATTGGAATATCTCCCAAGCTGCACGGTTGACTTCAATCGAAGGGGGGATCACCCACTCCCCCTCTTTAACCTTTACATGCCTCTGACTCTGCTGGCTGAAGCTGGCCAAACGATGGCGCACAAGCTGATGGGAACAGGACCTGGATATCCCCTCAATGGAGAAGGTAAGGCTGATATGCTCTAAAACGGATAGATGACCTGCCCCAATCACCTTGTCTATGAGGGAATGCATCCTCTCCTTGGGGGTACCTAAATTCCAGATCTCCGTTGGGGTAGCCGGTGAATAACAGCTCCTGGCTGCGGTGAAGACTGCCTTTATGGGGTGAGGGGTGTAGGTGAGAAGCCTTACCTTCAACTTTCCTTAAGGCCATATTTCTTCCTAAATCTCTCTACCCTCCCGGCGGTGTCTACCAGCTTCTGCTTTCCGGTGAAGAAGGGATGACACTTGGAGCAGATCTCCACCTTTATATCCTTTACCGTGGAACGGGTATGGATCACATTCCCACAGGCACAGGTGATCGTTGTCTCAAAGTACTTTGGGTGTATTCCCTTTTTCAACTGATTCCTCCTCTGGTATCTTTTCCTCTTAATATAACATCCTCGCTTGAGGTGAGCAAGTTTTTTCTGAGTGCCTACTTCATAATCAAGGTTCTCAACCTGTTTATCGCCCCTCCCACCTCTAACATCCGCGGCCGGGCGTAGTTACCTAAGTGCCTGAGACTTAAGCTGTCTAGCCCGTTCTCTTCGATCTCCCTTTCCATTAGGCTGAGGACCTCGTCCAAGGATCTCTTCCCATCCATTAACCTGTTTCGGCAGTAGAGGATAATGGCCCCGATGGCCGTGGTTTGTGATTGATCCACAAGCTGCTCTAAGGAGGAAAGATCAATAAGGCTGCGGCCAAAGAGGATCTGTTTTAATCCTTTAACATCGACCTTCACTTCCCTTCTCCCCCGTGAGGGATCGAGCGAAACGGGCAAGGGAACCCTGGGCCTCACCTGGCCAAAGGAACTCCCCCCTTCCATCCTCCTTTCCGCCCTGTATTTGGAGGCAATCTCCTCAGCCTTCTGGGTAACATCCCGGGGGAGATAATCCTCCATCATCACTACCTTATGGGCCACATCAAAGTAGTCGCCGGAGCCACCCAGGACGAGTATCGTCGACACCCCCCTCTCCGAGAAGAGCTGGCCGACCTTGTCAATAAAGGGGGTAATGGGCTCCTTGGCCTTGGCCACCAGCTCCTGCATGCGGTGGTCCCTGATCATAAAATTGGTGGCGGAGGTGTCCTCATCGATCAGAAGCAAGGTGGCCCCCAACTCCAAGGCCTCCATAATGTTGGCCGCCTGGGAGGTGCTCCCGCTGGCATCTTCTGAGGAGAAACGATCTGTCTTCTTGCCAAAAGGGAGGTTGTTGATAAACGGGCTTATATCCACCTTCTCCACCCTCCTGCCATCCTCGGCTCTGATCTTGATCGCCTGTGGAGCAGTGACCACAAGTCCCCTTCCGTCCCCTGGTATATGGTTATAAACCCCTAATTGGATAGCATTGAGGAGAGTTGATTTGCCGTGATAGCCCCCCCCAACTATGAGGGTAACCCCCTTAGGTATTCCCATCCCCTCCACCTTTCCCCTATAAGGCAGTTGAACTTCTATCTTTAGAGAGAGGGGAGAGCGGAAGGCTACCACTTTTCCTTTGGTCAGGGGACGGTCATCAACTCCACTGGCCCGGGGAAGGATGCTTCCATCGGCGATGAAGGCGGCAAGCCCCAGCTCATTCAGCTTGGTTCTGAGAAAATCCTGATCTTGGGCCGACTTTATATGACGGTAGAGCTCATCCCTGGGGTTTCGGGAGTAGAGCAGGGAGTCCCTGACCACCTGGGGAATCTCCTCAAAGAAGATGTGATAGGCCTCTCTGCCCAATATCCTCCTCCCGGCAGCAGGTAGCCCCACAAAGAAGCGGGCCTCAACCCAGCTAGCATCGACCATCACTGAAGTCCTCTCCAGTATCTCCTGTCCAGGATGGTCTATATCCACCAGGCCACTTTTGCCCGTTCCTCTAATCCCGCGACAATAGCGGCGGCATTTCTCCCAGAAGACCCTGGTCAGGTAGTCCCCCAGGGCAATCCTTCTGCTTCCCTCCGTATAAGTATCCGCAGGGTAACCGGCTATCCTCTGGGGAACTTTGACCCGGAATCTGCTGGGAGCAGCGAATGGATCCCCCTGCACATGGTCAATAAGCAGGATGTATTCCCCAAAGTCGTAGCTTCCCTCAATGTCCTTGTAGGCCTTGTATCCCCTCCCCTCAATTCTCCTCAATATGTCCCGTAACCTCTCCTTGTTCGACAAGCTCACTCTCCCTTAAAACTGATTGGCTTATAGAAGAGGTCTCCCGACCTCGACTATCGGCATCAGGAGATACCTCCCACATCAAGAATGTCTTCCTCAAAAAGATAAAGAAATAGTTTCTGGATGTCAAGGGTAAGGATTTTCTTACCCAACTGTCACTTGCTCGTTGGGGATGTTATCATCCCCAACTGTCTTAGATTCCCTTACCCTATAGAATTTCTAAAGAGAATCCCCACCCTCTCTCAATGAAAAGGTGGGGATTCCTGCTCTCTTGACTAATTTCCCTGCAGCTACTTACGTTTAGAACACGAATTCCACAAATGGACAAATAGTACGAATTCTATTTTACAATTCTTTTATATTCTACCTGAATGTCCTTCTTATCTATTCGTGTAGATTCGTTTATTCGTGTCATTCGTGTTCCAAAGCTTCTACTTTGACTACCTCAAGATCACCATTTTCCTCACAATCTGGCTACCTCCCGCGGTTAACTTGTAGAGATAAACCCCACTTGCTACCTGAGCACCAGACTCATTGCGCCCATCCCAGATTGCGGAATAATTACCAGGAACTTTGAGCTCATCAACAAGCGTCTTTACCAGTTGACCGGCAGTATTATAAATCTTGAGTCGGACTAACCCCTCGTTTGGAACGGCATACTCTATTGTCGTCATTGGGTTGAAGGGGTTAGGGTAGTTCTGATCGAGTCGGAAGTCACAAGGATGGAGGGATGTCGGTCCTCCATCGGCAATGCCGCTGAACGATTTGAGCCTGTTGAAATCGGGCGCTTGGGTATAGTTTGGGTTCGTCTCATCCGGGAAGGAGACAACACCGACAACCCCACCAAAACCCTCTGAGAGCCAGGAGTAGCTAATATAAGTGGTCGTAACGGTCGAGACTGTGTCTCCACCACTCGTCAAAACGGTGGTGCAGGTATCAAAGGAGCATAGGCGGAGGACTTCATACTCCCGCAGAGGGATTTTTACGGTTCCGTAGGCATCAACCGCCTGATATCCTCGAAGGCTGTAGTAAGAGAGTATCAGGGGGGGACCAGCCTCTATCGTGTCTGACCAGCCCCACTCATAGTGGTACGAGGACTCATAACTTATCGGCAGGGGAATTCTTTCAGCAGGACTGAACTTCTTATAAAACAAGGTATCCGGATATTGCCAACCCCAACCTTGAAACTCGCTGTAGGTTGGTGTAACCTGATGATAGTCCCACTGGGTTTCCCCATCAAGTATGAAGCTTTGAATGACGAAGTTGGCCGAGGGAAATTCGCCGGCAAAGGGAGTGCTCTCCGGCTTCACAACCTCAAACCCTATTGCTATAGGGGTAACCTGTGAGGTAAAGTCCCAAATCTGCGGGCCTCCAGGGCTGCAAAGGTCAACAGCAACCGTATCCCCTGCCGACTCCTGTTCAAAGAGGGTACCCACATCCAGCTTATACTCATCCCAGGTAATTTCGATTTGGGCTTGGGATGTGCCGGTCAAGACAAGGTATGCTACTCCGAGGAGTATCCCAAAAAAACCTGCTTTTCCCATCGTTTCCTCCCTATCACTCTCCCCCCGAAGTTCCCAAATAGTAGGTGATCCCCCCGTAAATACCAAAATAATCCAGATCTCCAACTACATATTTGGCCTCACCAAAGGCGGCTATTTGCGGGGAAATCGGATATTCTGCCCCTCCCAGGAAGTGGAACTCGAGTTCATTGCTCGACTCCGATCCCTTTTCAAGTTGCATTGTCTGCGGATTAAAATCCCAAGTATCATAGGAAAAATGGTGCAGGCCTAAACCGCCTCCAGCGTAAGGCGAGATAGGGGAACCCGCCAAGGGGAACATATATTTGGTTGTGCCCAGAAATGCGATATCTCCATAGGACCAATCATCGCTAAAACCAGCATGCTTCCAGCCTGCTGACCAGTATTCGATACTTCCCTCAATTTTCAAGTTGGGAATTATGGTGCCTAAGTCAATATGCGCCCCAAAACCAATGGTATTATCAAGGGAATTCCCAGGCATCACCAAACCAAGTCTGGCTCCCACCCCTTTAAAACCTATATCCGCAGCCATACCACCAGAAACCACGAAACTAACAACAAAAAACGCAAGAACGAAAATTCTTACTATCGTTTTCATTTCCTCTCCTTTTTGTTAAAATAACACGATTTTACCAATCCCTATCATAAACTTAGTTCGGCATTTTCACCTCCTTTCTAACAAATGATTTTTGCATATTGGAACCCCTTATTCCACAACGGATTCCAGACCGCAATTCTTGCTTTCATCACCAAATTCATGCTTCATCCTAGTCGGATAAATCCGACCCCTACATCTCAAGCCTTTGTAGGGGTTCGATTTATCGAACCCGAGGTTTTATGCCTCTTTACAGAACTATTTCAAAACCCTCAGCAAATGATTTTGCAGCATAATAACCCTGCCCCCCTGACCAATAGACGCAACAATAATCAGACATCAGGGAGCAATGTAAACCTATCAATGAGTCATGTCAAGTAAAATCTTTCCCTTGTTTTACTTCAGAAATAAGTTCCGCCTCTTATAGTGGGGAATATTCACTTTTCCCCTGTCTATTAAAAATGCAAAACAACCGACAAAACAGAGAAGGGGCCGCCCCCAAAGGTGGGACAGTCCCCTCGCTCAATCTGAATAGCCTCACTGAGGCTTCAACCCGGATTACTCATAAGTTCCTTCTCAGATCTTCCGTGCCACCAATGATTGAGCGGTCAGATGCCTTCATCTGACCACCCTCGGCTAACCAGCAAGTGTCCATACCTGCGGCATAGGGAAAGGTGGCAGAATCGGGATGCTGCCACTTCGCCTTTGATTCACCGCAAAGAACGCAAAGTTTAAAGATTTTTAACCAATCGTTTTGTTTGCCCTTTTTTTTGATTTCTTTGCGATCTTGGCGACTTTGCGGTGGGATAGTTTGACCACCCTCGGCTAACCAGCAAGTGTCCATACCTGACGGCATAGGGCAAGGTGGCAGAATCGGGGTTCTGCCACCTTGCTTTGGGATGGCCTCACCGAGGCCTTTAACTGAACCGCCTATAACTTGAGGTAGCCGACATTATCCATACCTTCCTCACCGGTTGGTTTAACCTGTGTCGAATCTACCAATTCTCCCTTGCTCAATCCCATCTTGGCCTCGATGATCCCCATCTGCTCAGGTGTGCAGGTTATCGTGTCTAAGTTGTGCACCTTGGCCAGCCGTTCCTTCAGCACCTGGGGATCAACATCAGGGGCGATGGACAACTCGTCAAGCACCATCAAGGTTGCCTTGTCTTGTAGATGCGTGAAACGAGACGGCAAAAGGGTCTGCTCCTCCTCCACGAGCCAAAGCTCCCCCTCGTAAAGCACCACCTGGGTCTTAAGCATATTGCACTTACGGGAGATCACATCCTTAAGCACCATCGGACAGATCACCAGTCCATCGGCCACGAGAGCCTCCAGAGCATTATCCAGTATCTCTGCATCCACCCCTGAATCCACCTGGACCCGGCTTGCACAATAGAGCTTTCGCGCGGGAAGTGCTTCCAGCAGGTTGGCATCAAGCAGCAAAGGCCGTTCTACGAGCTCAAAGCCAGCAGGGATGGTGGCGAGCCTGGTTGAACCCATTTTATCGTCTAAACGGGCAAGGATGATCTGCGCATTCTCCTCGTGGCAGGTGACTTTGCCGACGACCTGAATCCTTCGGATTTTTTCCTCCAAAAGTTCATTGGGCAAAACCCCTGGCAGGGTTAGCTTGCCAATAACCACCAACTCTGAGCCATCTTGCAGCGACATCAGGTAATTCTCATCCAGGACAACTTTACCCATTGCTATGCGGGTAGAGTTGGATTTGGTATAAGTTATCTCCTGCCCACTCAAATTGCTGATCTTGGAATGAATTGCCCCGACCAGATGCTCTGGGCAGATGAGCTGACCGGATATGACCAACTCACCGAGACCGGCCTCAATCTCCTCTGCCGGCACATCTGGATAGACGACCAGTTGGCCGGTTACCACCAGGTTTAGAGGTTTAGCCTGGTTCTTGAAGTAATCGCGACTAAAAGTCACCTGGCCGGTGAGGACCTGGGCATCGGCTGGCGCCTCAAGCGAAGCACCTAAGTTGCCTATGTTCAGGCGTGCCACCAGGACGGCACTTTCCGGGGAATAGAGCACTACTCCCACGTTGCCCACCCGACTGATCCCAGCGACGGACTCCTGGGTTGCACTCCGCAGATCAAGAACCCCTATGTTGCTAAGGGTTCTCCCTTGCTCCTTGTCCTTCTCTTCCATAACTCCCTCCTCCTTTAAAGAAACTTCGATTTGTTGGCCCGCAGCCATTTGATGGCCAGATGAAGCCTTGACCGAACGGTAGCTGCGGGAATTCCTAACTCCTGGCCGATCTCCTTACTGTTCATACCTGAAACATAGCGCTTTTGGAGAAGCCCTCGGTAATGTTCTGGGACCAGTTGGAACAGATCAGGAGGTTCCGGCTCCACCCACGGCTGGTTGGCAAATTGGATATCCAAAGTGAGTTGCTCAGTTAAGGCCTTCTCCCGGCGGCGCCTATTCTCCGCATCGAGGAAGAGATTCTTTAACACTCGATGCATCCAGGCCCGACGCTGATGGGCATTCAATCGATTCAATAGCTCAAGATAGGCCATCGCCCGAATGAAAGTCTCCTGCACCAGGTCATCGGCTTGGTCCGCATCCCGTGACAGACAGACGGCGTAGCGATGTAGTTCTTCCTCAAATGCATCGTAGATATAAGCTATCGTCATATTCTCAATTTATCCCTTTTTAACCCCTACAGCAACTCCTTCTTGACCCCTTACACCCATATAACGATTCCCACCGCTTTACTGTTTAATCTTTTTGGAGGGTCCCTGAAGTTTTTGCTTTATGGTCCAAGTATAAGCATCGCTATTAGGCTTATCTATTTAAATTATTACTCAGATCACCTTATAGTTTACACACTGATATCTCAATTGTCATTGCGAGGAGCAGAGCGACGAAGCAATCTCACAGTCTAAATCTCTATTCAGAGGTTTAGATTGCTTCACTTCGCTTGCAATGACCCGTAATCTATTTAGTGACCAGAGTAGTAACTGCTGTGGGAGGCATCTCCTGATGCCGATAAAAAGTGTGCTGTCAGGAGTTACCTCCTGACAGCTCTCGAAAGGTCAGGAGACCTTTCCCACTTGACAAAGATTTTAAGATCCTGCTTTATGAAGACAGTTAATCGGCTAAACCATCACCAAAACCCCTCCGATAGCGATCAAAGGGGCCTTAAACCCTGAGCAAATTGATCTCCCTGCCTTGGACTGGGAGAGACCTATAGGGCTATAGGCCGGCCTGGGAAAACGGTTTGACAAAAGAGGTGAAGTAGCTATATTATGGGTGCAATAAAACCGTTATATTCACAAAGGGTTTGAAGAGATGGGGAAAGCAGTTCCCAGAAATGCGCCCTGTCCTTGTGGCAGCGGCAAGAAATACAAAGACTGTTGTATGAAGAAGGACCTTGAGCTGATCCCAGCCCAAAAAATCCAGGGGGTATTCACAGACATCGATGGCAAAAAAGTTGAGCGACCAATAATATCCCTGGATTCAATTCCCACCCACAATAAGAACGGCCTATCACCGTCCACCACTCCGGAAGAACTGATGGATCTTTGCATCGATGAAATCTACAGGATTCTTAAGGCAGAGAAAGTTGGTATGCTCGCCGACTTGGTCAACCGAGTGGTATTGGAGATGAATATCATCCCGACCTTTACCTATCGGGGAATTGGGAAGCGTATGGAGAAAGATGGGAGGTTCGCTGGCTCCAATCTTCAGATTTTCAGCCTGGCAGGAACAAACCCAGTTGAGTTGATGCTTGACAGATTATCAAAGTGATGCTTAAAAAAAGTATACATCTGCTACTCAATCTTGAGGCAGCAGATTCCGCCTGGCATTCCAATTGGCAAAGGTTTGACTATGACCATTAGATACAAGACGACAAACCCGTGGTCTCGTTTCCACTTGCCCTTCTTCGCCGCTTATAACTGTTAGCAATCCGGCTGAAAAGAAGGCAGCTTAACTGCCACTCCGTTTGAGCTGCCAAGCAACTGCAACTTGCTATACTCAGTTGTAATCTTGACCTAGGATAGGAAGAAGATTTGTCAATGACAAAAGAGAAACTCCTTCAAAAGATTGAACAAGCCGCTAAAGACGAAGTAACAGCGCTTGATCTCACCAAAAAGGGCCTCTCCGTCCTCCCCCCGGAGATTGGCAAACTGACCAACCTGACTAAGCTTTACCTCGGTGGGAACCAACTCTCTGCCCTGCCTCCGGAGATTGGCAAACTGACCAACTTGACTAAGCTTGACCTCAGGGGTAATCACCTCTCCGCCCTGCCTCCGGAGATTGGCAAACTGACCAACCTGGCTATGCTTGACCTCAGGGGTAATCACCTCTCCGCCCTTCCCCCGGAGATTGGCAAACTGACCAACCTGGCTATGCTTGATCTCAGGGGTAATCACCTCTCCGCCCTTCCCCCGGAGATTGGCAAACTGACCAACCTGGCTATGCTTGATCTCAGGGAGAACCACCTCTCCGCCCTCCCTCCGGAGATCGGCAAACTGACCAACTTGACTAAGCTTTACCTCGGTGGGAACCAACTCCCTACCCTCCCTCCGGAGATCGGCAAACTGACCAACCTGGCTATGCTTGATCTCAGGGTGAATCAACTCTCTGCCCTGCCTCCGGAGATCGGCAAACTGACCAACCTGGCTATGCTTGATCTCAGGGAGAACCAACTCTCCGCCCTCCCCCCGGAGATCGGCAAACTGACCAACTTGACTAAGCTTGACCTCTGGGAGAACCACCTCTCCGCCCTCCCCCCGGAGATCGGCAAACTGACCAACTTGACTAAGCTTTACCTCGGTGGGAACCAACTCCCTACCCTCCCTCCGGAGATCGGCAAACTGACCAACCTGGCTATGCTTTACCTCTGGGGGAACCAACTCTCCGCCCTCCCCCCGGAGATCGGCAAACTGGCCAACCTGATTGAGCTTGAGCTCGGTGGGAACCCGCTACCAATCCCTCCTGAAATTTTAGAAAAATCATATGAAACTGCCACCATCATCAACTATTATCTGAAACATCAAACCGATCGAAAAAGGCCCTTGAATGAAGCCAAGATGCTGCTGGTGGGTCAGGGAAGCGTGGGCAAAACCTCACTGAGAAGGCGACTGGTGGAGAATCGTTTTAACCCGCATGAAAACATAACTGAGGGCATAGATATCAAACAATGGGGGGTTACGGTGAATGGCCAAGACATCCGACTTAATATCTGGGACTTTGGCGGGCAGGAGATTATGCATGCCACTCACCAATTCTTTCTGACTAAACGCAGCCTCTATCTACTCGTTCTGGATGCCCGGCTGACTGAAGAGGAGAACCGGATTGAATATTGGCTCAAGATGATCCAAAGTTTTGGCGGCAATTCCCCTATCATCATCGTTGGCAACAAAATTGACCAGCAATCGTTGGACATAGATCAGCGCGGACTTCAGGCAAAATACAAAAACATAAAAGCCTTTGTCGAAACATCCTGCCGGAGCGGCGATGGCATTGAAGGACTAAAAGCCATCATCGCCCTGGAAATTGGTTCGCTCGATCATATCCACGATCAACTGCTGAACACCTGGTTTGCTGTCAAGAATCAGTTGGAAGAGATGCAAAAGGATTACATTCCCTACCACGAGTATGTGGGTATGTGTCGGGCTGAAAACATCAGCGATGGCATCAGCCAACGCACCCTCATCCGCTTTCTGCACGATTTAGGCATTGTGTTGAATTTCCAGGATGATCCCCGGCTGGAAGACACGAATATCTTGAATCCCGAATGGGTCACCAACGGCGTTTACAGGATTTTAAACTCCAATGAGTTGTTTCAAAGCAGAGGCGTTCTAAAACGACAAAAGCTTAACCAAATCTTGGACGTCAGGGAATACCCCAAGAATAAGCATCTGTTTATTATGGATATGATGCGCAAGTTCGAGCTCTGTTTTGATTTTGAGGGTTTTACCGACCGGAAATTTTTGGTCCCCGACTTACTGGTTAAAGAAGAGCCTTACACCGGCGACTGGCATGATGCGCTAGCCTTTCAATACCATTACAAAGTGTTGCCTGGCAGCATCATTTCGCGCTTCATCGTGCGCATGCATCCATACATTCACAAAAGCACCTATTGGCGCAGCGGGGTGATGCTGGAGTATGAAGGGAACAGAGCTCTGGCTAAAGCGGATCGTGAGGAAAAAAAGATCTTCATCTGGGTAGGCGGAACAGAGCGAACCCGGCGCACATTTCTGGCTATTATCCGTTCTCAGTTTGACTATATTCACCAAACCATTTCCGGAATCGAGGTGGAAGAAAAAGTGCCTTTACCCAATTATCCGAAGATTGTAGTCGATTACAAGCATTTGTTGAACCTGGAAGCGTTGGGCGAAGCGAGCTTCATTCCCGAAGGACTGACCGAAAAAGTTGACGTCAAGCAACTACTCGATGGCGTTGAACCCGAACAGAAGCGCCGAGAACGGCGGGAAAATCGTATCCGGGAGAAGAGTCCCGAATCTTGGTCAGCACCACAACTGAAACCGGCTATGCCAAGCGCTACTCCGGCCAGTAACAAGAAAAGTCCGTGGAGTTCAGGCTTATTCTACCTGTTGGCGTTAGCCGTCATCATGGGGTTAATCGCCATTATCAGTCAAAACGTGTCTTGGTATGTTCTCCCCATAGTGATTATTGGAGGGTTGCTGGCAATCTCGATCATTGGCGCCTTGCAGTTGCGCCAGGATGAAAAGCTAAATCAGGCTAATTTCCTGAAACTTATGATTGAATCCTTCAAACAGATGCCTTTACTCAGAGGCGACCAGTCGACAAAGGATGCATTCCAAAGAAACGAAGAAAAAGGCTGAACTAAATCTGCAAAAGTCGTTCTCGCCACACATTTTGGGGTCAAAGCTCTAAATACTAATTACGGCGAGAGGTCGTCAGTCAGAGGGAACCACTGAGCACCAAGCAACGCCTAAATTGTTACTACTAGGGCCACTAAATAGGTTACATGTCATTGCGGTGAGCCGTAGCCCCGAATGAAGTGAGGGGGCAGCGAAGCAATTCAAAACGCTTAATGGGGGGTTTAGACCATGAATTGCCTCGTCGCTACGCTCTTCACAATGACACTTGAAATAGCAATGTGCCCTGAGTAATAATTAAAGGTTTGACTCTGATCTCTATATTCCATCCTGATCATAATGTCTATCCTGTTTATTTTGACACACCGTTAATTCCCCCAAAATGTCAAATCATGCGCAGTTCTCTCCTTGACAAGAAGGATTAAGAGGTGTATATCTTTTTGATGTGGAGATCAGGGGTTATCTCAGACAGCTTTTCGTTCTGGGCTTTGAGGGCAAGACCATTCCTCAGGAGTTTAAGCCCCTATTAAGAAAGGACCCCATAGGGGGGATCATCCTCTTTGAGGAAAACATCGAGGATACCCGACAATTAAGGGAACTAATCAGAGGGGCTCAATCCCTCTCCCCTCTCCCCCTTTTGGTGATGATCGATCAGGAGGGGGGAGAGACCAACCGAATAAAAAAAGAAATACCCCAGTTTCCCTCCAACCGCTTCTATGGGGAGAGAGAGGATTTTCAAGGTGCCACCCTTGCCTACAGCGAGACGGCAAAGGCACTGAAAGGACTGGGGATAAATGTAAACCTGGCCCCAGCAGTGGATTTAGTATCCGACCCCAAAAGTTCCATTTTGGGTGAGAGGTCATTTGGCGGTGATGCAAACCTGGTGGCCAAGCTCTCCTCCCTGAGCGTGCAGGCCATTCAAAGGGAAGGGATACTAGCTTGCGCCAAACACTTCCCCGGCCTGGGGGGTACGGCCATAGACCCACACACCGCTTTGCCTTCTGATCCTCGAGAAAAGGATGAATTCTCCTCCTGGGACTGGCTTCCCTTTCGGACAGCCATAGCCTCGGGGGTAAAGCTGGTGATGACCACCCATCTTGCCTGTCCCAACTTAGACCCAAGCGGACTTCCTGCAAGCCTTTCCCAGGAGATAACCAGCAGTATCCTCCGTGGGGAGCTTGGCTTTGAGGGAACTATCATCACCGATGATTTGGGAATGGGGGCAATCAGGGAGAATTTCCCCTTGGGGGAGGCCGTATCCTTGGCCATCGAGGCGGGAGCAAACCTTATTCTCCTCTGCCACAACCTGTCAAAACAGCTTGAGGTTATGGAGGAGACATTAAAGAGGGCCCTCACAAGCAGAGCCATCAGAGATAAATTCCCGCGCTCCTATGAAAGAATTATGAAAGCCAAAAAAGACTTAGGGTTGAGTTAAACTGAGATGAGGTTCGTCTCGACTATTATCACATTACTCCTCTTTGTCGGCAATTGTGAGGCTGCCTTCGATGACCTGGGGGTGGGGGCCAGGCCGTACGGGTTGGCCGGGGCCTTTGTGGCCAACGCCCAAGATGTGGATGCCATCCTCTACAATCCCGCTGGTCTATCCTCCCTTCAAAGGGGATACACCCTCTTTTACTCCCAACCCTATGGCCTGAGTGGGCTCTCCTCTGGTTGGGCAGCGGCGGTGCAAAGGTTAGGGCGGGGGAGTCTGGGCCTGGGCTTCAAGAGCTTAGGTAACGACCTCTACAGGGAGAATAGCTTTATCCTCTCCTATGGCCAGAAGCTCAAATACCTCAGCTTAGGGGCAAATGTGCGGTTTCTCAACCTCTCCATCAAGGGCTACGGATCGGCAAACTCCGTTGGGTTAGACCTGGGCCTTCTCTCCCAACTGATCCCTGAGTTGAAATGGGGGGCCTTCTGGAGAAACCTGAATAGCCCCCACATAGGGCAGACCAAGGAGGAGATCCCCCAGACCCTCGGCTCTGGGTTAAGTTTCCTGCCCTCCTCTGACCTCTCCCTGGAGCTTGACCTCTACCAGGACATAAGATATGAACCCCAAGTAAGGATGGGACTGGAATATTCCCCTTACAGATCCATTCAGGCCAGGATCGGATGGCGTTCCCCACCAGGGAGATTTTCCCTGGGAGGAGGGATAATCTGGCAAGGGATGAGGTTTGATTATGCCCTCTTTAACCACTGGGAACTTGGGCTGAGTCACTATTTCTCCCTCACCTATACCTTGGAAGTTAAATCGACCCCCCAACCGGAGAGGCTTCCTCCTGCTCCCAAAATGGCCGCCTATTCCCCTCCACACCTGCCCACAATCGTTAACCTGAATCTGGCTCGCGGAAAGGAATTGGACACCCTTCCTGGAATAGGAAAGAGCCTCGCCCGCAGGATCATCAAATGTCGCCGCCAGGAAGGGGAATTCACCTCCGGAGATCAGTTGCTCAAGGTTTCTGGGGTTGGGAAAGATACCTTGACCAGACTTAAGGGCAGGACATGGCCTCCAATTGAGAATGAAGCTGATAGGTAAATTGCTCCTTCTCTGCTTGCTCTTCCCCTCCTGCCTACTGGCCCAGTATGAGGATCTCTTGGAGGTAGAGAGCAAATCAGCCAAGCCCGAGGAGAAGTTGGCCCAGATAGAGTGGCTCCGCGACCATCCCTTAGATCCCAACAAGGCAGGGCTTGCTGAGCTGGAGGCCGTTCCCTATCTTTCCCCGGCTCTGGCCAAGGAGATAATTAAGGAGAGGGAGAAAAGGAGAGGGTTCAAGAGGATAGAGGATTTACTTGAGGTAAGGGGAATGGAAAGGAGGACCTGGCTTAAGGTATCCCCCTTCTTCCGGATAGAAAAGAGGGTCCAACCACCCTCTGGAGGACTAAGGCTTAGGCTGGAAACCAAACATCCAAAGCCCAGAGGAATTCTGGAGGGGAATTATATCGGAGGTCCCCTCAAGGTCTATACCAGAGGAAGGGTAAAATTGGGGGATAGGTTAGAGGTGGGATTTCTCGCCGAGAAAGACCCTGGTGAGAGAAAGTTAGATGATCTTCTCTCTTCCTATATTTCCTTACAACAACCCCCAATCCAAATTATCCTGGGCAACTACCAGGCCCAGTTTGCCCAAGGGCTTACCCTCTGGACAGGATATAGCCCCTATAAAGGGGAGGATGTGATCCAGGGGGTGAAAAGGAAGGGAAGGGGGCTCATACCCTATACCCCGACGGATCAACTCTACTCCCTGAATGGGCTGGGGCTAAAGCTCTCCTTCAGGTCACTACTGATCTCTGCCTTCCTCTCGGACAGGAGGCTTGATGCCACCATAACAGAGGATGGCTACGCTTCATCCGTTTACCAGGGTGGCTATCATCGTACCGGGACTGAGGAGGATAAACGGAACCAACTAAAAGAGAGGATATATGGCTTGAGGATAGAGGGTGATCCCATATCCTTTCTCAGACTGGGCTCTACCTTTTACCTCAGCCGATATAGCCCTTGTCTCTTCAACCCTGATTATGAGAGAAGGAGATTTTCCCTGCGGGGGAAGGAGAAGAGGATTGGAGGGGTCGATCTCAATGCTCAGCTTGGAGCCATAAACATATTTGGAGAGTTGGCCTTCTCTTCAGAGGGCTCAGCCTGGATCTGGGGGACTCAACTGGAAGAGAAAGTGATTGAGGCTACCGTGGCCTATCGCCATTATCCTCCCTCCTTCGTCAACCTCTACTCCGGCGGTTTCTCCGACTCCAGGCCCACCAATGAAGATGGATTCTATCTTGGGCTCATGTTAAAAGTTCTACCCAAGACGGAGTTGAGGTTCTATTTAGACCAGTTCAGGCACCCCTGGAGGGGCTACTACCAGGTTATGCCCTGGGAGGGGGAGAAATACCTGATACTCCTGAAGAGGAGGATTATTAGGGGGTTTGACCTTAGCCTGAGGGGAACAGGGACTAAAAGCGAGTTAGCCACAAAGATCTCCGATAGATATGGGAACAAGAGATCCATCAACCAAGATTACAGCAAGAGAGGTGTCCGCTTCCAGATGGATTGGAAACCATCAGGGGTGATCTCATTCCGCCAGAGGTGGGAGAGACTATGGGTTAACTTACCAGCCCAACAAAGAGAAAAAGGAAATCTCCTCAGGTTGGACTTGACAGTTCGTCCCAAGGGAGAGGTCAGAGTTGGATGTGGGGTTCACTTCTTTCAAACGGACTCCTACGACAGCCGCATCTGGACATATGAGGGGGGATTGCCAGGGGTTATCCGTAGTCTCCCCCTCTTCGGTGAGGGGAGAAGGTTTTGCCTTTGGGGAAGGTTTCACCTCCTTCCCTCCATCCGGATCTCCTTCAAATACTCTCACACCCTCTACTGGGGGAAGAAGACCACGGGAACCGGCTATGAGGAGAGGGAGGGGAACACCATCTCTGAGATGGGAGTCCAGTTTGACCTTAACCTGTAAAGATTATGCTTGACTACCCCCGTTTGAGGCTTTATCCTTACGGGAGCTTCAGAGCGAGAGCAAAGAGAATGAATCTCCCCAACAAACTCACTGTGACCAGGATTATCCTCAGCCCCTTCTTCCTCATCTTCTTCCTCATTCCCCGATCCTGGTCCCACTACATAGCCCTACTCATCTTCTTGGGGGCCTCCCTTACCGATCTCTATGATGGCTATCTAGCCAGAAAGACAGGGGTGATAACCAACTTCGGGAAGTTTATGGACCCCCTCGCTGATAAGCTCCTCACCTCTACCGCCTTTGTAGCCTTCGTAGCGGCAGGCTATATAAGGACCTGGATGGTCTTGGTGATCATCCTCAGGGAGTTCCTGATCACTGGCCTTCGCTCCCTGGTCGCCTACAGGGGGGTGGTGATCACCCCCAGCCCTTTGGCCAAGTGGAAGACGGGGGCCCAGATGACGGTTATTATCATCATTCTGCTCTCCACCAACCTTAAGGACACCTTTGCCCTATTGGAAAATCACCTTTGGAACCAGGCCTTGGTTTCTCACATCTACAACGGGATGGTCTTTGCAGTAATGGTCCTCACCTTGATAACCGGAATAGACTACCTGATAAAATACGCCTCCTCCCTGAAGGGGATTTTAAGATAAAGGCTTCCCTGGTCATATCCACCGGGTTGGGGCTAGGCTATTCCCCTCTGGCCCCAGGGACAACGGGCAGCCTGCTGGCCGCCGCAATGGGCTGGTACCTCTCTCCTTTTAGGCCACTTTATCTGCTTTTAACCATCATTCTCATCCCCTTGGGGTTATGGTCCTCGGGGAAGGCGGAGGAGACCTTGGGGAGGGATAGCCCACATATTGTCATCGATGAGATCAGCGGGATGATGGTTGCCTTCTTGGCCTCTCCCCATTCCCTCACGAGCTTGGCAGCCGCCTTTACTCTCTTCCGCTTGTTTGACATCTTCAAACCTCCTCCCTTGAACAAACTCCAAGAGCTGAAAGGTGGGTGGGGAGTTATGGCCGATGACCTGGGGGCAGGGATATTGGCAAATTTGTTGCTTAGGCTTTTGAGATTTGGGTTGCCCCTTGGGTAAAACCAATGATTTCACCGCTCCCATAGAACACGAATGACCCAAATAAACGAATCTACACGAATAGATAAATTTACCACGGAAACTCACGGGACCACATGGGAAGGGGCAATTCGTGCTGTCAGGGCTCCTGCCCTGACAGAGAGGAGACTCTTTGTGGATGATAACATCCACAAAGAGCAAAGGTTGGAGAGGGCTTTAGCCTATTTGGAGTGCTGTGACCGTGTCACAGCACTCCAAATAGGGGCCTAAAGGCCCCTATGCAGGGCTAAAGTGCAGTAGAAGAACCCCAAAACCTGACGCTTTCTTAACCCACATTCCGCAGTCAACATTGGAAAGGAGGAAGGATGGAGGTCGCCGAGGATAGATGGCAGAAGAGGTCAAGTTTTATCCTGGCTGCCATAGGTTCAGCCGTGGGCCTGGGGAATGTTTGGAGGTTTCCCTATATTTGTTACCAGAATGGTGGGGGAGCATTCCTTATCCCCTACTTTGTGGCCCTCTTCACCACCGGCATTCCCTTGATGATCTTGGAGTTCGGCCTGGGCCATATGATGCAGGGGTCTGCTCCCAAATCGTTTCTCCTGGTAAAGAAGAAGGCAGAGTGGGTAGGATGGTGGGCTATTTTGGTGGGCTTCTTCATCACCACCTACTATGCGGTCATTATGAGCTGGTGCTTCTCTTATCTGGTCCATTCCCTGAAACTTGCTTGGGGGAATTCAGCAGGGACATTCTTCAAGCAGGGGTTCCTTCACCTCTCCGCGGGGCCAGGTTCCTTGGGAGGGATTCGCTGGCCCATCCTCTTGGGTCTCCTCCTCACCTGGATAGTCATCTACCTCTGCATCTCCAAGGGAACGAAGAGCGTGGGCAAGGTGGTGCTGATCACCGTTCCCCTGCCTATGCTTCTCCTGGCCATCCTGGTAGTTCGGGGATTGACCCTGCCCGGGGCCATTGAGGGCCTCCGCTTCTACCTCACCCCCAAATTCTCCGCCCTCAAGGATCCCAAGGTTTGGCTTGCCGCCTACTCCCAGATATTCTTCTCCCTCTCCCTGGGCTTTGGAATTTTGATCGCTTATGCCAGTTATCTCCCCCGCAAGTCAGACATAGTAAACAACGGCTTTATTACCAGCTTAGCCAACGCCGGCACCAGCTTCTTCGCCGGCTTTGCCGTCTTTAGCACCCTGGGTTACCTTGCCCAGGCCACAAATGTAGGGGTGGGAGATGTAATCTCGGGAGCGGAGGGCCTTGGTTTGGCCTTTGTCACTTACCCCACGGTGATCAGCCTCCTCCCCTTTGCTGCCTCCATCTTTGGGGTTCTCTTCTTTATTATGCTTTTAACCCTGGGAATTGATTCCGCCTTCTCCCTGGTAGAGGCAGTTGTGGCCGGAGGGATGGACCGCTGGGGGCTCACTCGCAAAAAAGCCAACCTCATCTTCTGTGGGGTGGCCTTCCTTCTGGGAATAGTATTTACTACAAATGGTGGGCTCCATTGGCTGGACATCGTGGACCATTTCCTGAACAACTTTGGACTTGTCCCCATCTGCCTGGCCGAATGTCTGGTTATTGGCTACTTCTTCGGCCCATCCAAGCTAAGGGGATTTGCCAACAAGGATTCGGACTTTAGCATAGGAGGATGGTGGGATATCCTCATCAGGTTTGTCTCCCCCTTGATCCTCCTGGGGATCCTGGGCTATGTCTTCTGGGAGACAATCAGGACCCACTATGGAGGTTACCCCGGCTGGGCCTTGGGAGTTGGCGGATGGGGGGTAGTCGGTTTAGCTATAGTTTTAGCCATTGCCTTTATGTTTATCAAAAAGAGGAGATAAGATGCCCACATCTGCCATAATTATGTTGATATTCGGGTGCCTGGTCCTCTACGGCGGCCTGGGCTGGTGCCTCTGGATAGCCCAAAGGAAAAGGGGGCTAAAGCAAGAGGAAAGGTAGCAGTTCGCTGGGATCAACAAACAGAGATCAGGAAAAGCAACAGAGCCGAAGTTCGGATAACTGAACGGTTTGGATTAGTTAATGCAGGTGGCGGATAAGAGAGCAGAAATAGAATAAAAAGGATTTATAGAGAATGATTCCCGACCGGCGAGCCCTGACCTCCGTGAACTGTTACGATCATGAAAAGTTGGGACGTTCCTATATTTTTGTTGGCATATCTTTTGGTGTTTTAATATACTCAGGAGAATCTTTTTATAATGGGAAAGACCATCTGTTGGAGTTTAATCAAGGGAGGAAGCGTCGATGCACCCCATCCTCTTCAAATTGGGGCCTTTTGAGATAAGATCCTGGGGGGTTATGTTCGCCATCTCCTGCGTGGTGGGGATCTGGTTTGCGCAGCGGAGAGCTAAACATCAGGGGATAAACCCCAACCTGATAATGAATCTCGCCTTGATCATCATTGGATCTGCTCTGGTCGGTTCCAGGCTATTCTATGTGGCCTTTCATTGGGAGGAGTTCGCCCTTCATCCCTTAGATATAATCAGTCCCTATCAGAGCACGGGTCAGTGGGGAATTGGGGGGCTCTCTATGGTAGGAGGGATAGCCTTCTCTATCCTGACCTCTCTTTTCTACCTACACCTTAAGGGAGAAAATATCTGGAAAATTACCGACATCGTGGCCCCCTCATTCCCCTTGGGGATTTTCTTCACCCGCATAGGCTGTTTCCTCAATGGATGCTGCTTCGGTAGGCCTTCATCCTCCCCCTTTGCGGTAACCTTTCCGGTCCAAAGCCCGGCAGGCCTCATCTATCCCCACCGTTCCCTCCATCCTACCCAACTTTACTCCTCCCTTTATGGACTGGGGGGCTTTTTCTTGCTCCTCTACTTAGAAAGGCATAAGAGTTTTTCTGGGTTTACCACTTGGCTCATGATTGGCTTCTATTGTGTGGCTCGTTTCCTGGTCGATTTCCTGCGCTATTATGAGGAGAGTATGGTCTTGACCAAAATAGGCGGGGTACCCTTCTCCGTAAATCAGGGGGTCTGTGTGGCCACCATCCTCATAGCCGGAGCGATTTGGAATCTCCTGAGGCTCAGGAAAAGATGAATATCGGCAAGAAGGCCATAAGCTCATTTTTAGCTTTCATCTTCCCCTCTTATTGCCTTATCTGCGACTCCCCCCTGAGAGACGATGAAAGGATAGTCTGTGGAAACTGCTGGGCCAGGATGGAGATAATCTACGATAACTTTTGTCAATTATGCGGCTGCCCCATAGGACCTGAGAAGCTACTCTGTAATTCCTGCCGGAAGAAGGGATATTATTTTAGCTTTAACCGCTCCTTGGGGCCATTTAACCAAAGGTATCAGACCCTCATCCACAGTCTCAAGTATGAACGGATGACCAGTTTGGCAACTAAATTGGGAGAGAAGCTCACCTTCCTCCTGAAAGGAGAACCAAGGTTTGCCCCTGCTCAGGGGATAGTTCCCGTTCCCCTTCATCCCACAAAGCTACGGGAGAGGGGCTACAACCAGAGCTTGCTCCTTGCCCAGGAGATCTCTCGACGGTCAGGCCTTCCCCTCATTGATGATGGACTCCTCAGGGTGAAGAGGACGAAAAGCCAGACGAAATTAACCTTTGAGGAGAGGGTGGAGAATGTGAAAGGAGCCTTTCGGGTAAGCTCAAGAAAGAAGATAGAGGGCAAGAGGCTTATCTTGGTGGATGATGTCTTTACCACCGGTTCCACCCTGAACAGTTGTGCTGAGGCCCTCGTAAAGGGAGGAGCCAAGGAGGTCTATGGCCTCACCCTGACCATAGCCAAGGGAGCCTAAATCTCCAAATCCTGCTTTAAAATGCGAGGTAAAAGCTTCGGAACTGGAGTTAAGAAGGCTCTATTTGGGGGATCTTTAGTGCCGTCAAAGCTCCTGCCCTGACGGAAAAATTCGGAGGAACCAAGAAAAAAGCTTGACAAGAAGCGATTTTGGGCTTATATTTGGAGTTGAAATCTGAAACAATTACAAAGTGCCATAGTCTTCTCCTAAATTCTGGGTGAAATGAGTTAGGACAACCCTATCCTGCCACCAGAAGGAGAAAGTGTCAGAATTGGTTTTACCCAACTTTAGTCGGGGTGTTTGGGGTTTTAGCCCCGGATAGGGCCCTAAAGGACCATAACCCGTACTAAAGTGCGGTAGAAGAATCGCTCGATGGAGCAGAACCCTGTTCTGCTATCCTTGTCGTTGCAATCATTAGGTTTTTTCATTCTTAATTCGCAATTCTTCATTCAAAATTTTCCCCCATTGTGAGGTGATGGTAAAATGATGAGAAAATTATGGGTTGGTTTGCTGGTTTTAGCCTTTGTGTTGGGTCCTGTGAGTAGCTTCTGGTCAAAGCCAGCATCGGCCAACACGGGAGAGGAACGGCTGCTCTGCGCCGCCTGGCCGTGGAGTGACGGGGGATGGAATAAGGTAGCTCCTCCACCACCCTCAGGTCCGAATTCCACATATTCTTCAGTCAATTCCACCAACTCAGGAGTCATGGTTGAACCCCAGAAGGTTCAATGGAAACCGCAGAAGACATTCTGGACTCGGGTTCAACTCTTCCTCTTTAACCTCAAGCTGCTCCTTGGGGGCAAGTAGGGATGGGGGTGGATAAGATGGAGACCAGAGCAAAGCTATGGGAAGGAAGGGTGGCTCTGAGGGAGCTAAAGGAAAAGGTTGAAGCTCTCCTTAAGAAGAGAGAGTATGCCAAAGTTGTGGAGGAGATTGAGACTTTCTGTAGAGGGTATACTCCAGGGGAAAGGGATGTGGAGTGGGCGGAGCTACAGGTGAGGTTGGCCTTTGCCCAGGAACAACTGGGCAGGTATGATACCGAGATAGCCGAGGGGGCATACGAGGTATTGAAGCACACTGACAGGCATAAGGAGATAGGGACGATTGAATGGATAGTGGGCAAGATGCACTTGGCCCTGGGGGAGACAAAGATTGCCCTCCGGTATTTGAGGAATGCACTTTCTCAGTTTGACAGGTTGGAGGATGAGAGGAGGAAAGCCCAAGTGCTCAATACATTAGGGCAAGGTTATTTCCTCAGCGGTCGCACAAAGGAAGCCATACGGCATCTCACTGAGGCTATAGAGTTATGCAAGAGGAAAGCTATAGATGATCGGTGGCTAAGGGCAATGGTAAAGGGCAATGTCGGTTGTTGTTATATCGTTACAGGCCAGTGGCCACTCGCCTCCAAAATGTTGAGATATAGTTTGAAATTATACGAGGGCCTGAATAATAGCCTGGAGATTGCCAGGAGGGCAACGGCGCTTTGTAGGCTCTACATCCTGCAGAGGAGATGGGATGGAGTGTCCGAACTTTTAGATCGAGCCCAAAAACTCGCCGATGCGGGTGATTATCAGAGGGAAAGGGCAACTGTATGGGAGAGTAGGGGCTGGTGGGAGATAGCCCTGGCCGAGCGGGAGGGAGGTTCCCACTTGGAGGCAGCCGAGCAAGCTTTAATGCAGGCCCTGCAGATTGGTTATCGCATAGCCCCGGAGGGTGATGTGGTGATGGAGGCAAGCGAGAGGTTAGGCTGGGTCTGTCTTATGCGGGGCAATTTGGATGGTGCCCTCAGCTATGGAGAGCGTAGCCTGAGAATATCTAAAAGGCTTGGCTCTGCCTATGATGAAGGCCTTGCCCATCGGCTCCTGGGGGCAGTGTATCAGAAGAGAGGCGAGGAACGAGAGGCGAAAGAGGAGAGACGAAAGGCGAGAGATCATTTTGCCCGCAGCATCTCTTTGTTAGGGGAGGCGGAGGCACAATATGACCTGGCCGTCAGTTTCCTTTATAGTGGCAAGATTTTGGTTGAGGATGGGGAGACTCGTTCAGAGGGATTTGGACAGATACTTCAGGCCAGGAAAATATTTGAGACC
>CAZVGK010000025.1:0-54455 GCA_964626665.1 uncultured Gemmatimonadota bacterium | reverse complement strand
ATCAGCAAAGTGTCCAAAAAAGTGGCACAATTTTGAGCTAATTTGACGAGGTCTGCAAATAGGGATTGTATCGTAAAATGGTTCACTGATTATTTTCCACAATCCATAGATACCTTTATTCTTCACATAAAAGAATATGAGATCCCCGACTCTGATACCTGCAAAGCCCGCTATAACTTCTGAATTCATTTGCTCTGATTTCCTTGAACCGCTTGATTGGATGCCGCCATAAACTCCCCTCTTAATACAAATGTTGAAGTTGTTTTCTGCAGCAAGAAAGATATGATATCCCAAAACCAATTCTCCATTCACTCAAAACCTCAGTATTGAGTGAGGTTTCATCTTCTTTATGATCTGGTTCCCTCAGAAGAGCAAAGTGCTACTGATCCATATTATAGCCATCTTATCCCCATTGTCAACCCGTTTTTTCACAACTGTTGGTTAGTCATCCTATGCCAACTCGGGCTATTTAAAAACCCTTAGAAAACTTGGCCATTGGCGGTTGTTTCGGATTTCGTCATTAGGATTTAGGATTTCCCTACTTGCCCCGTTTGGTCTGCTTATCCTGCGAAGGTGAAACTACTCTTGTCGCTTTTACCTCTCCATAAACCCGAAGAGATATCTGAGGCAAAAGGCCAGGCTGGCTATTAGATCCGGCTTGCTGTTGATGATCATAACTTCCTTCCCCAGGGAGAAGATGCCCTCCCTGAGCTTCTTTATCTTTACTGGCCCTCACCCCTCTTTTCCAGCTCCCATTTGAAGAGCTTGTTTATCTTGTCCTCCAGCCTGAGCTGGGTGTCGGCAAGAAATATACTAAGGTAGGAAGGGGGGGTAGGAAGAGGGTCGTTTGACTTTCCGATATCTTAAACTATAATAAGCATCAAGCAGCCTTTCCCTGCAAAAAATCAAGAATAAAGGTGTGACCCCTTTTACCCTCGCCCGAGACATTAGAAGTCTAAATCACACAGGGTACCCAAAACTCATATAGTATTTGGAGAAACCCTATTATGATTGAGAGGGAACTTTATACTCATATTTGTGGATTCGTGTGTCAGTGATCGGGCTAAGTTTACTAATCTTTGTTCCCGGGCCACTAAACGTTTGACTGATTCTTAGAGCATAAGAGAGGACGTTCGTAAAAAAAGGTGGCAGAACACCAGTTCTGCCACCTTTTTTGCCCTCCAATGGCAGCCTTAATAACCTGATCCATTCATGAATTCCAAAGCGGAGCCCCGTAAGATTCAGGTCGCATAAATGCGACCCCTACATACCCTCCCAAGTTAGTTCACTTTGTTCACTAACTTCCAATCCCGATTCTATCGGGATATTTGAGGAGGGGACGGTGGGGCAGAAAGTGCTTTAGTTTGTCCATTTATTTGGTCAATGGGGTCAGGCTGAAAAATTTAGGGACATAGAGGAAGGCACCGAAAATGCTTGGCAATTTCTGCACCACTGTCCCCTATTTTCCGAGGGAGAGACAACCATGACGGAGTTTCCAGAAGCGATTCGAGCGAGTGCCTTCGTACTCATAGCCGTGGGTACAGTCGGGCTGCTTGCGAATGAATTTGTATTCCACTGGGGTAGAACCGCAACCCTCTGGTTTGCAGTATCGAGTGCCGTGGGCCTTGTAGTTCTCGGTCTGGCATACTTGGGTAAGCACAAGAGGCAAGGAATATGACCAGAGTGGCTACCTGCTGCCTATCTAACAATGCCCGAGCGCGGCAGGGGATGTACTGGAAACAAGAGACTGCAGCTGATCCGTGCGACATTTAACGGACGAAGGGTAGAAGATGAGCTATTACCGTGAGGCCCCGTTGGCTTTGATCGCAGGTGCTGTTACGGGTGCACTGGTTTTGGGGATCGCTGGACGCGGAGCCACCTCCGGTCTTACGCTCGTCACTGGCAATGCCCTGAATCTAAGTCTAAGGGGTATGTTGGAGGTGGTGATAGTAGGAACGTTGGTGGGCGCGATTGGAGGGAAAATAGGAAAATATGAATATAAAGATTTCTCTTGACTTTCAAGCAATCTGTCTTATATTGGGACAACCTTTAGAGTTAGGAGGTATGCCATGGCTTCTCTGAAGCGTTTTGAGGGGATGAGTATAGATGATTTTCGTAAGCAATTCAGTTCTGAGCAGGATTGCCGAGGATACCTCTTTAGGCAGCGTTGGCCTGAGGGGTTTGTCTGTCCCCGCTGTGGCTGTAAGGAGGCATATCATCAAAAGTGTCGTGATCTCTGGTGGTGTCGGGGATGCGGATATCAGGTTTCTGTGACAGCGGGCACTATATTTCATAAGACTCATCTTCCTTTGTGGAAGTGGTTTTGGGCTATCTACCGTATGGCTCAGGGCAAGAAAGGGCTCTCAGCGGTACAGTTGATGAAGGAGATTGCTGTCTCCTATCCCACGGCCTGGTTGATGATGCAGAAGTTGCGGCAAGCGATGCAGAAAAGGGATGCTCAATATCTGTTAGGAGGTGTTATTGAGCTTGATGATGCATTTGTGGGAGGTGAAGAGGAGGGACGGATGGGGCGTGGTGTTGAGGAGAAGACTCCGATATTAGTGGGAGTAGAAGAGAGGAAGAGTAAAGATGGCAAGGGAAAGGGAAAGCAGAAAGTGAAGCCTGGATATGTGGCGATAAAAGTAGTATCGCAGGTTTCAGCTCAGGCGGTGAAGGAGTTTGCTCAGGCAAAAATCTCTCAGAGGGCACGGGTAAAAACAGATGGGTTTCCTTCCTATGGGGTATTGGCCAAAGAGGGTTACCAGCATGAGATGAGTATCACTGGTGGGGGTAAGGAGGCCTGTGATCTCTTCCCCTGGGTTCATGTGGTGATAGCGAATCTGAAGCGTTTCCTATTGGGAACACATCACTGGGTGAGCCGCAAGCACCTGAGTAGGTATGTGGGAGAGTTCTGTTATCGCTTAAACCGTCGGTATCACGAGGCAGATCTTTTTGAGCATCTTGTCCATGCTTGTTTGGCCATTGGGCCATTTACATTAGCTATGGTGGTGAGAATGAGCTAAATTTATATTCATATAGGAAAAATAGGAACACTTCCCATTTTTTCACCCACCACAATTTACTGAACGCCTCCCGATTGCTCAACAAAATAGGTAACGTCCCCTGACCTTTGGGTCGGAACCCAAACAAAAACCGACCTGCCTTGTACTTAGTGTTTTATTTCATAATTGCGGTGACGCATTTTGAGAAGTTGGCAAAGTTAACGATGTAAATGGTAGACATGAGTTAAAACCCGAAGCACGAAACTCTAAATACAAAACGATACCACCTGTCTGCGTGATCCGCACAGGCAGGAATGGCCAAAATTCAAATGTTCAAAACAAGTCCTGTTTCGGTCATTTGGATTTAGAATTTAGGATTTGCTTAACCCTAACTCATCTAAAAGTTATGTAGGTTAACTGTCTACAGTGATACGTAACAGAACTTATGAAACAGACCACTTAGCTGTCTGCTGCAGGAATTTTTTGACAGGATAACAGGATTTTTATTCATCCCCTCTACCCCATCTATTATTGCAACCTACATTTGAACTTAGCTTCCTTCGGTCGCTCTGAAAACGGGTCGGATAAATCCGGCCCCTGCAAAGATTGGTGCCCCACAATCCTATCTGCCTGTGCGGAGCACGCAGACAAGCGCTCGCTCGCATTTGTTCCGCTGTCCAAGGGGGTCTATCCCCTACAAACTACGCCTCGACCTTTGGGGGTATCTTAGAGGTTTCCAAAGGTCACTCCAGAAATTCCAATCTGAGGGATAAAAACATTGGCTTTTCTCTACCAAAATTATTATATTTCATCAAAATTGAGCCACTCCCTATAGAAAGACCCTAAAAGGAGGAAGCTATGGCAGAACTTCCCTCAGAGCTGCAATTGGCTAAGGAGTTCCACTCTCATCTAGGCCCATATCTGACGGTTGGACTGAAGATGGGCAAGTTCCTCACCAAGGAATTGAATGATGCCTCATCCACTCTGAAGATGATCTCCTACACAGGGAGCACCCCGCCCGTCTCCTGTTCGATAGACGGATTGCAACTTTCCACCTCCTGTACGGTGGGCAATGGGAGAATCTCCATCCGGGAACAAGGCAAGGCAAAGGTGGAGGGTAGAATGAACGAAAGAAGAATTCTACTTGGCTTGAGAGAGAAGATCGCCAGGGAGATAAAGACTAACTGCACCTCTGAAAACGAAGAAGAATTAGCCCTAAGGATCTGGAAGATGACACCTGAGGAGTTATTCGACTATGAGGCATCTTGAAGCCAAATTTCTCACCCACTCAGCTCTGCTCTTGGCTCTGGGAGTGCTCTTCCCCCTCTCCTTCCATCAATTTGGCATGGCGGGACGGATATTTCTCCCTATGCATATCCCCGTGCTCATTGCCGGGCTCTTGGTGGGGCCGGCAAGCGGAGCGTTGGTGGGAGCACTAAGTCCATCTCTCAGCTTTCTGCTCACCGGCATGCCCCCCCTGCCCCTGACAGCCTTGATGATCCCCGAACTCCTTAGCTATGGCCTCCTTACCGGGTTCCTCTATTGCCAACTAAAGCTGAACCTTTGGGTCTCCCTAATCGGGGCGATGTTAGGGGGAAGGATAATCTGGGTTTTGATGGCTTGTTTGGTCTCCTC
This sequence comes from uncultured Gemmatimonadota bacterium, assembly GCA_964626665.1. Lineage (GTDB taxonomy): Bacteria > SM23-81 > DAOVCL01 > DAOVCL01 > DAOVCL01 > DAOVCL01. The sequence continues at coordinate 49,818 of CAZVGK010000025.1, read as the reverse complement.
CCCTCTCTTAGGGATAAGGATCAGGCCCCTCCCAATAGCCCTGGCTGCCCTGGTGGCGGGTTGGCCCGGGATGATCATCCAGATAATATTCATCCCCCCCTTGGTAGAGAAGCTAAAGGGGGCAAGGCGATGATTGAGTTATCCTCCATAGGGAAGGCCCTCATCACTTTGGGGCTCTTCCTCGTTCTCTTAGGGGGATTTTTCATCCTATTCGGCCATCTCCCCTTTTTAGCCCGACTCCCGGGAGATATAAACATCCAGAGAAGAGGGGTAAACATCTATATTCCCTTAGCCTCCTCCTTGGTAGTGAGCATCATTCTGATTATTATCGTCAATCTATTTCTGAGGAGAAGATGAAGCTCTCCAACTTCGACTATGATCTACCACCTCAATTGATAGCCCAGCACCCCTCCCGGCAGAGGGATAGGTCAAGGCTGTTAGTCCTCAACAGGAGGGAGGAAGGGGTAGAGCACCGCATATTCTCCCAGCTACCTTCTTATCTTAGCGCAGGAGATTTGCTCGTCTTGAACCAGACAAAGGTCATCCCGGCCCGACTTAAAGGAGTTAAGGTGGGGACAGGGGGTAAGGTGGAGATCTTCCTCTTAAACCAGGTGAGGGGAGATGAATGGAGGGTTCTGGTCAGGCCAGGAAAGAGGGTCAGGCCAGGGACCAAGATCTCAATTGGAGGGGGAAGGCTCAGGGCCCAGATAACCGATGGAGGTCAGGATGGGTATAGGGGTGTTAGATTCACCGCTGAGGGAGATTTTTGGCAAATACTTCAGGAGTTAGGAGAGGTTCCGCTCCCCCCTTATATAAAGAGGAAACCTGAACCAGTGGACAGGCTGAGGTATCAGACCGTATATGCTCAAACCGAGGGGGCGGTTGCTGCCCCCACCGCTGGCCTCCATTTCACCGAGGAGCTTCTGGAAAGGATCGGAGCCAAAGGAGTGAAAACTGCCTCACTTATTCTCCATGTTGGTTGGGGAACTTTCAGACCGATAAAGTCAGAAGAGATCTCCGAACACAGAATGGAGGCGGAATATTACCACATTCCCTCAGAGGTTTGCTCAGCTATCAGGAAGGTAAAATCCAATAGGGGAAAAATCTATGCCGTGGGGACCACTACGGTAAGGGCCTTAGAGAGCTGGGGCCAAGAGGAGAATCCCAGAGAGGGATGGACATCTCTATTTATCTATCCGCCCTTCAACTTTAAGGTAGTAGATGGGCTGATCACCAACTTTCACCTCCCTCGCACTTCCCTTCTGATGCTTGTTTCCGCCTTTGCTGGCAGGGAGAGGGTGCTCACGGCCTATGCTGAGGCTATCAGGGAGGGGTATAGGTTCTATTCTTATGGCGACGCCATGCTAATTCTTTAGCTCGAACTATTCATTCATAAATTTAGCCACTAAGAGGATCAAACATAAAAAATCCTGTTTATTCAACTAAATTCCGCTCGCCCCCTGTGCTACGATTTGGCAAGATCTTGTTTTTTGAGCAAAGTTTCTTAGGTAGGCTTGAGCAGCCAACTTCTACCGCACTTCAGTGCGGGTTTAGGGCCTTTAGGCCCTTCTTAACAAGGGCTAAAGCCCTCGCAACCCCGGCTAAAGCCGGGTAGAAGTGTAGGAAGCGGGGGGAACGAGTAATGGGCAACGAGCTACGGGAAGGATACACGATGATTTTTGGTTGCGGCTTTGCCGCGCTCTGAACATTTGTTTAGTCTACATTTAATCAGAACTTGGTGCCTTTGTGGCCCACTAATTATTCAGGTTAGATGGGAAGGAATGTAGCCATTATTGCCGCTGCCGGGGAGGGGAGGAGGATGGGAGAGAAGAAACAGTTTCTCTCCATTGGGGGGAAACCCTTGATTGTTTATACCCTTGGGCCATTTGAGCAGTCCTCCCTGGTGGATGGGATCATCCTGGTTAGTCCCCAGAAGGACTTAGGGTTTATCCGTAATGAGGTAGTGGAGAAGTTTGGCCTGAGGAAGGTAGAGAAGGTAATCCCTGGGGGCAAGAGGAGACAGGACTCCGTTTATCAAGGGATTCTGGCCATCGAAGGTGACTGTGATCTTGTTCTCATTCACGACGGGGCTCGTCCCCTGATCACCACGAAACTTCTGGAAGAGTCCATTAAGCTCTGCCAGAGATATAAGGCGGTGGTCACCGCAGTGAGGATAACCGATACGGTGAAGAGGGAGGAAGGGGGATTTGTCTTCCGCACCCTGGATCGGACCTTTCTCTGGGCCGCCCAAACCCCCCAGACCTTTGCCTATAATCTGATCCTCTCAGCATACAAAAGGGCCTATGAGGATGGATATGGGGCCAGTGATGATTCGGCCTTAGTGGAGAGAATTGGGCAGAGGGTAAAGATTATGGAGGGTTCCTGCGAAAACCTGAAGCTGACCTCACCTGAGGATCTCCCCCTTGTAGAGGCCATCCTGCGAAAGAGAGGAGAGATCCCATGAGGGTGGGAATAGGTTATGATGCCCATCCCCTGGTAGAGGGGAGGAAGTTGGTACTGGGAGGGGAAGAGATTGACTTCCCCAAAGGTCTCTTGGGTCATTCCGATGCTGATCTCCTCTGCCACAGCATAGCCGATGCCCTTTTAGGGGCCTCTGGACTGGGTGACTTAGGGCAACACTTCCCAGCCAATGACCCCAAATATAAGGGGATTTCCAGCTTAAAACTTCTGCAGGAGGTAAGACAGATGGTGATTGCCCAGGGATTCTCCATCTCTTATATTGACTCGGTAATCATTGCCCAAGAACCAAAGCTGGCTAAATATATTGCGCGGATGAGGGAAAAGGTAGCCGCCTCCGTGGGGGTTGAAAAGGGGAGGGTATCGGTGAAGGCCACCACCACAGAGGGGCTGGGGTTCAGTGGCCGGGAGGAGGGGATGGAGGCTATGGCCGTTGCCCTCTTAACTGAAAAAGGAGAATGAAGGTATTAGTCCTTATGGGTGGGGATTCCGCAGAGAGGGAGATCTCCCTCTCCACCGCAAAGGGGGTGATGGATGCCCTGAGAAGGTTGGGCTACGAGGTGATGGGCTTGGACCCAGCTTCAGGTGGGCCTTTGCCGGGGGGGACCAAACCTTTAGAGCACAGGTCAAAATCTCTACTCCCCATCCGGGAGATGGTCAAATCCCCGGCCTTAGCCCAGGCGGAGGTGGTCTTTTTGGCCCTTCACGGGGGAAAGGGAGAGGATGGCACCATCCAATCCTTACTGGATCTCGCTGGTATCCCCTACACCGGCTCCGGCCTTTTGGCCAGCGCTCTGGCCATGCACAAGCCCACGGCCAAGCTCCTCTTCCAGGGGGCGGGCATCAGCACACCTGCCTGGTTTGTCATCAAGGAGGGGAAGGAAAAGATAGCAGAAAAGATAAGGGATGGGTTTGGCTTCCCCGTAGTGGTCAAGCCGGCATCCCAGGGGTCAACGGTGGGGACAAGCATAATTAAAGAAGAGGGGGGACTTGAAGAGGCCCTGAACTTTGCCCAGCGGTTTGACCAGGAAACCCTCATAGAAAAGTATATCGCAGGAAGGGAGTTAACCGTGGGCATTTTGGACAAGGAGCCTCTACCTGTGGTGGAGGTTATTCCTCAGGAGGGCTTTTATGATTACCAACACAAATATACAAAGGGGAAAAGCCGCTATGTAGTCCCGGCTCATATCCCACCTCAAGTGACCAAGAGGATAAAAGAGTTGGCCCTTCAGGCCTTTGAGCTCTTGAGGTGTGAGGGTTATGCCCGGGGCGACTTTCGCTACGGCGATGATGGGGAGCTCTATTGCTTAGAGGTAAACACCCTGCCCGGAATGACCCCCACCAGCCTGGTTCCCATGGCCGCCCAGGCAGCAGGGATAGGCTTTGACCAATTGGTGGAAAGGATAATTAAGCTAGCCCTAAAAAAAGGAGGACAAGTTGGACCAAACTGAGGAACTATTCAAGGAATTGACCGAGGCCCACGGGGTTTCTGGGCACGAGGAGGAGGTTTCCCGCATAATGGCTAAGCGCCTCTCCGCGGTGGCTGAGATCTCTTATGATAACTTAGGAAGCCTGATTGCCGAACAGAAAGGAACCTCCGCACATCCCAAGGTGATGCTGGCCGGGCATATGGATGAGGTGGGGTTTATGGTGAAGGAGATAACCAAGGGGGGCTTTGTCAGATTCCTCCCTCTGGGTGGCTGGTGGGGCCATGTTATTCTCTCTCAGAGGGTGAGCATCAGGACATCCCAAGGGGGTGTGGTTGGGGTGGTGGGCTCTAAACCGCCCCATGAGCTCGAGGCTGAGGAGAAGAAGAAGGTCCTCCCCATCAAGGATATGTATATCGATGTGGGGGCATCATCCGACTTCGATGTAAAGAAGAGGTTGGGAATCCGCCCGGGAGATCCCATCACCCCGCTAAGTCCTTTTACGGTGATGAACAACAAAAAGGCATACATGGCCAAGGCCTGGGACAACCGTATCGGCTGTGCCCTGGTGATCCAGGTCTTGGAGAAAATGACCCAGATCCCCCATCCCAACACCATCTACGGGGTGGGCACCGTGCAGGAAGAGGTGGGATTAAGGGGAGCCATCACCAGCTCCAACCAGGTAAGCCCGGATTTGGCCTTTGCCCTTGATGTCAGCCTGGCAAGGGATATGCCCGATTTTGAGGACAAACCGGAGAAGTTGGGGGGAGGGCCATCGATCTTGGTTTACGATGGGAGTATGATCCCCAACTGTAGGCTGCGGGATCTGGTGGTGGACACCGCTGAGGCCCATAAGATCCCCTATCACTTCACCTCCATTGAGGGAGGAGGAACGAATGGGGGGAGGATCCACCTGAACAAATTTGGCGTGCCCACCCTCACTATGGGGATACCCACCAGGTATATCCACGGCCATGTGGGCATCCTCCATCGGGATGACTATGAGAACGCCGTCAAGCTTTTGGTGGAGGTGTTAAGGAAATTGGACGAAAAGGAGGTTCAGAAGATCATCCAAAGGTAGGGGCAACTCGTGAATTGTCCCTATTTATTGCCGAACGATATCTCCCCCTGAAACAGCGGCCACTCGGCTTTCAGGACCCAGAAAAGGTAGGGGAGGAAGAGAAGGGCGCGATAGATTAGAAGGGTGAAGAAAGAGGAGAGGTAGCATATCCCACCCAGCAGGAGGATATTTGTCGCCAGCCTCCGCAGATCGTATCTCACCCGATATTGGCTCTGGGAGAGGTAGAGCCCCAAACCAGCCATAAAAAGATAGGAAAGGAGGGTGGCCCAGGCCGCTCCCTTTATCCCCATCCGAGGGATAAGGAGGAGATTCAGGCCAATGTTTAAGCTCGCTGCAAGCAAGCTAATCAAAGTCACATAAGGGGTCTTGTCCTTGAGATACAAGCCCACCTCAAAGTTGAGATAGAGCCCATAGATGAAGTAGGAGATGGCGATAAGGACGACCACCTCCAATCCCTGATGGTAGCTGGCGTTTACAAAAAGGGAAAATATCTCTTTCTGGAAGAGGTATAGACCCAGAAGGATCAAACCCACCAGGGCCACATAATGGTTTAAGACATCGGAAAATATCCTCTTCGCCCCCTCCTCCTTCACAATCCTAAAGATCGCCGGTGACCAGGAGAAGTTAAAAGCCATCACCGCCAAATTGACCACTATGCCCACCCTATATCCCAAGGAGTATATCCCCACCGCCTTTGCCCCTTGATACAGCTCTATAAAATACCTGTCGGAGAGCATAATAACCACCCCGGAGAGAACGGCCGGGACGAGAGGGATTCCATAACTAAGGAGTTTCCTGGACAGGTTTAAAGAGATGTGGAGACTAAGGTAAGGGAAAAGTTTGATCAAAAGGAAGAGGAGAAGAAGGGCACTGGAGATAATGTCGCTGTAAAGAACCCCTCTCACCCCCATCTTTAGGCCGACAACCAGATAGAGGTTGCAGAGGAGGGCGACAAAGAGCTTAGCGACGGTTACCTTTACATAGGAGATGGGTTTCCCCTCCGCCCTGTAGAGCAGGAGGAGGGTGGCCAAAGGCGAGTTCACCAAAACGGAGATGGCGGTAATCCTGATGAGATAGGCCTCTGAGGCCGAACCCAAAAGAAACCAGGAGAGGGAACGGGAAAAAAGGTAAGAGAGGAAAAAAACCAGCAGGGAGAATATGGTGACCAGCAGGAAGACATTGCTGAAACTATCTGAGTTTCCCTTCTCCCTTTCCTGGGGAACAAAGTAGCGGAAGAAGGCCGAGTTCACCCCCCAAAAGCAGAAGACTGCGGCAAAACCGGAGTAGAGCAAACAGAGGTTCAAAATCCCATATTCAGAGGGCAGAAGGTAGGCGGTATACACCGGGATAAGGAGAAACTTGAGGAGCTTGCCGGCCACATCTCCCATTCCATAGATGAGGCTCTGTTTAAGAAGTCTCTTTGGCCAATAGCTCATAGATTCCCTTCACTACCTGGCGGGAGTCGTGATGGCTCTCCACCCAATATCTTCCCTCCAACCCCTTTCGCCGCCGGTAGTTCTCATTCTCAATGAGTTCAATCAACCTTTTCCTTAGATTGCCCTCGTTGACATTTACAAAAGGATGATCTGGTATGTAACTCTCATAATCAGGCAAAAGACAGGTGCAAGTGGGGATACCCATAGAGAGGGTCTCTAAGGAGCTGATCCCATAACCGAGCTCACCTAATTGGTCTATGGCAATATCGCAGGAGGAGAGAAGTGCCATGGCCCTGTTATGGGAAAGGCTTTCAATGAGAACAAGCTCAACCGGGTAATCCTTCTCCAACTCCTTGACCGTGGAGATGATCTTCTCCGTCCCCTTAGCCTTCCTCTGGCTGGGGGAATGGCAGATCCGTAACCTCCGATTCCTCCTCTCCCTCGGCCTATACTTCCAGGGGTTAAAGGGGAAGAAGATGTGATGGATATTGGGATGCAGGCTCAGGTGATCGAACTCCAGGGTCAAATTGAGGTCGCTAAGCCTATCGATCTCTGGGATTACCCCGCGGGACCTCAGGTCACTTCCCAAGTAGCAACAGACTATCTTTTTCCCCTTTTGTTTTAGCCTTCTGATAATCTCCCCCCTGCGGGTAAAACCTAAACCCCCATCAAGTTGGTAGACATCGAATCCGAAAAGGTCAAATCCCTGGGAAAACCTTCTAATCTTATTCTTCCAGATTAGATCTCTGAGATCGAACAACCAGGATACAAGCCGATTTGAGGGGCTCCAAACTGGGGGGATCCGAGATGGTTTGGCCCTCAGGTTGGCCACGGTGGGGCCCTTATATCCAAGTAGCCTCTTAAGGAACCGTTGGGTAGGATCCGACAACCAGGGAAGATTCAAGCAGATATCCTCCCCAAACCCATAGGGGTTAGGGGTAAATGTAATCAGGCGAGAATAGTAACCGCGGGCCCTCTCCGCCCGCACAAACTCCAAGGGGACACCGGCGATGTTGGAGACGGCGATGTGAAGGATCTTACGCATACTTATATTACCTGCGCCGGGCCAAGAGGAGAATGCTGGACCTTAACCCCTGCCATCCTCTCCTCTGGGTCAATCTCAGAAAAAGGTAGGAAAACCAGAAGGCAAGTTTGGAGAAGCAAAACAGATCCTCATTGAGAACCATCCTCTCCACCTTGAGCCCGCCATTTTCAATGAATCCTCTCAGCTTCGATGGGGTATTCGCCCGGTAAAAGGTAGGAAATCGCTCTTTATGGGAGCCGAAGAAAAATGCTATCAACCAAGACTTGAGAAAAGAAGGGAGCAACCTCGAACCAAGGAGGAGGAAGTGATTGCGGTTGGGAGTCTGAATAAGGAGCCTACCCCTGGGGACTAAGACCCTCCTTAGTTCATCTATCACCTTTTGGGGATAGGCGAGATGTTCCACGACCCATTTGCAGGTGATGAAATCAAATCTGCTCTCTTTAAAGGGAAGGCAAGAGAGATCAGCCCTGACAAATTTCCCTGATCCCTCTTCTCTTCGATCCACCCCTACGGCCAGGCCATAACCACCCTTAAACTCTTCTATGAGCCCATTTCTCCCGCAACCGGCATCCAGCCAGACCTTACCCTTACCCCTGTTTTCCTTGATCAACTCATCGAACAACTCGCTGGTAAAGCGGTAAGAGCCCTCAATCTGCCTGATTTTTCCCTTCGCCCATTTGGCCCTTTCCTGTAGCCGAAGAGCTCTTCTCTTCATATCCCCCAGCTAAGGGTATCCCGAAAATAGCCCTGGGCCCCAAAATTCTCCTTAAATCTCCCCAGCCCAATGTTGGGTTCCATATTTAAGGTGAATGTTCCCAGGTCAAACCACTGGAACCCCTTTTTCCAGGCCCAACTCAGGGAATCATAGAAGAGGAGGTTCACCGACCGTAGATGCTGGTAATCCTGATCGTGACTGATATAAAAGGCCAAAACAACCTTTTGGTTACAGACAAAGAGCACCACACCAGCCACCTGTTTCCCCTGGTAAAAGGCAGAAAATAGCTTAATCCTTTTAGGGAAAAGTTTTTTTAAGAGAATGAGCTCATCCAGGGAATGGGTGGGGGTAACATTGTGTCTCAGCCAGAGGTTTTTTTTGAGGATCTGATAGAAGGCCGGCAGGTCATCGGATTCGGTTACCAGAACCCCAGACTTCTGGGCCTTTCTCACTGCAGTTCTGGCCTCATTCTTGAAAGTGGAGAGTATCTCCTCCTCCGATTTATAGGAAAGCCCAATGACACTGGTCAACTCCCTCTTCTCATAGCCAAAGCCATTTCTTAAGAGGGCAAAGTCTAAATAGTTGTTTTGATGGGTCCAATAGATAAGCGGAGGAATAGTAAGTCTAATCCCCTTTATCCCCTGATCCTGAGCATATTCCAAAAGGCCCCGGACCAAGCCCAGGGCTTCCCTGATCCCCAACCCTCTCTTCACCACAAACCCCCCATAGGAGGCACCGGAATGGGAGGAGAGGACACCATCTTGGAAGGCAACTGGGAAAAGGGCGAAGATCTTCCCATCCCTCCTAAAGATGAGATGGCGATGGGCGAACCTCCCTGCGGGATGGTAGTCAAAGAACCTCTGCAGGTGGAAGATGGTGCCATTGTCCGCTCCCTGCACGAAATCCTCCCATTCCCCCCGCAAGTCCGGGGTGTAATTCTGGACATCAAAACGAGGGATCACTTGATAAAAACCATCCTCCTGGCAAATCTTCTCTTATGGTTTTGAAACATACAGAAAGAGAGGTTGGAAGTGATGAGCCAGGAGAAAGAAAATACAAAAAAAGAGGTTAGCCTCTTCATCGGATTAACACCCCCTTCTTCAAGGATTCAAATTTGCCCAATTTTAACCTGAAGAGGTAGATCCCACTGGCCACTGTCTTCTCCCTATCGTTCCTGCCATCCCAGATTACCCTATAATGGCCTGGCCCCTGCTTCGCCTCCACCAGGGTTTTCACCTTCTGACCCAGAATATTATAAATCCTTAAGCTGACTTCTGACCGCTGACCGCCAACCGCTGACAACTGATAGCTGATCGCAGTATTTGCATTAAACGGATTGGGATAGTTCTGGTATAGCTCAGCCCTCTTAGATAGGCTCAGGTTGTGAGATGGGGACTCAGGAATCCCATTCGGTGGGACAAATTCATACCAACCTGTATGTTGATAATCGTGATGAAACATCCCCCATTCTATCCTATGAGATGATGAGTCCCCCTGACAGTCCCAGATATACACCAAATAGTTATGACTCCCCGCCACGATCTCCATATCTCCATCCCCATCTAAATCCCCTATGGCCGGGGAGTTGTTCACGACATCCCAAGTAATGAGGGGGAATCCCTCGAGAAGGCTGCCGTCGCTGTGGAAGGCATATACATTCTTTTCTCCAGAACCCACTATGATCTCCACCTCCCCATCCCCATCGATATCCCCCAAGGCAGGGCTGGACCAGGAGCCTTTAAATTTAATTGGCCATCCGGGCAAGGGGTCACCGTGACAGTCCCAGGCGTAGAGATAGTTCTTCCCGCTGATAACTACCTCTAAGCAATCATCGTCGATGATGTCACCAATCACAGGAGAAGAGGCATTTCCATACCCTAAATCAAGGTAAGCACTTCTCCCTTCCTCCCATCCCGACATAGGGGAACCATCCGGCTCCAGAACATAAACCTTATACAGGCTGGCACAGACGATCTCCAAAGTTCCGTCCTTATTCAAATCACCAACGGCTGGAGATGGGGTAGTGTATGATCCGGCATAGAAAGGCCAATCTCCAGGAAATTTTTCCCCATTATCTCTCCAGACATATACAGACTCCCTTACCGCAGCTATGATCTCCAAATGGTTATCCCCATCAAGATCGGCTACAGCAGGTGTTGAGTATGCAACCTCCCCTAAACCAGTCTTAGGCCATCCAGGGAGGATATTACCATTATGGTCAAACACATACACGCTTCCATTCTTCGTTTCACAGACCACCTCTGCATCTCCATCTCCATCTAAGTCAGCAATCACGGGAGAGGCAATCATACTGGGGCAAGCCACTGGCCAACCAGATAAAGAGTCTGGCCTACCGTCACCATTTCTGTCATCTATATGCCAGGCATAGAGTTTATCTCCACTGCTAACCACTACCTCCATTTTCCCATCTCCATCCAGATCGCCAAGGGCAGGTGAGTCCCATATATCACCATCTGTAGGGGCAAATCCACTTACCGTATTAGGATCATTATCCAGGTCATAGATCTCTACCCCGGTATGATGCCAGCCATATAGCCTATCTGACAAATAACAGCCGATGAATATCTCCATCCCAGGAATGCTGTCCACATCAGAGATAACGGGAGAGGAAAAGTGCGGTCTGCCCGGGGTTACATCGATAGGCCATCCCTCTAAGTTGTCCATCGATGTCCAGGCTTTTTCAGGGGATGTTGGTTTGCTCTCATTTCCCGACGAGTCAACAGAGGTAACCAGATAGAAGTAGGTTTTCATCCTCTCCAGTCCCTCATCCTTATAATACGAAACGCCACCTATGGGAAAACGTGTGACTCTCTCAAAAGGGCCATCCAAGGAGTCACTTCGGTAAACATTATATCCCATCAGATCCACATCTGAATTGGGTGTCCATTTTAGGTCTATAAAATCCGTCCCTCCCGTTACCTCCAAACTCCTCACAGTATCAGGAGGAGAGAGCTCAAAACCTGAATCCCAGATTCTTCCGTAATGGTCTCTCATGGAAAGTTCCAGGCTATCCTTCTGGGCATCATAATCTGCGAGCAAATAAAACCTGAAACCGCTGTCTCTCTCCATGACTGAATTTGAGGGAATATCCCCCAAGTAGATGCTGTCGCTGAAGATGGAAATATGGGAACTTCTAGTGCTCAACATCGCCACCACATCCCTTGCAGATCCCCAGCCATAGTTGGCCACTCTTATGGGCAGCCTAATAGTATCCCCTGGATCAGCCTGATGGTTTGATCCATCATCTACAAAGTGGCCGATGTGGGAAAGCTCCGGAGCATAAGCCTTCAGCTTCAAGCTGTCATCCCAGACATTGTTCGAGTCATCCGTGATCCATATTTGAAACTTAAGAAGCTCTCTATCTGGGCAATCCTTCTTTATGTTCAATACGACTGTATCCAATGAAGTTACCACAACCCCTGACGGCAAGTTTCTGAAAAAGGCGGTTGAATCTATCAAATCAACCGAATCAGATGCGGTGGAAAAAAGGGCCCAGACACTATCGGCAGCAACCAGGCCACTATTCCCCAGGGATATAATCAAGCCTATGGTTTCCCCGGCGTTTGCCAAGCCATCACCATTTCCATCAAACCCAAGGGAGACACTGTCGTAGATCGTGAAATCTTCCAGATATAGATGAGCCTGTTCTGAACTCTCTACAATGCAACAGCCTTGATGAGGCAAATAGCTTTTAGTATCTCCCCCCACATCCCTACAGAAGGCGGTCACAGTTACCAGAAGTGTTCCGGGGGTATCTGGGGTGAGGCTAAAGTCCGCCTTTCCGGTGACATCTGTGTAGCCAAAGTTGTAATTCTCATCCCCTTTCTTTAGGCAGACTAAAGCCCCCTCAAGAGGGACAGAAGTTGTCAAATCCTTCACAGTGACGACGAAGTTTGAATCCTCGGTAAAGATAGTAGGAGAGTAATCAACGGATAAGCTCTCGGGGGGATGGGTCCAGACTGGCATCCCAGGATCTCCCAAAAAGGTAAGGTTGTAAATAACATAACTGTCTGAAATTCTTGTTTGGGTGTTCAAAAAGGCCTGGCCTATCCTGGGATACAAACTATCAAACAGGGCTTGAAAGAAATATTTGTCATCATAGTCCTGATTTGTAGTCGCACTCCTGGAATGGCCAATAAAAGCTAAAGCACCACCTGTAGGATGGAGGAGGAAGTGCTCGGCAATGCAGTCATAATCAAAAGCCGCACAATAACAGGAGAAGGAAAAGATAATAAAAGGTTTGTAATCGTTATGCAAACTATCAACATCCGTAATTTCCAACTTCCCCCCACCTGTTCTATACCCAGTATCTATCTCATATTTTGCCCCATGATCATAATGGTTGACAATCCCATACCCGCTATTTAAGGAATCAACTACATTTTGACTATTTAGCTCTGCATCTCCTCCTGTCTGTGCAAAACGAGAATAAAGTTTACAAATCTTCATTTCATTAAAGATATCAGGGTAAAGGGAAATGGTATCCTTAGTGTCCTGCCCTATGTGTTCGGTAGTATCTAGCGTCACTGATGCCCCCAAGAATAGCATCTTCCTTAGATAACTCATATCTGGATTGCGCTCATATCTCAATGTTTTTCTTACTAAGTTCGCCCCATCTCCCCTATCTCTAACTGGTAATCTGCCCACAAAGAGATCTGGCGACTTATCATCCTGACTACTTTCCCCAAATTGGGAATCTCCATCCCAATTCCAGTTGCCATCAATAGCAGAATAGTAGAGATCAGTAGGAATCGCCTGATTCTTCGCCCATCCCATTCGCACCGGGACGATCTCCGTATCCCCCCCTAAAAGCACATATGACGTTCCCAGATTACTATAGGCATCCTTGATGAAATTTCTTATCTTCTCCTGCAAATCGCATCCTCGATAGAGAGACTCAATCCAGGAGAGAGTTACAATAGCAGCCGGGATACCCTCCCTCATTCTCCAGTCGGCTAAAGGCTGAAATTGATCGACTAAAGAATCAGCGGTAATGATCACATACTCTGCCACTAAATCAGGGGAAGACTTCACCTTCTCCAAATTAAATCCCTCTATCTTTTTTATCTCCCCAACTAAATGGAGGGGGGGATTAGAATATATATCAACATCGTTAGGGTTGTAAACCAGGCCCTTGATCATCTTCTCAATTTGCCTCTGGGTTCTTAACCTCCTCTTCATAACGGGAGCTGGCCCCACTTCATTTTCACCCATTTCAAAGGAGAAATCAATCTCCTCATTCAGAAATAGTTTCTTCTCACCTGGGATATACTGAAGGGGATAAACCTCTATGCTGACCAAGTGGTAGCCAAAGGAGTAACCATTAGATGTAATTCTTATTGCTTCTGAGGGATAAAGTTTGTGGGAATTGTAAATCTCCGGTTTAGGAAGAACGAACTCTTGGCTCTGCGCCTGGGGGCCTACAGGAATAGGTTGCTGAACAGGAAAGATAAGGAACTCTCCCTTTAACTCCACCTGATGTTTGGATCTTACCACAACTCCTTTTACCCTTTGATAAGGCGGCAGGACAAAGGAGAGTTGCTTAACAGGAAGCTTTGGCTCCCCAACCTTAGAGGTAAATTCACATCCAGGGAAGCTGACTAAATCATATCCTTTTCGGGAAGAAAAACTTATATCTCCCTGGGGAAAAGTAACTTTAGCTCCTGGCTGGGCAAAAGCATCCCCAGCAAGAGTAGCCATTAGAATTAAGCTTAGAAAAATTATCTTCTTCACTTTTTTATCTCCCAGTGTTGGCTTAAAGGCAGCAGTTCACCACAAAATCTTTCCTCTAAAGTACTGAAAATAGAAATTTAGTCGAGCGGTCAGATACCCTCATCTGACCGTCGCGCTCCAATTCACTACAGAACCACACGAATATTGTTCCGTCAGGGCTCTGCCCTGACGGAGGGCGCGTAGGAACAAACAGGAACCTGTCCCGACCAAGCAAATGGTCGGGATGTCCCTCCGGCTCTTGCGGGCAGGGCTAAAGCCGGGGAGAATGAGATTGCTTCGTCGCTTCGCTCCTCGCAATGACGGAACTCTTTGCCTGCCACTGCGAGGCTTGCCCTGAACGGCAGCGAAGTGGCAAGCCGAAGCAATCACCAACTTTTACCACATTTTAGTACGAATTAAGGGCCTTCTGGCCCTTTGAGGTCGAGTCCAGAGAACGGACTAAAGCCTTCTCCACCCCGGCTACCCGTCCCGAACCAGGGGAACCCGGTAGAAATGTAGGGGTCGCATTTATGCGACCCGTAGGGGCTTGATAAATCAAGCCCCTACAAGGAACAAAGGAATTTACCTGATCTAACTGTAGTAGAATCGAGGTTCTGCCGCCTCGCCTTGATTCAACCTTAATTACATTCTTCATCTGAAGCTTCGCCGAAATATCTTACTCCTGATCCCTGCCCCCCTGAATTGTCACCCTGGTGTTACCCTAAAGATAATAAAATAACCCCCTTCGGTCAAGCTTATTTGAAGGGGAGCTATTCGCGATGCAGGTCTTCTGATGAGGTGAGATTCCTGTATTTTTAATGTAGGACTGAGCCTTTCAATGGGGGCATTTACCAAATCTCAGTCACTTATAAAGCCAGGGATTTCCTCCTTTTCAGGCACTTTTCCTATCTCCTTTAGCTTTTCTAAGACCTGGGATGGCTGGAGCGCGTATTTGAAGAAGATGACCGGGCCAGAGAAATCATCGGAAGAACAGTTGAGGGTCTGGTTTACAGCCACGATGAGGTTTCTCCTTCCCGCGGCCCGCAGCTTCTCCAACTTTTTCTCCAGATACTCTGGGGTCCAGAAGCCGACTATCTCCAAGGAGGCCTCCCGGCCATCCCGATGAGTGAAGGTAAAGTCTGGGATAAACACCCTTCCCACCAGGTCAATTACCTCACCTTCCCTCTCCATTTTCCACTCCGTTTGCCTCTTTTTAAACTTACGGGCAAAAATCTCTTCCAATTTAGAATCGAATAACTTCTCTGGATGGTAATGGGAGTGGAGGCCACAGTCCTGATCCAAGGAGAAGACCTTCATCCCAGCGGGGGTGGAGACATCGGCCCACATCCTCCACTTAGAGGCCAAAAGAAGGCCAGGGAGGAAGCGAGCCATATTAACCCCATACTTTTGGGTGCGCCGCAGGAGGGAGGCAGGGCCAGTGAGGGTGATCGAATAAACACCCTGAGGATTTTTTTCAATAAGATAGATGAGCCCGGCCAGCTTGATGTATCTAAATACCGCCTTGTAGTTGGAGGAAAGCTCAATCCTCATCCTCAGAGCTCGGTAGAGTATCCCTTGAGCCAAAGCAAGGTTATACCTGCGTAAAAGTCCCTCTGGGGTGATCTCCTCCATATTGGTGAGGATATGATTTTGGAGGAGGTCCCCATAAAGGCCCTCGCCAAGCTCTTGGGGTGCTACCCCCAACCTTTGGGCAATGGATTCTAAGACATTCTCCCTTCTTGTTTGATATATTAGGTCCGGCTGGGTGACTATAGGATATGCCTTGGTTGCTTGGCGGAAAACCTCTTCCCGGAGTCGGGGGTAGTCCCAGCCCGCGGGAGGCGAAAAGGTGGCCTTCTCCTCCAGTAGCTTGGAGAGTCCCCGGAATATCCTGTAGTCTGTGCTGGACGACTCATAATCCTCCAGTTTCCTCTTTATCTCCCCGCGAGGGTGGCCAATGGAGCTTTTATAGATTTGGATAAGATCCTCACCCACCCTCAGGTATCTTGCTGCCTCCTTTCTGGCGATGTAGGCCGGGATTATCTGATCATCTATGATCCTATATCGGATAAGGTCAGAGGTGAGCATCCTTCCCCCGACGGTGATAGGAGATCTGGACCTCCTTTGTCCCTTTGACTACCACCTCATAAAGCAAGGCTTTCTTGCCTGAGCTTTTCCTCAGTATCCTGCCCAACCTTTGAAGGTGTTCCCTGGGGGCTGCGCTTCCGCTGAGGATAACGGCAACCTTGGCCTCAGGGACATCTATCCCCTCGTTCAAAACCTTTGAGGTGCAGATGATGGGGTAATCCCCATTTCGGAAATGGTCTAAGATGGCTTTCCTCTCTATGGTTTTGGTCTGATGGGTTATACAGGGGATAAGGAATGCCTGGGAGATGCGGTAAACGAACTCGTTGTCCTGGGTAAAGATGATCATCCTCTCCCGGTGGTGTTGTTTGATCAGGGCCTCCAAGATCTCCAATTTCCTCTGAGCATGGTAGATTATCTGGTGAACCTTTTTTCTGGCCAAAAGGGCCTTTCTCGCCTCGCCGTTATAAGAACTCTCCCTGATGAAATCCTCCCATCTTGTGCCATAATATCTCACCTTTTTCTCCCGCACATAGCCTGTATAATCCTGCAAGCTCCTCTCATACTCCTTCCTTTCCTGAGAGGCTAAACCCACCCTCAGCCTGATGATCTCATAATCCGAGAGGTGTTCACCTTTTAGATCGGCAACCCTCTTCTGGTAGACCACCCTTCCCACCAACTCCCCCAACCGACGATGGAGCTCATCCGGCCTGCGATAGGTAGCGGTGAGGCCCAGCCTATAGGGGGCTATGGACATCTGGGGGATGTGGGAATACTTGGGGGAAGGGAGGTGATGCACCTCATCGAAGACAAGGAGGGCAAATCTATCCCCATAACGGTCTATATGGATATAGCCGCTATCATAGGTGGCTACTGTTACCTTCTCTATCTGATGGTAGCCTCCCCCCAAGATGCCCACTTCCATCCCAAAGCCATCCCTGAGGAGGCCATACCACTGGTTCATTAGATCTATAGTGGGAAGGATAATTAGAGTGCTCCTATCCAGCAAGGATATAGCCTTTAAGGCTAAGTAGCTCTTTCCTGCCCCGGTGGGGAGAACGACCGTCCCCCGATAGCCAACCCTTCTCCAAGCCTCGATGGCCTCCCTCTGGTAGGGTCTGAGATCAAAGTGGGAGCGAAGCTTCAGACCCAGCCGGGGGAATTGAGGAATCCTATTAACGATTTCCATCCCCTGAAGGCGGAAAAAGTTAATCGCCTCCTGATAGTAGAGGGCCATTGCCCTCCACTTTTTCTCCCTTTTGTCCCAGAGAAAGAATGGGGGAAGCTTCACCCTTCCTGGGTTCTCCAGGATTATGGTTCCGGCTTCGTATTTTAAGGTGGGAATGGACATCATGGGTTTATTTTAACGGTAAGGATTGGAAAAATCAAGTGATTTTTGGGAAGGTGAGCTCTGAAGATGAGAAGAACTGTCAGATGCCTTCATCTGAGGGCAAAAACACTGCCCCCGCCGAGCCGTCGGAATCCCAATTCTGACGGCAAAAGAGAAAGGTGGCAGAACCGGGGTTCTGCCACCTCAGTAGGAGACGACGGATTACCACGGAGTATCACGGAAATTCACGGAACGTGACTAATACAAATCCTTTTCAGGGTTGGTCCGTGATGATCCGTGGTGAGGGTCTGGTTTTCTACCGCACTTTAGTGCAGGGTGAGGGACTCTCGGCTAAAGCCGGGTAGAAAGATTTCTGATCTACTGTGAGCGTATGTAGGGGTCGCATTTATGCGACCCGGATCTCGTGGGCTTGATAAATCGAGCCCCTACACAAGAAGCGTGGGCGCAATCAGGCTTTGCCACCTCAACGAGGGAAACCACAACTTATTACTTTTTCAATGGATCAACCCCAACCAATCATGGAGAAGGAACTGAAGCCGCCCAATGAACAGGGATATTCTTGCCATAACTGTATAGCCAAAGGCGGCCCCGAAGGCCAGCATTATATACCAGATACCTAACTTGGCAACTTTCCCAACCACTCCTTTATGCTCCAAGGAGAAGAAGAAATAGGTAAGCGTTGCAATTACCCCGACAACCATTATGATATTGCTTAGACTGAGTGATGTAATCATTGTTCCCTGTAGTTGTTGGAATATGCGAGCTTGAAAGTGACGAGGCACAGCCATCCCACAATAGGTTCCCATAGTAAAGGCAAGTGGATATCTGATAAGCCAGGAGATTTTTGGCCAAAATATGGAAAAGCACAAAAGGCCCAATATAAATGGGAAGATTACCCGATATTCACCTCTTATTACCAGAGGTTTCCACACCTTTGGTATGAGCGCATTATGGTAGTAAAAGGTAATTGCATAACCTACTGAAACGCCAACAAGTAAATGTTCCGCAAACTTATAAAATGGGTTGTCCTTATATAGGAAAGAGAATATACACAAAGTCAAAAGCGCTGCTATCCATATCCAGGGATCTGGGGACATTATTCCTTCCTTCTTGAGGTGAAATAAGCAATATTGCCCAGTATTATAAGTGTAATCAATAACAAATGGGCTATAGATTGGGCCTCCATTCCAATGGAAGCTACCTTCCTTGCTCTGGTATATCCAGCGCGCTCTACTAAATTTTCATACTCAGCCGCTCCCTTAAGCCCTCCCAGCATACCCACGAATTGACCTGTCTGGAGCCAGGGATAATATTGGGCGGCGGAAACCGCAGTGGTGCCACAACCCACCCTTTGATGATAAGTAGTACCAACATAGATTACCCAATATGTAGGTAGATCACTACCTGCAAGGGACACCAACAGTGGAATATCATCATAATTATGAATATCTTCCATCATAGGGAGATCCTTAAGATCATTTCCATAATAATCTGTTTCCAGCGTCTTGCATATATCCTCACCTATGGAGAGCATTATAGCGGTTACACCGGGTTTATAAGATAAAAGCACATAATCTACACCGTTTTTTACATCGAACTCCTGGGATACCTCCCGCACTGCTATTTCAGCCATGCCTAAGCACGCAGGAAATAGAGATAGGACAAGAACTCTTGTCTTCTTGGCAAAGCATTGACGAAGGATGGCCTTTGCCATAGGCATTAGCTCTGCTGCTGTGGAGGCATCAAAATCAATGGCGAGGAGAAGTGCAGGCCCCTCCGGAGGAATAGCATCAATAGCCTTGTAAAGGTTAAGCACATGTTTGGTGGTAAAGGTAGGAAGCCCGATAGGCAGGAGAAGGGGAATGAGCACACAGATCCCCACAAGGAGGAATATATACCTTCTATCCATCTCCATAAATTGCTTGAGCATTACCCTCCTCCCCCTAAGTATCCCTTTTCAATACCAAGTATTATCTTCAAAGCAGTGCCTATTGCTCCCAGCCCAATGCCGATCAGGATTCCACGCTGGGCAGCCATATTTGGATACATCAACAACCACTCAACTATACCAGGGAGCTTTGGGAAGAGTCGCTCTCCTACCGGTATTCTTCCGAACATAACGATTACCGCGATGACGAGAAGGAGGGTTGCCTCTAATGTTCTGGCCTTGAAGGCCCGAAAAGCCGCTGAAGTGATGAAGAAGGCAAGCAATGAAAACATCGTTGCCTGCATTGGCATTTGCATATAGGTGAATATCTTTGAGATTGGTGCACCCTCCCCAACGCCTCCGCGTACTCCTATCCCGGTAGTAACTGCCAGGGCAAGAAGGGTAATTACACTGTAAGCCCAGCCTTCCTTCTGTTTTTTTATCTTGCGAATATGCGAAATACATAAGGACCTGACACCAAATACAAGCATAAAGATGTATATGATTTGTACCCAATCAAGTGCAGTTGTGTAGATCTTCTGTGATTGTGGATGTGGGATAAAAAATTGTGCAATCATACCAAAGCCACATATAAAGGCGATTATTAGGGGTATTCGTAGTCTCATAGTCTCTTCCTTAGATATTAAACAGGATTCGAATAAAAGGTATGCCAAGGAGAGTTGTTACTGTCCCAGTTACGATAAATACAAGAATAATAAATTTTAGCCAATCCTGAGCCTTGATTGAACCAAGGAGAACGGGGTCTTTTGCCAGATAGGCACTGGCTGCATATAACTCCTCACCAATGATGGTGTAATCACAGGCAGTAACAAAAAACGGCAACTGTGAGACCTGATCGGTGCCAGCGATCTGGATAGCCCCCGTCATATTGCCTGTTTCGGCGAGTAACAAAGATTCCGCCCGAAACCATCCCAGAAATAGATTTGTTGCTGGTTTCTCACGAACCATAATACCAGCTACGGCGGCGGCAAAAGCAAATTGTGATGTGGTGATGAAGAAAACGCTTTCCTCCTTATAGGCATCTGGTCTTCCCGCTTCAAGATAACCCTGCTTAACCACCTGACGCGCTACCATCATTTCAATGGGATCGGCAACCGGCACCATTATGGGGGTATTATATTGCGCAACTTTCTTCGCTATTCGGCCCAGTATATTCATAGACGCAATAGTGGCTATCTCATCCAGATACCCTAATCCGGGCACATAGAGAAGGGGCTTCCCCATCTCTGTAGCCCGACCAACCGCCTCATCAAGGGCATCAAGACCTGCTATCTGGCGGATAAACAAAGGTTTTCCCTTCCTGGCACTAAATATAAAATAGAGCAAAAATCCAGTAAATACTATTATAGCCACAAGGACATTCGTTTTGCCTTTGTGGTACCATTGATAACTCGATACGACAGGAGAGGGAGCTTCCGTGAAGGCAGAGATTTCGTACCCCCTTGTTCTTCCTCTTACTCTGTAATGATAACTTACTCCATTTGTTACCTTTTTATCATCCTTATAACTTTTTATTCCTCTTCCCACATATCCAACCATTGTATAGCCTGTATCTGGATGATCTGACCTCCATATCTCATAGCCTGAAAGTATGCTATCATCCGGAGATAACTCCCAGGTGATTGTTATAGACCCACCCCCATCATTGGGAGTATCGAAGGCCTTTACGGTTAAGGGTGGGGCAATTTCTTCTCCATAGAGGTGCAAAGGAAGAAGAAATAGAATGAGGATCAGCCCCATTACAATTTTAGACAATGTGTCTTTCACTTTTAATATAATCGTTGGAAAAAGCCTTGGGCGGCTGCTCTGGAATTATCTTGATAATTCCTCATAAGACTGTAATGTTCCCTTATAACAGTTCAAAGTGCAGCAAAGCCGCAACCAAACAAGGGCCACAGATTACACGGATTACACAGACCAAAAAAACTACTCAACGTTCAAGTCTTCTTCTACCCGGCTTTAGCCGGGGTTGATAGGGCTTTAGCCCGTTTGGAGTGCTGTGACCGTGTTAGGGTACTCCATAGTGACCCGCACTAAAATGCGGTAGAAGTCTGCAACTCAAGGTGGTCTGAAAAAACTTTGTCAAAAAAACAAGATCTTGCAAGATTGTGGTAAACTGCTCCTGTGAAGGTTATTTCCTCAATGCAAAACCCCCAGCCAGTCGGTCATCAGGAATTGGATCCGCCCAATTAGAAGGGATATCCTGGACATTACCGTATAGCCGAAGGTGGCCCCAAATCCGATCATAATAAACCAGATACCTATCTTGGCTGAGACACCCAGGAAGCCTTTGTGCTCGGCGGAGAAGAAGAAATAGATAAGGGAAGTCAACACCCCAACTATGATGAAAAGATTCATCCATCCGATATAGGAGTGGAAACCAACCGGTAGCATAGTGGCTTGTATTTGTCTTATTATCATAGCTTGCATTACAGACGGGATGGAAATACCAGAACCTACTCCCAGAGTGAATGCTATGGCCCAGCGACTAATCCAGGAGTATTTGGGAATAAACCTTGCCCACATAAAAAGCCCCAGAATCAATGGGAAAATCAGGATAAGATTCCCCTGCTGTAAGAGAGGAGTAAAGAGTTTTGGCTTAAGGATTTGAGTCCAGACTGTCACAATGTAATATCCTCCGGAAAGTCCAATCACCAGATGTTCGGCGAACTTGTAAAAGGGGTTATCCTTGTAAAGGAAGGAATAGACAAAAAGGGTCAAAAAGGCAGCTATCCAGATCCCTATGCTTGATGAGATATGCATCTTAACCTCCCATTCCTTTCGAGGCCTTGGCTTTTTTGCCTAAAAAATAGCCTATATTTCCAATGATGATGAAAAAGACAATCATTAAGTGCGCTATATTCTGCCCATCCATCCCCTTGGTAGCCATATCCGGGTGTTTGATCAGCTTCTCGTATTCGGCAGCTCCCTTCAGTCCTCCCAGGAGTCCCACCAACTGTCCAGACTGGAGGTATTTATAGTAGTCTGTGGCCATAACCGCGGTGACGCCAGCTCCGATAGGAACTCCATATCTCCCCCCAGCATAGATCACCCAGGTGTCAATGATAGCTGATCCGGAAACTGTTACTACTATCCTAATGTTCTTATAGTTTTTTAGCCCCTTGATCATTGGGATATTCTCCAAATCGCTGCCGTAGAAGTCGTTGGGAAAGGCTAATCTGAAATTTTCCCCCATAGCCAATACCACTGCTGCTGCATTGGGTTTATAACCCAGAAAGACATAGTCCTCCCCGTTCTTCTTCCGATACTCCTTGGCCGCCTGAGTAAGGGCCATCTCTGCGGTTCCCAACCCCTCTGGCCGGGCCAGGCTGGTGACGATTACCTTTATCCCCCTACTGAAACACTGCCTGAGGATGCTTAGAGCCATTGGATGGCATTCGGCCATCGTGGATGGGTCGTAATCCAAAGAGAGGAGAACTACATCGCCTGGCTTTAGCTCATCAACAAACTCGTAAAGGTGCTTGGCCTCTTTAGTCACATTTATTGGGAGCAACAAGGGTTTAAGTAGAGGGATAATCACTGAAAGGGCAATTAAAACAAAGAGAATCCTCCGATCTATGGACATCATCTTTTCATATATATTCATAATTTCTCTCCTTACTTTCCCCCACCGAGGTAGGATCTCTCAATGCCTAAGATTATCTTCAGGGCGGTGGAGATCATTCCTAACCCCACTCCCAGGACGATGGCCCTCTTGGCCACCATATTGGGATAGTCAAGCAGCCAGTTGGAAATATCGCGAATAGGGGGCCAGATTTTAGCCCCAATGGGAACCCGGCCAATCATTACAATGATAGCTGCCAATAGGAGTAGGGTAGCTACAAACGATCTGGCCCTAAAGGCCCGATAGGCCGCCGAGGCGATAAAGAAAGCCAGGAGGGAGAACATAGTCGCCTGGATGGGGTTTTGGGCATAGATGAAGATCTGCATAAATGGCGTGTCGATTCCCATCCCGCGAACCCCGGCAATGGCCATCACAACCAGCCCTAACAGGGTAACCACGCTATATCCCCATCCCTCCCCTTGATGTTTCAGTTTGTTTGTGTGATGGATGATCAAGCTTCCAATCCCCAGAACCATAGTGAAGCCGGCGATGATCATCAGCCAATCTAAGGCCCCACGGTATACCTCAAGAGAGATCTGGTGGGGGATAAAGAACTGAATAGCCATTACTACTCCACAGATAAAGGTAATCGCCAGTGGAATCTGTCTCCTCATAGAGCCCCCTTGGCTTAATGCCCCACGGTGAAGAGGTTCACAAAAGCATCAATGTGTAAACTGGCAAAGAAGCCTCCCAATATGATGAGGGTAATGAGCCCCAACTTACCCCAGTCCTGGGCCTTGATGGAACCCAAAAGCTTCGGCTCCCGAGAGAGGTAAGCAGAGGCGGCATAGAATTCCTCTCCAATTAGAGTATAATCGCACGAGGTAATGAAGAAGGGTAACTGAACCACCGCATCAGTTCCGGCGATCTGGATGGAACCGGCGATATTGCCGGTCTCAGCTAAGATGAGGGATTCGGCGTAGAACATACCGAGGTAGAAGTTGGTGGCTGTCCTTTCCCTGAGCATTATCCCATTTACCCCCGCGGCATAGGCGAACTGAGATTGGGAGAGAAACCAGATGTTGCTTTCGTCATAAGCATCTGGCCTACCGGCATCCAGGTAAGCGTTCTTCACCACCTCCTGGGCCACGGTCATCACAATGGGGTCATAGCAGGGAACTATAAGCTTGCTTTGAAACTCGGCTACCTTTTTGGCCACCCTCCCCAAGATGGTTAAGGAGGCTATGGTGGCTACATCTGATATAGTGCTCAGACCCAGGATGTAAAGGATAGGCCGACCCATCTCCGTGGCCCTTCCCACGGCCTCATCCACCGCATCCATCCCTGGTATGGGCCTCACATAGAGCTTTTTCCCCTTCTTGGCACTACTCACAAAATAGATGACCAAGGTGGTGAAAAGAACCACAAAAATCAATACCACTGTCCTGTTGGTGTTATACCATTGACCACTGGTCTCAACAGGACCAACTATCTCGGATTCAGAGAAGAGGTGATCCTTGGCCTTCACCTTGTAGAAGTAACCTTTATGGTTGTCAACCTTGTCATCCTGGAAGGTGGAGATACCGGCAACCACAGAGCCTACCACTTCGAACTCCCCTTCCTGAGACTCTGACCTGAGGATGTCATACCCCTTAACCGTTTTCCCCCCCCTCACATCATCTGGGGAGAGCTGCCAATCGATGGTGATGTTTCTCCCTGCATCGTTGGGGGTGTCGAAGGCAGTCACCCCTGAAGGGGGGGAAGGGGGAAGGGTATCCCCTGGGGATTGTGCCCAAACTCCTCCACCAAGAGCCAACAAAAAGATGAGGGCTGCCAGTGGTAGTATCCACCATCTCAGACAGCCCTTGTCTCTAGTCTGAAGTTTCTTGTTCAACTAAATTCCTCCTTCCTTACCTGAGTAATCCATGTGCCACAAAGGCACTAAGATCTAATAAAATCTCAAAAGCGAGGTGGCAGAACCCCTATTCTGCCGCCCTCCTCTCCTACCGTCAGGTGAGGGCACCTGACGGCTCGGCAGGAGACGGTCAGGCGAGGGCATCTGACCGCTCAGTCATCATATCCTTAGTGACTTGGTGGCTAAAACCCATTAATAATTCGGGCTCAGTGTAATATCCCCAGCCAGTCTGCCATCAGAAATTGGATGCGGCCAATTAAAAGCGATATCCTGGACATAACGGCGAAGTCAAAGGATGCCCCGAAGCCGAAGGCGATCACCAAAATCCAGGGGTTAACTCTTAAAGCAGTCCTCAATTTCCTTACCCAGCGCTTGAGCAACCGTCCGAAGCGGCTCAACGTCGAGCATCAGCCGCGTGGTGTGGAGCAGAGCGGAACACCACGTCGGCCTGCATGCTCTTGTTCGGCAAACGGACAAATTAGTCTTTGCGGACTTCAGAATGGCGACTCTGCATGGCAAACTTACTGATATCTTCGACACCTCTGTCCGGCCAAAGTTGCTTCTGCCATTCTGTGTAGTTAAAAGGCTCACGCATGATTAGAGTAATAAATCTCTCTGCGTGGACCTCTCCGAGGGCGTCTGCAAGGGCCCTCAGGCCTCTTAGCTTGATTTCTGTATCTGTTATCATAGGTTTACCTCGCGGACGAACGTAGGTGGATCAACCACTCGGATCTCGTCAAAATCTCGTGTTTTCTTGAGCACTGCGTCATCGGTGGTCAGGAAGTATTCACACTTCGTGTAAATGGCGCAGGCGATGTGTAGGGGCATCTTTGCTTTTCAGTCCTCGCTCCTTCAGTGTTTTCGCCTTGTCCAGAATGTCCTGTGTCTCTCCTGTGTCAACTGTCGCATGCTGTTTCCATTTCTGGATTGCATTCTTCCTTTCAGCAAACGGATTCATCAGGTTCTCATAATCCAGGATATATGACCATACAAGCTCCAATCGTTTCTGCTGAATCTTTTCTTGAATATGAAGCTTGGCCTCTGCTTCGAGCCTGGTTCTGATCTTGCTTTGATCATCGAAAGGGCGGTTGAAGCAACAGTTGTCCAGGTACACTCTCATTTTCTTTCCCGCAAGCGAAAGGTGTGATCCCTCCATATTTGCTCTATTTTTCACTTAGGCGGCTTGCTTCAAATGTGACGCTCTACTTATGTGATGGTGTAAAGGATAAGGCATCCCGCCGCGTTTCGTAGGTCGGCAGGCAGATGCCCTGCGGCTCCCGTCTGCTACTCAGCCCAGTCAAGGAATTGTTCTGTTTCTGCGTGGAGACGCCATACCGAAAGACCTTTTCGAGAGACGCGGATGACTGTGCCCATTCGTTTCGCTTGTGTGTCAAAGTCCCCGTGACCAAGCAAGCGCCGTACAAAAACAGCCGCTTCGTGCTTCTCAACAGCCATGCAGACCAAGCAATATCGGTTGTGGCATAAACTGCGCTCATAAAAACCTAAGTCACGTGTGAAGAAAGTGGCACGGCGTAGTCGGAGCACAAAGGGGATAATTTCATCATCTTTCATTCCCTTCCGTCCTACCTCGTAGCCGATTTGACGAATTGGAATCCGCCAGCTTTTCAACAATTGGCGTTGACTCTTGATGATGTTCTCGTCCAGAATGTTCAAGCGGGCGTTGGCTCCAATATAAACTCGTCCGTGTGTTTGAGCAACGCCTGGCTGGCTAACTGCACTACCTCGGCAATGGCCTCTTTGGTGATGCTACCGTTCCATTCCTCAATGATAGCCTCCCAAGCCATTCCGCTAGCGACTTGCTCCAGAACATCTGCTACGAAGATGCGTGTGCCCCGAAAAGTTGGCTGACCGTGACAAATTTCAGGGTCAGCGACGATATAGCGCCCTAGCAATTTAAGCTGTCCCTTTGTTTTCACATCCATACCCCAATCTATGCTCCTTCCAATGCAAACCTTTTGTGCAACGGTAACCAGCCGCCTAACGTCAGAACTAACTTGTGGGGTCAACGCGCCAGCGTTTACCACTACCGCGTCAAGTTCAGTGATTTTTTAGACGATTGTGATCTGCTTGGAAGCAAACGTCAGCGTCTTATCGCATCTAATCGTTTTTTATTATCTGGTGCTATCTCAAAGAACTTCTCGAGCCTTTCGCAGGTATAGTCATTGCAATAAGCACAATTCTCGACACCTCTTCCCATTCCGCATTTCCTGATTTCGCACACATTGCAATAATTGAAATGACGAGTGCCCACTGATTTGCAACCGTCACAATTAATATCTTCAGATTTAATGTCTGCATTATATTGCTTTGACCAGAGCTGTGCTATTTCCGCTCTCTTTTGGTCATCGTCATTTCTTGTTGCCACGAACGCTTCACACTCCTGACAGGCTGAACCGCAAAAAGCTATCATCTCATTCATCTGTGAGTCCTTTCATAGGTATTCTCATATTGTATAACGATTAAGCTCGGCGGCGGAGCTAACACCGCCGGCTACAGCGACTTGTTTAGGTTTATCGGTTCACGAATGATTATTCTATCGGTTGATATAATGGTTCTACTACAAAAACCATAGGATAGGTAGTCGCAGGCTTTAGCCTGCGAAAAGATGCCTCATAAATCAACCATTTACGCAACCTAAAGGTTGCGGCTACCTAATGCATAATTCGGACTCAGTGTAAAAGTCTTAACCAGTCACTAAAGAGGAAATGCATCCTTCCAATGAGAAGGGAAATTCTGGCCATCACCGTATAGCCAAAGGAGGCTCCAAAGGAGACCATAATGAACCAAATCCCCACCTTTGCCGCCCCGCCAAATAAGCCTTTGTGCTCCGCAGAGAAGAAGAAGTAGATCAATCCGGTGACTACTCCGACTATCATAACGATATTTCCGATCGAATTGAGAGGGACCAGAGTTCCCTTTATCTGTTTCATCACATTACTTTGCAGATAGACGATGAAATTTAAGCCTGCTCCGGTGCCGATCATAAAAGCAACTGCCCAACGACTCAGCCAGCCAATTTTAGGAACCAGACGGAGTAACATCATTATCCCTAAGATGCCGGCAAAGGCATACCACCATTGTCCCATCCTCAAGTTAACAATCAGGTTTGGTTTTATCACATTATAGATCATATAGACAAACCAATATGCTGCGGAGACCCCAATAAAGATTGATTCGGAGACCTTATAAAAGGGGTTGTCTTTGTATAGGAAACTCAATATCCCCAGGGTTAGCAGAGCAGCAATCCATACTTCGATACTTGTGCTCATCTTTCCCCCTTCTTCCTGGTGACAAAGAAGGCGATGTTCCCGAGGATGATGAAGATGACAATAACCAAATGGGCAATAGATTGGGAAGGCATATATTGAATCCCTGTGCCCGGTGATTTAGTTAACCACTCATAATCTGCAGCCCCTTTTAATCCTCCTAAAAGGCCAGCCAATTGCCCGGTCTGGAGGTAAGGATAGAGCATAGGAGCACTAACCGCAGTACACCCGGAGGCCATGGGGACATGAAATCTGTCATGGGCGAACATCACCCAGAATGGCGTTCCCGGATCTCCAGCAGAAAAGTCCAATATGAAGGTGATATCATCAAAGTTACGGATCTCCTTCATTAGGGATAACTCCTCTATGGGTGTGCCTGCCATATCGGTGGGAAAGGTAGCGGGTATGCTGGTTCCCATTGACTGGATAACAACTTGCCCACCAGCCTTATAACCCAAGTTCACATAGTCCTGGCCATATTGGAGATTCATCTCCTCAAACTCCGTTTCCTCAAGCACTTCCTGTAGGGCTTGTGCTTCCAGAGCTGGCCCCTGTGGCCACAACCCCATGAGAATGACTTTGATGCCCTTGCGGAAACAATGCTTCAAAGCCCCCTTTACCATCGGTTGGATCTCCGGTGCGGTTCCTGGGTCATACTCTCCGGAGATGATTACTGTTGAGCCCTTTGAGAGTTTTTCAACCGCATCATAGAGCCCTTGGGAAGCGGGGGTGGGATGCATCTTCAGGTGGAAGGGGATAAACAGGGGCACCACCACAGCCACGGCAATTAAGAGAAAGATAATCCGACGGTCTAAAACCATTGTCTTTTCAAGAATTCTCATCCCTTATTCTCCTTTTGCCTATTCACCACCTATAACCACGGACTTGCACAGCGCGGCAAAGTCGCAATAAAATAATTAACCGCAAAGTCGCAAAGTTTAAAGAATATTAACTAATCGTTTTATTTCATCTCTCTTTTGCTTTTTATTTTCTCCGCGATCTTAGCGTCTTTGCGGTTAAAAAAGTTTGTCCAAAAAACAAGATCTTGCAAGGTTGTAGCACAGAAAAGTAGGAATCAGCATAAACCTCATTTTTAATTCTTAATTTTCAATTGCTTTTTTCCGTGAGGTTCCGTGGTGGCTGTTATTCTTTTGCCTATTCACCACCCAAATAGGATTTTTCTATCCCCAGTATCAACCTCAGGGAGGTGGAGATAATTCCCAGTGCTATGCCGATCATAATCGCCCTCTGGGCGGCCATATTGGGGTAAGCCATAATCCAGTTAGCTATAGTAGAAAGCCGCAGCCAATTCACAGGTATCCAGGAGGTTAAGTAGTCACCTATGGGAACCCGTCCCAGCATGACAAAGAAGGCGGCCACAAGGAGAAGGGCAGCCTCCTTATTACGGGCCCTGAAGGCGCGGAAAGAAGCAGAGGCCACAAAAAAGGCTAAAAGGGCAAAGACCGTGCTGCCTAGAGGGTAATAGACATTGTGAAAAAGATACATAAAGGGAGTGCCCTCCTCTAAGGGGGAGGCCTTGCCCCCAAAATTGAATGTGCCAATGCCTGCCATCACCAAGAAACTGAGGATGATAATCACCGAATAGCCCCATCCTCTCGATTTCCTGTAGACTTTGTTGCCATTTACCACTATCAGGTTTAATACACCCAAAATGATGGCAAAGGCAGCAACGATTTGAAACCAGGTTTGGAACAGGTCCTGGATCAGATTGAACGGGCGATGGGGGATGAAATAGG
The DNA here is from genome assembly GCA_964626665.1 of uncultured Gemmatimonadota bacterium. Taxonomy (GTDB): domain Bacteria; phylum SM23-81; class DAOVCL01; order DAOVCL01; family DAOVCL01; genus DAOVCL01. The sequence continues at coordinate 19,995 of CAZVGK010000025.1, read as the reverse complement.
CGATGATAAATGCTATCCCAGTTATTCCTGTGATAATAAGGGGTATTTCCCTACGCATATTCCGACCCTTTCTTAATCCTAATTACCCAGAAAATTTTGGCCACAAAGCCTCTAAGTCACTAAGAAAATCAAACATAAAAACCTTTATTACTCAGATCACATTATAGTTTGCACATTGGTACTTCATTGGTCATTGCGAGGAGCGTAGCGACGAAGCAATCTCACAGTCTTAATCCCCCATTCAAAGGTTTGGATTGCTTCGCTGCGCTCGCAATGACATGTAATCTTTTAGTGTCTGTCCGGAAATACCCATATTTCTTGTCATTCCGGCAATCTTTAAGCCGGAATCTACTTAAAATCAGCAATGGATTCCCGCTAACGGCGTGCGGGAATGACGAATTCAGACAGACCCTATTTAGTGGCCCCAGTAGTATCTATTGAACTGAGTTTCACTGCTTAATCTGTAAACATTTGCTTGATCAATACTTTGGGTCTTGGTGTCTTTGTGGCAGACAAATTATTCAGGTTAAAGCTATTGGGTGGTGAAAAGTTGGGAAAATCCGGTGAATCCGAAGGTTTCCAGGACCACACCCAAAATGAGGATTACCAGAATAATTGCCTTGCCCAAATCCTGTCCCTTGATACTGCCCAGGGACCTGGGTTCCCGAGAGAGATAAGCAGAGGCGGCAAAAAGCTCCTCTCCTATCAGAGTGTAATCACAAGCGGTGATGAAAAACGGCAGTTGAGAGGGCATACCCGTCCCGGCGATCTGAATAGCCCCCACAGAAAAACCTGTCTCAGCTAAGATGAGGGATTCAGCATAGAAAGCTCCCTGATAAAAGATGGCTGCCGGCTTCTCCCTGAGCATCAACCCATCTACGCCGGCAGCATATCCGAATTGGTCATCTGTGAGATAATGAACGATCTCATCGTGGTAGGCATCTGGATGGCCAGTATCCAGGTAGGCCTCCTTGACCGTCTCCCTTCCGGTGACCATCACCACCGACCTACAGACGGGCACCTCCAATTCGGTCCCGTATTCAGCTGTAAGCCTGGCCACCTGCCCCAAAATGCTCAGCCCAGCTATGGTCTGAACATTGTCCAAGTCCATAATCCCAGGGATGAAAAATACCTTTCTCCCCATCTCCGTGGCCCGTCCCACGGCCTCATTTACGGCATCCAGTCCCGCTATCTTGCGGATATAGAGTTCCCCTCCAGCTTTAGCCTTATTGATGAAATAGATTATGCCCAGAGAGAGGATAATACCAGCAATCAGCATATTTAACCTCTTGAGGTTAAACCACTGAGCTTTGGAGCACACCGCCTGGCTGGGAGGGGCCTCGGAGGTATTTATTCCATCCGAGACGCTTACCTTGTAGTAGTAGTCAACTCCGTCTTTTGCGGTGGTATCAACATACCTTACCGCCCCGATGGCCAGTTCGGCAATCATCTCGTATGGGCCATCCCTCCTTTCTGCCCTTAGAATCTGGTAATTCTTCACATCCTTTGCTCCAGCGCCATCATCGGGGGATTTGGTCCAGGTGAGGGTAATTCTTTTCCCCGCATCGTTAGGGGTATCCACAGCCTGGAGATTGGTGGGGGGAAGAGGAGGGATGGTGTCTGCTACCTCTGGCCTATCCCCGGCGGGCGGTTGAATCTGAGCCGGGGCCTCATAGGTAAGAAATAGGGTTGAGAGGGCAAAAAATGATAGGAGAACGATGGTTGGCCATCTGAAGGAATTCTCCATCCTATACTATCCTTTCAATTAAGATTTTCCCAATTTGATTGAAAAGTTTGATCATCCAAGTCCAATTGGCCTGAAGGGCAACTCCCACAGCTAAGGAGTTCGAGTAGTAAATCCTATGGGGAGGTGAAACCTAAAGCAAATTCCCCTTTCCAAAATGTCTCCTAACGTTTCGAGCATATTGAAGTTCCCCAAAGAGGAATTTGAGCAGAGGGTCAGTCGTAGCCAGACACGTTCTGTTATTGAAGTGATGCCTTTCATATCCCTCACTTGAAAGGAGGTATATCAACAGGTAATCCAACTCTCATAAAGAATCTTGCAAAAGCTTGAGATAAATGTTCTCTGTAAGGTGGTAATAGACGTAGTCTTTTATCCCTCTTTTGGGCTAATTCTACAAGGAAATCAAAAGTAACACTATAAACACCGCGAAAATCAACCACTAAATACTCTGTTTCAAATCCATCTATTTAAAAGATGATAACCTGGCAAATACCCTCGTCTTAATGATTCTTTCATTTTTGGACTCTTATAAGATGGGTTCTTGTTTTCAAATTCATTTAACTTCCAGATTGGGCAAACAAGAACTGACTCAAGTTTCTTTTCGACAAGATCGCCAGATTGGCTCATAACTATTACATCATATTCGATTACCTCAACCTGTAATTTATGGTTCTTCTCCATTTTAGTTGATCAGATCTTTCGTAACTCATAAAGTAATTGGGAGTTGTATGACGAACTATTTCGCTTGCAATACCCGAAGATGCAAAATCTGTAGGTCGCTAAACAGGTGTTAATCAAACAATTAGCATTTGATGATTTTCACTAAATTCTCCGCTCTATGAATTTAAAAAACAATGATTTAGGTAACTTTAAAGATCAAAAGCTGGCCATTTTCAAATTCCACATTCTGGGCAACTATCTGTAAATAAATAATCTATGCCATCAACTAAAATGGAGATGAACCTAATTTATTTGATTTTAAAATAGCTGGCGGGATTATTAGAGGACATGAATTTATAATATCTCCTTGAAGAAGCTCATCACCATCAACCACTTCATACCATGGATAATCTTTCATAGCATGTATCTTAATCTATAACCGAAAATTCATTAGATTCAATTACCCTAGGTTCTCCCTTTTTAATACTTTTCACAAGAACTTGTATTTTATACTTCTTCTTTGGTGGTATCTTTACAATGAAATCGTGTTCTACCATTTCCATAGCAATATCTTCTTCAGAAATATATCCCGGGATAATTTTTTTGTCACTTCTTCGAGCGATGTTTCGCTTTCTATTTCAAAATCTGGCCAAACAGACGACCAATCAATTTTTAACAAGGGAATCAAGCTATAATAAAAGGGTTTCTTAAGCCGATCCTCCCGAATCCAAATAGATAATAAACTATCCCATATATCCGCATCTATTTCCTCCATACCTGTACTTGGACTGGATGGGTATTGAATCGGATAACCCGGGTATGTAATGACTTGTATTGTTTGTTCATGCATCATTCAAACCTCTCTAATAGTTCTCCTTCTATCATCCAAAAGAACCAATCATCTGTTAATATGTGTGCTTCAGCTCCCCAATCAATAATTTGATCTTTGTCTTTGGGTGCGTCATCCCCAACTAATTGAACTTGGGTTTCCCATATTAAAGTATCTACATCCCTTTTCTTCCCTCTTATAAATCTCAAATGCGCAGCTCCTTTAGGTTTTGTAGCAGGAAAAGAAAATCTCAAATCGAAACCCAAGGGCAAATTGTCAACTCCTGTCTCTTCAAAGAGTTTTTCGTACATGTCTATGTTTATGCAGCGAATTGTCCACATTGTTCAATGAAACTTTTGATAACCGAGCGATTTCTCTAAGGTGTACTTCTTTAAAAGGACTCTTCAAAAAAACTTCCAATATTTTTTTTCTTCTAACTGGTATCAACATGTCCCCATCCTCTGTTCTATTATATGGAACAACTGCCTTATATTATAGGACATCAAATGATGCCTTGTCAACATAATTTTATCCTATGACTTAAACGCAATTTCGCCTAACTTTTCCAGCATATATGACGTTGCGATCGAAGGGAACAATGTCCCGACCTGTCTGCCGTGCCAACGGCACAGGCAGGAGGGCCAGGGCATTAGCCCGTAGCGTATATGCTGTGTTATCTGACGTCTGGCGCCTTTAAAGGCACCTCTTTACCCGGCGCTTTTGAAATAACTTTAGGGTTCCGTTTCTTTTCATTATTCCGCAAGTTTTGAAAGAAGATGTGCAGGTCATAATTTGCTTGTTTTGCAAGCTCTTCACCTGCTTTGCGGACATCTTGAATAATTGGATCTTTCCACATGGCTTACACCTCCATTAACTCTTCTGGTGTACAAATAATTGGTGTATGAATACCAAGGGATTCATTTATCTTCATCAATTTCTTAATAGCTTCACCATTAGCAAGATGAGTACAATTCCAGGTTACAAGATAATCAATGTTATGTACACAGGCAACAGCAAGATGAGCAGCATCACGAAAAGATTTTTCTGGAATCTCCAATCTTTCCATATAAACTTGAGCCATTTCCTCAACCTTATCGTTTAATTCCAGATGAGGAATATCTTTTAGTTCTTCCAGTCTTTTTTTGGCTGCCTCTACGTCACCAAAATCAGCTTCTTCAACTACAACCTCAGAGATGAAAAAATTATATTGCCTTATAACTATAGGCCACCATTGTCGTGTAATCTCCTGATGAGCAAGAGCTATGATGTCTCGGTTGGGTTTAGAAGTATAATAGCTTACAACTGTTGTCTCAAGATATATTGATTCTTTCATTAAAACACCGCATTTGTACTATCTCTATGAAGCCGGATGTCAGATAACGGTATCGGGCTTTGCGACGTGCGAAGCATTTGGGCGAACGAAGCGAGCCGCAAACACGCTGTTAGATGCTGTGGGCTTCCTTTCGCCGTTCTGTCATCCCTACAACTCAGGTGGCGCTATGATTTCAATTGAGGGATAACCAGCCAGAGCATTCGCAAGATTAACAGCCTTACGCGTCCGTACTTTCACTAAATGTTTGAAATTCCAACTAACTATGAATCCAATGTGGTTAGGTGTCGTCACAGCTACATGCACAGCATCGTCTCGGTATCTTTCTGGGAAAATACCTTCGTCCATATATCTCTCAGCGAGTTCATCTGCAGCTTGAGTAACTTCCAACACGGGAAAATCTTTGACTTTTTCATGCATCTTTGTGCGTAGATAGTCCTGCGTCGCATCCAACTCCTCCAGAACAAGAGTTGAGATGAATACTTTGTGGATATTCAGACTTTGCCAAAACTCTTCAGTCATCCGCTTGCGTTCAGGTGCTCGTTGATCAAAGAATGCACTGATGACAGATGTATCAAGATATAGGCGTTTAGGAGGTATGCTTGTATTCACATTGCTTCCTGCTTGACTACCTCTCTCTTTTTCGCTCCAAACGAACGAATAGAGCGCATGAGATGTAGTTGATACATCATCTCATCATTAGGAAATTCTTCCCGAACGGAGCTTTTGAGCTGTTCATAATCGCTTTTTGCAATCTTGAATTGCTTGGCGAGTCGATCTGTATTAAATATCACTTGTTGCCTCATTCGATCTCCCTGCGCTTTAATGTGTATTTAAGCCAATAGCAGATAACGTTCCCAGCATAAAAGAAGTCATGAGCGTTAGCGAAGGATTTGGGTGAGTGCCTTTAGGCACGAACCTTTTATGCTGTGTTAGGCGAAGTAGCATTACTTCTGTATCTCTCTGAGCCATTTCCCCACGCCAATCTCTTTCATCCTGAAAAGGTTTTTCCTTGCCTTCTGATAGCCCGTTTTGTGAAATTCATCAAGCATCTGGCAAGGGAAATTTGAACATTCAATACATACATGAATATGATGTCTTTCAGCACACTTTCTTATTTTGCAGGTCTTGCCACCTTCCTGCCATTCAATACCCCATATTTTGGAAAAATCTCCCCAACAACCATCACAATGAACATAAGAGGTTTTGAGATTGTGAGCTTTGGCAATTTCTTCTTTGAGCTGAGGGTCGTTGTTTTTGAAGGCGAGGTATATATCACATTCACCACAATATAGACCACAGGCGCCAATAAATCTGTAATCAATTTCTTTCATCTTGATTCTATCTTTTCATTCCTTGCTATTTTGCCTAACTCGTTTATATCCGCAGTTAACTGCGGATATACCTCCAATATAGTGTTATATCCGAAGTAAACTTCGGATATACTTCACTATAGTTGCTCTTTCTCATATTTATTTTCAACTCCCATAGTCTCTAAATTATCTAAGGGACTAACGATGTTCCCAAAAGATTTTTTACTAACATGTGTATATATTTCTGTAGTTTTTGAATATAAGGTCTATGCAGCTTTCCAGTAGATGGATAGCAAATGAATGCCTTAAGCTATAGCCACTTAGTGTTTTTCTGACCCCTGAATTTTTGCGGGCAGACTCAAAGATTCGCTGAACAGTTCTGATTGTAATATGCTTTTCCTTCTTAGAGCCTGGGAATAAAGATCTGGAGGGTTTATGTTCTTTCCCATACCTACTCAAGATTTCCAGGGCAGCCTCGGAAAGCTGCTTTCGCCTGGACATCTGAAATGGCGTTGGAGGAAGCCAAATGTGGGAACTATTCATCTTCATAAGGCAAAGTCTTAAAATTTATGTCAAGTTTTGGGGGCAGAGAGAAAAGGGTGGACAATGAGCTTAGACCCAGGCCCCTTGGCTGCAGGTTTTTTCATTCTTAATTCTACATTCTTTACCCCGTTAAATAGTAGGTTCAACCAAGAAAATTAGAGGCGAAACAAAAATTGAAGAAGGACTTAACCTTTTGAAACCTACAAAAATTTAACGGGGTGAATTTTACATTCGAAGCTTCGCCCAGTTTATGCTGCCATAGCTCGACGGTTTGCTCGTCCCGGGCCGGGAAGGCGAAGCTTCGCTATTCTTTAGGCCTGTCCAAAAAAAATAAAGAAATCCTGTTATTTAAAATATAAAGTTAACATCAAAGATATAGAATTGTCAAGCAAAAAATAGACTTTTCTGCTTTCAAGGAAATATAGGAAAAAGATGAGTTTCCTCTGATTTTACTCCTCAATGGTCTCCACATTGGCTCGGGGGATAATGGCCTTCTTTCCATCCCCAAATTCCACCTCCAGAACCCGGGCCTTCGATTCTGTTTCCAACTTCTGCAGTTGAGGAGGAAGAGCGGAAACCTTGCCCAACCTGCCGAAGTAAGGTTCTCTAATCACCCTCACCGGGCTTCCCACCTTTAGTCCCATACCCTTCTCGGCCTCCGACTTAGCCTCTACACCCTTCCCATCCTTAATGGGAACAACCACCTCCGGTCTGATAACCCCAGCCCTTATCTGGGTAGCGCCGTTTATGCAGGTTAGTTTACCTTCCTTAGATTTTAAGAGCTCAAATGTCTTCTCGGCCATATTAATTTCCCCAAATCCCTCGGTGATGACCAAGGTTATCCCTAACTCCTCAGATCCAGTGATGGCGACCCCTAAGTCATAGCCCAGGAATTCCCTTAGATCCTTGTCGTTAAATCCACCGGCCACTACCCCTTTGGCGCCTACCGCAATAGCCTTCTTTAGGGCTTGATAGGTGACTAGATTGCCCCCCACCAGGATCTTTCCCTGGCAGTTTTTGTCTATCTCCTTCTCGGTAAGAACCTCACTGGGATTGCCGGAGAGGATGACCAGCTCCCCGTGGGTCTCTCCGCCAATGCCAAATATCCCCTGGATAAAGGTAGCCCAGGTCTGGACGAGGATTCCTTCCTGGGGATAGGTCTCCACCACTTCCCCATCCAGGTAGGCTTTAACCTCTACCGGAAGAGGTTCCCCCCTCAGGAGGACCTGGCCGGTGACATTGGATATGCTCTCCACCGTTCCTCCTACCGGGGCCTTTACCTGAGATTTAAAAAGGCCAAAGAAGCTCTTGCTGGAAGCGATCACCTCCCCCTTCTCCACCTCCTCCCCCTCTTTCTTCTTCATACATTCAGGAACATCTTCAGGGGGAAGGCCCAAGATATTGGCCACATTGATGGGGATAACATCGCCGGGGAGATGGGTGCGAGCCACCACCTTATCGGGCTCGACCTTATCCCCCTCCTTAACCACCACCTCCCCCTTAAGGGGAAGGATCCTCTTCTTCCTCACCAATTCCCTCTCGGTAACCTTCAGTCCAGGTGTATATGCGTGTGCCATCCTTCCTCCAATTATGGGAAATAATATGAAAAATTCATCGCCTGTCAAGCGATTTCTTTCCCATTTAGGTCGGATAACCATTTGTTTGGCCTTACACCCTCGCTCTTCACCTTTCTCCCGTGTCATCAGGGCTCCTGCCCTGACGAAGTCGGAGATGGGTAGATCTTTTGCCTCTCCGCTCTCCTCGGACTTAAGAGAGTCAAATTTATCCCCCGCGGCCGATAAATTGAGCCATTCCAGTGAACTCAATGCCCTTAAATCTGGATTCCGTAAACCGCTGATAAGCAAAGAGGGAAAATTTGAGGGCTAAGGCCTACCCTAAGTGAAGGAAAAAAGGCTTGCTTTTTGGCCTTGTCCGCGTTATCCTTGTAATGGCTTAATCATACCAATTCTGGGCCCATCCACATTGGGAAAGATAAGGGTTTCCATTTTTAGACAGAACTGACAGGATGATCGGAACAAACAGCCTCATCCATTAAACACCGAAAATCACTGAAACAACAAGAGTTCCCAAGGAAGAATGTGCGGTATAATTTTTTGGTAGCTTCGGTGTCATTCGGTGTTTTCTCGCATAATTTGAGATAAAAATCATGTAAATCCTGTCATCCTGTCAAAAAAGTCCCGCCGCTTACGGCTAAGCTCTTTCGGGGGAAAGAATGGAGAGAATGTTAGAGGCACAAGGGCAGTTGGAGATCATCAAGGGGGGCACGGTGGAGATCATCAGGGAGGAGGAGCTGCTGAAAAAGCTCGAGAAATCCCTCCAGGAGGGCAGGCCACTGCGGGTGAAACAAGGGTTTGACCCCAGCGCTCCCGACATCCACCTTGGCCACACCATAGGCCTAAGAAAGCTGAGGCAGTTTCAGGATTTGGGACATCAGGTGATCCTCATCGTGGGGGATTATACCGGGATGGTGGGGGACCCCAGCGGCCGTTCCCAGACCAGGCCCCAGCTCTCCCATGAGGAGGTTACCCTTAATGCACAGACCTATTTGGATCAGTTCTTCAAGGTTGTGGACAAGGGAAAGACCGAGGTCCATTACAATGGGGAGTGGTTCTCCCAGATGTCCTTTGAGGAGATAATGAAGTTGGGGGCCAAGTATACCGTAGCTCGGATATTGGAAAGGGATGACTTCTCCAACCGTTACGCTCAGGGGAACCCTATAAGCATCCATGAGCTCTTTTACCCCTTGATGCAAGGTTATGATTCGGTAGCCATCAGGGCTGATGTAGAGATCGGGGCTACCGAGCAGAAGTTTAACCTCTTAGTGGGCAGGGACCTACAGAAGGACTATGGTCAGGAGTCTCAGGTGACTATAACTCTGCCGGTTCTGGTGGGGCTGGATGGCAAGAGGAGGATGAGCAAAAGCCTGGGAAACTATGTAGGAGTAGCTGAGGAACCGGGAGAGATGTTTGGCAAGCTGATGTCCATCCCTGATGAGCTCATCTACCCTTACTTCGAACTGCTTCTTCCCCTTTCTCCCCAAGAGCTCACAGAGATAGGGGGTCAACTCAATGACCCCCAACGAAATCCTATGGAGCTCAAAAAACGGCTGGCTTCTGAGATCGTCTCCCTCTACCATAGCCAGGAGGCAGCCGGGGAGGCGGAGGCAAAATTTGAGAGGGTATTCCAGAGGAGGAGACTCCCGGAGGAGATCCCTATTTTCCAGCTTAAATGGGAGAAACCGAATATCTGGATAGTAAGGCTTCTTACGCTCACTGGCCTTCTCTCCAGCGGGGGCGAGGCCAAGAGGATGATCAGAAGTGGCGGAATATACCTTAACGGGGAGAGGATAGAGGATGTTGATCTAGAGGTCCCCTTAGGGGGGGAGATCATTCTCAGGGTGGGGAAGAGGAAGTTCCTGAAGGTGGTTAAGGGTTAGGGAATGGTGTGGCATTGAGGAGACAGAGCAAAAGTAGAGATGAATGAGTGGACAAAGAGATACTACGATGAAGCCTACCTAAGAAGGTGGGGGCTTAGCCTATCCGATGAGAAAGTGAAGGAACGCGCCACATTTATTCTGGAGTTACTTCAAATTGGCCAAGGTAATAGTCTGCTCGATGTTGGCTGCGGGCAAGGCCGGTATAGCTTAGCTTTTGCAAAAAAAGGCCTTAAAGTTACCGGACTTGATTTTTCTGGTGTTCTCCTTTCTGAGGCAAAATGGCTTGCAAATGAGATGGTGCTACCTGTAAATTGGGTTCTTGCCGATGTGAGAAGGATCCCTTTTCAGGGCAAGTTTGATGGGCTTACATCCCTGGATGCCTTTGGCTTTCTTGAAGATGACTACGAGAATCGAGGGACCATTCTGGAGATGGCAAAAACATTGAAACCGGAAGCCAGACTCGTGATTGCCGTCATAAATGGCACCAGAATCCTGAACAGTTTTCGAGGTCTTGAACAGGTGGATCGAAATGGATTAACCATCGAAATAAGGCGGAACCTTTTACCCAACCGCAAAGCGATGAGGGAAAAATTGCGCTTCACAGACGGAGATGGTGAACCCACATTTGAGAGGTATCAGAGGCTATACCCTGTTGAAGAATTGGTGGAGCTGGTGAGCAATGCCGGCCTTGACCTCAGAGGTATCTTTGGTAATTTCACCGGCGATTCATTCGTTCCGAACTCATCGGGAAAGATCGTATTGGTGGCAGAAAAGACCAGTGAATAAATGGCCCCGCTATTTCTTAAACATATTTGCTTAAGGAGTGAACCCACGTGCTCCCTCCAACGAACTGCGTTTATTTGCCACCCGTTATATGGAATGGTAACATTGAGTTTGAAGAGGTGAGGGATATTTTGAATAATGAGGGAGGTAAAAGGTGAATATAGAAGAGATTAAGAAGAAAATCCTGCCAGTTTTTAAGAAATATGATATAACAAGGGCTGGAATTTTCGGCTCAGTGGTAAGAGGGGAGGCAAGGGCAGATAGCGATGTGGATATTTTGGTGGAGATTGATGCCAGGATGAGTTTACTTGACTTCGTCGGTTTAAAATTGGAACTTGAAGAAGCCCTTGGCAAAAAGGTTGATTTGGGAGAATATTCGACAATTAAGCCAATAATCAAGGAACAAATACTGAGTGAAGAGGTGGTTATCTTATGAAAAGGAACATGAAACTCTATTTACAAGATATATGGGAAAGTGTCTTAGCAATAGAGGAATATACCCAGAACCTCTCAGAAGATGAATTTTATTCAAAGCGCCAAGCTCAAGATGCCGTTGTGAGAAGATTAGAAATAATTGGTGAGGCGGTGAAAAAATGTAGATGACGATTTTTTGGAGTAAAACTTGATAGAGTCTGGAACGCTATAAGAAAAGATTTGCCTCGCCTAAAGGAACAAATGCTTTCAATAATGGAGGAATAGAATAAGATGCCAGCTAAGAAATATGGTAAACCCGCAAGACCTTTTGAGATATGGAACATCGGTAACTACGAGACCGTTTACTGGCAGGAAAAACAGGATGAGTATCTTACCTTTATGCTCAAACTCTATCAATCTCAACCTTTAAGAGGTTTTAGGTATTTGCATGGAAGAAAAGGAGAAAAAGCAATCCATATAGGCCCTTTGAATGCTCCCATTACAGTGGAAGAGGTTGAGAAGGTGGTAATCGAATGTAGAGCCAACAACTTCGACAAAGCAGATGTCTTAGGTTGGGAATGGAGTTATGAGGTGAATGAACTTGCCAAAGTATTGGCCAGAAAGAATGGGGTTGATTTGAGACTTGTTCAAATTCCTTCTGTGAATGAGATTAAGTCTGCACTTATTGGTTTTGATTTGAAGTTGTTTAAAATTCCTGATCAAGTTGTAGAAAAAGCCCTCTTGCCTTATGTGAGGTTTGCAGAAGTTTCCTATTTGGAGATTGAAACAAAGATTAAAAGCAACGAAGTAACCTTCAAGATCACTGATTTCCAAATACCCCCAACGGCAGAACTTGCTGAGATTTCCAGCAAAGTAAAGGATTCGCGGGAACTCATTGATTACTGGGCAATAGATTGGAATTACAAGGAGGACACATTCCACAACCAATGGCAAAGTTTCAGGACAAAGAAGAATCCAAAAGTGGAATATGAGGCAAAACATAAGTAGATAGTAGCGAGAATATAGTAGGGAACAATCAGGAGCAAGGAAAGAGGGAAAGGCAAATAATGGTGAAAGTTGTGGATGTTTTTGGAAATGATACGAATAAGGTTTTAAAGGTAAATCTATGAATAAAGCTATAGGTGTATCAACTTATCCTGATTTAGTTGATAGAATTGCTAAAGTTCTTGTTGAGGCAAGAAATAATGTGGTCAGGCAGATAAATCGGACCCAAGTTTTAGCATACTGGGAGATTGGTCGTGAGATTGTAGAGTTTGAACAGAAGGGTAAGGTGCGAGCAGCTTATGGCGAAAATTTACTTAAGAAACTTTCGGCAGACATGACTGCCAGATTTGGGAGGGGTTTTTCAGAAAGAAATTTGAGGAATATGAGGGCATTCTATCTCAACTTTCCAATTTGGCAGACACTGTCTGCCAAATCTGTGGAAGAGGGAAAAAGCCAGACGCTGTCTACCAAATTTGAACCAATCTTATCGTGGTCTCATTACTGTGAACTTCTAAAAGTAGAAGAGCCCCTTGCTCGTTCTTTTTATGAGAAAGAAGCAGTTCAGAATAACTGGTCTGTGAGAGAATTGAAGAGACAAATTAACTCAATGCTTTTTGAACGGTTGGCTCTGAGTAAGGATACTGAAACCCTAATGAGAATGGCAAAGAGAGGACAGATAATAGAAAGGCCAGAGGATGCTATCAAAGACCCTTACATTCTGGAATTTCTTAATCTCAAAGAAGAAGCGTCTTACACTGAGACTCAATTTGAAGAGGCAATTGTTGATAAGTTACAGTCTTTCCTCCTCGAGATGGGCAAGGGATTTAGCTTTGTTGCTCGTCAGAAAAGAATAACAATTACCAACCGCCATTATTACATTGATTTAGTTTTCTATAACCGTATCCTGAAGTGCTTTGTTTTAATAGACCTGAAAACCGGTGAACTTGACCATTCTGATATAGGGCAGATGAATTTTTATCTTAACTATTTTAAGGAGAATGAAAAAACGGAGGGAGAAAATGACCCCATTGGTCTTATCCTCTGTGCCAGGAAGGACGAGATTTTTGCGAAGTATGTCTTAGGAGGGCTAAGCAACAAGATATTTGCTTCAAAATACAAATTAGCATTGCCCTCTGAGCGAGAGTTAAAACTGAAACTAAAGTCCATGCCTTTATCATTAGAAACTCACAAAAAATGAGTTTAAACCCGTTGTTCACCTGAAAGGTGAAAGCCTATATTCTTGAAGGTTCTTATATGATCTGTGAAAATCTGCGTTCACCCCGTGAAATAATTTAGAAATAGGCATCATTGTATTCTTAAGATGGTTTTTATTTAACGGGGTTCACCCCGCGAAATACGAAAGTATACTTAACGGGGTTCACCCGCGGTTTATGCAATTTGGGGATTATTACATAGGAGGAACGATGAAGGCAACCATAACCTTTAATAACGTCCCTTTCGACCATAGGCTTCAGCCCGATTGGGGGTTTTCGGCCTATATCGAGGGGTTCCCCCAGAAGATACTCTTCGACACAGGGGCAGATGGGGATATTCTCCTCTCCAATATGAAGGCTTTGGGCATAGATCCCAAATCTGTCGATTTCCTCTTTTTCTCCCACTCCCATTGGGATCACACGGGGGGAGCAGGGGCTTTCTTAAGGGAGAACCCAGATATAACCATATACATCCTGTCATCCTTTGCCTCTATGTTCGAGGATTACAGAGAAGTTGTCTCCGACCAACCTCAGAAGTTAACCGAGGGGGTTCTTTCCACTGGCAAGATGGGGACAACCATAGAGGAGCAGTCCCTTCTGGTGAATACGGCCAAGGGCTGGGTTATCTTTACGGGATGTTCCCATTCCAATGTGGCCAATATCGTGACCAGGGCAAAGGAGGTAACCAAAGGGGAGATCTATCTGGTGATTGGCGGTTTTCACTTGGGCGGATATGAGGAATCGTTTATCAAGGGCGTAATCAGAAGATTTAGGGAGGCGGGGGTAAAGAAGGTGGCGCCATCCCATTGCACGGGGGAGCCAGCCTTCAGGCTCTTTCGGGAGGAGTATAGGGAGGATTATATGTTGACCGGAGTAGGGAGCGTTATCGAGATATGAAGATTGAGATCCCCTTCTCGGATTATAACATTAGCTCGCCTTCACTCCCCGTCTACCTCATATCCACGGTGGATAAGAAGGGGGTAAGGAATATCGCCCCCTATGGTATGGTGATGCCCGTCTCCTACCACCCCCTGATCTTTGCCATAGGCACTGATAAGGCCCGGGATACTTATAGGAACATAAAGGAGACCGAGGAATTTGTCCTTAACCTCGCCTCCGGTGAGTTGATTGACAAGCTGAGGATTACCGCGATCAGGTTCCCCCCTCAGATAGACGAATTCGCCAAGGCCCGGCTCACCCCCCTTCCCTCCTTAAAGGTAAATCCACCATCGATCAAGGAATGCAGCGCCCATATTGAGTGTAAGCTTAAGGAGATGCTTGAGGTCAGCGAGGAGAGGGTGATAATCGTCGGAGTTCCGCTCTGCATCAGGGTGGCCAGTGGACTGTATATAAAAAACTTACCGAGACAGAAGGGACTTCTCAATCCCATCTTCTATGTGGGGGGTTCTTACGTCTCCTTAGGGAGGTATGTGGGGGGAAGAGCCCAATTGATCGAGGAGGAGTGAGGTGGACAAGACCTACATCTTGGAGATATGGCTGGAGAGGGGGGAAACGATCCGCATAGGCAAGTTGGGGAGGTTTCGCTTTCCCCAGGGCTGTTATCTCTATGTCGGTTCTGCTAAGAAAAATTTAAGGCAAAGGATCGAAAGGCATTTGAGGGAGAAAAAGAGGAGGTTCTGGCATATAGATTACCTCCTTCTCTATGGCAGCATAAATGATGTCTGGACCGGAGAGGCCGAGGAGGAGGATGTGGCCGAGAACTTAGAGCAAAGGTTAAAGATACCTGTGCAGGGGTTTGGTTCCTCGGATACCAAGAGAAATAAGGCACACCTCTTTAGCGGGGAGGCCGATGAGAGCTTCTTAGCATCACTTGGATTTAAGAGGTGGAGATGAGGGACTATAGATTTTGCCCCCTCTGTGGAACCCCCCTCCAAAGCGGCGAGATCGATGGGAAGAGGAGGGGATATTGCCCACAGTGTGGGTTTATAGCCTACAAAAACCCCCTCCCCTCCGTGGGGGCCATTGGCATAATGGATGGAAAGATCCTCTTAGTGAAAAGGGGAAGGGAACCAGGCAAGGGGAGTTGGGCACCACCCTCCGGCTTTGTGGAGGCGGGGGAGACACCTGAGGAGGCCTGTCTGCGGGAGTTAAAGGAGGAGACAGGGATGGAGGGGATGATCAAACGGCTTCTTGGGGTCTACTTAGAGAGGACGAGGGTATATGGTGAAGTCCTGGTCATTGTCTACCTGGTAGAGATAACCGGAGGGGAATTGCAACCGGGCGATGATGCCGATGATACAAGGTTTTTCAACAAAGACGAGCAACCAGAACTCCATTTTGGCTGTTTCCGGAAGGCGCTGGAAAAGGCCTTTTGAAAAATAGGGGCAGGCGAAAGCAGATTTTTATTATGTATCACAATTTGGCAAGATATTGTTTCGGAGCAGAGTTTCCCATAAGTAACCTCATAGTTCGTAAAGTAGGCGGAGAGAATGCTAAAAAAGCACATCGCGCGACCTTTATGCCTTCTTTGAATTCTTTGCAGCTTTGCTGCCCTGGGTTGGCTGGCCTGGATTATCCATAATTGATAACGAATTGGCATATCTTTATCCGATTTAAAGCTTTACGTATTTGCTTTGTAGGGACAGACAGGAACCTGTCCCGACATGGAGTAAGCAGGTCGGGATGTCCCTCCGTTCTCCTCGGACTCCGATAGTTCGGGGTCCCTACAACTGACTTTCTTTGAAAGGAGCGGAAATGTTTTTTCTATATCTATTTGTAGCTCTTGCCCTTAGCTCACCTTCCTCCTTCACCATTCTCTACAACAATGTCCCCTGGGATGCGGGAGGAGGGTAGTCATAGAGTAAGAGGTGAAACCTTTAGCTTGTTCTTAGTTAACCCACAATCAAGAAAGGATTGAGGAGGTGATCAGATGAGGAAGTTAAGGATTGCCCTCGGCTCAAAGGAGGGAACAAACATCTCCCCCACTCACTTAGGTATGGCAGAAATCTTCTATATCTATGAGCTTTGGGAAAACGGCAATTACAGACTGATTGAAAAGCGGGTGAACAGATCCCCTCAGGAGAGGAAGCATGCAGATCCTGTAAAGAGAAAGGCAATTACGGAGACACTCCAGGACTGTGACCTCTTCGTAGGGAGAAGGATGAGCCCAAATTTCACTGAGATCCGGGACAACACCAAATTCCAACCTGTGGTGACGGAGATAGAGCCCATAGCAGACTTTATGAATGAATTGACTAATTTCTTCCCTCATCTCTTTGACCTGGTGGAAAGAAGGAGAGGGGGCGAAAGACCGCAGGAGATCCCGCAGATAAACAAGCCCTTGACCCTCAGCCATATCTATGGGCCCGTCCCCTCCCGCAGGCTGGGTTTCTCCTTGGGAATTGATCTTATTCCTTACAAAGCCTGTAGCTTCGACTGCGTATATTGTCAACTGGGAAGGACAACTGATAAGACAGTGGAGAGGAAGGAATGGGTCCCCCCGGGAGAGGTCCTCTCCCAGATAAAGGAGGCCCTGGCCACCAAGGGGAGGATAGACTACCTCACCTTCTCCGGTTCAGGAGAGCCTACCCTCCATTCAAGGATTGGCTGGCTGATCGAGGAGGCAAAGAAGTTCACTGATATTCCCGTGGCCGTGCTCACTAATGGCTCTCTCCTCTTCAAGGAGGATCTCCGGGAGGAACTTCTGGCCGCCGATCTGGTGGTCCCTTCCCTGGATGCAGCCACCCAGGAAACGCTGGAGAGGGTAAACAGGCCTCATCCCTCCTTAAATATGGGGAAGATAACTCAAGGACTTTTGCAGTTCAGCAGGGAATTTAAGGGAAGGATATGGCTGGAGATAATGCTGGTCAAGGGGATAAATGATACCCAGGAAGAGATTGAAAAGATGGTAAAGATAGTGGAGGAAATGCAGCCACATAAGGTCCACCTGAACACTGTGGTCAGACCACCCAGTGAGGATTATGCCCACCCCCTCACTACCCCTGAGTTAGAGAGGATAAGGGCTTTCTTTGATCAGAGATGTGAGATCATCGCTGGGTTTAAGGGAAAGAGGGAAGAGGCCTATGTTCAGGATATAGAGGGGGATATCTTAGAGTTAGTTCATAGAAGGCCGGTTACCCTCACCGACATATCCCATTCCTTGGGCCTGCACGAGAATGAGGTAATAAAATATCTCCAGGTCTTGGAGGAGAAGGGGAAGGTGAGGATGCGCAGCTTTGAGGGAGCAAGATATTATGAGCCGGAGGTAGGATAATGGGGATAAAGGAGAATGTGCGGGCGATACTCTCCCAGTTGCCTCCAGGGGTTACCCTGGTGGCGGCAGCAAAGAAAAGGAGCCCAGAGGAAATCCGGGAGGCTGTCGAGGCTGGGATTGAGATCGTGGGAGAAAACTATGCCCAGGAGGCGGAAGCCAAATATCAAGTGATTGGGGATAGAGTAAAGTGGCATTTCATCGGTCGTCCTCAAAGAAACAAGATCAGAAAGTTGGTGCGGTTTATTGATATGATAGAGACGGTTGACTCCCTGGAGATCGCCGCAGAGATCGAGAAAAGATGTGCTCCTCTAAAAAAGGTTATGCCGGTTTTAGTGGAGATAAACAGCGGCAGGGAGCCCCAGAAGGCGGGTGTTCTGCCAGAGGAGGCAGAAGATCTTATTAAGGATATTTCAAAATATCCCCATTTAAAAGTTATGGGGCTAATGACTATGGGGCCGATGTTTGGGGACCCGGAGGATTCCCGGCCCTATTTTGTGGAGACCAAAAAGGTCTTTGAAAGGATAAAATCCCTGCAGATCCCCGGGGTAGAGACCAGATACCTCTCAATGGGGATGACCAACTCCTATAAGGTGGCCATAGAGGAGGGGGCAAACATCGTCAGGATTGGAACCAAGATCTTCGGAAGCAGAGGATAGATAGAGAAGCTTCGCTGGTATTGAATAGGGACCCTTCTCATAATTTTTCAGGCTTTTCCCCGCGGTATACCAAGTGGCTGCGCCATCAATTCCTTTTCAAATATTCTCCTAAATCCCTCTCCCCCTTAGAGAGAGACCTCCAAGGAATACGTGTGGCTGGTTGTTTCCCCATCGAGTAGGTAAGGATAATCTATCCCAATATCTCCGGTAATCCTCTGTATAGGGGAACAGCCTATTAAAGGCTACAGGATTTGTAGATTAAAAATGGGAAGTGTCCCTATTTTTTAGGCCATAATTTTTCTAATTCCAATCGTTTCTGGCCAATGTCAATAGCCTGTTTTTCAAGATAGGCCTTAATCTGTTCCCATTTAACCGGCCTAATCATACGTGGCATGGGGTCAGACTCGGCATCGTCGAAATAAGCGAGTGCTCGGACAGCAAAGATGGGGAAAGCCGCGTTGTAGGGATATTTGATTGCAGAAATTTCGAATAGATGCGTAAGGGTTGTCTGTTGCAGGATAAAATACAAATCAATATAATCCTTGCGGTTACCTCTGGAAAGTATCGCTGCTAACTTCATTGCCCCAATCTCCTCAACAGTAGCAACTTGAATGCCGCCGATCGAAATCGGAGGTTTCGTGAGAGGATGCCGATCCAATCGAAAAAAACTTACACCCACTCCTCGCCAATGTGCCACAAAAGTTCCATCTTTATCCCAGGTCACCATTAGTGAAGGATCATTCATTAAGATATTCAAGATTGCTTTGCGTTGTTCTTGATCTACAGCCTCAGGTAAATCGCCAAAAAAATCCAAATCGACTGAGAAACGATGACCGATTTGCAATGCAAGACCTGTTCCTCCGGCTAAATAGAATTCTGATATAAACGGTAATCTGGCGACAGCCTTATATAGTTTTTCTGTTTCGCGGGTCAATACTTCCCAGTGAGGTTGCATGATTAAGGTCTCCATACATCATTGCGAATCTCTGGCCAGGGTGAATGACGGAAGTTTTTGATACGCAAGAGCTTACACCAGTAATTGAAGGATATTTTTGAAAGTCGTCGATGGCCAAATCGACGTAGATAGTCACTAATTCGCTGCACACCATAATTGTGAAACAACCAGTGCAGTTCTTCCCATGTGCCCATCTCCAGGGTACGTTCGATAATTGTATCGGCATGCAGATTAATATCTATACTTTCAAATGCGTACTCCTGAAAAAGTCGAGCTAAAGAACTTGGTATGGTCGTCGTTGTTTGAGTCGATAATTGCATAATCAGTCCTATCTTAGGGATGTTATCAATAGTATTTTTTAGAAATGTAATAATTATAAATGTAAAGGTCAAGGTAAAATTGAATTACATTTGGTACTGGCATTGATGATGGTGTCCACATCATGCATCGCTGGCAGCATGAAGGAAGAGGGAAAATCAAAACCATATTTTCCAGCACAGGGAAAGCCATTCTGCTCACTTCGCTCACTACCATGCTGGCTTTTGGCTCGATGGTCTTTTCCGTATTCCCAGCTTGGGCATGGTTTGGTGAGTCTCTCTTTATAGGCGTGGGAGCCTGCTTTTTAACAACTGTAATTATTTTACCTGGATTTCTTGGGATAATTGAGAAGAGAAAAAAAGATAAGGAGGATTATGACCTGAATTATTCATAAACTAATAGCGGATTGAGGTAATCTCCGAGATCAGTTGGATTCTGTATTATCGTGTAGGGACAGACCTTCAGGTCTGTCCGCTCCCTCGGACAAGTCTAAAGACTTGTCCCTTGTATATTAAAGCCTAGAGCCCGAAACTGCAGAAG
>CAZVGK010000024.1:0-54482 GCA_964626665.1 uncultured Gemmatimonadota bacterium | reverse complement strand
AACTAGGTATCACTTAATTCCCTTCATTCTGGTAATAGCCGATACTAATGTAATAGTAACGTTTAACTGTGGAGGTTCATTTTGGGTCCAAACGTTTCTCCCCCCTTCAGCATAAATAAAGCCACTTTCTTTTTCCATGTTTTTGATTGTAAATCCTATGTCTCTTATTGCTTTAATAGAAGCATTCCACACTTCATCAAAAGAGTGATCCTGATAGAAGGTTGATTGCTCCTTTCTAACCTGCATTGAACCCGCACAAGATAATAGAAATAGAGTAACAGTTCCTAAGACCAGAAAATTCGTTTTCATCTAGACCTCCCTTTATAATGTTCCACTTGAGAGATTTCTTCTCTCAACTGCTGCAGTTCGTGCGGTCCGCTATATGCGTTTGCTAGCTCCCATGTCCCGCACGAAACATCTTGGCAAATTCACTATCAGTAATTTCTTCGCCTCCATATTCGATGTCTTCGTAGACAACACGACTGCCATCATACCGAGTCTTGTGTAGGGGACCTAACAACGTTGAGTTAGGAAGGTAAACTTCTTTTATAAAAGGGTTGCTCTCGAACTCTTTCTTAATGAAACCAATCTCCCTGGTGTCTGGAATGAACCAGGGCTGTCCACCGAAAGAGCTGAATTGCTTGGCAATAATCTTTGAGAGGATGCGTATGGCTTCGAGTGCTAATTCTCTGTCATTCTGCTCTGTCTCAGGATTGAAATGAATAGCTTTATTGCGCAACTCTTTGAGCTTACGATATAGGCAGATGACCTCCGGCAGTAAAACATCCCAAGATTCGAGCGTGTCAATAGCGAGTTCCCAATTGACGAACGAATCTTTGCGATATACCTTCTTGTATTCTTTGGTGTTGCGGTAATATTCTCGAAGTCGTATAATAAGGTGATTGAGAATCCTCTCGCCTAAAGCGCATACCCCAGTGAGTGCGGGATAGTACGAGCCGACAATGAAAGAGGATCGAACTTGCGGAAAAAACTTGTTGTGAAATGCTACTACCGAAAAGGGAACAACACCGAGGTCTACGAAATTACGGAGCTTTTGTTCAGCCGTAACGACGCCAAACTCCTGGAGAATTGACTGCCTGATATTCCGCTTGGTGAAGCGCCAGTGCTCCTTAACTTGCTCCTTCCAGTCATCGCGGATTTTAATCCCCAGGACATTGGCTCTTGTATCAAATTCAAACTTTGTAACGCGGTAACGTTTCACTGATTCTAAAACCTATGGCGACCAATTATATTTGAGTACCAGGGATTCCACTTTTGGGTCTTCAAAATAAACATTGAAAATGCTTAAAGATAGGAAATATCGCAATTTTGCAATGAGATAGAAAATAATTTGCATTTTCAATATTTAATTTCTTTTTTGAAAAACGGAATCCCTGAGTACCTAAAAATCGTGTTCTTTCACAACTATACTTAAACCCAAACATCACAGAAAACCAGCTTTCTCCCCTTGTATTTTTTCTTTCAAATCTCGGCAATAGCTGGAGAGGTTTCCATTCTCTTAAAGATCTCCTCTCTCTTCTCTTAGTGATCTTAGCATAGATGGCCGTGCTCTGGATATTCTTATGTCCTAAGTGATCGGCCATATACTCCAAGTGTTGTCCACCCTCAAGGAGATGTGTGGCAATAGAATGCCTCAAGCAGTGAACACTAAACTTCTCACCCAGCTTTGCCTTCTTGCCGGTCGGTGACTGTTAGAAGAAATAGCGAAATCCGAGGGCAGCACTGAGCGAAAAGTCAGAACCAGGAATCAAATCCATTATTGGTGCGAATTCCAAGAATAAATCGAAGGGTGCGGTGGCAAAGATGTACTCTATACCAAGAACTCCACGCACACCAAATCTTGATTTATTCTTTGTGGAATGAACTATATGCCCTGATTTGTTCTCAAAACGAATTCGAGCGCCAATTCCGTAGTAGATGGGAAGCTTACCTTCTTCGATGTCTATAATTTCGTAATTGTGCCATAGATAATCCCCATGCAAATGCAGATGATCGGTGTCCACAAACGACCAGGCAATGGCTCCGTCGACAGCCGATCTTCTGCTCAGCCAAAGTTTAGCGCTCACCCCGGTTGGCTCCCCAAGAATTATGCCTAAGCCAAAGTCGTTATCTTGAGCTAACACCATACTTGGAATACAACACAAAAGAAGAAGTGTTATCGTTAAGGGTTTAAGCATATAAGTTCCCTTCAATTCTCGCCGAATAGGTAGCTCCTGTAATTGGAGGATATGATTTTAATCCTTTTGTGTCAAGGGATTTTGTGAATTCGGTAGCTAAAACCAACGGCTAATTGCAGATTAGGGCATTTTTGTGTGGGGCTGTTGGACTCAAATTATCGCTTCTATCCGTTCCACTCCTGACAGTAAATCATTGGCAATTTTGTGTGACGTCTCCGGGGTCGCCGAAGGCAATTTGAAGGAAGCGTAGCGAAGTCGGCAACCCCGGTGTTAGGCAATGCGTGGCATCTTCCCTTCAGCTTACTCGTGTTTACCTCCCTGGAAAAGCCCAACGACGCTGCCGTCTGGATCCGTAAGATGGGCGAACCAGCCAACAGTGGGGATCTCCGTCTTGGGGACGGCAACCCCACCCCCAAGCTCCTTCGCGCGCTCAAGGTAAGGTTCGATCTCATCCACCTCTATGTAAACATAGGGGGACTCGCCAGGATGGACTTTATCCACCTTCATAATACCTCCACCTGGCCCCTCAGGAGTCTCAAAGGAAAAATAATCCTCTCCAAAGGACTGAAACTTCCAGCCAAACATGCCGGAAAAAAAGGCCTTCGTCCGCTTTAAGTCCGTCGAAGACCATTCAATGTGACAGATTGCGTGCTTTGCCATCTTTTTCACCTCCTTTACATCACCAAAACATGGTATAAATTTGGGGTGGGCACAAACGCTCCAATATAGCGAAAAAATTAAGGTAGTCAAGTGATAAAACCCTGAGGCCCAGATGATGACTTCATACAGTGAACCCCGAAATGTAGCTTTGGCTTGAAAAAGGCAAGAGTGGACCAAGGAGAGGATCGAAAAACCTGTCCAATAAGAGGGTGGACGTCCTGAGATTGGCCAATGTCAGATCAATTCTTACTTGCTTCCCTTTCAAATTATGCTAAATTGTATGACGTGATTGTCACCGAAGATCCCATAGAAATCATCGATGTAAAAGATGGCCAGGTCAAGGTAAGGGCCATCCGTTTGATGATGTGTGCCCATTGCCATCTGCAGATTCTCCCCTCTGAGCTGCAGCCATTAGAGGTTTGGGTGGATGATCGGACAGGTGCGCAGCCCAACGAACTTGTCCAATTGGGGATGTCCTCCCGCCATTTCCTCCTCACTGTGGCCTTGGTCTTCGGCCTACCCTTGCTTGGCCTCTGGGGAGGGACCCTTTCCGCCTTCATCCCTTACCCCCACTTTCCCCATTCCCTGGTTCCCCTTCTCGGGGAGATCTGTTTGGCCTCGCTGGTTTGGGCCTATCCCTGTTTGGTTTGCGAAGATTTGACCGTTATGCCCTGAGCAAACCAGGTTTCCTGCCCAGCGTGATCAAACGGGTGAGGGTGAAACCACAACTCCTGGCCCTAAAAAAGCAAGAAATACCTGGAGGTTTGAACTATGTTACAGATTGAAGATGTCTCGCTAAGCCTCAATGGAGAGCCCATTCTTAAGGAGGTCAACCTCAAAATATCGCGGGGGGAGATCCACGCCATCTTAGGGGTCAATGGAACGGGAAAGTCCACCTTGGCCTATGTGCTTATGGGGCTAAATGGTTATCGCCCTACCTCCGGTCGGATCATCCTTGAGGGCAAAGATATTACCGATTTCCCCATCTCCCAAAGGGCGAAGTTAGGGATAACTATGGCCTGGCAAGAACCCGCCCGCTTTGAAGGGCTTACCGTGCGGGAATACCTACACCTAAGTCAAGGGGACGCAAAGAGCACCCTCTCCCCCACCACCTGTTTGGAGAGAGTGGGATTGGACCCCTCCCTCTACCTAAGTCGCCCGGTGGACCAGAGTCTCAGTGGGGGAGAGAGAAAGAAGGTGGAACTGGCCTCTGTGCTCGCTATGAAACCAAAATTGGCCATCCTTGATGAGCCGGATTCCGGAATTGATGCTCCCTCTCTCAACCAAGTAATAGAGGTTATCCGGATTCTCAGCAAAGAGAGAAGCTCTGTTATCCTGATCACCCATCAAGAAAGGGTGGCGCGCATTGCGGATCGGGCAACCTGTCTCTGTGCGGGAAAGGTCCTGCGAACCGGCAGCTCAGAGGAGATGGCCAGATTTTTTAGCATTCACTGCGAGACCTGTTCCCACATCAACGAACCAGAGGAGGAATTGATAAAAAATGTTTGATTACAGCAAGGAGTTTGAGGCCATCGCCAAGGCCTATGCCCAGAGCGGCGGTGACGCCACTGCCCTCATCGACAAAAATTTCGCCAGTTTAGTGGTTAGCGGAAACAAAGTCTTAGCTTCCAACTCCATTCCTGGGGTGAGGATCGAAAGTGAGGAAACGGAAACCGGTGTGCGGGCCCGGGTGATCGTGGAGCCGGGAACCCAGGTGGCCTTTCCCGTGCACCTCTGCTTCGGCGTAATCCCCCAGGAGGGACTGCAAGAGATTAGCTCAGAATTTGAAATTGGAGAGGGGGCAAAGATAAATTTCTTGGCCCACTGCTCCTTCCCCAATGCCCTCCAGGTGAGGCATCTTATGGAGGCAACCATGCATATAGGTCAGGGGGCGGAGCTGACCTATTCGGAGACCCACTTCCACGGTCCGGAGGGAGGGATAGTAGTTGTCCCCAAAACAGCGGTGAAGATTGAGGAACGAGGCATCTTCAACAACCAGTTTAAATTGGTGACCGGCAGGGTAGGAATCCTGGATTTGGATTTAAAGGCGGAACTGGAGGAAAAAGCAGTCTGCGATCTGGAAACAAAGGTCTATGGAAAAGGGGAAGACAAAATCAAGGTGAAGGAGTCCGTCTACCTGAACGGTCCCTGGTCACGCGGCTTGGTGAAGAGCAGGATAGTCGTCTCCGAACGGGCACAAAGCGAGGTCTTAGGTGAAGCCATTGGTAATGGCCCCCATACGCGGGGGCATGTGGACTGTTTAGAGATAATCCAGGGCAATGAAGCCCAGGCCCGGGCAGTGCCCCTGTTGCAGGTAGTAAATTCCACGGCTAAGCTTACCCATGAAGCAGCCATCGGCAGCGTGGACAAAAAACAGGTGCAGACCTTGATGGCCAGGGGACTGAGCGAAAGCCAGGCGGTGGAAACCGTGGTCAGAGGATTGCTCAAATAGGATGGAAAATTGAGGTTCGCCAGCCCTCCGGTATCCCATCTGATGGCCAAACCGCCTCCCGCGATGCTACCGCACCTTAGTGCAGGCCCTCCTGAACCAGAAGGGGACGAAAAGATCCTTACCCCAAATCTATCCCCTTTCAGATTCTAAGGTCCAAGAGGTCAGCAAACTTGTCAGATTGGGTTGCCAAAAAATGGGGGGTGTCCCTATTTTCCATCTGGGGGGAAGATTTCGGCTTGACCTCAACAACTTTTTTAATTACATTTCCGAAAATGGACTAAACTGTCCGCATAGGGAAATATGATGCTGTGGCCAATCCTCAAGGAAAAAGCAGTTAAGGAAGGACTCCCCATCAACACCGTTGTGGTTGAGGTACTGCATCTGGCAAGTTTAGATGCCCTCTTTGCCCTTCCGGAGAGCGAAGCAATGTCCTTACAAGGGGGCACTGGCATTCATCTGCTCTATGGAGGATATCGCTATTCAGAGGATTTGGACTTCGCAGGCAAAGAGCTTGACCGCTCTCTGGCAGAACGGTTAGTGGCCCGTTCAAAATCACGCATTGAGAAGATCACCATCCAATTGTTGGGTCAGGGGCGGGGTGACTGGCGGATTCCGCCTGATACAACCAAAGGTAAGATTTGTGCATTTTGGTTTCGCTTCCAACCCAAAGGTCAGCAGCAAATTTTCCGAGTAAAGATGGAGTTTGCCCACTATCCAACTTATGAATCCCAGGCATTGGCGGTGCGTTCCGATCTGGACTTGCTGGGGCGGCATCCTCTGATAAATGGCCTCTCAGCGAAGGAACTCTTGGCTGAGAAGGTTGCTGCTGTAGCCGGGCGTCCCTACATCAAGGGGCGAGATCTCTTTGACCTGTGGTACCTTTCGGAGGTTCTGGACACCCCAGTAGAATTACCTTTGGTGGAGAAGAAGTTCCGCGATTATCAGGTAGTTGGATCGCATTCCAGGTGGAAACGAAAGTTAACTGCTTACGGAACTGAGCCCCTGACCGCTGAGATGCAAAGATACCTTCCCAAAAAGTATCGCCGCCTCTTAAAGGGAAAGGGCTATGATGCTATTAGGCAAGCGGCAATGCGGGTTATGATACAGGCAATCAATGCCCTCTCATCGCAGGAGGAGGGGTAATGAAAGAGGTTTGGACACAAGTCAGGTGGGTAGATCTCCTCCGGCAAGGAAAGTCCACCTACAGCTTCTCTGAGCTACTAAGAATCTCTCAGCTCTCCGCCTCTTCTCTACATCGTGCCCTCCACCGTCTTAAAGGGAAGGGGATTCTCCTCAAATTGACGAATGGAATTTATGCTAATACTTTTATTCCGCCCAGCTTGGAAAAGGTGGCCAGTATTCTTTACCCACCCTCTTATATCTCCTTGGAATCGGCCCTCTCTCTATATGGGGTCTCAGAGCAGATCCCTTATCTGGTGACCTGTGTTACGCTGAACAAGACTAAAACCTTCCATACCGGCCTTGGTGAAATCATCTACTCTCACTTAAAATCAGAGCTTTTTTTCGGCTACCGGGACAAAGATGGGTTCCCCCTGGCCTGGCCGGAGAAGGCCGCCTTAGACTTTGTCTACCTCCAGAGGCAAAATGGGTTGAAACCAACCTTGAATGAATGGAATTGGGAAAATTTGGATCTCTCTAAACTCCGCTCTTTCTCTCAGGCATTTCCTCGGACCGTCCGGAGACATCTGGCAAGGTTTCACGAGCTATAATACCTCAAAATCCGCAGCGCAGCAAAGCCGCAACCAAATAATATCGTAGATCGCGTAGCACGTAGTTCTCAGGGTTCCAAGGATTTAAACCCTTTCGTCATTAGAGATTAGGCCTTAGTCATTGCCTTAAGATCTACACTAAAGTGCGGTGGAACTTTCTACCCGGCTTTAGCCGGGATTGTTAGGGCTTTAATCCGTTACCTCACTAAGTGTGGTAGCAATCTTCTACCCAAAGGAACCTGAAAATCTTTGTCAAGAAAAGAAGATCTGGCAGAATTGTAAGTGATAACCCCCCCAAAAAAAGATGAGATAAAGAGACCCAACCTGAACTCTCAGTTTCCTTATCTGACGCGAAGGAAAAGGTGGCAGAAGGGCGCTTCTACCACCTGCTACACTTCAGTGCTGGTCCTCCTCAACCACCAATTTGTCCCTCTATCCTGAATTATTCATAAATTGATAGCGGATTGAGGTAATCTCTTGGGATCAGCGGGATTCTGTATTCTCGTGTAGGAACAGACCGGAACTTGTCCCGACTGCCGCAAGGGGTCGGGAGGTCTGTCCGCTCCCTCGGACTCCGATAAATCGGGGTCTCTACGATTAAAAGCTCCTCACGATGCTTAGGTATTACTCCGAATTTATGGATAGGTCGGGCTAAGGATAATGGAATAGATTTATTGGCGGAATAGGCATTTATGTCTGTCCCCTCCTTTTCAGTGGGCATCCCCTTAATGATGCGCCCTCTCAGATTTGTGAACTATTCTCACGCTTTAACCTCAGCAGCTCCTTCCGTTAAATTTTTCCCAAAAAGCCGAAAAAAACTCCTTGACAAGCCATTTTGGCTTTATTACATTATTGCACGATTATGCAAAAAGGGAATTAAAATGTCACCTAAGCCAGGAAAACTATGGAGGGTCAGAGGATGGGGAAAGTTCCAAAAGTATATGGAGGATCCCAGAACCCGCCTCTTCGCCGCCTTGGCCTGTGACCAAAGAATCGCCATCCTCAAGCTGCTGCGCGAAGGGGAAAAGTGCACCTGTGATCTCGCTCCTAAGCTGCGGGTGGATATCTCCGTTGTCTCCCGCCATCTGGCCATTTTGAAGAGCGTGGGACTGATCATCTCGCGCAAGGAAGGGGTAAACAAGTATTACTCAGTGGCCGATGAGCGCATCTTCAGCATATTGGATGCCGCTTTGGAGGTCCTTAAGGAAACCGCTGAACGACACAGGTATATCTTTACCAGATTTTGACCGGTTAAAAACTTCTTTTTCGGGTGACCACACCACAGGATGTGGCCCTCTTGGATGCCCGCCGCGCGGTGTATATGGCACGGAAACTGCAGATGCCCCACATTGGAGTGATGGAGAATATGGCCGGACTCCGCTGTCCGCGATGCGGCTACCCGATCGATCTCTTTAGCTCAGGTGGGGGCGAGAAAATGGCCCAGGAATTGGGAGTCCAGTTTTTAGGGAGGATCCCCATTTGGGTGGAGACACGTAAGGCTGGAGATAGAGGACAGCCCTTGGTCTTAGCCGATAAGGGAGGTGAAATGGCTCAGGCTTTCACCCAGATTGCGGGAAATATTGAACACCACCTGAATGGCTCATAGACGGAAAACCGCGAGCAAAACATGGGTCGGGGGCGAATTGCAGCTTAAAAGTCAAGATGTAAACTCAACAGGATGGAGGCAGAAATCCCAGATTATGCATCAAAGCCGAAACGCCATTTTTTGTAAGCCTTTATTTTACTTATGTTTCGATGATTTCGGGGTCATTCGGTGTTTATCGCATAATTTGAGCAAATGATCTTTAACTTTGCCCTTTTCAATTTGACAGCTTTAACCAAAGGAGGAAAAGAAAATGCGTATCGCAGTTGCCACTGACGATGCTCGGGGGTTGGATGCCGTCTTAAGCTACCACTTCGGACGCTGCCCTTACTACATACTGGTGGATGTGGAAGGAAAGGAGATCAAAAGGGCTAGGTCCGTGGCCAATCCCTTTTACGCTGAACACGGACAGCCAGGCCAGGTCCCCAGCTTTATCAATAGCCAAGGGGCACAGGTGATCATTGCCGGAGGTATGGGCTACCGGGCTATGCAGTCCTTCCAGGAATTTGGCATCGAGCCGATCACCAAAGTCAGCGGGAAGGCTAAAGATGTGGTTGAGGCTTACTTGGATGAGAAAATTCAGGGGGCAAAGCCTTGTGATGAAAGCCAGACCCATCAGGAAGGGAAAGAGGTAAACCCCCCCACAGGGGAGTTCGAGGGGAATGAGCTCTCCAGGTTGAAGGAGGAGATAGCAGCTCTCAGGCGACAGTTAGCCGAATCCCAGGAGCGGCTTGCCAAGTTAGAGAGGGGAAAGGAAGAGAATTAGAGGCAACCCAATACGGTGGTATCCCACCTCACAGAGGAAAGGAGAGATGTCACTCCAGCGATTTAACCAGATCTTCCGGGGCTATATGACCCTTTGGGTTATATTGTCCATTGTGGTAGGTTTTGTTTTCGGTGCGGCATTCCCTATCATAGCTCATCACCTGAAGGCTCTGGTGTTGCCCCTGGTCTTCATAATGATCTTCATTATGGTCATCCCCACTCGACCTCAGAACTTCGTGGAGGCAATGAGGTCTCCCACTGAGGTGGACTGAGAGTGATTGGTTGCTTTATGATTCAGATACCCGTGGCCAGTTGGTTCTATCGCTTGGTCCCAGGGATGATAGGGAAAAGGGAGAAAGGGGTTGCCACAGGGCAAAGCATAGAGATGAGATTTGTAAAGTGAATACTCTAATTGAACCCACCCAGCGTAAAGAGAAAAGAGGGGATTAGAGGTCATTGCAAGGGAACTCAACCTAAGGGAGAAATCAAAACAGGAAATAGCTAGGGTGAAAATTTGGATAAACGCAAGAAACAGCGACCTACACCTCACCGCTGGCTCGGAGTTGGAGACAATTGTAGCTATGCTGCAGTTGGCCAATGAGTGCGTAGCCATTGAGAACATCAAGCAGTTGAGCCGCGTGTTTTCGGCAGGAGATTATGCACCCCTCCCCTACCGACTGCTGCACCGTCGTCTTTCGGGTGCTCAGCAACGCGGTGGCTATGCCCAAGATGTTCTTTGAACGATTTGAGGAGGGAATTGGATATTACTCAAAAAAAAGCCACCCAGTTGATCTCGTTGTCCTGATAATCACCCCTCCCAGTAAAAAGGGAAACTTTCGCCGCATGGTGCAAGTGGTGCAATGGACCCTGTGTAGGCCTTCTGTTCTAAAGAGGTTGCAAGCTGCGGGTAACCCCGAGGAAGCACTGGAAGTATTCTTAGAAACTATCAAGGTTTAACCCGATCTATTCAAAATTAATAGGAAGATCCCCGATTGTCAGTGAAAGCAGTCTAATCTGTGGCTCTTATTTGGTTGCCGCCTTGCCGCGCTATGAAGGGCCGCGGGAGTTGAGAGAAAACCTGTGAAGCAAGCCATCGAAGTTCACAGTCTTACCAGAAGATATGATGATTTAGTCGCCGTAAACCATATCCATTTCTCCGTGCAAGAGGGGGAAATATTCGGGTTCTTAGGCCCCAACGGGGCAGGGAAGACGACCACAGTGCGGATGCTTTCCGGGTTGATCACCCCTACCGAGGGGGAAGCTCGCTTGCTGGGATTTGACCTACGGACCCAAACCAAAAAGGTAAAAGCCCACATCGGCGTGGTGCAGGATATCTCCAACCTCTACCCGGACCTAACCTGTTATTATAACCTCATCTTCTCCGCCCAGATGTATGGGGTGCCCAAAGGAGAAAGAGGAAAGAGGGCACTGGGGCTTTTAGAGCGGTTTGACCTTCTGGAGAAGAAGGAAAAGAAGTTTCTCACCCTCTCCCGGGGGATGAAGCGAAAATTGACCATAGCCTGTGCCCTGATCCATCATCCCCCACTCCTTTTCTTGGACGAGCCTACCTTGGGCTTAGATGTGCGGGCAGTGCGGATGATGCACCGTTTAATAAAAGAGGTAAACCAGGAGGGGGTAACCGTCTTCCTTACCACCCACCAGATAGCTGAGGCGGGAAAGCTCTGTGACCGAATTGCCATTATCAACAAAGGCAAAATTTTGGCTCTGGATACGGTTCAGGGCATCCGCAACAGGGCCTCAGCCCAGCCCAGCATCCGGGTGAGCTTTGACCGCAACGAAGGGCTCAGTCCGGAGCTATCCGCCCTTCCCTCAGTTGCTGGGGTGCGCACCCAGAGGGATCACTTTCACCTTAGCGCGGGGAATCTCCCCTTGGCCTTAACGGAAATAACCAAATTTGCGGAGGGCAAAGGGCTGATCATCACCTCCCTGCATACCGAGGAGCCCAGTTTGGAGGAGGCCTTTGTGCAACTTACCGGAATCAAAGCGGAGAAGATGAAATGAAGGATGAGCTGATTAAAGCCTGGTTCATCGCCCTGAAGGACTTGCGGGCCTACTATTTTAAGCCTCCCACCATAAGTTGGGGGATCCTCTTCCCCTTGGTCTTTGCCTTAGCCTTTCTGCTGCGCAACCCCCAAGGAGTTAAGGATCTAGCTCCTGGACTTATCGCTATGTCCCTAATCTTTGGCACCACATCAATGTCCACGGCATCCATTATGTTCGAGAGAAGGATAGGCTCCTTTGAAAGGCTTATCCTGGCTCCGGTAACTATGTGGGGAGTTGCCCTGGGCAAGGTCCTGGGTGGAGTCATCTTCGGCCTTCTGGTCTCCGTGGTGATGATCCCAGTGGCTGTCCTCTTTTTCAAAGCCTCCTTGATAAACCCCGCTGTCTTGGTGCTCGCTGTCCTGCTTTCCAGCTTTCTTTTCTCCGCCTTTGGTTGCTTCCTCACCTTGATCATCAAAGGGGAAGTCGATGCGATGACCTTGGCCAATGCCGCGCGCCTTCCGATGATCTTCCTATCCGGAATTTTCATCCCCCTTGTGAGCTTCCCCTTAGGACTTCAGATAGTGGCCTGTGGGCTTCCCTTAACCTACGGGGTGGAAGCCCTCCGCTATGCCTTCTTGGGCTCGGTGGACCTTATCCCCCCGCTTCCGGCCCTTGGAGCTATGCTGGGCGGAGGAATCTTCTTTCTCTGGGCCTCCCAAAAGGCGTTGCAGAGGAGAAGGAAGAACCCCTAAGGGATGCAGGAGCCACCGAGCGGTCGGCCCTACTACTAACCCTGGTTTTTCAAAAAAAGACTTGCAGATCCCCCCAAAATTTGATATAAAGGACGGAATAGATTTGGAGAGGGGGCCGCCTTAGGTCGAATCTTTTCTCCCATAGTTGTACCCTCCGACTTGCTGAGAACAGCACTTCAAACAACCATAACCTATGGGAATCCACTAAAAAACCCGAGAGACTATTGCAGAATGAATC
Organism: uncultured Gemmatimonadota bacterium; assembly: GCA_964626665.1. GTDB lineage: Bacteria > SM23-81 > DAOVCL01 > DAOVCL01 > DAOVCL01 > DAOVCL01. Next base: position 42,080 of record CAZVGK010000024.1, on the reverse strand, counting down.
CAATTGCCTTTATCGGTAAAAAGCTAATCAAGTTTTCCTTCCACCTGGGGAGGATGGTAAAATTGTTCTGGGAGGTGTTGCGGGCCGTTCCCGATTTTCGCACTTACGCCAAACCCCTGATCAGGCAGATGTTACTCATTGGGAACAGGTCTTTAATCATCATTTTCTTCATCTCCATCTTGGCCGGGATGACCATCTCGCTGCAAACCGCCTACAACCTACAGAGTTATGCCCCCCTCTACTTCTTAGGCAGCACAATGGAGAAGACCATCCTTCTGGAGTTCGGCCCCCTGCTGGCCGCCTTCATTTTAGTGGGTAAGGTGGGGGCCACAATTGCCGCCGAACTGGGAACAATGAGGGTTACCGAGCAGATAGATGCGCTGGAATCTCTGGCCTTCAACCCGGTCTCTTACCTCATCCTCCCCCGGGTGGCGGCGGGGATGATTATGGTCCCGGTCCTCACCATCTTTGCCGATGCCATTGGGATAACCGCTGGTTGGTTAACCTCTATGGCCAAGACAAACGTGACCACCCACCAATTCTTCTACGGCTTTAAATCTGTTTACCAGACATTTGACCTCAACTTTGGTTTAATCAAGGCGGTTTTCTTCGGCCTAACCATAACCTTTGTTAGCTGTTACGAGGGATATTACGCCAGCCAAGGGGCTGAGGGGGTGGGGAAGGCGGCAACCAACTCCGTAGTCATCGCCTCCATCGTCATCCTCGTCGTGGACTACTTCTGGGCCTCGGCCCTCTTAGGATTTTAGATTTGATAGAGCTGCGGGATTTGACAAAGAGCTTCGGGGAGCTTAAGGTGCTCCGGGGTATTGATCTGGTGATCAACGAGGGGAAGGCTGTGGCCATAATCGGGGAGAGTGGGTGTGGGAAGAGTGTCCTCTTGAAGCTAATCATCGGCCTACTCAAGCCGGACTCTGGCTCCGTGCTCCTCGATGGAAGGGATATAACCAAGATTAAATACAAAGAGTTGGTGGAAATAAGGAAGAAATTTGGTATGGTCTTCCAGGGATCTGCCCTCTTCGATTCCCTCACCGTGGAGGAGAATGTGGGACTGGGCCTGCGCAGGCATACAAAGCTTCCCAAGGAGGAGATAAAGAGGAAGATAGGCTGGTGTTTGGACCATGTGGGCTTAAAAGGGGTGGAGAATAGGCTTCCTGCCCAACTCTCTGGGGGAATGAAGAAAAGGGTGGCCTTCGCCCGGGCGATAGCTATGGATCCCCAATTCCTCCTCTATGATGAACCCACTACTGGACTTGATCCAATCACCGCCCGGAAGATAAATCAACTCATCGACTACCTAAACAGGAAGCTGTCCGTTACCTCCATCATAGTGACCCACGAAATAGTAGCCGTCTCTCGAATGGCCAATCGAATAGCTATGCTCCACCAGGGGGTAATTAGATTCGCGGGAACCCCGGAAGAATTGCTGGAAGCAGATGATCCAGTGGTGAAACAATTTGTGCTCAGCTCGAAGTATGGAAGGGAGGAATATGAGAAGGTTTGAGACGGAGACAAAGGTTGGTATGGCCATCATCATTGCCTTTTTGGTCTACCTCTTGGGAGATATGTTCCTCAGGGGGGTGTCCATAGGCAAACATGGGTATGTGTTGCAGACGAAGCTGAGAAATGTCAGCGGCTTGATGCAGGGGGATAGGGTAACCGTGATGGGTATGGGAGTGGGTAGGGTAGGGAAGATGTCCCTCCAGGGGGAAGAGGTAAAGGTTCCTCTGCGGATTGAGTCCGATCTCCGGCTTCCCTTTGATTCTATAGTCAGACTGAGAAGCTCCAGCTTATTTGGCCGAAAGGAGATGGCCATCGAGCCAGGACAAAACCCTCAAATCCTGAAAGATGGCGACTATATCGCCGGAGTATATGAATCCCCCCTGGCCGCGGTAACCTCCACGGTTGGTCCGGTGGGGGAAGACTTGACCGATGTCCTGGGGAGGCTAAAATTGGTCCTCAACCAGGAAGCCCGCGGGAACATCCAAGGGAGCCTGAGCGACCTGAGGGATTTCACCCAAAAGATGCAGGAGAATGGAGAGACTTTAGATACCTTACTGGTCCACCTAACCCGCACATCATCAGGTCTGAAGGGAGAGGATATAGAGGCAACTTTAGGCTCCTTAAAGGAAGCAACCAGTAATTTAGCTCAGGTATCCTCCTCCTTAAAGGAAATAGCGGAAAGAATGGAGCAGGGAAGCGGCACCTTGGGAAAGCTCTCCCAGGATGAGGCCCTCTACGAGAACCTAAAAAGTCTCAGCCAGGATATGGATAGCCTGGTCAGGGATATTAAGCAAAATCCCAAGAGGTATTTAAAATTCAGCATCTTTTAAAAACGGCTCAAATGGGAATAAAAGTGAAATAGCCAGGGGAAAAGTTTCTGGCATTTTTTTATAAAACGATTAGTTAATAAACTATACAGATAGCTCCAAAAGGAAGATGGCAGAGCGGGGTTCTACCACCCAAGATTGAGAAAGTGAAGGGAAAGAACCCCTGATAACTGATCACTGACCTCTGTGGACTGTTATTCCACATCGGGCGAAAGGTGATTCCCCATATAAAATGGGGCACTACGATTTGCCTCACCTGTTAGTACTTGACAAATGAAGTATGGTTGTTTATATTCCTTCTGTTTCACAGAATGGTTTGTAAGTAACTCCCGATCTTACATTGGACTGAGGGAGGCACCCCCTATAAAATGGGACACTGCCAAGGAAGAGGTTGTAGAACTGTGCAATCATAGCGCCCGTTTCCTAGCGGGCTACCAGGGGGCATCCCAGACAAGAGGGTTGTTCACAGAGCGAGGGCAAGATGCAGAGACTGCTGGTAAATGTATTAAAGGTTAAGAGGAAAAGACAATATAAGAACGAAGAAGGCCTCCAATGCTCTCAGGTGGAATGCCTGGTAAAGGTCAAAGGTATGGCCAGGAAATCACTTAGGTTGCCCAAAAAGGTAAAGGGGAAAAAGGCGAAGGTCCTGCGGGAATGCCTCCTTCCCTGGGAGGTCAAGCGGGGTGATTACCTGGTCTTAGATCCTGAGGAAACTAAAAGGGTAATTGCGGAGCAAATCCCACCAACCCCCCCTCAAAGGGTTGAGCAGCCCAATGTGCCTCAGCCTCTCTTATACGCTCAAGATATCAACGGCGATGGATTCAAGGAAAACATCCTGGAAAATTCCTTCCTCAAGGCGGTGGTCGCCCCTCATTATGGAGCCAGGATTTGGGAGCTGTGGACCAAAGGGGTAAACCATCTCTATGGTACGGGCAAGTATGACAAGAACGGCTATGTGGAGTTGGGTGGGGTCGAGGAATCAGTCTCTGGAATGGGAAAACCAGATGAACTGTGGAACGCCAATTATATCAGGGGGAGGAGTGAGCGTCAACCACTCTTCAATTACCACTTCTCCTTTAAGGGAAAGGAAGGATTAGAGGTCAATAAGAAGGTTGGCATTGAACCAGGCGCTCCCATAATCTACCAGGTCTCCCAGTTCACCTATAAGGGAAAGGGCAAAAAGCCAAAGGAAAATACCTCCATCAACTTTTGCGCCAAGGTCTTTTTCGCTATGGGAGGGGAGACAGATTTCCATAACCTCTCTTTCGTCCCCACAAAGGAGAAGCTGGTTAAAGTCAGGTATCACAGACCAGCGTGGAGCGGAAAGTGGGATGAGGGAATGTGGGATTGGAGACAGATGCACCACGGTATCAAGCCAGGGTTCATCCTGCTGACCAACGAAGTGAAGAAAGATAGCCTGGCCGTCCTCTTCCATCCCAAGAGGGTGAGCTTTGCCTGGACAGGGACCAATAGCCGTTCTCCCAGGATCTTCCTCTCCCATTCCCTGCAGAAGTTGCGGAAGGGGGGCAAGGCCTCCTATGGGCTCCTCTACATCCCGGCGGATGCCTTTGACCTCAACCAGCGAAGTCTGCTTCTCCTCTCCTTAGGGGAGAGCTCATCTGCAGGTCGCCCCTTGGCGATAACCTTCAGGAGCCACAGAAAGTATAAGGAGTGTGCGGTGGATTTGACCATAGACGGTAAGGAAAGGAAATTGCCATTGGAGCGAAAAGTCTTCCCGGAGGTGGGGGAGATATTCTTCCAATCCCTCACCTTGCCCAGGGATTTCTCTTCTGTCTCTGTCTACCTCAACAAGGCAAGGGAATCCTTAGCCTGTCAGCTCAAGGGAGGGGAACGATAAGATGGAAACCATTTTCCACCCTTTAACCATGGGGTATGACTGGGAGATGGCCGTCCTCCAGGAGTCAATGGAATCGGCCGGGGAGAAGGAGATCTTTAGGTTGGCCAATGAGCTGAGGACTGGCTTCCCCTGGTCCAGGGTAGGAACAGATGTGGACCTCTTGGAGGCCAGATTGGGGATTATCAGCAGTTGGCAGGAGCTGCTGGATAAGAACCAGGCTTTCTTCCGGGCGGCAAAAAAGCTGGCCCACAGGAGAAAGTTCCTCATCTTCCCATTGGGGGCCAGGCCTACAGAGCAGATGCCTATCGGCTCTCATATCCATATAGGCACGGTTCACGAATATCCCCTGGCCACTGCCCTGGCCAACCGAATGATAAAATATGTCCCCTGTTTCGTTGCCCTAATGTGCAACAGCCCCCTTTCCAGGTTTGAGGTCGGTGAATACAAAAGCTACCGGGTGGCCCATAACGCCGAATGGTGTTCATCTCCCCAAAAACTCCAGCATCCTATGTTTGCCAGGCCAAATTGGGGTGAGGATACATCAGTCAAGATCCCCTATAAGCCGACCATTGAGCTCAGGTGTGGCGACAGCACATCTGATCCTAGGCTGATGAGTGAATGCACGGCCTTAGCTGCCGGGGTAATGTATGGGCTTTCCCACAACCTAAGGGTGGATACCCCTGAATACAACCCTGAGGAGTTTTACTGGAATGCGGTGAACAGATGGAGGGCAGCCAAATATGGCCTACAGGCGATATCCCACTGGGAGGGGAAGGAGCAACCAGTCACAGAGATCCTGAAGGAGATGCTCAAATTGGCCGAAGAGGGGCTTAACCTCCTTGGAGCAAAAATAGGGGACCTAAGCACAATTGCCAAAATGATAGAGAAGGGACAAACCCAGGCGGATTTCGTCCTCACCCTCTATAAGTTGGAGAAGGACCCTCATCAACTTTTCCGGACAATGGCCACCGTCTTTCAGGATGAGGGGGCATTTGGGAAATATCTGGATATGGCCCCTTGCCTGCCCCCGGTTGAGCCAATGAGCATCAAGGATTACATCCTCTCGAAGATAACCGTGGGAGTCAGGATCGGCGAATTGTCCTTTTTCAGCCCGCTCTCTCCCTATGACTTAGACCAAGTGTTAGCGGAATTGGAAAAGGAGGGGCTCATCGAAGTCCAATATGACCCTATCTGGGGGAGGATGTATAGCAGGTCACCCGAGGGCAGGAGGAATTTTGACGAATAGGTTACCTCCCTCTCCAACCATTCTACATTACGGGGCGGAAAAGTCCTCAGCTCCTCGCTTGGCTTACATATCCTCCCCTTGAAAAATCTATCTCGCCCGTTCACCGCATTTCAACCAATTTAACAGAACCTCCCCTTTGCCACCGCCATCAAACGATAAAGAATTCCCATGGGATTCCTAAACAAACTGTTTGGGGAAAGAAAACCCCGAGTTATCCCGGTTTCCCTCAACGAAGCAAACTTTCGCCAAGAGGTGCTTCAGCACCCCGGGCCTTGTCTTGTAGATGTTTGGAGCTACGGCTGCCCTTATTGTAGCAAGTTAGCTCCAACCATAGGGTCACTTGCCAATAAGTACAAAGGACGAATCAAGGTGTGTGAGTTGAACGCTGGAAATTCCCCGCGCTTGGCTCAAAGCCTGGAGGTCAGGGGAACACCCACCGTGGTGGTGTTTGAAAACGGAAAGCTCTTGGGCAGCGTCGTCGGATTTCGGCCCCAGAGCTACTATGAGGAGATGATCGAAACCGAGTTCCCCCTTTCGGGCTCAGCCAGGACGGAGAAGGACAAGAGAAACCATCCGTAGAAAACTACATAGAGTACATAGAGTAGCGCAGCCGCAACCAAAGAATCATCGTGAATCGTTACTCGTAGCTCGTGGCTCGTTATCCCCACACCCTACACTTCTACCTAGCTTTAACCGGGGTAACCTCTTATGGGCTTTAGTCCTCAATAAGAAGGGTCTAAAGGCCCAGAACCCGCACTAAAGTGCGGTAGAAGTTAGTTGCTCAAGCCTACCTGGAAAACTTTGCTCAAAAAAAGCCCCAAATCTCTGAAGAGCGGCTTGACATCGTTGATCTTTTTGGTATATTGGAGAGTAAACAACCCCGCAGCAGAGCTGCGGGGCATTACCCCACAACCCTTCAGCCCATTCCACAACCCCACCCAAATGGTGCTTGAAGGCCCGTTGGCACTCCAAGCCAAGCTGTAGCGGAGATTTCAAGCTCGTTGCTGCCCGACTTCCTCCCCGCAGCAGAGCTGACGGGGTATCCGTCGGGAGTCTTTTATAAAATGAAAAAACTTCAGGATGTAGTGAAATGAAAAGTTGCAATTTTATGGCCCAATCCCCAATTCTCCCATAGCATAAGGAGGAGGAAATAATGAGCACAGTTGTGGTGACTGAACATCCACATATTGTTCAGATTAAGGGTGTATGTGGCGACAAACCGGTAGTTAAGGGCACCCGAACCCCGGTGAGATCTATTGTTGCCTACTACAAGCTGGGTCTAAGTGTAGAGGAGATTGTGGAAGGCTTGCCACATCTTTCCGCCACCCAAGTCCTTGATGCCTTAAGCTATTATCATGACCATCAAGAGGAGATTGAGCAGGACATTCAAGAGAATAGAATTGAAACTGTAATAAAGAAATACAGCTTGAAAATGGACAAAGAGGGCCGATTGACTCATAAAACCAAGCAGGAATGACTACGGATCTCCCTGGGCTTTTGGCCCAATTATACCTTGATGAGGACATTCACAAAAGAGTCGCTTACGCTCTTAGATTACGAGGGTTTGATGTAGTGAGCACTTCTGAAGTGAGCAACGTTGGATTCAGTGATTCTGAACAGCTTGCTTATGCTGTAGCTGAAAAGCGAGCTTTGGTAACATTCAATGTTGTGGATTATGTAAAACTCAACAAGGAATATCTGCTTTCGCATAAAGATCATCATGGAATAATCGTTTCTTCACAATTACCTATTAGGGAGACAATCAAGCGGCTTTTGGGATTGTTAAACGAATTTACTGCTGATCAATTGAGAAATACCTTACTATGGTTGTAAAGTGAACCAAGGTCTGGGTTAAACCTCTAAATACCGATTAAGAAGCTATCTGGGCAGGAACCTTACCAGCATAAGAAACATTCTCCTCCCTCTTGATGAGGGAGGACTAAGGAGAGGGTGAAATTATCTCTATCTTCTCCCTCACCCTAACCCTCTCCCTCCAGGGGAGAGGGAACTATATGGACACCATTCACCCTTATTACCCGATCTATCCATAAATTCGGAGTAAAGCCTATTACCGTGAGAAGCTCATAATCGTAGGGACAAGTCTTTAGACTTGTCCGAGGGAGCCGACTGACCTCCCGACCCCTGCGGCGGTCGGGATAAATTCCAGTCTGTCCCTACATATGAATCAAGGGCGTTTGTTGAAGGCCGGAACATCACCCTCCATACTGCAATTGGTAGAGCCCATAGTAGAGACCCCTTTTTCTGAGGAGCTGCGCATGACTTCCCTCCTCGACCATTCTCCCCCTGTGCATCACCAGTATGCGATCGCAATACCTGATAGTGGAAAGCCTGTGGGCGATGATTATAGAGGTTCTTCCCTTCATCAGCTTGAGGAGGGCATCCTGGATGAGCGACTCCGTCTCTGTATCGATGTTGGCCGTAGCCTCATCCAAGACCAAGATCTTGGGGTCAAAGGCCAGGGCGCGGGCAAAGGAAAGCAATTGCCTCTGGCCCACCGAGAGGGTGATCCCCCTCTCCTTTACCTCCTCATCATATCCCTGGGGAAGCCTCTCTATGAACTGGTGGGCATTGACCACTTTGGCCATTTCAATCAGCCTCCCATCACTAATCTCCTTCTTCCCCAATCTGATGTTCCCCTTTATATCTCCGGCAAAGAGAAAGACATCCTGCATCACCAACCCCATCTGAGACCTGAGCTCAGCCCTGTCCATCTCAGCGATGTTTATCCCATCGACTTTGATCTCCCCTTTTTGGGGCTCATAGAACCTCTCTAAGAGGTTGATAATCGAGGTTTTCCCAGCTCCGGTGGCCCCCACTATGGCCACCGATTCTCCCGGTCTAACCGCGAAGCTTATGTCCTTAAGCACCCAGTTGTCCGACTGGTAGGCAAACCAGACCCCCTCAAATTCCACCCCTCCCTCCACTTTAGCAGGCATCTTTGGCTGCGGCAGATCCCTGATCACCGGCTGTTTGTCCAAAAGGAGGAAGATCCTCTCGGAGGAGGCCATTGCCGCCTGCATAATGTTATACTTCTCGGAGAGGTCCCTGATGGGACGGAAAAACATCTGAATGTAGGAGAGAAAAGCCACCAATGAGCCCAAACTGAGGGTCTCGGAGATGACCTTACCACCACCATACCAGATCAAGAGGGCAATTCCCAGGGAGCCGATGATCTCAATCAGGGGCCGGAAGACGGCAAAGACCTTTATCTGCTTCATATTGGCCAAGAAATTTTCGTGGTTTATTTGGCTAAACCTCTTGTAATTCTCCCTCTGCCGATTGAAGATCTGCACCACCCTCATCCCGCTGATATTCTCGTTGAGGGAGGAGTTTATCTTCGCTATCTTCAACCTCACCAACCGAAAAGCATCCCTGGCCTTTAACCGGAAGGTCATAGTGGCCCAGCCAGTAAGGGGGATGACCACAAAGCTGACCAAGGCCAACTGCCAATTTATGTGGATGAGGATCACCAAAATGCCTAAGAGGATAAATATGTCCTTGAAGAGGTTTATTAACAGTTCGGTGAACATCTCGTTGAGCACCTCCACATCATTGGTGGCCCTGGTCACCAATCTCCCCACCGGATTCTGGTCAAAGAAGGAGAGGGAGAGCTTCTGTAAATGGGAGAAAACCTTCACCCTCAAGTCATACATTAGCTTCTGCCCTGTGTATTGCATAAGGTAAACCTGCCCGTAATTGAAGCCAAAGCTAAAAAGCAAGATGAAAAAGAAGACTATGGCAATCTTTTTTATCCCGGAGATATCATCCTTTCTCAGGATGAGCAGATCCTCCCTCTTGAGCTTGCCCATATCCTGGTAGGAGATGAAGTATCCACCTTTAGCCTTCTGGAAGAGGGAATCATATTGAACCAGAGCTTCCCCCTTCCCCTCAAAGGCCTCTTTGCCTAAGAAATAGAACTTCTGACCTTTTAGGAGGCCCATCTTCTCCAGCCTAAAATGATCCCTCTTGTCCATCTTCCTCAAATCCCTGGAATCTATGAGAAAACTACCCTTGCCCACCGGCCTGAGCTTATCCCCGTAGGTCTTCCTGATCCTCCCTGCGAAGGGGCTTGGCTTCTCGGAAAAGGTGATTAGCCTGGAGGAGACAGCTATATGCCTATCAATGGCCATCTTGGTCAAGTAAGGGAGGGAAAGGTCAAATCCGGTAATGAAGAGGAGAAGGAAGATGCAGAAAAATATTATCTTCTTGTAAGGTTTAACATAGCCCAATAGCCTCTTCATCAGCCGGGCATCATAGGGCTTGCTCAGCCTCTCTTCCTCGTGAAATCTATGGATCATTCCCCTTCGATCTCCTCCTCGAGCTGCTGCTTCCGGTGGATGCGGCTATAGAGACCACCAGAGGCCAGAAGCTGTTGATGGGTTCCCTGCTCCACGATCTTCCCTCCCTCCAAGACGAAGATCCGATCGGCATCCTTAACAGTGGATAAACGATGGGAGATAACTATGGTGGTTCTCCCCCTGATTACCTTCCGTAAGTTCCTCAATATCTCCCCCTCGGTGTCCGTGTCCACAGAGGAGAGGGCATCATCTAAAATGAGGATCTGAGGGTCAATCAGCAAGGCTCGGGCAATGGCCAGCCTCTGTTTCTGTCCCCCGGAGAGGGTGACTCCCCTCTCCCCAATCACTGAGTCGTAACCCTGCGGGAACTCCATAATCTCCTGATGGATGCCAGCGATCTGGGCTACTTGACGGATTCTCTCCTCCTCTGTATCTAACCTACCAAAGGCGATGTTCTCCCTGATCGTATCCGAGAAGAGGAAAGTATCCTGGGGGACATAACCTATGGAACTCCTCAACCCTCCCAGGGGCAGGGAGTGAATCTCCCCACCGTCTATGAAAAGCTTTCCCTCTCCAGGGTCGAAGAGATGGGGGATGAGGTTGACCAATGTGGATTTACCGGCCCCAGTCCTCCCTACTATAGCGACAAACTCACCTGGTTGAATAGAGAGATTTATGCCCTGCAGGACAGGTACCCTCCCCCGATCGTAGGAGAAGGTGAGATCCCTGAATTCTATTCCCCCCTTGATTTTCACATCCCCGGCCGATACTTCAATCTCCGGTTTGGTCTGCAGGATTTTGTTTATCCTCCCCATAGACGCGCTCCCCCTCTCTAAGAGGTTGGTCACCCACCCGATCCCCATCAGGGGCCAGATCAAAATATCCAAGTAGTAGATAAAGGCAACGAAATCCCCCATACTGATGGAGTTAAGGATTACCTGTGTTCCCCCTAAAAACAGGACGATGGCCACCCCTAAGTTAGCGAAGAGCATAATCAGCGGGAAGAAGGCTCCCCAGATTTTTACCAGATGCATATTCTTCTCCACATAGCCCCTGCTGGCCTGGGAAAACCTTCTCCTCTCGTTCTCCTCCTGTGCATAAGCCTTCACTACCCTCATTCCGGAGAGGTTCTCCCGCATCCTCTCGGTCAAACCAGAGAAGCTGGCCTGCACCCTCTCAAACCTCCGGTGGAGCATCCGGCCAAACCTGAGAACGAAAAAGATCAACAGGGGAGCAGGCATCAGGGCAAAGAGGGTCAGCCTGGGGCTAATATAGAGCATAAACCCGATGGCTGCCGTCCCTAAGACGAGAACATCGGTAAGGATGACAAAGCCCATTCCCACTGCCCTCTGCACCGCCTTTATGTCGTTGGTGGCATGGGCCATCAGATCGCCGGTCTTGTGGTTGTTGAAGAAGCTGAAGGAGAGGGATTGGTAGTGACGGAAGAGTTGGTTCCTCAGGGTCTCCTCGACCCTACGGGAGGTCCCCATAATAAACAGCCTCCAAAAATACCGGAAGATACCAATCCCTATGGCAATGGCCATTATGTAGAGCGAATAGCGAATCAGGTGGCTGCGGGAGATCCCTCCCCGGGTGAGGTCATCTATAGCCCATTTGATCACCCGCGGGACGATGAGCTGCAGGCCATCAACTATCACCAGGCTAAAGACCCCGACAGCCAGCTTCCATTTATGTTCAAAAAAGTATTCCTTTAAGGCTAAGAGATTCTTCATAAGTAACTGTTACCCTTCAGGTTACAGTTCCCAGCGGTCAGTTGTCGGCTACAGCTATTAGAGGTCAGGGCAACAGCAGTTAGCGGCCAACTGTCAGTTGTCAGCAGTTGATAGTCTATGGTAATGGACTTTTTCTGACCTCTGATCTCTGGTAACCGACCCTTGTGGACTGTTAGAGGGAATATAGGGATGGAAGGACAAACTGGCAAGGGATAATGTGGGGAATTGGTAAGTCTATGAAGAGGTATCAACAAATAGATATCATAGGGCGAGCTAAAACCGGGGGACATAGAAGTAATTTCTACCTACCGTCAGGGTTCCCGCCCTGACGGAAGAAACCCTTTTGATGGATAATAACAACTATAGAACCTTTAACCTCCCGCAGATTTAGACCTACGGGAGGTTGCTTCTCGGCAGCAACTTCGCCATCCCTCTCAGATAGCTTCCTGTCCAAATCTCTGAGCCATTATGCCTCTGAAGCTCTCATCTTCCCTCTGGTAAACAAGCTTCCCAGGAACACGGCCAGGGCGGAGAGGAAGAAGGCGGGAACCAGCTCGTAAATGGTCCGCGCAGAGAGACCACTCAGTTTCCAGATCACAGTGGTGGCAAAGCCCACCAGCATACCCGCAACTATCCCCCATTTGTTGGTTCTCTTCCAATACAGGGAGAAGAGGATAGGAGGGCCAAAGCTTGCCCCCAGGCCAGACCAGGCAAAGAGGACAAACCAGAAGATAACCCTTGACTTAGTCATAGCTAAGATAAAGGCAAGGAGGCCCAGCAGTAGAACTGTCAACCTGCTGATCAGAACAAGTCTCCTTTGATCTGCCTCCCGCCGAAACACCTTCTGGTATACATCCCTGGCCACGGCGGAGGCGGCCACCAAGAGCTGAGAATCAGCCGTTGATCTGATCGCCGATGTAATGGCGGCCAACATTACCCCCGCTATCACCGGGGGAAGGAGCTTAAGGGCCACTGTGGGATAGGTGTATTCCGGGTCAGCTATCTGAGGGAGGATTAGCCTTCCGGCCAGACCCAAAAAGATAGCCCCATAGTAAACCAAGATCCCCCAGGTAATGGCAATAAGCCTGGATCTCCGCATCTCCCTCTCTCCCCGCACGGCCATATATCTAGTAACCACATGGGGCTGGCCAGGATAGCCCAGCCCAATACCAAGATAACCGATAATCAAGCCCAAGAGGGCAAAGCCAACATTACCGCCACTGAGAGTCAAGAGGGAGGGGCTTTGCGCAGCCAAACCTCGGAAGAGATTCCCCAATCCACCAAGATGAATCACCGCCACCACCGGGAGAAAGATCAAGCCAAAAACCATCATCAGCCCCTGGAGCAAATCCGTCCAGGAGACGGCCCTGAAGCCACCTAAGAGGGTATAGACTATGGTTATCACCGCCCCCAAAAGGACCCCGTTAAAATAGTTTATCTTAAAAACGGCATCAAATGTCTTCCCGGCAGCGTTAAACTGAGCTCCCACATATCCCATCATACAGAAGAAGGTGATTGCCACGGCTACTATCCTCACCAGATGGGAGGAGTCATTGGCCTTGGCCTCCAAAAAATCGGGCACAGTAAGGGCACCAAGCCCTTTGGACTCCCGCCTTAGTCTGAAGGCCAAAAGATACCAGTTGACCATATAGCCCAAAAGGCACCCAGGAGCTATCCATACGGCTGAGATCCCCTCTTTATAGGCAATTCCCACCAATCCCAAGACTACCCAGCCAGATTCTGAACTCGCTACGGAGCTGATGGCCGTCACCCAGGCCCCCAATCTTCTTCCTGCCAAGAAGAAGTCCTCAATTGTCTTGGTAAACTTGGTAGCATAGATGCCTACCCCCAAGACAAAGAGCGTGTAGATGGCAAAGGTGATGATAACTGGCAGGGTCTGGCCCATTCTATCTCCTCCTTTCCCTTAAAAACTTGATGAGGGCAGCCAGCCACAGGCCGATTGGAAAGACAAGATAGAGAAGCCAGAAACCTAAGGAAAGTTTGAAACTACCCATTTTTACCTCCTGAAGTTAAGCGCTATAGGCCAACAAACAATATTGTTTCAATGTTTGGTTAGGAGATCCTAAAACCTTCAGTGAACTTGGCCATAAGCAGCGGGATCTTTTTGACAGGATAACAGGATTTACGGAATTTCAGTGTCATAGGGCTCTGCCCTAACAGAGCCCCTCGCACAACAACAAATCGGAGCCCCACCGAAATGGTAGCGGCAACCTTTAAGTTGCGACAGGACACAGATTGAAGTCTGCGACTACCCGGAAATTTTGGCTCAGCAACATTGGACTCTACTTCTGCAATCCTTTAACAATACAATACCGTGGATGTAATTAGGCATCACAGGGTCATAACCCTTTGCAAACTCTTTGCCTTAACCCGCCTATTTTCTAAATGGCGGGGGCTCACTCAATAGGGTAGGCGCTCCAGTAATGGCCTTTCTTGATCGGTTGCCATCCCGATACCAAACTGGATGGGCAGGACTTAATGTCCTCTATCCTGACGCCCCAGGCTTTCTCAACCCATACCTGGTATTTGGACCGGAGTCTCACCCCCGCCATTTTGGGTCAAATGTCAATACCCGAACCATGTTATCTTTATACCGGAGGGCAACCATAATCTCCCGATAGAGTGCCTCATCGGGATTGGCAATCTTCAAAAGATTTGCCATATGGACTTTCTTCTGTTTGAGTAGGGGCGATTCATGAATCGCCCCTACCTAACCACCGTATAACCATTGATCAGATTCATCCATGTTAGTTCTGTTAGAGTTTTCACGATCCAATTCCCACCGTAACGGATTACTTTGTAAATATTCTCGGATGCGGTTCAATTCATCCTCTGTACGGATGATGTGTTCGTAATAATTTCGTTGCCAGAGGGGAATACCGGGAGTGGCGCGAAGAATATTTATCTGTTTTGCAATGTTCATTTTGAAATACCCGATAATTTTGGATAATAATGAACGAGGTCTATGTTTCTGAACATCCTGTAGGGGCGATTCATGAATCGCCCCTAAGTAATCCAGATTATACCGTGCACATGGTTGGGCTTGTAAGTAATCGTACCCTTTTAATCGAATTGAGCGCCGATGGTGTTTCTTCGGACCGTAGCGCACCTCACCCACTCCTCGCCTTCACCAGCCTGTTTTTCATCAACTCCACCACCACTCGCGGTGGACCTCAAGTTACTCCTCTTCAGTCAAGCCAAGAGCCTCGAAGATAATTCTATCCAGTTTCCGGCAGTCAAGCATTACCTTGTCAAGTGAAACATCATCAGGGTCTATGTTAGAATAATCCCGATTGGGCTTGGGAAGACCTCCGCCTCTGCCTTTTTCCCTTATTCAATTCCTTCAGTTAACTTTTGCCAAAGTTGGTGGAGAATTCTCTGGCGGAGCTTGGGCTGGAGGATAGAGTCGGTATAGGATTCTATTATCTTTTTGATTTTCTCCATCAATTTTTCTAATGGGGGAACTACTTTAGCTAAACGATCTTCATCTTTGGGAACTTTAACACTTTCCAATCCCGTTTCCACCCAAACTTTGAGGTAGCGGGCTTCTGGCTCAGACTTACAGAAGATATGTTTTTTACCTGAATAGAGCCGATATTTGTGGATCTCCTCTTCAAATTTTAAACCCAACTCCGCCTCAAGCCCAATCTCACTCGTAGGTTTTGGGAGTTTCTTTGTGTAAAGTTGTTTATGAGTTAGTATTTTTTCTTGATAAAATTTTGCTAAGGTCTTCTCCCCTACTTCCTCCATTACTGTTTTCACAAAAGCATCAATGTCTATGCCGCTGTTAATTTTCTTTTTCCTATCCACACTCTTCGCCTTTTTAATTCGAGAGCTTACCAGATCAACAACTGCACGATAAACTTCAAGTTGTTCCTCTTCGGTCAGACCCAAAATATCCCCCATAACAACCTTGTCCAGTTCCCTGCGGTCAGGTTTGACTTTAGCTAAAGAGACTTCTTCAGGAGAGGAGGCACCAAATTCTTTCAATGAGTGCTCAATAGCCCTTAAATTGAATACAGAGAACTTTTTGATTAATTGTGTCATCGTAGTTTGCGGAAGAATGTTGAAGTTTGGCACTAATATTTTCTGTGCCATCCATACATCCATGTCGATTACATTTATGGCCCCAGTGAGTTTCCTCCCTGAAATTTCATTGAAAAGTGCTGCAACAACACTATTCAGAAATGCTGCCAGTGGTTCAACGAATTTTCTGTTATTTGCAGTTACAGGAAAGAGATTGTCACTACCATATATCGGTTCAGGACTATAAGGAATCAAGAATCGATCACCAATTCGTCGTGGATAGAAAATATGGGTTAACTCATTTTTGCCGAGGTTATACCACTTTGTACCTCTTGAACGACATGTTTCGGTCTGAGATGGAATTTTGCCACCGAATTCTCTTGTCTCTCCTTGCCTTATATATCCCGATGCGTTTGTACCTTTTAAATTCTTTTTATCCTTATTCACAAGTAAGATTCGCGAAACCAATTTATCTCGCTGAATAGCAATGCTGGAAGTTTCTCTAAAAGATCGTAAGACACAATTTGGCACCCATTTTTCCCCTTCTTTGTGCATCCAGAACTCCTTCTCAATACCCCATTGCTTTATTTTTTCCTCAGTAAGATAGAAGAACTCATTGGCACCTGTAGTAAATCCCCGACGAACATCAGCGATTTCCTTTAAGGGGACAAGTTTCCCTTTGCCTTTCTCCAAAATTTTGAAGAAAATCTGGGGGGCACGGATATACTTACCCCATTTTGAACCGACATATTTTTTGCTCTCCTTGTCATATCCTTCGTCCCATAATTCTCTCTGCGATTTGGGATAGATCCTTATCTCTTCATTTTCATAAAATTGGTTTTGACCGAGGATTAACTCCCTTAGTTTCTCAACTTGATTACGACGGTTGATTTCCGTCTCCCAGTTGTCGTCTGCAGGAGGGATAAAATGGGTCAAAGGTTTCTTAAGATAGACAAAGCGAGCAAGATTTTCATCCCTTTCCTTCTTTTGACTGCATTTTTGCAGGATAACTAAGCAAGTGTTAATATCTGCCTCCTCAAACCACCTTTCCACTTTGGATTCAATAATGGCAACGATTTTGTATTGTTCGAGGAAGAACTCTTGCAGGTATTTCCCATAGTCCACATCAAGCTAGGAGTTGGAAACGATAAATCCGAAGTGGCCTCCTTCGTGTAAGAACTTCCAGCCATGAAGAAAGAAATGGGCATAAATTCCAGCTCGCTTACCCAAATTGGCAATCTTCTTGTTCCGATAAGAGGTGGCAGTTTCAATAATTTCTTTTTTATATCCCTCTCCACCGATGAGTTCCTCCATCTCCTCCTGCCTGGTAAAAGGAGGATTGCCTATTATGCAATCAAAAAAGCGAGGGAGCTCAAGTTCTATTTTCATTTTATCTAATGCTCGAACAATTACTTTTCGAGGTTGCACGAACTCCGACAAGTCAGGATGCAATTGAAAGAAATCACTCTGGAATATCCCGGGATAGTTTTCATCAGCGCCTAAATCTCTAATGGCTAAATTGATGGTAGCTAAGGAAACGGGAAATTTGGCAATGTCTCCTCCCCAGAGGGTCTGCAAAATGGCATTGTGGTCTAAACGAGGATTCTGAAGTTTCTTTCGTTTGTAGGCACGGACGAGGAAGGTTCCTGTGCCACAAGCAGGGTCAAATACTTTATCCTCCTCTTTCTGTAAGCAGAAACCTAAAATGAGGTCCACAATGTCCGAACGGGTGAAATATTGACCGAGCATATGACGCTCATCACAGGGAATGAGCCGTTCAAAGATGCGACCAACAATATCGTAATCCAACTCGGAGAGCTTATAGCGCTTTATATCATCAAGTACCTCTCTAATGGTCAGGATCGCTCCCCACGCTTGGGGAAAAGCAAGCTCATCGATGAAATCAGTGGTAAAGATGGTTTCATAATCAATATCCAGGGCACTGTTAAAGTAGAGCTGAAGAGTGCCTTTGAGAATTTTGCTATCGGTGAGATCTGCGGGGATGGAGAGAGGGCTAAGCTTGTATTTCTCCTGTAAAGCAGTATAAAAGAGAATTTTGTTAATAAGAAGATAGGCTGTCTGCCGGGCAACCCTTTCTATATCCGGGGCCTGACCGGAGTAACTCCAACCCTGTTCACCAAACCACTTCTTCAACCTTCTGCTAAATTTGCCTTCGGTTATTCTCTCTCTTATTGACTTCTGATAGTGCACCTGCAAGGTATCGATTGCTGAGCGGAGGCGATGGATAAGAATCTCATCTATGGACCTCTTCGGGATGGATTTTTTCTTCTTGGCTATTTCATAGAATTCGGTTAGGAATCGCTCTAAATTCCGCTGAATTTGGAGGCGAATCCCTGGTTGGTCTATGAGATCTGGGCCAGTGACACTGGAGAGCCGATAGGTATTGACAATCTGCTCTGGATAGTAGGTCAATTCGCTTCGCTTTTGAGTGGAAAAAAGGATCAACTGGTTAATGTTTGAGGTGGCAAAGTAAGGAGATTGCAATTTATAGGCTTTTTTAAATGCGGGTTCGACCAGTTCACTTTCACTGAGGACATCGA
This sequence comes from uncultured Gemmatimonadota bacterium, assembly GCA_964626665.1. Lineage (GTDB taxonomy): Bacteria > SM23-81 > DAOVCL01 > DAOVCL01 > DAOVCL01 > DAOVCL01. The sequence continues at coordinate 23,968 of CAZVGK010000024.1, read as the reverse complement.
AGTGGGGTAATTTCAGTTCAATGAGGCAGACAACCTGCTTGCTCTGTAGAGATTCCTGGATGATAATGTCCGGTGATCTTCTATTGCTTAATCCAGTCTCCTGCAGGGCAATACCAAAATCCAGGTTTTTGTCCTCGATGATTCGGTTTATCCATTCCACGAAACGCTGGTTTACAGTCCTTTCAGTATAATGGTGAGTGAATCCAGAGATGTCAGGAATCCTGGGCATTTTCCCTTTCCTCCAGGACCTGTTTGACAATTCTGCGAGCAATCTCAAAAGCTGCTGCTATCCGAGTTACCCTTACCTCTTTCAGGTTTTTTATCCGATAGAGTTTCTCAAAGGGTTGATTAGCTAATCCCTTGAAGGAGTCGAATTTCTTTAGGATTTCGTTGGCAATTTCCTCAGCTGATCTACCAGGACCGCCAGATCCTATGAGAATAGCCAAAAGCTCTGCATTAGTGCAGGATTCTGGACCCAACTTGCGTAACTTCCCCCCGGGATGTCGCCACTCCACTTCCTTCCCCTCCTCAGTAATTGCACTTTTAATCTCTTTCTTCCCCATCACAAAACCTTTCCTGGGTTCATTATGCCCTGGGGGTCGAAGGCCTGCTTTATGCCCCGCATCAAGGAGATCACCGCAGGGCTGGCAAACTCCTTGAGGTATTCCCTCTTCACTGCCCCAATGCCATGTTCACCGGTGAGGGTACCCCCCAAGGAGAGAACCGTGCGGATGATCTCATAATCTATCTCCCTTCTCACCTTCTTCCACTGCTCATCAGCCATTTCCCCCTTAAGCACATTGGTGTGGATGTTGCCATCGCCGGCGTGACCAAAACAGACGATCTGCACCCCATATTTCTGGGCCATCTCCTCCTTGGCCCTGAGGAAGGCGACTATCTGGGTGCGGGGGACGACCACATCTTCCTTGTCAATGATAGAGCTAAGCAGCTCCAGGCCATCGGTGATCGACCGCCGGGCCTCCCACATCCTCTCCTGATCCGGTCGGTTGTCGGCCACCAGGACATCGTCTGCCCCCTGATCAAGGCAAACCTCGCCTATGGTCTCATAAAGCCCTTCAATCTCCTCCTTTTTTGGGCCATCTATTTCAATGAGCAGTTGGGCAGCCTTATCCCTAAAGGGGACTTCCCTCTGGATCTTCTTCTCCGAGGCAAGGAGGGCATCCCTCTCCATAAATTCAATGGTGGCCGGGACAATCCCCTTCTCCACTAAGAGGGAGACGGTCTCCCCGGCCTTCTCCAGGGAGGGGAAGGGAACTAAGAGGTCAACCTTGTGGGGCGGCAGGGGGATCAACCTAAGGATAATAGAGGTAATTATCCCCAAGGTGCCCTCGGATCCAATAAATGTTCCAATGAGATTGTAGCCGGAGACATCCTTGATTATTTTCCCCCCCAAGTTAATGAGTTCGCCTGAAGCCAGAACCAACCTCAGGCCGGTGACATAATCCTTGGTGATGCCATACTTAAAGGCCCGCGGACCGCCAGCCCCCTCAGCCACATTCCCCCCCAAGCTGCAGGAGTCTAAACTAGCCGGATCAGGGGGGTAGAATAATCCCTGCTCCTCAACTTTGTTTTGGAACTCTCCGGTGATCAACCCCGGCTCGACAACGGCCATCAGGTTTTCCTTATCCACCTCAAGCAATCTATTCATCTTCTCCAGGGAGATGACCAGTCCCCCCATAACCGGCACGGCCCCCCCGGAGAGGCCGGTGCCTGTCCCCCGCGGAGTAACTGGAAATAACCTTTCGGAGGCGAGTTTCAAGAGCTGGGAGACCTGCCCGGCCTTGGTGGGCCTGACCACCGCCTCGGGGAGGGAGTAAAGGTCAGATGTCTCATCTCGGCCATAGGCCTCCGTTATGGCGGGGTCGGTAACCACCTCACAGATATCGGAGATCTCCCGCAGGATTTCATCTGTTATTTTATTAAATTGCGGCAGCTTCAATCACCTCCAAAGGCAGCTGACAGTTCACAGCGCGGCAAAGCCGCAACCAAACAAGGGCCACAGATTACACGGATTTCACTGAATCTTTGGATACGAATGACACTAATAAACGAATCTACGCGAATAGATAAAGAGGTCATAACAATTCACCACAAAATATCCAGGAAAATACTATAGGTAATTCTTTGATTTGTACCGCTTTTCGTCAAAGTAGGGCAAGCTGTCTCCTGATGTCGATAATCGAAGGATTAATAGTGGGTGAGGGCACCTGACGGCTCATAGGATATTCTTATCCCTTTTCCCCTGAATCTGCTAATATCTCCCTTGCCCTTTTAGCAATCCCCTTTTCGTCCAAGCCCAGATTGGAGAGGAGCTTGCCCCTGGCCCCATGCTCGATGAACCTATCCGGGATGCCCATCAGCCCTATCCTCGATGGAGGAAGCCCCATCTGGGTCCAGGCTTCCAAGCAAGCGCTGCCAAATCCCCCGGAGAGGGAGTTATCCTCCACGGTGAGGAGGGGGGTCCCCCTCTGGCCAAGATCCCTTAAAAAGTTGGTATCTAATGGCTTGATGAAGCGGCAGTTTACCACCCCTACCTGCCATTTGGTGAGGCTCTCCGCGGCCTGCAGGGAGTAATGAACCATCGATCCCACGGCCAAGATAACCAGATCATCCCCTTCCCTGACCACCTCCCAGGAGCCCATCCGCAGCCTTCGCCACCTCCCCTCCCAGGGAAGACCCTGGCCTGAGCCCCGGGGGTACCGCACGGCCACCGGCCCCTTCTCATACCTCAAGGCAGTGTAGAGCATTTGCCTCAGCTCGTTTTCGTCCCTGGGAACCATCAGGACCATATTAGGCACGGCCCTGAGGTAGCTGAGGTCAAAGGCCCCATGGTGGGTGGGGCCGTCCTCCCCCACCAATCCTCCCCGATCGATGGCAAAGACAACTGGAAGCCTCTGGAGGGCGACATCATGGATTACCTGGTCATAGGCCCGCTGGAGAAATGTGGAGTAGATGGCCACCACCGGTCTTAACCCCTGGGTGGCCAGCCCGGCGGCAAAAGTCACCGCATGTTGCTCGGCTATCCCCACGTCATAGAACCTCTGAGGGAACTTCTGGGAGAATCCCTCCAAACCGGTTCCCAAAGACATCGCTGCGGTAATGGCCACAATTCGCTCATCCTTCTCGGCCAACTTCTCCAGGGTCTGGCCAAACACCTGGGAATAGGAAGGGTTTTGCGATTTCTTCACCTCCCCGGTGACCTTGTCAAAGGCCCCCAAACCATGGAACTTGGGCAGGTTCTCCTCAGCAGGCTGGTAGCCTTTCCCCTTTTTGGTGAGGGCGTGGAGGAGAATGGGCCCCTTCATATCCTTTATGGCCTCCAATGTCTTGATGAGCAGACCTATGTCATGGCCATCTACCGGCCCGATATACCTAAACCCCAACTCCTCAAAGAATATTCCCGGGAGGACTAAGCCCTTGAGGCTCTCGTCAAGCCTGCGCACCGCAGCCTGAATCTTCTCCCCAAACTCCGGCAGCCTTCCGATGAAATCCCAGATTTCCGCCCGCAGCCGGTTGTAGATGGGAACGGTGAGCACATTGGTTAGATACTTGGAGAAGGCCCCCACGCTGGGGGAGATGGACATTCGGTTGTCATTTAAGACCACGAGCATATCCGTCTCCGATGCCCCCACATTGTTCAACCCTTCAAAGGCCAGCCCCGCGGTGAGGGCCCCATCCCCGATCACCGCTATTACCTTGTAATCCTCCCCGCGCAGGTTCCTGGCCTGGGCCATCCCCAAGCCCGCCGAAATAGAGGTGGAGGCGTGGCCCGTGCCAAAGCAATCATAGGGACTCTCCTCCCTCTTGGGAAAGCCACTTATCCCCCGGTATCTCCTCAGGGTAGGAAACCTATCCCGCCGCCCGGTGACCAGCTTGTGGGTATAGGCCTGATGGCCCACATCCCAGATGATCTTGTCCGTGGGGGTATTGAAGACATAATGAAGGGCCAGGGTGAGCTCCACCACCCCTAAGTTGGGGGCCAGATGCCCACCATTTTGGGAGACCACCCCAATTATCTCCTCCCTCAACTCGGAGGCCAGGGCCTGCAGCTCCTCCAGGGAAAGCCCCTTCAAATCCTGGGGGGAGTTGATCCGATTAAGAATATTTTCCATCCCTATCCCCTCCTGGTAAGGATAAATTCCGGCAGCCAATGGAGAAACCCGGCCTTAGGCCCCAACCTCCTCACATCCCTCTGGGCCAATCCCGCCAGCCTCTCCGCCTCTCGCTTTGCCTCAGCCATCCCCCAGACGGAAGGGTAAGTAGCCTTGCCGCGGCGCTGATCAGAGCCCACCGGCTTCCCCAACTTCTCCTTCTCCCCCTCCACATCCAAAATATCGTCCACGATCTGAAAAAGGAGACCCAACCTCTCCCCATACTTGGAGAGGCAAGCAAGCTCCTCCGCAGAGCCTCCGCTAAGGATGGCCCCCAGGCGGAGGGATACCCGAAACAGGGCAGCGGTCTTGTGTAAATGTATATACTCCACCTCTCGCCGACCAACCTTTACCCCCTCAGCCTCCAGATCGGCGACCTGACCTCCAATTATCCCCTGACTCCCTATCGCCTGGGCGACCTCCTGCACTAGCCGCGGGTTACCTGAGGAGGCCAGAAGCTCAAAGGCCAAGGCATGCAGGGCATCCCCGGCCAAAAGGGCCAGCCCCTCATCAAAAGCCCGATGCAGGGTGAGTTTGCCCCGCCGCAGATCGTCATCGTCCATAGAGGGGAGATCATCGTGGATGAGGGAATAGGTGTGAATGAGCTCCAGGCCGCAGGCGGACGGGAGTATTCCCTCCCCCTTCCCTCCAGTAAGTTCAAAGGAGTTTATGGCCAAGATGGGCCGCAGCCTCTTTCCGCCAGCAAAGCAACTGTACCTCATCGCCTGATGCAGCCGGCGGGACCTCTTCTTAGGGGATGGCAGGTATTGGTTGAGGGCCTCGTTCACCAAGGCCCTCTTCTCCTCCATATAGGCCCTAAAGTCCATTCTCCCCTTCCAGGGGGGTAAGATAAAATTCCCCCTTGAGGTCCTTTACCAACCTCTGCACCCTCACCTGCGCCCCCTCCAGCCTCTTGGTGCAGAGCTTGAATATCCCCACCCCTTCCTCAAAGAGATCCAACGACTCCTCTAAGGGCAGGTCCCCCGACTCCAACTTCCCCACGATCTCCTCCAGCCTCCCCATAAGCTCCTCAAATCCTCTCTTTTCCATTGCCCTCCTCCACGGTCTCCACCTTCCCCGCTATCCGGCCCACCGAGAAGATCACCTCTATCCCCCCACCCGGGGTGAGCTGGGATGCCCTGCGCACCACCTCTTTATCCGGAAGTTTCCGGCAGATGCTGTATCCCCTCTGCAGGATGGCCGGTGGACCCAGGGAGCGCAGCCTGGCCTTTAAGCCGGAGAGCTTGCTCCCCCGCAGCTCTAAGAGGTGCTGCATAGCCTGCATCAGCCTTCTCTCCAATTCATCATTCCTCTGCACAAATTGGGCAAGGAGATCCGCTGGGCGGCGGAAACCATAGCTTTGGCTTATGCGGTCAAGCCTCCTCCCTATCTCCTCAACCATCCCGGTCATCCGCCTCGCCATCCTCTCCCCCCAGGACTCCAACTTCCCCCGCAGTTCCCCCTGATCCCGGGTGGCCAGCTCCGCCGCCGCCGAAGGGGTGGGAGCGCGGGCATCAGCGACAAAGTCGGAGATGGTAAAGTCTATCTCGTGGCCTACAGCCGATATTATGGGAAGTTGAGAGGAGAAGATGGCCCTGGCCACCTCCTCCTCATTAAAGGCCCAAAGATCCTCTATGGACCCCCCTCCCCGACCGACAATAAGGAGATCTACCCCCCCCAAGAGGTTGAAATCTCTGATCGCCTGGGCTATCTGCTCCGCGGCCCCTGGCCCCTGCACCAACACGGGAGCTAAGACGATCTGAGCCCAAGGGGACCTCTTCCCCACAACCTTGATGATGTCCCTGATGGCCGCCCCGGAGGGGGAGGTGACCACCCCAATCCTCTCCGGAAATGGGGGAAGGGGAAGTCTGTGCTGAGGATCAAAGAGCCCCTCCCTCTCTAATCTCCTCTTCAACCGCTCAAAGGCCAAGCCCAACTCCCCCACCCCGGCGGGCTTCAGCCGGAAACAGTTGAGCTGATACTGGCCCCCCCTCTCATAGACAGTAATCTGCCCATTTACCAAGACCTTCATCCCATCCTCCGGGGTAAAGCTCAAATCCCGGGCCTGATCCCGCCAGAGCACACATCTCAGTTGAGAGTCCTTGTCCTTCAGGGAAAAATAGCAATGGCCGGAGGGATGATGAAGCCAGTTGGAGATCTCTCCCTCCACCCAAAGAATAGGTAGGTTCTCCTCTAAGATAAGCCTGATCTCTCGGTTGATTTGGCTAACCGAGTAGATAGGTTGATTCTCTACTTCTTTAGATGACTCCACCTTGCCGCCTGCACGGTGTTCCGCAACAACATAGCCACGGTCATTGGCCCTACCCCTCCGGGGACAGGGGTGATGGCCGAAGCCACCTGCCGGACCGAATCAAAATCCACATCACCCACCAGCCTATATCCGCGCTGGCGGGTAGGATCCTCCACCCTGTTTATCCCCACATCGATGACCACCGCCCCCTTTTTGATCATCTCCCCCTTGATGAACTGGGGCTTGCCCAGTGCAGCCACCAAGATATCGGCCTCCCTGGTGAGAGAGGAAAGCTGCGGGGTGAGGCTATGGCAGAGGGTAACGGTGGCATTCCCCCCTTTGCGCTTGAGGGCCAAGAGGTTGGCCAAGGGGAGGCCAACTAGCTTGCTGCGGCCCACGATTACCGCCCTCTTCCCCTGGGGGTCCACCCCCGACCTCCGCAACAGCTCCAGGATCCCCGCCGGGGTGCAAGGGGTAAATGTGAGTTGGCCCCAGAGCATCATCCCCAGACTAACCGGGGAGAAGCCATCGACATCCTTCAGCGGGGAAAGGGTGGTAAGGATGAGCTTGGCATCTATGTGGGAGGGAAGGGGAAGCTGCACCAAGATGCCATGGATATCCCCCCGTTCATTGAGTTCCCCCACCAGGTAGAGCAACTCCTCGGTGGTCGTCTCCCGGGGAAACCTCTTGGTCTCCGAGTGGATGCCTACCCTTTCACAGGCAGCAGACTTGTTTCGCACATAGATCTGGGAAGCGGGATCATCACCCACCAGGATCACCGTCAACCCCGGGGTAATCCCCTCCCTTTTTAACCCCGCCACCTCCCCCTGCAACTCCTTGGTGATCTCCGCTGCTATCCCCTTTCCATCGATTATCTGGGCATTCACTCCTCCTCCAGGTCGATCCTTACCCTCTCCACTTCTAAAGCCCTGCCCGTGGCGGGGTCCACATCCAAAAGAAGTCCGCTGAACCTCAGATCCCCCTTGGCTGGGATGAACCTATAAGGTATCTGGGTGGTAAACCGGGAGAGGACAACTGATTTGTCCATTCCGATAACCGAATCATAGGCCCCACACATCCCCACATCGGTGATATAGGCGGTCCCCTGAGGGAGGATGGTCTCATCTGCGGTGGGCACATGGGTGTGGGTGCCGATCACCGCGGAGACCTTCCCATCTAAATACCAACCCATTGCCTGCTTCTCTGAGGTGGCCTCGGCATGCATATCCACGATGATCACCTTGGCCTCCTCTTTTAAGGCCTCCAGCCCCAGGGAGGCGACGCGGAAGGGACAGTCTATGGAGGGAAGGTAAACCCTCCCCTGGAGGTTCAAAACCCCCACCTTCACCCCTCCCGCGGAGTCGTAGACGCCCCAGCCCCTACCCGGGGCCTGGGGTGGATAGTTGGCCGGGCGCAGCAACCTCTCGTCCTCACCGATATAATCCAAGACCTCCTTTCTGTCCCAGATATGGTTCCCCGAGGTGATCACATCCACTCCATAGGAGTAGAGCTTCCCCACTATATTAGCGGTGATCCCAAAACCACCGGCCGCATTCTCCCCATTGGCCACGCAGAGGTCCACCCCCTTCTCCCGCCGCAGCAGGGGAATAACCTGGGAAAGGACCCGCCGCCCGGCCTTCCCCACCACATCTGAGGCAAAAAGTATGCGCACCCTCTTATTTGGCATAGCCAACCGCCCTGGTCTCTCTGATTACGGTGACCTTTATCTGCCCTGGATACTCCATCTCCGACTGGATCCTCTCGGCGATATCATCAACCAGCTCCTCAGCCTTCTCATCGTCGATCTTCCTCGGTTCTACTATCACCCTTATTTCCCTCCCGGCCTGGATGGCATAGGCCTTGGAGACGCCAGAGAAGGAATCGGCGATATCCTCTAACTTCTCCAATCTCCTAATATATCCCTCCAAGGTCTCCCGGCGAGCTCCCGGGCGGGCCCCGGAGATGGCATCCGCCGCCTCCACCAAAACGGTGATCAGGGAGGTAGGCTCCACATCCTCATGGTGGCCTAAAATGGCATTCAAGACCTCCGGTGATTCGTTAAACTTCTTGGCTAACTCGTAGCCGATCTGGGTATGAGGCCCTTCCATCTCCCGATCTATGGACTTTCCTATATCATGCAGCAGGCCGGCCCTCTTGGCCATTGCCGGATCGAGGTCAAGCTCGGCAGCCATTAAACCGGCAAGGAGGGAAACCTCCTTGGAGTGCTGGAGCACATTTTGGCCATAACTTGTTCTGTATTTAAGCTTTCCTAAGTATCCAACCAACTTGGGATGGATGCCAACCACCCCGGTATCCAGGCAGGCCTCTTCCCCGGCCTGTTTAATCATCTCCTCCATCTCCTTGTCCGCCTTGGCCACCATCTCCTCGATCCTTCCCGGGTGTATCCTCCCATCGAGGATGAGCTTCTCCAAGGCTATCCTGGCTACCTCCCTCCTGACCGGGTCATAACCGGAGAGGATGACCGCCTCTGGAGTATCATCAACTATCACATCAACCCCGGTGGCCGTCTCAAATGAGCGGATGTTCCTCCCTTCCCGGCCAATTATCCTCCCCTTCATCTCATCGCTGGGCAGGGAGACAACCGAGACAGTGCTCTCTACCGTATGGCCTGCAGCACACCTCTGCACCGCGGAGACTATTATCTCCCTGGCTTCCCTCTCCGCCTTCTCCTGAGCCTCATTTTTGATCTGCTTAACGAGCTGGGCGGCCTCATGCCTGGCCTGAGACTCCAAGTTCTGGATGAGGTGCCTCTTGGCCTCCTCAGAACTCATCCCGGCAATCCTCTCCAGCCTCCTGTTCTCCTCTCCAATCAGCCGGGAGAGCTCCCCCTCCTTGGCCCCTATCCCCCTCTCCTTGGCCGAAAGGGTCCTCTCCCTCCCCTGGATGTCCCTCTCCTTGCGAGAGAGGATATCCACCTTACGATCCAGGCTTGACTCCCTCTCCGCTAGCGCTTTCTCCGATCTGGTCAAATCAGACCTTTTGGCCCTTGTCTCCCTCTCGAACTTCGACTTAGCCCGATACCATTCATCCTTGGCATTGAGCAGGGCCTCCTTCTTCTTTATCTCGGCCTCTTTCTGGGCATCGGAGATGATCCTCGCGGCAAGCTCCTCTGCCCTCCTTAGCTTTCCCTCCCCGATGCCCTTTCGTAAAAACCAACCAAAGGCCAGAAAAACCGCCGCTATTGCCACAGCTATTGCCAGTTCAACACCCATTTATGGTCTCCTTCATAGTTTAAAAAAAAGTAACGATTAACCACGGAACCTCACGGGAAAATGCAATTAAAAATTAAAAATGAAACTTATGCTGGCTATTCCTGATCCCTGACCCCCCTTGACTGTTACCCCATTTCATATTTTCTTCTGTGCTGGTCCGTGATTATCATGGTGGTTATTACAAAAAAAACCACTGATCCGTAACATCCTGAAGCCAATCCCCCCAGGAAACCATCACGAAAACAGCGGAAATTAAAAGTAAGAAGGGAAAAGGGAACTATTTCCCCCTTAAACCCTCCTCCAATCTGCGGTTGAGCTTCTCCACCTGTGATTCTATCTGGGTGGTAAGCTCCTCCCCTTCCTCCCTCTCCCGAAAAAGCTCATCGGTTATGCACATAGCCGCCAGGATGGCCACCTTAGAGGGGGAGACCAAGGAGTGCTCCTCGGCCACCTCCCTCATCTTCTTATCCACATACCTGGCTACCTTCTCTATATAACCGGAATCCACATCGCCCTTGATGGGATATTCCGTGCCAAAAATCTCCACTCTAATGGTATCCGCCATACTTTTATGATTTCGTGATGGAAAACGAATCTAATTTTTCAATTACTGCCTTGAGTTTGGTGAAAACCTCCCCTTTGCGCAGGGGGTCAATTCCCTTTAGCTTCTGGATCTCCTGCCGCAACCTCCCATTCTCCTCCCTTAAGCTCCCCATCTCCTGGAGAGCCCTCTCCACTGTTCCCTCCAATCTATCCAATGACTTCATCTCCCCTCCCCCCTTATCCTGGCCCCAAACCTTCCCTGCAATCCCTGCAGTATCCTCCCCTGAACCTCCTTTACCTCTTGATCAGTAAGGGTGGAATGGAATGAGCTAAAATTGAGGGAAAAGGCCAGGCTCTTCTCTCCTGGGGGCACCTGCTCTCCCTGGTAAAGGTCAAAGAGATGGAGCTCTTTAACTAAGGGCGCACCCAACTCCAATATGGCCCCCCTAATCTGGGCCACCGACACCTCCTGGGAGACCAAGATCGCCAGATCCCTCTTCACCGGAGGAAACTTTGTGGGGGGGACGAACCTCTGCTCCAAGGGAATAAACCTCAAAACGGAGTCAATATTTAGGTCAAAACAAAAAACATCTTCCTCTATATCAAACTTATGGCCTAGCTGGGGGGACAATCTACCCAGGATTCCCTTTCTCTCCCCCCCAATGAGAAGAAGGGCCATCTCCCCCTCCTCATATGGGGGCTCATTCCCGGGGGCAAAACTCACCTCATCCAATCTAAGACCTTCAAGAAAGGCCTCCACAATCCCTTTCAACGAGAAGAAATCAGCATCCCTACCCTTCTCTCCCCAGTAGAGGGGGGATTGGGGACCGGTAATCAGACCGCTTAACCTCATCCCTTCCTGGGGGGAAAAGACCTTTCCCAGCTCGTAGATCCTTATCCCCTTCGTTCCCCTCCTCAGGTTCAGGTTGGTTACCCAAAGAAGGGAGGGCAAGAGGGTGGGCCGCAGGCAGGAGAGTTCGCGGCTCAAGGGGTTAAGAAGCCTGACCAATTCCCCCTTGTATCCGCTGATCTCCGCCCAACCAGGATCTATCAGGGAGTTGGTAACCACCTCCCGCAACCCCTGCCCCAAGAGGATTTCCCTTATCCTTCTCAGCCTCCTCTCCCGCAGGCTTACCCGCACCGGGAGAAGACCACCAGCCCGCTTATCAGCGGGAATCCCCTCATAGCCATAGACCCGGGCCACCTCCTCAATGAGGTCGATCTCCCTGGTCACATCGGGCCTATATCCCGGAACGGAGAAGAGGCCTTTCTCCTTTTGCTCAAATCCCAAGGGGGAGAGGAGATCGGTTATCTCCTTCCCCCTTAGCTGAAATCCCAAAATCTGATTTACCCTCTTTTCCCTGAGCCTAATCTTCGGGGGGGGAAACTCCTTTGCGGAGCAATCGACAACCTTCCCCACCCCACTGGCTTGGGCCAATTGGAGGAGGAACTGAGCTGCCCTCTCTTGCGCCGGGACAAGCCCCAGTGGATCCACCCCCCTTTCAAACCTCTGAGATGATTCGGAGACCAGCCCCAACCCCTTAGACCCCCTCCTAATTATGCGGGGATCGAAATAGGCGCTTTCCACAAGCAGGTTCCTCGTCTTCTCCTTCACCTCAGTCTCCATCCCCCCCATTATTCCGGCGATGGCCACTGGCCCCTGGCCGTCACAGATGAGGAGGGTTCCCTCCCCCAAATCTCTCTCCTGATTATCCAGGGTGAGCAAGCTCTCCCCGGGATAAGACCTCCTCACCCTTATCCTCTGGTCCCTTATCCTATCCCAGTCAAAGCTATGCAGGGGCTGACCTCTCTCCAACATCACATAGTTGGTTACATCCACCACATTGTTTATCGGCCTTACCCCGGCAGACTCCAGCCTGCGGCGCAGCCAAAAGGGGGAGGGGGAAACCTTCACCCCTTCTATAATGCGGGCGGTGTAGCGGGGGCAACCCTCCTTATCCTCTACCTCCACCCCAACTTCCTTCCCGCTAGCCTGCGGGGATGATGAGGGGGGAGGGTTAAAGGGGAGATGGAGAATGGCCGCAACCTCCCGCGCCACCCCTAAAATTGACATACAGTCTGGGCGGTTGGGGGTGAGATCGGCCTCCAAAATGTAGTCATCTAAGGGGAGAGCCTCCTCTAAGGGGATGCCCAAAGGATAATCACCTCCTAAGGCCATTATCCCCTCCCCATAGGTGGAGAGCCCCAATTCGGCCTCTGAGCAAATCATTCCCTGGGACTGCACCCCTCCAATTTCCTTTACCACGATCTCCCTTCCTCCCGGAAGCAGCGCCCCTGGTAAGGCCAAGGGAACGAGAAGTCCCTCCTCCACATTGGGGGCACCACAGACCACCATAACCGCATCACCACCTTTATCCACCTGGCAAATGGAAAGTTTCCCCTTCCTGCTGAGGGAATTCACCCTAGCGGTGACCACCCCCTTGAAGTTAGGGGTGAGATGTTCTACCTTCTCTATCTCCGTGCCGGTTAGGGTGAGCCTTTCGGCCAGTCCCTCCGGGGGTAGATCAAATTTCACCCACTCCTTCAACCAGTTGTAGCTTATCCTCATCTCTGCAAAACCAAATTATATTTTATAACTGCACCTTAAAAGGCTGAAAATTGAGTAGCCGCAACCTTCAGGTTGCTTAATTGGTTGATTTATAAGGCTTATCTTCGCTTACTAAAGCCTGCGGCTACCCATCAGAAAGTTTTTGGGGCAGAGCTTTTTTTAAGGTCTTTCAGGCTGCCTTGGCGAAAAGTGTTATAAAACAAAGAATTACCTATGGTATTTTCCTGGAAATTTTGTAGTTATTTCACCACGGACTATGCACAGAAAAACAAGAATCACGAATGACCAGCACAAACCTCATTCTTAATTCTCAATTCATAATTGCTTTTCCCCGTGTCATTCGTGTTCCAGAGATGCGGTGGTTATTGCATATTTTGGATTCAGAACTGGCTCAAAAACCTGAGGTCATTCTCATAGAAGAGCCTGATGTCGTCGATCCCATACTTGAGCAAGGCCAGGCGATCTACGCCCAGGCCAAAGGCATAGCCGCTCCACCTATCTGGGTCATAACCAACGGCTTGAAAAACAGCGGGGTCCACCATCCCCGCCCCCAAGATCTCCAGCCATCCCCTCTGTTTACAGACGGGACAACCCTTCCCCCCACAGAGCACACACCTAATGTCCACCTCGGCACTTGGTTCGGTAAAGGGGAAGAAGCTGGGGCGGAAGCGGAGGGGTATCCCGCGGCCAAAGAACTCCTCGATGAAGCCAGCCAAGACCCCCTTCAGATGACCGAAGGTCACTCTCTTATCCACATAGAGCCCTTCCACCTGGTAGAAGACGGTGAAACTGCGGGCGTTGATGGCCTCATGGCGGTAGACCCTTCCCGGAGCGATTATCCTTATGGGGGGCTGGGATTTCTCCATCACCCTGATCTGCACCGGGGAGGTCTGGGTGCGTAAAAGGATATCTTTGCCCAGGTAATAGGTGTCCTGCATATCCCTGGCCGGATGATCGGAGGGCATATTCAGGGCCTCGAAGTTGTAATAATCGGTCTCTATCTCCGGCCCCTCGACAGTAGCAAAACCCATCCCATAGAAGATCTCCACTATCCTCTGCAAGGTAAGGGTTAAGGGATGGATACTCCCCCCCCAGGATCTCCTTCCCGGAAGGGTAACATCGATGGTTTCCCTCCTTTGCTCAGGAGGGGAAAGGGATTCCATCCTCTCCTTGAAGGCCGCCTCCAACTGGGCCTTGACCAAATTGGCCGCCTTCCCCACCTCTGGCCTAATGGCTGGAGGCAGGTTCTTCAACCCCCGCAGGAGCTGGGTTAGCTTCCCCTTTCTGCCCAGGAGATCAAGTCTAATTTTCTCGATCTCCTCAGGGGTTTGGGCCACCCCCATCCTTTTTTGAGCCTCCTGGGTTACCCTCTCAAGCTCTGCTTTCAATCCCAAGGGCCTCTTTGGCCATTTCGGCTAATTTGCTAAAGGCAGGGGGGTCGTTCACCGCTAGATCAGCCAGAAGCTTTCTGTTTATCCCCACCCCGGATTTCTTCAAACCCATCAGCAACCGACTGTAGGAAAGGCCACTCAACCTGGCTGCTGCATTTATCCTCATTATCCATAGCCTACGGAAGTCCCTCTTCCTTCTCCGACGATCCCGGTAAGCATAGGCCAAAGCTCGGTGAAGGGCCTCTACTGCTGTGCGGTAAAGCTTGCTTCTGCCCCCGCGATAGCCCCTGGTGGCCTTTAAAACCTTTTTATGCCGGCGACGGGAAGGGACCTTATAAGTAGCTCTGGACATACCACCTCCTTATGAGCTAATCAGTCTCCCTATCCTCTTTTGATCCGCACGATTTACCATCCCCCGCCTCTTCAGGTTCCTCTTCCTTTTGGGGGATTTCTTGGTTAAGATGTGAGAAAAGTATGCCTTTTTCCTCTTTATCTTTCCCGTGCCGGTGAGCTCAAACCTCTTCTTTGCTCCCCTTTTGCTCTTCAACTTCGGCACTTCTCTCCCCTTTCCTCCGAGCCAGCGGATTTAGAATCATAATCAGGTTTCTACCTTCCATTTTTGGCTCCTGGGCCACCCCCCCCAAGCCCACCACCTCCTCCTTGATCATCTCCAGGAGCTTTTTCCCAAACTCTCGGTGTACCATCTCGCGACCGCGGAAGTGGACATATACCTTTACCTTCTTTCCTTGGCTGAGGAACTCCTTGATATGTTTTAGCTTGAAATTGAAGGCATGCCCATCCGTCTTTGGCCTTAACCTCATCTCCTTGAGCTGCACACTTATCTGTTTCTTCTTGCTTAATTTCTCCTTTTTGCTCTTTTCATACCTGTATTTGCCATAGTCCATAAACTTACAGACTGGCGGGGCTAACTGAGGGGCAACCTCCACCAGGTCCAAACCCTTCTCCTGGGCCATTGCTACAGCCTCCCTTGAAGGCATCACCCCTATCTGCTCCCCATCCTCCCCAACAACCCTCACCTGGGGAGTCCTTATCTGAGAGTTTACTCTCGGTTCCCTATTTGACTTTATCTCTGCACCTCCTCGGTTACCAGATCTTCTTTTGCTCTATCTCCTCCTGCAACCTCCCCAAGAAGGAGCTTAGGTCAAATTGGCCTAAATCCCCTTTCTTTCTCTGCCTTACAGCCACCTTTCCCCCCTGGACTTCCCTCTTGCCTAAGATAAGCATATAGGGGACCTTCTGCAGTTCAGCCTCCCTAATCTTATGGCCTATTTTCTCATTTCGCTCATCAAGCTCTGCCCTTATTCCCTCTCCACGGAGCCTTTTCAGAATTTGTTCTCCATAGTCCCTCTCAGAGTCGGTGATGGGCATAACCACCACCTGCACAGGGGCCAACCAGGGAGGAAAGGCCCCCCCGTAGAACTCGATCAACCCACCGATGAACCTCTCCATGGCCCCTAAGAGGGCCCGGTGGATCATAATGACCTTCTTTTCACTATTGTCCCGGTCGGTGTAGTTGACCCCAAACCTTTGGGGAAGATTGAAGTCAAATTGGATGGTGGAACCCTGCCAGGTTCTACCTAGGGCATCTAAAAGCTTTATATCGATCTTGGGACCATAGAAGACCGCTTCCCCCTCCACCCGGCAATAGGTCAACCCCCTCTCCTGGAGAGCGGAGACCAGGGATTCCTCTGCCCTCTCCCAGTCCTCATCCCCTCCCGCATACTTCTCCTTGTGCTGGGGGTCCCGCACACTTAGGTCAATCTTATAATCCCGATAGCCGAAGGTTTCCAACATAAATTGGGCCAAGTCGATCACCCCTAAGATCTCCTCCTCCAACTGATCGGGTCGACAGAATATGTGTGCATCATCCTGGGTGAAACCCCTCACCCTAAGCATCCCATGGAGCACGCCCGACCTCTCTGCACGGTATACGGTGCCCAACTCCGCATACCTGATGGGCAGATCCCGATAGCTCCTCTTCTTGGATTTATAGATGAGAATATGGCCCGGACAGTTCATCGGCTTGAGCACATACTCCTCTCCCTCCACCTGGAGAAAATACATATTCTCCCGATAGAAGTCATAGTGGCCAGATGTCCGCCAAAGGTGGGCCTTGGCGATGTGCGGGATATAGACAAGCTGATAGCCCCTCTTTATATGTTCGGCCCTCCAGAAATCCTCGATGATGCTCCTGATCACTGCCCCCTTGGGATGCCAATAAACCAGCCCGGCCCCCACTTCCTCATTAATGCTGAAGAGATCGAGCTCGCGGCCCAGCCGGCGATGGTCTCGGCGCTTGGCCTCCGCAAGGTTCTGCAGATACCTCTCCAAATCTTCCCCTGCAGGGAAGGAGATACCATAGATCCTTTGCATTACAGGGTTCTTCTCATCGCCTTTCCAATAGGCCCCCGCAACCGAAAGGAGCTTGAAGGCTTTCACCAGCCCGGTGGAGGGAAGGTGCGGCCCGCGACAGAGGTCCACAAATCCCCCTTGACGATAGAGACTGACCTTCTCATCCTCTATCTCCTTGATGAGCTGGATCTTAAAATCATCCCCTTGAAAGACCCGCAGGGCCTCCTCCTTGCTCACCACCTCCCGCTGGAAGGGGTAATCAGCCTGCACTATCTCGTGCATCTTCCTCTCTATCTGGCCCAGTTCCTCCTCAGAGAAGGGGGCTCTTCCTCCAAAGTCGTAATAAAAACCCCGATCAATAGCGGGCCCTATCCCTAACTTTACCTCGGGGAAAAGCTCCTTCACGGCTTGGGCCATTATGTGGGATGTGGAATGCCAGAAGACCTTCTTCCCCTCTAAATCAGCGAAGGTCAAAATTTTTACCTCCGCTCCCTCCTCCAGTGGGTAATTTAGATCAACAATCTGGCCAGCAACCTGGGCAGCTACCGCCTCTAAGCCCAGGTCCTGGGCCACCGTTTCTGCCTTTACCCCGGAAGGGTATTCCCTTACCTCTCCATTTGTCACCTTAACCTGCAAAAATCCCCCTCATTTTTCCTAATATAAGGAGAGCTGACCCGGCAATCAAGGAAAAATTTCCTCCCTAATAAAGAATAAGGGCAAAGCCGATAAACTTTGCCCTTGAAGGTGCGTCTTTCGCGGGATTTACTTCCTTATCTTCGACTTTAATCCTTTCCCGGCTTTGAAAGCTGGATAAGTAGCCGCGGGTATCTTCAGTTGCGTTCCCGTCTGCGGGTTCCTACCCATACGGGATTCCCGCCTTCTCGTCTCAAATGTGCCAAAGCCGGTTACCTGCACCCTTCCCCCCCTCTTCAACTCAGAAGCAATTATCCCATCGGAATTGAAGATGGCATCAATGGCCGTTCTGGCCTGCTTTTGGGTGAGATTAGCCCGACTGGCTAACTCAGAGGTCAACTCTCCCTTGTTCATTAGCACACCTCCTTAAGGTGAGGTTAAAAATTCTTTGCTATATTAACCCATCCAATCTCCCTTGTCAACAACTTTTTGCAAAAAAATTAAAAAAAACCCCTTTCTCAGGGGATTTCCCACTAATAACCTCGGGGTGGAACGATATAAACTGAATTATTAGCCTACCAATCCTATTGAAAAATAAAAACAAAGGTGGTTTTTGGTAGACAAATACCGTGCCCAGCTAAGCTTTCCCGGTGAGTTCCATTACCCCCTTAACCAGGTTCTCAATGCCCTTGGCCACATCCTGGATGCCGGGCCCAATCATATAAGCAGGGGTGGAGACTATCCTGTTGGCATTATCGATTATCGCCTCATCAACCTTGGCCGTAACATGGACGGCCCCCATCTTCTCCAACTTCTTGGCAGTGGTGGGATCGTTGCCAATGGTCAGGGTAGGAGTTACCTTCTCCATACCTTGCAGGGCCTTGGCCACCAGGATCGGGGCTATGCATAACGCCCCCACTGGCTTCCTTCTGCGCACCATATCCCTGATCAGCCTTTTCACCTCCTCATTTATGGTGCAGTTCTCCCCTGCCTGAGCAAAGTTGGAAAGGTTTTTTGCCGCCCCAAAGCCACCAGGGATGATCAGGCCATCAATATCCCCCCCGGTAACCTCACGGATGTCCTTGATCTCCCCGCGGGAGATCCTGGCCGACTCCACGAGGACATCCCTCTCCTCCTCAGCTCTTCTCTGGGTAAAGTGATCTATGGTCTCCGCCTGAGGAATGCGCGGCGCTATAGGCACAGGTTGGGCCCCAGCCCGGGCAAGAAAATAAAGGGTCAATGTAGCCTCATGGATCTCCGAGCCATCCCATACGCCACAGCCGCTAAGAAGAACAGCAATCTTTTTCATCTTCCCTCTTAAGCGTAAATGCTCACTCTCTTCCTGCTCTTCCCCATCCTCTCAAATTTCACCCGGCCATCTATCCGGGCAAAGAGGGTATCATCCTTGCCCCTCCCCACATTCAACCCAGGGTGAATCTTGCTCCCCCTCTGTCTCACCAAGATGGAGCCAGCGCTCACCCACTCCCCTCCATATCTTTTCACCCCTAACATCTTGGGGTTGCTATCCCGGCCATTTCTGGAACTTCCCACACCTTTTTTGTGGGCCATCTCACACCTCCATTGGGCTTTGAATTCTCCTTGTGGTTATATAATAACCAATTCCAGAGGAAAAGGCAACAAAAAAATTAGGGGACCTGGCTCGAATTATTCAGAGGAAACAATCCACTAACGATTACATCCAATGGCCCAGCAGTCAGCCCCCCTGACCGGCATCTCCCGATCTAGCGGGATGCTAGCCTGGATTATTCATAAATTAGCAGGTGACATTTCAAATCGCTGAGGTCTCTTGCTGTAGGGACAGACGGGAACTTGTCCCGACCATCCTAAGGGTCGGGATGTCTATCCGCCCTCTCGGATTCCGATAGATCAGAGCTCCTACGACAAAAACTTTTGGCAATTTAGGATTTGGGGCTAATTCATGAACAGATCAGGTTAATATCTCAAACAGATTCCGCCGAACGATAGCTTGACAGCGGATTGATTGGGCATTAAATTCGGTAGACCCCCCGGGAAGAGGGAACTATGGGAATATTATTCATCCCTCGGCAAGAGGAGGACGGCTGAGCCAATCCCCCAGGAAGGCCCCCATTGCCGGGAGATTGTCGGCAGCAATGTGTAGAGGTAACTATTTCATGTGCTGGAGACCGTATGATGAGTAACTTCACCAAAAGAACTGGGAGAACCTTTTTAGGTATTTCTTCCTTTCAAGCTCTGGCAATGTTTAGGCGAGGGCTATTTTACACCTATCTATCTATCTACCTGCGCTTTTTCCTCCATTTGAGCGTCACTGAAACGACATTCTTTGCCACATTTCCTATGATCTTGAATGTCGTGTTTCAAACATTTGTGTGGGGAGGCATTTCGGATAAATATCAGAAGCGGAAGACATTGATAATAGTGGGAGAGATCTCTGCTGCGTTAAGCACATTATTTGTCTGGTTTCTCCACACCTTGCCAACGAATCCACATACCACTGGTTATGTAATTATCCTTGGCTTCTCATTTGTGGAGATTTTTTGGTCAATGTCCAATGTCGGCTGGACGGCCATTATCTCCGACCTCTATCCAGAACATCAGCGGGCAGGTGTACAGGGAAAGCTCTCCAGCATTGGCGCCCTGGGCAGAATTGTCGGTGTCTGGATCGGTGGCCTTGCCTATGATGGCATATCAATGTACTATGAGGGGTGGGGTTTTCAAAAGGGACTGCTCTTTTTTATTGCCTCCGGGGTAATGATTATTTCCACCATCCCTATGCTCTTTGTGCCTGAAGGAGGTGTTACAGGCCAAGGAAAAGAAGAGGACAGAAGCATGGCAGATGAGTCGTTTCAGGGGTGTAAAGAAATAGTGTCATATTCTAAGCCTTTTCTGGTGTTTCTCCTGGCAATGGTGCTGATAAATTTTGGGAGAAATTCTGTAGCGACGATAAAAGCTCAATACCTGGTGTTGGATGAAGGCTTCAATGTATCCAGCAGACTCTTAAGTTACATTGTCAATATAGGATCAGCGGCAATTCTTATTATGGGACTGCTCATTGGAAAAATCTCCAGACGGTTGAATGATGCAGCCTTGTTGCTTTGCGGCGCTCTTACAGCAATAGTGTCCTTGTTAGGGTTCGGGTTAGCAAAGGGATTAACCGCAATTTTTGTATACAATTTCTTGTCAGGGGCCTCTGAGGTAGTGATCTTAGCGTCGTCATATTCCTATGTATCCAAGCTTATCCCGCCTGACCATCGAGGACGACAATTCGCCCTCTTCAACGCCTCATATTTTTTGAGCTGGGGAGTTGGCGCCACCCTAATGGCAGGGCCAATCGTCGACCTCTTGATAAGATCGGGATTCACTCAGTTCTTCTCCTATAGAATGTCGTTCCTGGCGGCAGCAATCCTGGTAGTGATGGGAATGCTTCTATTCTTTTTCGCCAATCAAACCGAGCGAGGCTGCAGCAGAGTGGTATCAGGCCCTCATACTATGAAAGGGGACAATTGAGGGAATCGTTAAACTCTGAAGTTCTCCTTTTCCTCACGGCAGTTATATGGGGGTTCGCTTTTGTGGCGCAACGTGCGGGAATGGAGTATATCGGGCCGTTTGCCTTCAATGCGATACGTTTTGCCCTGGGTAGTCTCTCCCTAGTTCCGCTTTTGGTGGTAAATCGCAGGCGGGGGCGGCACCAACAAAGCGATCCCATAGGTAACCAGACCAAGCTAATCGTCCTGAGTGGAAGTCTTGCCGGATTGGTTCTCTTCGCTGGGGTGTCGTTTCAGCAGATAGGAATTGTATATACAACAGCGGGCAAGGCCGGCTTTATCACCGGGCTCTATGTCGTTATTGTGCCGATCTTAGGGCTTATCTGGGGCCAGCGTCCCAGGGGTATAACCTGGGCTGGAGCTCTTCTTGCCGTAGGGGGTCTCTATCTGCTGAGTGTGAGTGGAAGGTTAAGCATCTCCCGCGGTGATCTCCTCGTCTTGGTCAGCGCATTTTTCTGGGCAGGCCATGTCCTTATCATCGGATGGCTCTCCCCCAAAAGGGATCCCCTCACTCTGGCCTGCCTCCAGTTTGCCATCTGCTCCGTTTTGAGCCTGGGGGCAGCATTCGCTACGGAGGTGTTTACCCTTCAAGGATTCATTCAAGCAATTATTCCAATCCTGTACGCCGGCCTGCTCTCCACCGGCGTGGCATATACCCTCCAGGTGGTGGCTCAGAGAAGGGTGTCAACGGCAAACGCGGCAATCATAATGAGCTTTGAGGCAGCCTTCGCCGCACTGGGAGGTTGGCTCATACTGGGGGAAACGATCCCTTTGCGCGGACTATTGGGCAGCGCTTTTATGCTCACAGGAATGCTCATATCTGGGCTTGAGCGGAAGGCAATCCCCAGAGGAGACCCTGTAGGAACAAAGCATAGCTGAAAAATAAGCCTCCTACCTAAGCGAAGCTTCGCCTCAAACCGTCGGGCTATGGCAGCATAAACTGGGCGAAGCTTCGAATGTAAAATTCACCCCGTTGAATATTTGCTTATTTTACAAGGTTGCATCCTTCTTCTCATAACTCCGTTTCCGCCTCTCTAATTTTCGGTGGAACTTGCTATTTAACGGGGTGAAGAATGTAAAATTTAGAATGAAAAAACCTGCAGCCAAGGGGCCTGGGTCTAAGCTCATTATCTACCTCTTTCTCCCTGCCTCCAAAACTTGACACAAATTCCTGAACCTGTCAGGAACAGGTTTTAAGCCCGAATTATTCACAAAAATCTGCAAGTAACTTTGAATTGCCAATAGCTGAGCGGTCAGATCCCCTGATCTGACCAGGGCAGAACATAGGTTCTGCCCTCCCTTTTGAGGATAGGGTTATCCCCAACCCACAGAGCCATAGCAGATTACATAAAGCCATAGGAGATTTATGAATAGATCGGGTAAGATCTCGCCTTATGAAGCCAGCTAGTTGAGGGGTAATACCTTCAAGACAGGCTGGCTTTCGTCTGCGATTATAGGGGAAGGTTTATGCGAATTCCCCCCTTTGGAGGGTGTAGGCGGCAATGCCTTTGGGTAGATGTGAAAGTGTCCTCATATTTGCCTCAAAAAACTCTAAAGTTATCGTGAGATGTTGCCGATTAATATATACAGATACTATCAAAGTTGGGCATTTTTATTAGTGCGGGTTTAGAACCTTTAGGCCCCTGGGGATTAAATCCAGCGAACAGGCTAAAGCCCTAGGTCAATGACGAAATACCAATTCCGAATGACGAAGGGGTTTAAGCCCTGCGAACCTTACGAACTATGAGCTACGATAAAAGTTTTCCCCCCGATTTATGCATATTTTAGGCTAATATAAACCGAAAGGTGGCCAGGATGAATTCAATAAATCCTTACACCTCAAATAGTTTACAACAATGGGATTTAGGTGCCCAAATCAAAAATTACAACGAACTCCATCTAACCCGAATCACGGCCTCCTCCCAACAGAGCGAGAATATCACCCTACTCACCCAGGAAGGAGACAAGGTAACCATTTCAGCGGCGCAAGAGAACCAGCTATCCTATGAGACCTATGAGGCCATAGCAAAGCAAGCGACCTTTGGCGCCAACGGAAACAAGACTGGGGAGGGGTTTGTCAGGCTACAAGGCGAAAAGCTCGAATGGGAAACCAGCAAAAACCTTTCCATATCGGTGGAAGGTGACCTAAACAAGGAGGAGCTGCAGGACATCAGAAAGGCTTTGAACTTCATCGATAAGATAATGAAGCACATCCTCTACGGCAAGGGCCTGCCAAAAGGTTTGGGAAAGGCATTGATGTTAGGGGGGCTGGACTCCCTATCCAGCATTGAGGCAGATTATGGATATACGAGGGCAGTGTCGCTAGAAGAGAGTATTGCAAAGGAGGTCAACACAACCTCCCTCTCCGGGTTGCCTAATGATATTGCCCCTGCGGTGGATAATGAACCAGGGCTGAAAAACCTGACTGACCAAATGGGCGAAATTATAACCAATTCAGGGGTTAAGCCATCTAAGTTCATCAAGCCCATTAACGGGCTCTTCTCAAATATCATTAAGGGGCTCCCCAAGAACGGGCCGCTCCACAGGCCAAAGGTTCGTTTGGCAAAATTGATTAAGGAGGAGCTAATTCATAGAATTGAACAGCAAAAGAGCCCAGTATCACCAGCAAGCGATCAAACCCAAAATCCCACCGAGAAGCCATAACAGAATTGCAGTAGGTGCGCGCAGTGAAAGTCGGCTTCGCATACAGGATAGCTTCATACCAATTCCGTTCCTTTTAGCACACCTTATTGGATGGGCCTCGGGGATTCGCCTAACGCACAATCCTCGAGGCCGTTTTTATATCCCCGGACCTGAGAGCAACTTCCCCCTCACCCAATTCCAAAGGGTAGGAGAATTATCCCCCTCTCATCTCGCCTTCCTCAATCATCATTAGTGTGGGTTCAGGACCTCCCTGGCCACCTATGGGGCTAAAGCCCCAGAGTGGTTACCCCAGCTAAAGCTGAGTAAAAGGAGACAGAGAACGACCGAGCCGTCAGAACCCTGATTCTGACGGCAAAGAGGTAAATCAGGTGACAGAAGAGGGCTTCTGCTACCTCACGGGAATCCCCAGTTTAAGCCGGGTAGAAGAGTTCGTAGGGATAGGGCTCCAGCCCTGTCCGAAAGGGACTTCCCTGGATTGATCATCTCGTGGGAATTCAATCAAGATTGAAAGAGAATCTGTTGACAAGTCACAGGATTTTGCTTAACAGGGATTCCATCTTTAATTTTTTAAAATAAATATTGAAAATGCTTGAC
>CAZVGK010000023.1:0-55484 GCA_964626665.1 uncultured Gemmatimonadota bacterium | reverse complement strand
ATTCTTTATGTCAAGGTTTTTATATGTCATCGTAATTATGAATTTGGCTACTAAGTTAAAAAAGAAATGACCACGGACTGGCACGGAAAAGATTATAGTTAATCGCAAAACTCCTTGTAATTCACCCTCATCCTTCGGCACGCTCAGGAGAGGCCCTAACCTCTCTCTTCAAGGCAGAGGAATTCATTGATAAAAGACCTCAGTGTAATTCCGTGAGATTCCGTGGTGAACTGTACCCTACGAGTAATGAGCTACGATGGTTTTTTCAGTGAAATCTGTGGCTGTTATCTGCTGGCAACACAGACTATACACAGAAAAGCAAGAATCAGCATAACCCTAATTCTTAATTGCCTTTTTCCGTGAGGTTCCATGGTAAACTCTGCGTTCTTTGCGTCTTTGCGGTGAATTGTTTAGTTGCGACTTTGCCGCGCCGGGTGATTCCCTGACGAACTATTCAAAAAGGAGAGGAGATGGGAGAGGTTGTAGAGTGTGTTCCCAATTTCAGTGAGGGGGTTAATGATAAGGTGATTAAATCCATTGCCTCTCAGATAGAGACCACGGAAGGGGTAAAACTTCTCAATGTAGATCCAAACCCCGACTACAATCGCACTGTGGTTACCTTCGTGGGTAACTCAGATGGAGTGGAGGAGGCGGCCTTCCGGGCTACTCAGAAGGCAGCCCAGCTAATTGATATGAGCCGGCACCACGGAGGGCATCCCAGAATGGGGGCCACGGATGTGGTTCCCTTTGTGCCGGTGAGTGGGGTGAAGATGGAGAACTGTGTCCAGATAGTCCATCGCTACGCCCGCCGGGTGGGCAATGAATTGGGTATCCCTGTCTACCTCTATGAGGAGGCGGCGACCCGCCCGGAAAGGAGAAACCTGGCCACGGTGAGAAGGGGAGAATATGAGGGATTACCCCAAAAGTTGCGGGATCCACAATGGAAGCCTGACTATGGCCCCTCTCAGTTTAACCCTAAAGCGGGAGCTACCATAGCCGGGGCCAGATTCTTTCTTATTGCCTATAATGTGAACCTGAATACAAATGACAAAGGTATCGCCCATGAGATAGCCTTGCGGATAAGGGAGAGTGGCAGGCCCTTAAGGGATAAGGAGGGGAAGATAGTCAAGGATGAAAAGGGTAAGACAAAGAGGGTTCCGGGTTCACTGAGAGCAGTGAAGGCCATCGGCGTTCTCTTAGAGGAACAGAACATAGCTCAGGTTTCCATAAACCTGGTTAACTATAACATTACCCCTCCCCATCGGGCCTTTGAGAAGGTGAAGAAGGAAGCAAAGAGTCTGGGGGTAGACGTGACCGGTAGCGAGATCGTTGGTTTAACCCCTAAGGAGGCCCTGCTGCAGGCAGGCAGATACTGGCTTACTCAAAAGGGGAAAGGCATAGATGTTTCCGAGGAGGAGCTCATTAGGACAAGTATCGATTATCTGGGTTTGAGCCAGTTAGCTCCTTTTATCCCCGAAGAGAAGATCATTGAATATATGATTTGATCTCCTATGGGCTTAAGCCCAGGAGAGGTTACCCCAGCTAAAGCTGGGTAGAAGTGTAAAAGCCGTATTCATACAATTGCCTATTCGTGTAGATTCGTCCATTTGCGTCATTCGTGTTCTATCCGCGTCATCTGTGACAGTCTGCGTTTGATTGCAGCTAATTTATAAAAATTGGAGGTAATATGGGTTTTGATAAGAATTTCCTCGATCTTTTAGCCTCCTCTTCTTCTACTCCTGGAGGGGGAAGTGTCTCTGCCTTGGCTGGGGCCTTGGCTGCGGGTTTGACCTCTATGGTCTGTAATCTCACCATAGGGAAGAAGAAATATCAGGAGGTAAGTGAGGAGCTAAGCAGTGTCTTAAAGGAGTCAGAAGAGTTGCGGGAAGAGCTCACCAAATTAGTGGATGAGGATGCGCGGGCCTTTGATCAAGTTATGAAGGCCTATAGGCTTCCCAAGGAGACCCCGGAGGAGAAGGAGATCAGGTCTCAGGGGATTGAGGAGGCAACAAAGGGAGCGACCCAGGCTCCCCTTGAGGTTATGGAGAGAGCTCTGAGGGTGCTGGAGCTCTCTTGGATAGTGGCTGAAAAGGGGAATCCAAACTCCGTCAGCGATGCTGGGGTGGCCGCTCTCCTGGGATGGTCTGCTGTGGAGGGGGCAGATCTGAATGTGGAGATAAATCTCTCCTCCCTCAAGGATGAATCATTTATTAAGGAGATTAAGGCCAAATGTGAGGAGATTAAAACCAAGGCCCAAACCCTCTTAGATGAGGTTCTGCCCTTGGTGAGGTCAAAACTTTAAATGAAAAAGCGATTTGTAGATTTTCATATTCATACTACTGCTTCAGATGGAACCTGGAGTCCACAGGAGGTAGTGGAGAAGGCCATAGAGTTAGGTTTCGCGGCCATTGGTATTGCCGACCATGACACGGCAAATGGATTAGATCCAGCTCTGGAGGCCGTAAAGGGAAGGGGATTGGAGATCGTCCCTGCGGTAGAGCTCTCTGCCTCAGAAGATGACACCGATATTCATGTGCTTGGCTATCTCATTGACTACCACAGCCCCAAATTTGTCTCAGTTGCCGAAAGACTGTGTCGGGTCAGGTATGAAAGAGGGGTGAAGATGGTAGAGAAGCTGAACGAGTTGGGGATTGGGATTAAGATGAAGATGGTGAAGGATATTGCGGGGGAGGCAGCCATTGGCAGACCTCATGTGGCCGATGCCCTCTTAAGGGGAGAATATGTAAAATCCTATGACGAAGCCTTCGCCAGGTATCTGGGCTATCATGCCCCGGCGTATGTCCCTAAATACAAGCTTACCCCAAAGGAAACCATAGATCTTATCCACTCGGTTAACGGTTTAGCAGTCCTTGCCCATCCGATTTTGTTGCACAAGGATGATCTCATTCCCAAATTTGTGGAGTTGGGATTGGATGGGCTGGAAGCCTTCCATCCCCAACAGGGTTACTATGTTACCAATCACTACATTGATTTAGCCAAACATTATGGCCTTTTATATACAGGAGGTTCTGACTGCCACGGGACAAGGAAGGGGAAGATACTTATGGGCACTGTGAAGATGCCTTACTCCTGCTTAGAGGCTTTGCGAAGAAGGAGGGAAAAATTGAAGAAGTGGAAGGCCGATAGCCTGGCTGTTTGAGCCCGGACTTGGAGAGGAGTGAAAATGAGAAGGATTACAGTAATTTTATCTTTTGTTTTGTTATCCTTTATGGCCTACAACAACCTCAGGGCTGCCTCCAATTCGTTTCGGCTTATTGATCAAGCCTTTAAAGAAGGCAGGTTGGACTATGAGACCTCATTGGTGCAGAAGATGTTTGCTCTTCATAATCCAGAGAGGCTAAAGCCTGAATTCAGGAGTAAGGGAGTCCCTCCGATGAAGAGTGGAACTCTCCTTTACTTAGAGATAAAGCAGAACTGGGATCGGCTGAGCAAGGAAACCCAGGATATCCTCTGGCCTTACCTCCTACGGCCCACCCAAGCAGGTGAGGACTCTCTCACTGGCGGTTATGGGCACTCCTATACCACAGACGACACCGCCTCCTGGGCTACCCCATCTGGCCATTTCCGGGTCTGGTATGTGAGGTCAACCGAGGATGCACCGGATATGACCGATGATGACCAGGATGGGGTGCCCGATTGGATAAACTTAGTAGGGGAGATTTTGGATGATGTCTGGGCTTATGAGATTGATGGCTTAAGGTACAGGGAGCCGATTAAGGATGCTGACTATAGCGCGGATTATCGCTATTACGGTATGGACTATGGAGGAGATGGGAGATTTGATGTCTATGTGGAGGATCTAGGATCAACGGTTTTTGGATATACCCGTCCCGAACTTCTCATCACCCCTTCCTCCACTCAGGAAAGCCTGGCCACTTGCTATGTTGTGATAGACGATGACTATCCCGAGTCCATATTTCATCACAAACCCAAAGAGAGTTTGGAGGTGACCTGTGCTCATGAGTTCTTCCATGCTATACAGTTCGCTTATAAATGCGATATGAAGTTGGGATTTTTTATGGAAATCTCCTCTGTCTGGATGGAGGATCAGGTATATAACGATGTTAACGATTACTTAAATTACCTACCCTATTTCTTCGGTTACCCCCAGATTTCCCTGACCACTTACAATGGTCGCCATGAATATGGCAGTTGCATCTGGGGACATTATCTGAGCGAGAACTATGGGTTAGACATTATGAGGCAGATTTGGGAGCAGATCCGTCAGGGAACTGCGGCGACGGATGCCTTTGATGTTATCTTAGGGGATTATGGTTCCAATCTTGAGGATGGCTATCAGGATTTTACTCTCTGGAACTACTTTACCGATGGACGCTGGCGGCAGAACAGTTACTATTCGGAGGGAAGTAACTTTCCGGAAATAGGGATCTGTCGCACCCATACTCAATTTCCGGTCCCTTTCCAGCAAGGGGCTACGGGTAGCCGGCCCCAGTATTTAGGTTCAAACTATGTGGCCTTTATCCCGGATGGAAGATCAGGTGGTCTAAAAGTGATTTTTGATGGTCAGAATGATCTCTCCTGGAGAGCAACGATAGTTGGCTATGCGGGGGAATCAGGGAAGTGGTCTATGATTAAACAGTTCAATTTAGATCAGGGTAATTACGGCCCGATTCAGTTAGCCAACTGGGACGATTTCTCTCAGATTGTGCTCATTGCCTCCGTTGTCTCTGAGACCGAGGGAGGAGGTACCTACTCCTATTCTGCCACCTATGACTCCACTTTAAATAATTTGCCTAAATTAAAAGATATTTCTATAATACCTAATCCAGCACATGTGGTTCAGGGCCATAAGAAGCAGTTTATGGTAGAGGGATACGATGCCAATGGGGAGGAGATCACAGCTCATCCAAATTGGTTTAATTGGGAGGTGATCGGTGGTATAGGGATATTTGAAAGCCCAGGATATTTTAATGCCGTTGGAGATACAGGAAAGGGCAAGATAGTGGCGTCCGGAGATGGTATGGTTGACACCGCTCTGATCATAGTCACTGAAAGCCCCCTAACCCGCATCGAGGTAACTCCAGATTCTTCGCCTCCTCTTGCCGTAGGAACCACTCAACAGTTTGAAGCCACGGGATTTGACAGGGACAGTCTCCAGATCCCTATCGGTCCCATCTGGGAGGTAAAGGGTAACGCCGGGGTTATCGATCAGAATGGTCTCTTCACCGCTACCAAAACGGGGTCTGCCGAGATAGTGGCTAAGGTGGGCCTTATATCGGGCTCAGCGAGGATAAATGTAACTTCTCCCGACCCGATTTTATCCCAGAGTTATCCCAACCCCTTCAAGTTGACAAAGTGGGATAAGAAGGTCTATTTTCCCTTTATCCTGCCAGAGGAGAAAGGGAAGGTTTCCATAGCTATCTTCACGGTTTCTGGGGAGAGGGTGAAGGAGATCAATTTGGGCAAGATGGAAAGGGATGATTATCGGGACAAGGGAAAGGCCCCTTCCTGGGATGGCAAGAATGAGGCTGGCCGCACCGTTGCCGAAGGCATCTACCTTTACCGTTTCTGGGCAGATGACTACACCGCAGTAAAGAAGATGGCAGTGATAAGGGAGTAAGATTTACTAAATTTTGAGGAACTCTATAAGAGTATATAAGGGACGGTGGTGCAGAAAGTGCTTAACAATTGTGCGCCGCAGTCTCTCATTTCCGTAAAAAAGTAAGCAAATAAGTGGGAGAGAAGTTACCTCCTATTTAGGAGCAACTAATTTATGTATCAACAGGGTTATAACCAAGAAAGAGATAAGTATTGTCGGGGAAACGATCTTAAATAGATGGAAAAACTAAAGCACTCTCTACACCACCATCCCCCAATTTTCCTTCAGTGATTTTCGGTGTTTAATGTATAATCTGAGATAAATGAAGTATCCATCCAGCTTGAAACTTGCCAACCTGCCGACAAAGGTAGAAAGGCTGCGGAGGACCTTTAGGAAGGGTCAGGTTGAGGTCTATATTAAACGGGACGATCTGACCGGGTGCGTCCTTTCTGGGAACAAGGTGAGAAAGCTTGAATTTATCTTCGCGGATGTACTTGAGAAGGGTTGTGATACGGTCATTACCTGCGGCGGAGTTCAATCAAACCATGCAAGAGCTACAGCCTTTGTCGCTGCCAGGCTGGGCCTTAAACCGGTCTTGGTTCTGAGGGGTGAACCGCCCGATGAATATGAGGGAAACCTCTTTCTTGATTCGCTTGCCGGGGCAGACTCCATCTTCATCAGCGAAGAGGAGTATGAAAGAATCGATGAGGTGATGGAAGAGCGAAAGGAGGAGTTGAAGCTCAGCGGTTATAGACCTTACATAATTCCAGAGGGGGCATCGAATGAGTTGGGTGTATTCGGTTATATCAAGGCAATGGAGGAGATGAAGGATGAGGTCCGATCTATCGGCATAGATGCAATCATTACCGCCTGTGGTTCTGGGGGGACCTATGCTGGCCTGCTCTTAGGCAAAAAACTCTTTGGGCTTACGGCGAAGATTTATGGGATAAATGTTTGCAAGACCGCAGAATACTTTGTAGAAAAGATATACAGACTGTGCAGAGAAGCGATTGAGAAATACAACTTGGGTGTCAAGGTCTGTCAGGAAGAGATAGAGATAATTGATGGTTATGTAGGTGAAGGATATGCCAAGAGCTGGCCGGAAGAGATCAGTCTGATAAGAAAGATGGCTCAGGTTGAGGGCATTGTCCTCGATCCAGTTTACACAGGCAAGGCAATGTTTGGACTCATAGAGGAGATAGAAAAAGGGAGGTTCAAGGCAGGGGCGAAGATCCTTTTCCTGCATACCGGTGGCATATTTGGGCTCTTCTCCAGGCAGCTGATGCCCAGATAATTTCTGCCCCCGTCATAGCCGGAGGTAATCCAGGGGAGCATAATCACTCAGATCTTCATTCTTTCCCCTATAATCCTTGATGACCTCCTGAAGGAGCTTCCTCAGGGTGGTTACCATGTGGGGTCATCAGCCATACGCCACCAAATTTTCCCTTGACAGGGTGGGAAATAGATCTTATTTTATTTTAGAAAAATTTTGGACGAAAGGACAATTAGCAGGTATATAAGGGACGGTGGTGCAGAAAGTGCTTGACAATTGGGTACCAGAGTCTCTCATTTCCGTAAAAAGTTAGGAATGTGCGGGACAGAAGTTGCCAGTCATTGTGAACCTGAAAGGAGGGAGGTATTATGCGGAAACCATATAAAACGCTGGAGCGACTCCGGTATGGTCACAAGGCTCTGAAACGGAACAGCTTGGCGGAATTTCCTTGTGGCGTCTTATACGGAAGGAAAACCGGAAAGCGGTCTTATCTGGAAACCATATAAACAATAGTTAGACAGATTTGGGAGAACAATATATGAATGATGACCTTCCAACCGCAAATGAGTTTCGGCATCGAATCATGCGTGAGGATGATTTGCTCAATACCCGCACAACTGTATTTCTGATAACGAACGGTTTGCTTTTAACAGCTGTTGGTATTTCTAGTGATTTTATAATCCGTTTAATTGTGTCTATTCTTGGAACAATAATTACGATTTGCTGGATTATATGTTCCTGGCAAAATTGGAAAGTTATCAAGTACCTGACTATAGAATATCGTAATAAATATCGCAATAATTACATTGAAAACATCGTTCAAAGTGCTATGTTCAAACCAGGGTGGAGACGTCCAACAAATATAATTGCTAAGCTACTTCCTAATTCGTTTCTCCTAACTTGGATTGCCATATTAGTACTTCATACCATAAGTATATTTAATGAGGTACAGTAGGTTAGAGCTGTCTAACTCTGCATTCAGCTGACGGCGTGCATTTGATGTGTTTATGTTAACAGGGCGGCCAACTAGCGCGCGCCGCAGCTGATGCTGACGTTAGCCTTGGAGAGATAAAATGGGATTAGCAGAATGGTTCAGCGCCTTTTGCTCCAACATTCAGGTACAGGATGGAGGAACAATATCGTCCCGGTATAAGACGATCACTAGACGGCTCAATACCGATTTCTGGAACACAACATCTGAGACCTCACATAGTCTCTACGTCGGGTCTTACGGACGTAATACTGCCATTCAGGGTTTCAGCGATCTTGACATGGTGTTTGAGTTGCCTTCAGATCTCTACTATCAATATGATAATTACACAGGAAACGGCCAATCAGCTTTGCTACAGGCTGTTCGGAACTCGATACAAAAGACATACTCATCATCAAGCATTGGCGGCGATGGACAGGTTGTTGTCATTGCCTATCAAGACGGAATTACATTTGAGGTCGTACCTGTCTTTACCAACAAGGCAGGTAGCTACACCTTCCCAGACTCCAACGGAGGAGGTTCTTGGAAAACGACAAATCCCAGGCCTGAAATTGAAGCCATCCGGAGTAGAAACAATGCCTGCAACGGTAATCTCATTCCTCTCTGCCGAATGATGCGAGCCTGGAAGAGAAAATGGGATGTTCCCATTGGTGGCCTCTTGGTTGATACACTTGCATACCAGTTCATCGATGGATGGCAATACAAAGACAAATCATACTTATACTATGACTACATGTGCCGTGACTTCTTTCGATTTATGGCCGACCAAGATAAAGAGCAAGAGTACTGGAAAGCCCCCGGAAGCGGCCAGTATGTGTATGGAAAGGGCTTGTTCCAATGGAAAGCCACAAGGTGCTACAACATCTCACTTGAAGCTATTCAGTGCGAAACGGCTGAGCCCAAGCAGGAGTGGTCGGCCAAGAAGAAATGGAGGGAGATCTTTGGAACCTCATTCCCAAACTGATAATGCACCTGATTCTCGAGCAATTCTCGAAGGCCAGCTACGCGAGTGCTTTGGACGTGTTGTTTACTCCCACAAAACACACGAGAAGTGTGCTGATATTCTTCTTTCTCGGCTTTCTAAGATCAAGCTGTGGCAAATCATTCTTTCTGCCATAACAACTGGGGGATTCATTGCCGCCGTATTTGGCGCTGGAAAGATTGGAGTATTGGTCGGCATTCTCGTATCTACGGCTCTGCTCGTCTTGAATGCGTACACAAAGAACTATGACCTCGGAGAACTCTCACAGAAACACAAACAAGCTGGTGCTGATCTGTGGGTGATTCGGGAGAAATATCTTTCACTCATAACTGATCTTCGAATGGGGGAGAAGCCTATCAAGACGTTGCTACAAGAACGTGACGATCTGCTTAACGAACTGCATTCGGTTTATTCTGGAGCTCCGACTACGACATATCAAGCGTACAAGAAAGCACAGGAAGCCCTTAAAAAGCTTGAGGACATGACCTTTTCCGATGAGGAAATTGATGCGTTCTTGCCAAAAGAATTAAAGAAAGGCTAACAAATCGCTGCACTGGTTTTTACGGAGCGGAGCGGAGTAAAAACCAGTGAGCTCAAGCGTTCGCTATAAAATTACAGATATAAATTCATGGCAGGGTTATGAAATATGAGATTCAATTTAAGCCAAAATAATTGAAAGATTGCAAGAAGATACCGAAATCAGAGCTTAAGCGTATTTTCAACAACATTGAGGAAATGGCGAATGATCTTAAAGGGGATGTCAAGCAATTAACAAATTATTCTCCAGAGTATCGATTGCGAGTAGGCGATTATAGAGTTCTTTTTGAGATTGAAGAAAGTAAAATAGTCATTTACCGAATTCGTCATCGTAAGGATGCATATAGATAAAGGAGGATGATTGAAATGATAGATTTAAATCATCAAGTACTTGAAAAAAATGGAAAGAAAGAATTTGTAGTTCTTCCCTATGAAGTATTTGTAAAGATTCAGGAAGAACTTGAAAATTACGAAGACCTTCGTATTCTTCGAAAGGCCAAATCATTGGAAGATGATGCTCCAACTGTTAGCCTTCAAGAGGCCAAAAGGAAATTGAATATAAGATAGCGAACAAGCGCTTGAAGACGGACTGTCAAACTCGCTGCGCTCGTTTGCCAGCCGCTTAAGCGCGACGTTAGCTTGGCAGAAGGCGATATATGGACAGCGATGTTGCGAACCAAATTGTCCGGAG
Organism: uncultured Gemmatimonadota bacterium; assembly: GCA_964626665.1. Lineage (GTDB taxonomy): Bacteria > SM23-81 > DAOVCL01 > DAOVCL01 > DAOVCL01 > DAOVCL01. The sequence goes on along the minus strand of CAZVGK010000023.1, from coordinate 45,429 downwards.
CTTCTTCGAAAAGATGTGGTATAATCAAGACAGATTCTGCTTGACAGGCGATTTTAATCTGCTATCTTAGGAGTGTTCTTTAAAAAATAGGGACCCAGGTGCCCCATTGGGGAGAATAGGGAAGGTGGTGAAAATCCACCGTGGCCCCGCCACTGTAAGCAGCTTTCACCTGCCTTAGGTCACTGTTCCAGAAAAATAGGGGTAATATCCACCACGGAATCTCACGGAATTACACAGACTTGCCTATTTCAAATCTTCTTCTGTGCTACTCCGTGGTTCTCAGTGGTGAATTATTACAACTGGGGAATGGGAAAGCCTGAGCGAGTTATTTCGCTGTAAGCCAGGAGACCTGCCTGAGATCTATTATTGCATCTATCCTCGAGGGGGGATGCGAGCGTTCAGTGAGCCCAATTCCTTTACCGGGAGTTGGGCTTTTTTGCATTTATTACTACGGCAAAATTGTATGCCTTGCCACTTTGTATTTAGCGACGCCAAATTCTAAATACAATACAATATGAGGTAGAGTATGAACAGCCCATATATGGTTGATTGGGCAATTACGAATAAATGTAATCTTAATTGTTTGCATTGTAGAGGGATGGCCGAAGAAGAACTCGACCATAAAGCTATTTTGAGGGTAACTAAGGAGATACCCTCGCTTAAACCGAGGTGGGTTATCATCGAAGGTGGGGAGCCGCTTTTGCGCGGGGAATTATTCGAAATCATCGAGATTATTCACGATGCTAAAATCAAGGTTTATCTTATCAGCAACGGTATGTTGCTTGATAAAAATATAGCCGAAAGACTTGCAGAGTTAGATGTGAAACTTATGATAAGCATAGATGGGGCTGATAAGGAGAGTTATGAAAAAATAAGAAAAGGAGCAAGCTTTGAGAAGTTGAAGGAATCTGTAGCAATTGCAGCCGATTATGGCGTTCTTGATTCCTGTCCCGTAACCATAGGGAAACACAACTATCATCAAATTGGTAAACTATTTAAATTTGCAAAACAGATAGGATATAAAAAAATTATATTTCTGGGGTTGAAACCCTGCGAGGATTTTGAAAAATATGTTTTGGATGCAAAAGAATATGAGAATATTTTCTTTTCCATTATTAAACATCAGAAGGATTATAGTATGGATGTATGGGTTGATGAACCCTTCTTTAAACCATTTTTGCAAGAACATAATATCGATTATGCAGTAAATGCTGAAAATGGTATCATAGTTCCAGATCTTTCTGGTTGTATCTTCGGTGACTATATGTTTATTGAAACAAACGGTGATGTAAGGCCCTGCACATTTGCCCCTATTGTAATGGGTAATATAAATGAGAAAAGTCTTAATGAAATATGGAATGATATGCAAAATTCGAAAATGATAAAAGAGATAAAGGATTACTCAACGAGAGAACATCCCTGTAGTGAATGCAAGTATCTATACGAGTGTGGAGGTTGTAGATCAAGAGCATTCGGTTTGACCAAAAGTTGGACAGAATCAGATCCTTCCTGTCCACTAAATGAGAATAAAATATGAGAGTTGTCGGAATAGACCCCGGGACATACAGTTTTGACCTCTTTGGAATGGAAAATAACCAAAGAACAATAGTGGATGAATCAATAAAATCAGCCCAGGTTTTCAAAACCCCCCTTACACTCATTGAGATACTCGATGAGTTAATGCCACTAAGCATTATTATTGGTCCTTCAGGATATGGAATACCCCTAAAGAAAATAAAGGATATAACAGAAGATGACATTGGAAAGATGATCCCCTTGGATACACAAGTAGCTGTGAATGAAGGGATTAAAGAAGTACTCTTAGAAATGAAAGAGATGAAAATGCCTGTTTGCTTTACCCCAGGTGTCATCCACCTCCAGACCGTTCCCCCTTACAGGAAATGGAATAAATTCGATATGGGAACAGCAGACAAAGTATGTTGTGTCGCCTTAGGCATAAAGGATCAATCAGAGCGATTAAACATCCCCTTTAATGAGACATCCTTCATCTATGTGGAAGTGGGATATGGGTTCACGGCTGTAATAGCTGTGGAGAATGGGAAGATTATTGATGGAATCGGTGGAACAAATGGGAGCTTGGGATTTTTTGGGGGTGGGGGAATGGACGCTGAAATCGCCATTAGGTTGAAACCCCCATTAACCCAAGAGATTGTTTTTCGTGGGGGATTAAAAGATTTTGTAGGGGAAGATATTGAACCAAAAGATTTAATAAAATTTAAAAAAGCTATTCTACTTTTAGGAGAAAGCATTGAAAAAGATGTTGCCTCAATACTTGTTTCTATTCAGAATCCCAGAGAAATCATTTTATCTGGCAGACTAATAGCTCACAATTTTATTAAAGAGGAACTTGGGCATAGATTAAATAAATATGCCTCTGTGGTAAAAGTGAAGAAATTATCAAGGATCGCCAAAGAGGCTGCTTGTGGGGGTTATATTATTGGAGAGGGATTGCTTGGAGGGAAGTATCATAGGCTTGTAGAAAATATGAGGATCGGTGATATTGGCTGAATCCAAATAGTTTCTGTGTCCTCATCGCGCAGAGTATAAGAAGAAATTGAGGGAAGCGGTAAAAATCAAAGAGTTACCTAATCTATTCGTGTAGGTTCGTGTATTCGCCCTGCACTTATGCATAAGTAATGATAATCACTACTAAGGACCTCGTTAAGATGGGTTTTTTTATTGCCCTATCCTTGGCCCTGGGTTTTGCCTTGGCCCATATCCCCAATGTAGAACTCATTACCCTGACCATATTCATCTCCGGTTGCCTTTTAGGTAAAGGGAAGGGTGTAATAATAGGAATGGTGGCTATGACCCTTTTCGCCTTTTTTAACCCCTTGGGACCAGCAGTGATCCCGGTAGCCATAGCTCAGGTTATAGGTATGGGGTATATTGGGTTCTCCGGGGGGATAATAGGGAGCAGGATGAAGGGGATTAAATCGGCCTGGGTTAGGGGAACCTTTCTGGCTGTGGGAGGTTTCTTTCTAACCCTTTTTTATGATTTCCTGACCAACCTTGCCGTTGCTCTGGCCTTTGGGCTTTGGGAAAGGTGGTATGCGGTGGTCATTGGTGGTATAGCCTTTTCCTTAATTCACATTGTGTCCAATACATTTATCTTTGCCATAGTTGGCGGGACCTTTTTTAGGAGGTTGATTTAACAAAGGTTTTAAAGTATAGATGCTCTCTGTCAACTTGGAACAAATTTAGGCTATACCTGAGAGTTTCCCCAATTTCAAGAGAATTCTTCCTGAACTTAGGCCTCGCGGGCGGACTCCATGGGATGCAGATGATTAGGATTTTTTCTGCTCCCTCAGGGCTCTTGCTTTACCAGAGCTATGTGCCTCACTGTAACCTCCCGTAGGTTTGGAACCTGCGGGAGGTTTAGAATGATTTCCTCTTTCAATGGAATCTAGATGGTAGCCGCAACCTTTAGGTTGCGACAGAACGCAGACTGAAGTCTGCGACTACCGGAAGATCAGGATTTGATGACTTTGAGATGCACTTTTGTAACCCTCTAATAATCGGGGGAAAAATCGGGAATTCCTACGTTACCAAATTGTGGGTTAACAAACCAGTTTAGGAGTCTTGGCGAAAATGGGGCAAATTTTAAGGAGGTGAATATGACAATGAGATGGATTTCAGCTTTTTTGCTCACCCTTTTATCCTTTAACTTTTTCACTGTTGCCGGGAGTAGGGGAGAAACCTTAGTGGAAGCCGATACAACTTTTGCGGACACCTCCCAGGTGAGCTACTTTTTGGAACCTATTGTGGTTACTGCTACCCGCTACCCCCAACCTCTCTCTCAGGTATCATCGAACTTTACCCTGATTACCTCAGAACAGATTGATAGAATGGGAGGAAAGGACCTAGGGGAGGTTCTGGGGCTTTCTCCAGGGGCAGAGCCAGGCCGCATAGGAGGAAGTGGCCAGTTGGTTAGCTTGAGCATCCGTGGAAGCACGGCGGGGCAAGTTCTTTTTCTGATGGATGGGCGCCCTCTGAATAGCCCGCAAAATGGGGGATTGGATTTGAATCTCATCCCCCTTGCCGCGGTGCAGAGGGTAGAAGTGGTCCGGGGAGGGCTTTCCTCCCTTTATGGAGCCGATGCTGTAGGAGGTGTGGTGAACATAATAACCAAGGTCTTCTCCTATGCTCGTCCTTATTCCCGGGTTGGCTTTTGGCAGGGGGACTATGGATTTAAGAGAAGCCAGTTTGAGCTGGGACGGGGGATAGGGAAGAGGTGCGATATCTATGTTAGCGGGGAGATGAGGAGCTATGGGGGTTATCGTCCCAACAGCGATTACCAGGCCAACCTGGTCACAGGAGATTTGCATTACAGGTTGTCAAGGGATTGGAAGCTCACCTTTTCCTCACTGAACTACGGGGGCAAGTTGGGGGTCCCGGGATCCCAAGCCTTCTCCACGCCAAATGCTCGCCAGAAGGATAGAAGAGACGATTTCACCCTGGGTTTAAGGGGAAGTCAAGGGAATCCTTTGGGGATTCAGCTCTATCTTTCTGACTCCTGGCAGAGGTATAAGGACCCAAATCCAACTTGGCCTGTATATTCTACCCATCAGAACAGGGTATATGGCCTCAGCTTCCAGGGGAGATTGCCCTGGTCAGGGTTGGATTTTGGGGGAAGGGGGGAAAGAATAAATTTTTGGAGCACTGATGTAGGCACGACTATTGTCAATAAGTCCTCTTTTTGGGTAGAGGATAACTTGAGTCTTTCTAATAGGATAACCCTGAGGGGAAGTGGGCGCTTGGATTACCACTCCGCCTTTGGCAATCAGTTCTCTCCCGGGGGCAATCTTACCTATCAGGTAAATGAAAATTCCCTTCTCTTCGGCTCCTATAACTGCTCTTATCGAGCACCTACGGCCAACGATCTGTTCTGGAAAGGTCCATATATTTCTGGCAATCCAAAGCTGAGGCCGGAAAAGGGGTGGAGTTCACAGATAGGGTTCAAGACAAACAACGGCAAAGGAAATTATTTGTCGGTAAACCTTTTCTACCGGAAGATGAGGGACCTCATAGAGTGGGAAGCGCAGACTTTTATCTATTCTGTGGTCAACAAGGCGCGAGCAGAGTTTATGGGTGGGGAGGTAGGCCTTGGCCTTTTACCCGCTATGTCCCTTCAAGTCGGTGCGGTCTATAACCTATTGTGGGCAGAGGATTTGAGTGGAGGAGGCCCCCTTCCTTATCAGCCCCGTAATTCGGCCAGATTATGGTTCAATTTCTCTCCGACTTTAATTGACAAGAAGTTGTCTTTTAACCTCTGGACAGAGGGGAAATGGGTGGACTACAGATACAATGAAAGCAAGGGTAAACTTCCCCCTTTCTTCCTTTTAAATTCCACCTTGAACATTAACTTTCTGGATGTGAGCTTTTACCTCAAGGGGGAGAACCTGGGTGATCTCCGCTACCAACTGCGGGATGGTTACCCGATGCCCCCGCGCTCCTTCTATGGCGGTCTTGCTTGGGAGTTTTGGGACTGATTGGAGTTTTACAATATTAGACAGGATAAACAAGGTAAAGAAGCTTACTCCTCAAGCTCTTCTGAACTACCATTTGGCAAGATCTTGTTTTTTTGTGCGAGGGTTTCGTACTGTTTCACTTTACACTTTGTGGTCGGTCGGGTAATTTTGGGATGGATTACCGTTTTCCTCTTCCATATATTGGGGAAAAAGGATTTGATTCCTAAAATACCCAGGTAAAACGAGGAACGTCCCCCTTCCGTTCAAATTATGACAAGATTAGGATTAACCATTTCCGCCGCCAGCGGCTTCTGGTTTTGCTCTTAGACAGGAGTTTTTTCTGAGAGGAACTCTAACCCAGATTATTCATTCATAAATTTTAGCCACGAAGACATTATCTCACAAGGAACATGAGGCATAAAAGGACTTCGGTTTGTAAACTGAGTCGCTCTGCATTGGATTGTGAACATTTGGTTTAATCCGATTTTATCAATACTTGGTGGCATATGAATTATTCAGGCTAACACACACAAATCATCGCCTTAGCTATTTTTTAAGCCTTGGGTTGAATATCCTCCCTTCTCTATACCTCTTTTGCCTTTCCCCCTCCTGAAGGGAGCTTCTCCTTTAAGAGCTCGCCAATTCCAGCAATGCTTCCCAGAATGCCCGAGGCCTCGTAGGGCAAGAAGATCTTCGTCGCCTGACCGTCGGCAATCTTCTGGAGGGCCTCCAGATATTTTATGGCAATCAGGTCATTCGTCGGCTTCCCTTCGTGGATGGCCCCAAATACCGTCTGGATGGCCTCGGCCTCTCCTTTGGCTACAGTCAGCTTCTTAAATTTCTCAGCCTCGGCCACCTTCTTTATCGCCTCAGCCTGGCCCTCGGCCTTAAGGATCGCTGACTTCTTGTGGCCCTCAGCCTCAAGGATCATGGCCCGCCTTTCTCGCTCTGCCTTCATCTGACGATGCATTGCCTCGGTAACATCTCTCGGCGGCTCAATTCTCTGAAGCTCCACCCTGGTGACCCTTGTTCCCCATTTATCCGTGGCATCATCGAGGATCTGACGCAACTTGGTGTTTATTAACTCCCGGGAGGTAAGCGATTCGTCCAGAGCCAGATCACCAATCAGGTTTCTCAAATTAGTTTGGGCAAGTTTTGTGGCTGCCATATAAAAGTTAACAACGTTATAGGTGACCTTTATCGGGTCAGTAACCTCATAATAGACTACAGCATCCACCTCTACGGCAACATTGTCTTTGGTAATTACTGCCTGTGGGGGAACATCAACCACCTGTTCTCGCATATCAATCTTGATCATCCTCTCCAAGAAAGGAATGATGATGGTAAGTCCACTGTCCGCTGTGCGCTGATACTTCCCCAGCCGCTCAATCAACCCTTTTTGCCAGGGTCTGATGACTTTTATGCCTGTGGCGGCAATTATAAACACTACAATTGCCACAACAACTAATACTGCTATCATTCTATTCCTCCTCCTTTAAGGTTTCAACTACCAAATGCGTTCCATCTAACCTATTAACTTTAACCATCTTTCCTATTGGTATAACCTCATCAGTGTCGCTATCTGCCCTCCACTCATCCTTTTCTACCCGCACCCGCCCGGTGTTCTTAACATTATCAACCTCCTCCAGCACCACCCCCTTCTTACCGACGAACCGATCAGCACCAATCCCTGGAGGTTGCTTTTTGGTAAAGCGTTCGGCAAACCTTCTTGAAACGCCAAAGAGCACCCCCGAGACGACTATGAAGGTTCCCCACTGCCAACCTGCCCCTAAACCGAGGAGGGCCAGGATGCCTGCTACCGCAGCTCCAATGCCAAACCACAAAAGGAAAAACCCTGCGGTGAATATCTCGCCAATGACAAAGAGGGCGGCAATAACCATCCATATCCACCAGATATTTACAGCCATTATCTCACCTCCTCTGTAGCTTTTTATTTAGTTTGCTAAAGCCTTACATAGAATCTGAGACACTTTCTCCTGCGGAGGAAAGACAGTTAAGGAGCCCCACCAAAAAAAACTGTGAGTTGGAAAAGGTCTTAGGTTGCTTACTCAAAGATAAATGGGTAAAAAGATTCTTTCCACCCCAGTGCCTGAACTTGTCTGGGCATCAGTGCATCCACCAATTAGTTTTGAGCCGAAAAGTCAGTCACTTTCCGGCAGAGAAGAATTTTTTTTCTTAACTTAGGACTTTTAAAAGGTATTGAGTAAAATAACTTAATGCATTTAGTCTGCCTATCTGTTCTTAACTTTGATATTGTTACGGAGATATTCTGTCATGTTTTTGAGTCCATTAGGTGGGGGGAAAATATCTTTGGGCATATACGTTGACATTCGGTCCAAAATGTCCGCAGCCTTTTTATTATCTCCAGATTCAACATAGTATTCTGCTAGATGGAGTAGAACAAGGCGATAGTTGTTTAATGTACGAGAAACTCGAGGCATATTATGTTTCTTTACATCGGCAAAATAACGGTAATATTCAGATCGTAAGAGGACATTTTCTATTTCTTTCGGATTAAGAGACAAATTATGTTTCTCAACCTCAACGGGAAGGAGTCGATAGGTCAGTCCGCACAATTGCATAAACTTAGCAAGATTTGGCAATTTCTTCATGGGGAATGCAAGAGAAAAATAGATGGGCTTTTTCCACCTATTAGTTTTTATAATATCAGCAAGAATAGCCCGTCCTGTGTCTAAAAGTTCGCGCGAACTCGTCTTCAAAGTAGGTTTTAAATCCCAATTCATTAAACTATCTTGCGATAAGATGTTATATCTTTCCAAAACCGTTCCGGGAATAGGTATCTTCACTGTGTATGTTTTCCATCTATAGGGATGCATATCCATTATTTGTTCTTTACTCCAACTAATTGGTATATTAACTAAGGCTTTTTTGATGCCATTTTTTAATGACAGCACAAACCAGGGCCTGGTTAACAAACCGGTTGGAATAACCGTAACATCTGTCCTATAATTTTCGCAGAATTGGAGATACCAGGTGGGCCATGAATCAGCATCTCCACCAGTAAATAAAATCGCATTAGGCTGGCACGATCTTAACATATTTCGGGTGTATTCAATTAACCAATCAGGATAGCCCCCTTTTTGACGCCCAGTTTGGAGCTCCATACGCATTTTTTTAATATCGCCCTTTTGCATAGCTTTTAAGAAACGACAACCATGTTCAACTCCAATAAAATAGTAAGCATTCCCATGCTTCGGATCTAAAGTTATGGCTCTGTTCAAATATTTCAATATTTCATCGGACTTTTTCTCGTCACATTCGGTTAGAGGTATCCAGTCCGCGCAGAGATAATGGGTAAAATAGCCCAGGTAATACCAGGTTTCTGCATAATTTGGATTTTCAGAGGCTGCCTTCTTGAGAAGCGAAATCGCTTCAGGATAGCGTTCATTTTTGAATTCCTCAATCGCTTTTTGCTTTAATTCAACCTCTTTAGCCCATAAATGCGTTACGACGAGGAGCCCAGTAAGCACTGAAAAAATGCTCCACTTAAAAATAGTTTTTACTTTTAATGCTATCATTTTGGTCCTTGGTATATTAAAAAGAAAACTTCATTTTCTCCTTTAACATACCAATTTCACCTCCTTTCCCTTTAAAAATAAGAGATGATCTTCACTTCATGTTTGTCCTCGAAGAGATCCCATATCAACCTTAAGGAAATGTAGAGTTACTTCCCATGTTTTGATCTTTTCCAACGCCATGGCTTTTTTACCGACGAACCGATCAGCACCAATCCCTGGGGGCTGCTTCTTGGTGAACCGTTCGGCAAACCTTCTGGAAACGCCAAAGAGCACCCTGGAGACGACTATGAAGGCCCCCCATTGCCAACCCGCCCCAAGACCGAGAAGCGCTAAGATGCCTGCTACCGCAGCACCAATGCCAAACCACAAAAGGAAAAACCCTGCGGTGGATATCTCACCAATGACAAAAAGGGCAGCAATAACCATCCATATCCACCAGATATTCGCAGTCATTATTCACCTCCTCTATGGGTTCTTATATGACGCGTAACAGCTTATTTCCATCAACTTCTACAGATTCTCACCTCATTCAGTATGGCATTCGTCTGAATTGCATTTCTTGTGTTCCAGTTTAAAGGTTGAGATGTATCTTAATATTTCACCATCGTACGGGGAAACCTTTTTACCATTAAGAATTATCTCAGCATCATAATCGTCTCTGTTTCCATCCTTCTTTTCTCCAAGTCCCCAAAAAAGTGTTATGAGCAGTGAAGAGTTTGCCCACCCCGTAAGTATAATAATTGCAATTTTATGATCCGAATAACCTGGATACTTCGGAATTATGAGTTGTCCTGAACGATATACAAGAATCTGACGAATTTTGCCAACTACGGTTCTATCGACTTCACTCATCACGGCATCAATGTTACATAAGAGTGTTTTTTCTTTCATAATTTCAAATAATTGTTCCACGAATCTCTCAAAAGCAGATTTAACCAATCGCATTTTTCATCCTCCTTTCATTTTCGCCCAAGGGAGCAGTGGATAGACGAAGCCCCGACTTGTCTGGATTTGAGCGGAGCCCCTAACCGACTGATAGGCAAAAAGGTGGTATTTCGTGCTGTTTGCCACTTGTTGAGCAGTGCCCAATATACTGACTGTTGTGCGTCCCTGCATATTATGTGACTTTCTCTGGAATTATATAGGTTGACCGCGATACCTCGGTAAATCCCAACTTTTGCGCAATTCGAAGAGAGGCAATGTTGTCTTCGCCTGTACTCCAGACGGGAGTCTGTCCTGCTTCCTGCACCCGCTTTGCCACAATGGATGCTGCAGCCGTGGCAAACCCACGGCCTCGCCACTCTTTGAGCGTAACGACCCCAATGTCTGCATAGCATTTGGTGCGGGCACTGGTATGCGCAATGGCCACAATCTCACCTGATACAATGGCACAGGCAACAATTCCATCTGACAGCAAACCATATGAACTTCCAAAACCGCATCCTCGGACCTCGGCTGGAGCGGATTCCAGCAGTCTAATATCCTCAAGTGTCAACTGACGAACGGCTTCGTTGGGGAAATTCAATACTGGTTTGGATAGTGTATAATATATGTCACCGTAGTATCGAACGGGAACTCCCATTTCCCTGTCGATAGTCTCTCCCAGGGCAGTCGCACACTCCGGAGCGACATCGACACAGTCCCACCCCTTGACCCCTTTCAGCAAATCCCACAGGACTTCAGGGTCTGAACCGAAGCCTGTGGGTTCCCCAAGCAAAAAGTTGGCTTCTACGATTGCACCGTCGAAACTGGCAGGATCACCAGCCACATAGGCTCGGCACAAGCCACGCCTCAGCACATGAACTGAAATGACGGTCTCAGGTGTATCACCCAAAGCATCAGCGAGAAGGCGGCATCCCTTTCGGTTGAGCGGTTGATGAAAACTTTTCAAATGCACCATGAGCCTGTCCCTCTTGTGGAAAGAGTTAATTCTATATTCATATTTTGCCGTTCGATAGAAGTCACAGAAAAATAGTGGAACTTACTCTTTTTCTGCAAACCAACCTTCCCTTTTCATTACCTCCATTGAAACCCTGCTGCTTGGGCCGTCTCCACGGGCCACGGAAACCCCAATCTTCTCCCCAACCGCCTCGGTTATCTCTGCCACATCTTTATTTGTAAACCCAGGGCAGAGGAGGATGGAGTGAATGCCCTCCTCTTTGACAAGCTTTTTGCATATTTCCACGGCCTGCCCTTGATCCTTGACCAGTACTGCAAACAGTTTGTATTTGGAGGTTTCAATCACGCACCGGTGCTTTTCTGGCTCTGCGTCAGGGGTATGGGCAAGGAAGACTGTTTTAAATGCCATATTCATCACCACCTTTAGCAATTTTCGTTGCGGACGGATTTGGACACTTCACTTAACAGATGACGGTCAAAGGGAGGTTGTTAGAGGGGAACAGAACCGCCTACCCGCCAGATATGCCCCATTACACGAAGCAACTATCCTTTCACTTTTCTGCTTCAATGATCGCAAAGTACTGTGTGTCTCCGGCTACTGGAAGTAGGTCCATCGGGTTTTCCGCCCATATTGCCGAGGCTACCATATTTGCCTTTACATCTTTAAAACCAACTTCAGTTAAGTCGCTAATCAAATACTTCTCAATAAATGCTCTCTCCAAATTGTGTTGTCTCGCCAGCTTTGCAGAATTACTATTTTCCTCAAAAAAAGAAGACATTGCCACAAATTTACCACCGGGCTTTAGGGCCCTGTAAACCTCTTTTAATGCTAAAACCGTGTGGGAGATATTATTCAATCCCGCCAAAGATGTAGCATAATTAAGAATATCATTCTTCAAGGCAAAATGTTTAGCATCAGACGCTACAAATAGAGATTCCTTTGAATATTTTTCTTCCATCTTCTTTTTTGTCCAGACCAACACATTTGGGTCAACATCTGTGGCTATGGGAAGGAAGGGTGCTTTCGATTTTAGCAGAGTTTCAAACATTCCCCCTAAGCCGGTTGCTATATCAGCCACAAAGCCTTGAAAATTATCAATATAAAAATTCATCTCATTCAACCAAATTTTCTTAGCTTCTCTGGTCTCTTTGTTAACATAGCTCTTGTATTGTTGAGCCGATTCTGCCATTTTCTCCTTAGAGAAACCACTTCTATTCCATCTCCATTCTTTGTGAGACAATTTTGGTCTGATCATTACATATACGCCCTCCATTAAACCATATCTTTCTCCACAAGACGAGCACTTCAATGTTTTATCAATATCACCTTTACAAAGTGGACAGCATAACAGTGTATAAGCCGAAACCATGTTTAAAGCTCCTCTGAATCTTTATTTTACCTAATAGGGCGGTGGGGAAACAACAATGCGCCAGCCGAAAAGTGGATTTAGGTAGAGCACCGAAGCCCCGAGCCAAATACACTCTATTATGTGAAGTGGAGCGCACTCCCATCAGTTATGCGAAGTTGACAACTTCTACAGGGCGTTCAACGGCAATGCTCTTTCGATGAAGTTTGAGCCGTTCAATTTCGTGCAGTGTCTCTGCTGTCAGGTAGCTCTCCCCACAATGGGGACAACTCACTACTGGGATGTTCTCTATCACCAGCAGGTTCTTACCCTTGCCGTATGTTCTGGCAACCCTGCGGATGTGTGCTCCTTCTCGTCCACAAATGTCACACACCATCTGACACTCTCCTGTTTTTATAAGAATGCAACCTCCCTTAGGATATGTTTCCCAATTCTTGGTTTAAGAGCTTTTTTGGAGACGAGGTCCACTTTCCTTCCTATAAGATCGCTAAGGTATTCTTCAAGCTCGAGAAATTTAAAGAGTCCTATTGGCTTCTTAAATTCAACTAATATATCCACATCACTTGTTTCCTTAGCTTCGCCTCACACGATGGATCCAAAGATACCTATTCCTTTAACCTTAAACTGCTTTGCCAAAACCACCTTATTTTCTTTTGCAATTTTTTCTATCTTCTCAAGTATTGCTCTTTCTTGGTTCATCTGATACTCTCCCTGAACTCAGCCGTAAGCGCGGCAGGGCTTTTTGACAGGATGACAGGATTTACAGGATTTTTATTCATCCTCTCCATCCCGTCTATTATTGTAACCCGCATTTGGATTGAAACATTCAAATCGGTTACCAGCGACCCATTTAAATTGTGGGAGAGGTCTCCAGACCTTTCGAGAGCTGTCAGGAGGTAACTCCTGACAGCACACTTTTGATCGACATCAGAAGATTTTTCCCACATCCTAACTCGCTGCGCAACTCTGCGTCTGCTCTGATTGCTCCCCTGCTGAGATTCAAGGATTTTTAGAAATTCCAAAATGTTACAGTATATACCTGCTCAGATCCTCATCCTTGACAATCTTGCCCAGGCAACTGTTTACCATCTGGCTGGTGACCTTCGCCTTCCTTATCCCGGAGTCTGGCACAGAGTAGAGGATATCCTCTAAGAGGGTGGTCATCACGGTGTGCAATCGGCGGGCCCCTATGTTCTCCATGCGCTCATTTACCTGGCTGGCAATGCGGGCTATGGCTCGAATTGCCCCTTTGGTAAAGGTTATATCCACCCCCTCTGCCTTCAGCAGGGCCGTATACTGCTTGATGAGGGCATTTTGGGGCTCGGTGAGTATCCTGAAGAAATCATCTTCGCTCAGGCTGTTTAACTCCGCCCGAATGGGAAACCTCCCCTGCAGCTCTGGGATGAGATCTGAGGGCTTGGAACTGCTAAAGGCCCCAGCAGCGATAAAGAGGATGTGGTCTGTTCTTACCATCCCGTGTTTGGTAGCCACGGTTGACCCCTCCACGATGGGAAGGATGTCCCTTTGCACCCCTTCCCGGGAAACATCAGGTCCGGTCTTGGACGGTGGGCCAGCTATCTTATCGATCTCATCGATGAAGATAATCCCGGAGTTTTCCACTTTGAACTTGGCCTCAGAGATCACCTCATCCATATCAATAAGTTTGCTGGCCTCCTCCTCCTCTAAGATGTGGCGGGCTTCCCACAGGGAAACCTTCTTCCGTTTCTTTCTTTTGGGCAGCATCCCGCCAAACATCTCCTTCATATTTATGCCCATCTCCTCCATTCCAGCAGGGGAGAAGATCTCGATCATCGGGAACCGGTCATCAGGAAGTTCCAACTCCAGCGTCCTCTTCTCTAACTTTCCCGTCCGTAACTGCAGTTGCAGCTTTTCCCTGCTTCTCTGCCTCTTCTCGGAGAGCTCTGGACCCTCCTGGCCCTCCTTCACAGGGAGGGGAGGGAGGAGGAGATCAAGAAGCCTCTCCTCGGTCATTATCTTGGCCTTTTCCTTCACCTCCTCTGCCTTTTCCCTCTTCACCATATTCACTGCCAAATCAAGAAGATCCCTGACCATAGACTCCACATCCCTTCCCACATAGCCGACCTCCGTATATTTAGAGGCCTCTACCTTGATGAAGGGGGCATTGGCTAAGTTGGCCAACCTGCGGGCGATCTCCGTTTTACCGACGCCAGTCGGTCCTATCATTATAATGTTATTGGGGTTTATCTCCTCCCTGAGCTCAGGGGGAACCTGCTGTCTTCTCCATCTATTCCGCAGGGCAATGGCCACGGATTTCTTGGCCTTGTCCTGACCGATTATGTAGCGGTCTAACTCCCTCACTATCTCCTGAGGGGTAAGCTCCTTTATCTTCCCGGTAGCCATCTTATAACTCTTCGATGTGAAAGTTTTCGTTTGTGTAGATGCAGATGGAGGCAGCGATCTTTAAAGCCTCCTCCACGATCTGCCTTGCCTCAAGGTTGCTATGCCTAATCAGGGCCCTGGCTGCGGCCAGGGCATAGGCTCCCCCCGAACCTATGGCCAATATCCCGTCATCCGGTTCCATCACCTCACCGGACCCGGAGATGAGGAGGGAATGCTCCTTGTTCATTACGGCTAGGAAGGCCTCCAATCTGCGCAGATATTTGTCCGTCCTCCACTCCTTGGCCAGCTCCACAGCGGCCCGGGGGAGATTGTGAGGATATTCCTTTAGCTTCGCCTCGAACTTCTCGAAGAGGGCAAAGACATCGGCGGAGGCTCCGGCAAACCCGGCTAAAACCTCCCCCTGGTGCAGCCGGCGCAGCTTATTGGCTCCTCCTTTTACAATTGTGTTCTCCAAGGTTACCTGTCCATCCCCCCCGATGGCCACCTTACCCTTATACCTCAAACCTATTATGGTTGTTGATCTGAGCATTGGTTTACCCTCCAGCCCTGGGATGGGCCTGTCTGTAGACCTTTTTTATCCTCTCGGCGGTTATGTGGGTGTAAATCTGAGTGGTGGAGAGGCTGGAATGGCCCAAAAGCTCCTTAACCGCCCTTAGGTCCGCTCCCCTATCCAAGAGGTGGGTAGCAAAGCTGTGGCGCAGGCTGTGGGGGGAAAGAGAGCTGTCTTCGGAGACTTTTCTCAGATAACCCTTGACCAGGATTTCTATTCCCCGCGGGCTGAGCCTATACCCTTGATAGTTGAGGAAAAGGGCTTCCCCTTTTGGTTTCAAACTTTCCCTTTTCTCCAAGTATCTCCTGATGGCTAGGGCGGCACTCCTTCCCAGGGGGACTATCCTCTCCTTTCCCCCCTTTCCCCTGACCTTGATTAGGTTGTTGGCCAGATCAAGATGGGAGAGGCTGAGCCCAGCAAGCTCCCTTAGCCTTATGCCAGAGCCATAAAAGGTCTCTAATATGGCCCTATCCCTGAGGCCCAGGACGTCGGGCCTTTGCGGGGAGTCCATCAGGGAGGTGGCTTGCTCCTGGCTGAGAAAGGAGGGGAGCCGCTTTTTTTTCTTCGGTGAGGAGATATAGGCGGCCGGATTGGAATCGGTTATGCCCTCCCGACAAAGGAACTTGTAGAAGGAGCGGATGGCCGATAGCTTGCGGGAGATGGAGCCATTAGAATAACCCCTTGCCTTTAATTCTCCCAAAAAATGTCTCAGCAAAAGCCTATCAGCAGTTCCTATTAGATCCTTGCCGGACGGGGACTTCTCCCTGAAGAAGGAGTAAAACTGGAGGAGATCCCCGCGGTATGAGCTTTGGGTATATGGGGAGAGCCCCCTCTCCTTTTCCATATAGTCAATGAACTTGCTGAGGAAGTCCTTAAACATCCTCGGTTACCTCCTTGTGGCAGGTGGGACACCAGAGATATGGCTCCCCCTTTTTTCGCTTCTCCACCAGCCAGGGGGCCCCACAATGGGGACATCTTTTGGCCACTGGCTTGTCCCAACTGGCAAAATCGCATTTGGGGTAACGGCTGCAGCCGTAGAAGGTCCTTCCCTTCTTTGTTCTGCGCTCTACCAGATAACCATCACATCCGGGGCGGGGGCATTTTACCCCTATGCTTAAGGGTTTGGTGAATTTGCATTGGGGGTAGTTTGAGCAGGCTAAGAACTTGCCATATCTACCAGACCTCACGACCATTTTGGCCCCACAGAGCTCACATCGTTCCTCTGTCTCATCCTCTGGGAGTGGTTTGGTGTTGGTGCACTCCGGATAGCCGGAACAGGCCAGGAACCTTCCGTTTTTCCCCCATTTGATGACCATCTTTCGTCCACATTTCTCACAGAGGATATCTGTCTCCTGGGTGAGCCCCTTCTTTAGCTGACTCCTCCTCCCTTCGGCCTCCTTAACCATTTTTTGGAAGGGTCCATAGAAGTCCCGCAACACCCCCACCCACTTGGTTTTCCCCGACTCTATACGATCCAAATTCTCCTCCATCTGCGCAGTGAACTCCACAGCGAAGAGGGAGGGAAAATTTTCCACCAAGATGTTGTTTACCGTTCTCCCTAAATGGATAGGGAAGAACTTCCTCTCCTCAAGTTTAACATATCCCCGGGTCAAGATGGTGGAGATTATCTGGGCATAGGTGGAGGGACGTCCAATCCCCTTTTCCTCTAATTCCTTTACCAGGCTCGCCTCGGTGTACCGGGGTGGGGGCTTAGTGAAATGTTGCTGGGGGATGATCTCCTTTAGCCGCAAGACCTCTCCTGCGCGCAATGAGGGCAGGGTTTTCTCCTCCTCCCCCTGTAGGGGATAGACCTGCAGGAAGCCGGGAAATTTTAAGGTGGAGCCTGTGGCCCGAAACAGGTAGGGGCCGGCGGCAATGTCCGCAACCGTGGCCAGATAGATGGCTGGGTTCATTTGACAGGCCAGGAAACGGCTCCAGATGAAGTTGTATAACCTGAATTGATCAGGGGATAGGTGCTCCTTTATCATATTAGGTTCCCTTCCCGGGGAGGATGGCCGGATACATTCGTGCGCCTCCTGGGCCGACTTCCTGCTCTTGTATTTCCAGGGTTGGGGGGGGAGGTAGTCATTTCCCCACCTCTTCTCTATCCAGGCTCTGGTTTGCTTAAGGGCCTCTGGCGCGATGTGGGTGGAATCGGTCCTCATATAAGTGATCAAACCAGTTCTCCCCTCCTTGCCCAAGTCGATCCCTTCGTAAAGCTGTTGGGCAAGCATCATCGTCTTCTTGATGGGAAAGCGCAGCCCCTTAGAGGCCTCCTGTTGCAGGGTGCTGGTGATAAATGGGGGATAGGGGTTGCGTTTCCTCTCATTGATCACAACCTGGGCCACGGTGAACTCCCTCCCCTGCAGTCCAGCTAATATCTGCTTGGCCTTGGCTTCGTTTGGAATTTGAAAGTCCTGAGAGTTTATCTTGTGAAGCTTGGCCTTAAATGGGGAACCATCCCCAGAGAGAAGCAGGGCGGTTATGCTCCAATATTCCTGGGGCTGGAACTCCTCTATTTCCCCCTCCCTCTCACAGATTAACCTTAGGGCTACTGATTGTACCCTACCCGCGGAGAGCCCTCGATATATCGTGGTCCAAAGGAAGGGGGAAACCTTATAGCCCACCAAGCGGTCCAAGATGCGCCGGGCCTGTTGGGCATTGACCAGCCTCATATCTATCTGTTGGGGGTTTTCCGCAGCCTCCCTGATGGCTCTTTTGGTGATCTCATTAAACCTCACCCGATAGAGGTTTGCCTTTGGAGCTTTTAGCTCTTGGGATACATGCCAAGCGATGGCCTCCCCTTCCCTGTCCGGATCTAATGCCAGGTATATCCTCTTCCGATCCTTCGCCGCCTTTTTCAGTTCCCTGAGGGTCTTTTCCTTCCCCTTAATGACCACATACTTGGGGGAGAAGTCATTGTGCACATCTACCCCTAACTCTTTTGGAGGCAAGTCCTTGATGTGACCTAAGGAGGCCTTTACCTCATAGCCTTTCCCTAAGAACCTCTTTATGGTTTTTGCTTTGGCTGGCGACTCAACTATAAAAAGCGATTGCTCCAATTTTACTTCCTCTTTTCCTTTTTCTCATATTTGAATTCGATCTTCCCCTCCATAAGCTCCCGGAGAGCGCGCACAGTTACCTTTTCCTTCTCCTCTGATTCCTCCTCCTTTGTCCTGTTTATCTGCCGGGCCCTTTTGGCGGCCACCATAACGGCCTCATACCTGTTTGCGGCCCTCTCCATCAATTTCTCAATGGGTATTGATTCCATCAATTACCCCCTTTTTAGCCTTTCTACCCGGCTAACCTCAGCCCTTATAATGGCTTCTACTGAGGCAATTGTCTCCGCCACCTCCTCATTTACCACCACATAATCATATCGTTCCCAGTAGCCTATCTCCCTCTGAGCTATGGACAACCTTTTTTCTATGGCCTCTTCGTTCTCCGTAAACCTCCCCCGCAGCCTGGCTTCCAGCACCTGCAAGGAAGGGGGGAAGACGAAGATGAGAACGCTCTGGTGGTATTTCTTCCTGATGTTCATCCCCCCTTGAATATCTATGTCCAAGAGGATTATCTTTTGTTCCCTAATCGTCCTTTCAATGGGGTCTTTGGGTGTGCCATAGAGATGTCCATGGACCTTTGCCCATTCGGCCAATTCCCCTTGCTCCACCCGTTTCCGGAATTCCCCCTCGGAGACGAATATGTAATCTTTCCCGGCTACCTCAGACAATCGCCGCGGGCGCGTGGTTAAGGAGATGGAATAGAGATACTCGGGATGAACTCGCAGGAGGGAACGGCAGATGGTGGTTTTTCCACCTCCTGAAGGGGAGGAGATGACCACCAAGAGTCCTGGAGGTTTCTTAAACATCCTTCTCTTTGCCTTTTAACCTTTGCACAATTGTATCCACGGCAATAGCTGAAAGGATGATGTGGTTAGAGTCGGTGATGAGGATAGCCCTGGTCTTCCTTCCCTGGGTGGCGTCTATTAGTTTCCCCCTTTGTTTGGCGTCATCCTTTAACCTTTTTACTGGTAGAGAGCCAGAGTTGATAATGGCCACGACCTTGTCCAGGGAGACCACATTTCCAAACCCTATGTTCAGAAGTGGCTTCCTACTCCACATTTTGCAGTTGCTCCCTTACCTTCTCTAACTCCTCCTTCATTTCCACAACCTTTTGTGAGATGGAAGCATCTAATGCCTTAGCTCCAATAGTGTTTACCTCCCTATTCATTTCCTGCTGCAGAAAGGTGAGTTTCCTTCCCGCCACCCCTCCCTTTTGAGAGATGGATACGAACTGTTGGATATGACTTTTTAGCCTCACACACTCCTCGGTGATGTCCGTTCGTTCAGCAAATATGACCACCTCCTGGGCCAACCTCTCCTCAGCAATATTCCCTTTTAACTCCAAGTCTTCTATCTTTACCCGGAGATCTTCCCGCCGTTTCCCCACCACCTTGGGGGCCTGAGATTCAACCCATTCCTCTAACCCCTGGAGTTCCTCCATCCTCTTTAGGATGTCTTCACCGAGTCTCTCCCCCTCCTTTTCCCTCATCTCCTTTAGCGCGGAAAGGGCCGCAACGGTGGCCTTCTCCACGGTTGGCCAGATTCGGTCCACGTCTGGTTCCTGGGCTTCCTTTTGCAAGAGATCGGGGAATCCGAGGAGATGATTTAAACCTACCTCCTCCTTAAATTTAAACTTTTCTTTTAATTTCTCTAAGAGTTGATAGTAGGCCCCGACGGCTTCTTCGTTTAACTTTAATGTGGAGAAAAGCTCATCGGTTCCCGCCCAGGTTAGAAGATAGTAGATCTTCCCCCGGGAGATGTTTCTCCGCAAAAGCTCCTTTATCCTATCCTCTAAGATGTTTAGGGAACGGGGAAGCTTAAGCTGGAGGTCCAAGAAGCGATTGTTCACAGATTTTATCTCCACCATAGCCTTTTCCCCTTCTATCTCCTCGGTTCCCCGGCCATATCCGGTCATACTGGAAAGCATCATCCTCCTTTGTTTCCCCCAATAATAGGCAACATCTACCCTTTTGTCAAGGGAATGTTCAAACTTTTGTCTTCAGGAATTCTCCATTAAGGTAGAGAGGTGAATTTATCCCGGATTATGCAACAAGGAACCACGAGATTTCACGAGATTGTCACAAGATATTTAAATAAGCAATTTACAAAAATTGCGGTTAAACCCCTCTTTTGCCTCTTAGGTGAAAACCTATAGTAGGGTAGATTCTTGTAAAATCTGTGAAAATCTGCGTTCATCTGCGTCCTAAAAGCTACGCCTATGCTCCTTGTGGATGTTATCATCTACAATGAGATTTCTCAGCAAGGGCAGAGCCCTGATAGCACAGGAAATAGAGTCAACAGCACATTGGTTCGGGATTCGCTCCTGACAACTGACTACTGACAACTGTCTTTTTATAGTTCCCTCTCCCCTTGGGTGAGAGGGTTAGGAAAGAGATGGGTATAATTTCACCCTCTCCTTAGTCCTCCCCCGTCAAGGGGGAGGTTTAGAAATCCTGTTTATCTGCATCCCAAAAGCCCCGCCGCTTACAGGGCTTTTTTCTGTTTTGTCAAATAACAATTGCCCAAATTTTGTAGGAATCAGGAAAAGGATTGACATAGCCTCAAAAAATTCTTACTTTAAAAAAGAACTCAAATTCAAGTTGATTGTGCAAAGGAGTGCTGTAGTATGAAATCCATAAGGCAAATTACCTTAAGGCCAAAGCTTCTGGAAAAGCTTGTCAAGGAAGCCGGTTTTAAGACAGGCGATGAAGTGCTCGTCTCCGTTCAGCCGGAAAGGATCGAACTCAGGGGCAACCCCGCTAAAGCATTATGGGGATCGCTGAAGTCGTCGAAGAAAACCTCCCAGCTTAGAGCTGAGGCTTACGAGGAATTGGGAGATCTGGTCAGTGCCAAAATATCTGACTGAATTTAGGGGCGATAAGATCTATGTCGATTCCAGTATCTTTCTCCTTGTGGCCCTCGCTGACCCGAAATATGGCCGTCCCTCCCTTGAATTTCTCCAAAGAGCATCTCACGGTGAATTTGAACTTGTCACCTCATCTTTGACCGTTGATGAAGTCTCTTTTGTCGCTCTGAAAGCTAAACTCGAGGAGAAATTAGGAGTTTCTTCGAGTCAAGTTCTATATCTGAAAAAACATCCGGATGTAGTAAAGAGTCTGGCATCTGAAGTAACCAGAGTGACCGAAAACGTCCTTCGCCTTTCGGAAATCATTGATGTCAACTCAGCGGATGTACAGCAGATATCAAGTTTGATGAAGACCTTTGGACTGCTTCCCAGAGATGCTATTCATCTTGCCGTCCTGCACAGACTTGGCCTCACAGATATTGCCTCCGGTGATGCTGATTTCGATCGGCTGCCTGACGTCACAAGATACGCACCATCAAGGAGTTAGAATCTCTTCCAGTCACTAATTCATTTCCGGACTTCATCGGAATAGATGCTTACCTGTTAGTGTTTGTCCGGAAATGGCCATATTCTCTGTCATTCCGGCAATCTTTAAGCCGGAATCTACTTGAAATCAGCAATGGATTCCCGCTAATGGTAGGCGGGAATGACGAATTCGGACAGACACAAGTCAGGAACTTAGCTCCCTTGTGGGATTCTCGGTCAAAAATCTCCCTGATTTAGTTCTGATATTCCCAGTCAGATGGAATCTGACCTTTCAGGCAGAAGTTTCGCTTGACAGAAACGGGAATACTCCCTATTTTATTTGCAGCAGGTCTGGAGAAAACTAAAATTTGATCAAGGCTTTGGAGTTTGCTGTCTTTGTGTAAATTGGTAATTAAAGGTTTGACCCTGGGTGCACTCTCGGTAGAACCTACGGCTAAGCTCACCTTGATATTCTTAGTCATATAGAATCTGACCTTTCAGGTAGAGGTTTCGCTTGACAGAAACCGAGATGCTCCCTATTTTATTTGCAGCAAGTCTGGAGAAAACTAAAATTTGATCAAGGTTTTGGAGCTTGCTGTCTTTGTGTAAATTGGTAATTAAAGGTTTGATCCCGATGAGAATGACCCTGATAGAAAGAGTGTCTTCGAAGCTATCGAGGCAACAAAGAAGTATTTACGGGCATTGTGGAATGAGACGGAGCTCTGATTGCAACTGGTGTTCCGGAGGTATGTTTGAAGGTATCTTTAGCAGTAGGGTAGCTGAGTGCCTGTGTCAAGAAACCTTAAAGTGATGGGAGAAACTAATGGAAACATCATCCAAAAAGAAAATTGATACGAAAAAATGGGTAATTTATATTCCGCTAATTCTAATTTTTATTGCAGCATTGATACTTTTTTCCCTTGACTCGATTCGGATATTGTATGGAAATATCATAATTTCTCTGTTATTAGTAATTGTAACATGGACATACACATATCTCACATTGGGGATTCTAAGGCAGAATAAGAGCCATATGGACTTCAGTCAACGACAACACAGTGATTTAATTAACCAGATGAAAATAGATCGTGAGAAGGCTTATATTCCCAGGCTACATCTTTGGAATTTTAAGAGAGACAATCAAAACAAGAAGGTTTCAATTTTAATCAAAAATGTGGGAATTGGTAAAATAATCAAACTTGATATTAGTGCATACGCCAAAGTAGAAAAGAGTTCATATGGGTCACTCCGAAAGTCTTTATCTCCAGCACAGATCGCACGAATTAATTCTGGTGATTTTTCGGAATCTGTTCCTTGTCAATTTGATTTTAGTAAACACTATGAATTTGTAGCAGCAAAAGTGACAATCGAAGCCGAATTTTTTGATGTAAAAAATAGACGCTATCGGACTGTTTATAGTCAGGATGGAACTTATAAAACAACTTTCCCGAAGGAAATTGAAGACTTGCAGAAGTTAAATTTCGAATAAATATGTATATCCAAGCAGATTACTTGACACAAACCAAGGAGACGAGAAGATGAAAGCGATATTTGTATATGCTTTAAGATTGGTGCTCCTTTTTGGCATTGGCCTGCAGTCAGCTATTGCCGATACGGAGGTTAGTGGCAATATCACCTCCGATACGACCTGGGCGGTCGCTGGTAGTCCTTATATTGTGGTAGGAACTGTTCAGGTGCTTGATGTGGCAACTTTGACCATTGAGCCTGGGGTGACGGTGAAATTCAACGAGGGTCTATCCTTGATGATTGGCGGTGAGTTGATAGCCAGAGGAACGGCAACCGACAGCATTCTGTTTACTTCTAATAATGCTACGCCACAACCAGGCGATTGGGGAAGCATAAAGTTCATTGATACCAGTGTTGATGCTGTTTTGGATTCGCTGGGCAATTATGTGAGTGGATGTATAATTGAGTATTGCAGAATTGAGTATGGAGGAGATATTCCGAATTCAGGTGATGACGGTGCAATCCACTGTGAATATGCATCTCCCTTTATTAGTCACAATGCCATAATTCAAAACATTGCCTTTGGTGATCAAGGTTCTGGTAAAGGTGGTGGTATCTATTGTTACTACTCATCTTCAACCATTGTCGACAACTTGATAGCCGACAATACTGTTTCTGCTTCAGATTATCCCCAAGGGGGTGGTATTTACTATTATGGTGGGGCTCCTTGTTCTCTTGCAGTTATTGGCAATACCATAATCGGCAATACAGTTTCAGCTTCTGGCGACTATGAAGATCCCGGTTACAGCAAAGGAGGCGGTATTTATTGCTGTAGCTCTAATTCTGTTGTAAATATTACCGGCAACAACATAAGCGGAAATTCTGCCCAGTGTGATGGTCACTACAGTTATGGTTATGGCGGTGGTATTTATTTAGGTGATTGCTATGTGGCGACCGTTGCCGACAACACCATAAGGGGAAATTCTGTTTCCGCTGCTGCTGCTGCACATGGTGGCGGTATTTACTGTTATGGCTATAGTGGCAGTTATTTCCCCGCCATTATTGGCAATACCATAATTGGAAATATTGCCCATGGCACAGAGCGTTTCAGTCATCCCCAAGCTGGTGGCATTTACTGCAACGATTATGCATCTCCGAGCATTATCTATAACAACATTACCGGAAACAGTGCCTATGCGAGTGGGTCGTATGGCGGTTTCACTGGCGGCATTCACTGCAATGATCATTCTTGTCCTATCATAAACTACAACAATCTTGTAAACCACTGTAAATATGAAATCTCCCTTTGGGATGTTTTAGGTAATAATAATGTTGATGCAACTAATAATTGGTGGGGGACCACCGATGTTGCGACGATTCAAGCTAGGATTTATGATCACCGCGATAACTGGGACCTAGCATATGTTCTTTATGAGCCTTTTCTAACCTCCCCGGCCATAGGCGAACCAGATTCAGTATATTCAGTTGTTCTGAAATCGGATGAGACCTATACCACTGATCTGACAACCGATTTATGGATTGGGGCCACGATGTATATCCAGTTAGAGGGGAAGGATGGCGGTTGTGCCAGTATTGATCACACTACTGTTACGGTAACCAGCAGTTTGACAGATACTACCGGGATTGTGGTAACTCTTACGGAGACGGACACCACTTCAGGGATATTCAGGGGAACAGCACTGATAGACTCCCTGAGCGTGGAAGGGGTATCCATCGGGGCTGGGGTTGGGGAAACGATCACTATAACTTCTGATGTGGATTCCACCAAGCTCACAACAGTTGGGGTTGTGGAAGTAGGGATAAATGGAGGACATATTATCCGAACCCCGCAAGCTTTTTCCCTCTCCCAAAACTACCCTAACCCCTTCAATCCCACTACCCAGATTGAGTATGCTCTGCCCAGGGATGCCCGGGTCAGGCTGGAGATATACAACCTGCTTGGGCAAAAGGTAGCTACTTTGGTAGATGAGTATCAGCGGGCTGGTTATAGGTCAGTCAGGTGGGATGCCAGAGGATTGGCCAGTGGGGTCTATCTATATCGGTTGCAAGCAGGCGATTTTACAGCCGTCAAAAAGCTGGTGGTGATAAAATAGAGTGGAGCCACAGATTTCACCGATTACACTGATTGTTATTACAGGGAAAAACACATCGATATCTGTACAATCTCATGAAGCAAAGAGAAGAAGAATTCACAGCGCTCTTTGTGGGTATTACCATCCACGATGAAACTTCCTCTGTCAGGACAAAGCCCTGACAGGTAGCCGCAACCTTTAGGTTACGAGAGGAGGTAGATTGAAGTTTGCGGCTACTGATTTTAATGTTTTGCAGTGGAGCCATTGATATTGATAACATAACAAGGGATGATAATGGAATTTGATTTTCAAAATAAGGTTTATTTTCTTGCACAAATTGCTAATCTGGATATATACGAAAAACTTGATTTTGGAAGGGTTCTTTTCCTGCCACCAAAAGAAGGAAAGGATCTTTTATACAAGGTTGTCAATACTTTCAACTCAAAATCACACGGAACTTATATTTATCCTGAAAGTCTTGAGAACATCATCAAATATCCAATAGCAGTTACTGAAATAGAAATAAGAAAAGACAAGGGGCGTTGGCATTGGCTACAGGTTGAAAATGAACAGGCTATGAATAGAATAGAGCAAGCCTGTTCAATTTTGAGATTTCTCCGGTATGGTGAAATCACTGAAAGTGTATGTGACTATTTTGGAATTTCAGGAACTTTTCTAAGCTTGAATAACCCACAAGGTGCCTGGTTCCGCAGTGATATAAATCCCTTTCCTTTATTACTACCGGAGGGTCGTCAAAATCCATGTGTAATTTTCAGCCAAAATATGGAGTCTTGGAAAAAGGATCCAAGATTTAGGCGACTCCTTTCAATGTTTAATGAAAAGGAAAAGAATAAAATCTCGGATAGAGTATTGATGTCCCTTTACTGGTTAAGTCAAGCGTTGAAAGAAAGTTCAGCCAATATAAAATTTGCAAACTTGGTTATTGGAATAGAATCTTTACTCTTATTGGAAAATAATTGTATCACTAGAAAGTTGTCGGAAAGAATTGCAATTTTGGTTGGTAAAAATCTAAAACCAGAGGAACGATTGGAAATCTATGAAAAATTCCCAAAATATTATGACAAACGTTCAAGGATTCTACACGGGGGTAAAGTTAAGTCTCGAATTACTGAGGAAGACATTAGAAAAGTGGGAGAGTTCTTGGTTGAATCAATCTTAGCGATATTGGAAATGCCAGAAATAAGAAACTTTAAAGATGTTATAAATATGGTTAACAGATGTAAATTTAGTTTTCAATGGAATGCAATAACTGACAAAATGGGTTGAGCTTCTCTAATATTCACTACACGACTATCAGGGAGAAACATCTATAATCTCAAGGAGGGTAAAATGGTTTCTATTCTACAGAGATTCTTAGTGCTGTCAAACAGGCAAAAGAGTCTGATTGTTTTGATAGCCTTCTTTACTATGTTTTTGGGACAAACCTCATCTGGGTTATCTCAACCTGGAGATTTTGGCCTCATACGGCCAAGTAATTATAGTGAGGATGTCGATGTATGGCCGGTATTCGAGTGGGAATCAACTCCTACTCCAAACTGCACTTATACTCTGCAGATAAGCACAGATCCTCAATTTTCAGAGGGCAATTATGTGGAGTATGATAGTCTAATTACTACAATGATACGTCCTCCAGTTGATTTACTGATGGGGCAAACCCTTTATTATTGGCGAGTCAAGGCGGTTGACAGTGATGGTAACTATACCTGGAACAATGCTGATCAATATCCTTATAATTATTGGACTTTACAGACAATACCAGCTACTGAACCCAGGGAGATAATAGGTGGTGGTTATTTGAATTACGACAGAACTCTCATACCTGAGAACAGCCCATATACGATGGTGCAAGGTGACTTAACAATTGGATCAAATAGCTTGACTATTAGGGCAGGTGTTACAGTTGAAATTGACGGATCTTATGGGATTGATGTATTAGGTGGAGGGCTAAGGATGCTGGCCACTGAGGAGGATAGCATAACTGTAACCAAGAAGAATGGAAATCCCGGATATTGGCGGGATATAAGATTCCCCGCTTGGTGTAGTCCTGACTCTGTTGTTTTCGAATACATAAATTTTACTTATGCCGGCTCAGAGCCGGATTCTTTCACCGTAAATGCTCCAAATACAAAAGTGATTATTAAGAACTGTGTATTTAAAAATTGCAATAACGGGGCTATAAAAGCAGGTGAGAATAGCCGCATAACTGATAACGAGATAAGAAATGTTAAAAGAGGAATACATTTAGCGGGAAACAATTCACGAGTAGAAAATAATACCTTGACTAATCTCACAGGAGGCAGCCATTGGTACTCCAGTTGGGGTTCCGCTATTTTCATAGTAAACGCAGGCAGTTCGTGGGTAAAAAATAATTTCATCCAAGATGTAGCTGGTTTTGGCATTAAACTTGAGAGTGGTTTAAATCCCGGAATTATTAACAATACAATTGATAGTTGTGGTTTCTATGGCATCCATATCGAAAATAGTCCGCATTCCGTAATTGAGAATAATAGAATTGCCCACTGCAATGGAGATACTGTAGGTGGTGGCATATACTGCTCTGGCGATAGTTGCGCACTCAAAAATAACACGGTAACTTTCTGTCAAGTATCTACGAGCTCGGAGCAATCGGGAAGTGGTGGTGGTATTTGTTTAGTTGGCAACTACTTAGAAATATTGGGTAACTATGTAGCTGATTGTTCAGGATATATAGAGGAGAGGGTCTATGATGGAGTTGTGCGTTTTCGCGGTGGTGGTATTTGTGTTTATGGAAATTATACCAATATGCAAGAAAATGAGATAGATAGCTGTTTTGTTCATGTTTTGAATTCCTCTCAGGGGTCTACTGCTAAAGCTGAAGGTTTCGGGGGTGGAGTGTGTATCTGTGGACAAAACAATACGATAACTGGGAATCAGTTTACAGGGAATTATATTTGGTGCCATAGTTCCGGCTCATATTCTCGTTCATACGGTGGTGGATTATGTTTGTCCGGTGACGATAATACCATTCGCAATAATTTGTTTTCAGACAATTACTTGATAGATACTGGAAATTACGGATATGGATTACGCTACGGGGCTGGCGTATACTTGGATGGACTAAATACTTTTTCAAATAACACCATAATCAACAATGATGCCCAGGGTGGTTGTGGTGGGGGAATATATGTAAAAAGTGAATATACGCTTATAGATAGCTGCTCTATTTCAGGAAACCGCGCGGGATCCGGGGGAGGCATAAAAGTATATTGGGTTTACCCCCCTTCTGCAGATAGGGTTAAAGTAGATCATTGCACTATTACAAATAACTATGCCTCCCATGGTGGGGGAATATGGGGTGGCAAATGGATTTACAATAGCATTATTAAATACAACCAGATTGGAGATACCACTAATGCTGGAGGCATCTATGGAGACCCCATTTCGTTGAATTACAACAATATCAATCATAACCAGGGGTATCAGTTGAAAAAGAGCAACTCAAGTAACACCGATGCTACGAACAACTGGTGGTTTACACGCAGTGACCAAATCCAGATTGAAAATGGTATCTGGGATGGCCACGACCAATCTGGATTAGGTTTTGCAACTTATCAGCCCTTTCTGACAGATGTATCGCCAGCCATACCTGGAGTTTTTGAAAATGCTTCCTACATAATCGCCAAAGATGATTCTACTTACTCAAGCGATTTATCTCATCCCCTCACTGTAGGTGATACACTATTCTTTGAATTAGGAGGAGAGGATAGCAACCCTTACACCAAAAATGTGGTAGTAATCAGCGTGTTTAACAAAAACAACTGGAATCAGATCAGACCGTTTTATGAGGAAACTGGTGATAGCACGGGTATTTGGCATTGTGAAATATATCTGGCAGAGCAAACTCAGTTACCAAGGACTATCAGAGTCTCAGAGGGAGACACACTTAGGGTTGCTGTAGAAGTTGACCCAAGTGTATATTTTGACCTGATAGTTGGAGCAGAGATTCCTCCCTCCATTTCCCATCTGGACATTGGTGGTTCGGAGGATATAGAGCATCTGGTTACGCATCATCCGCTTATCACCTGGTCGTATTCTGATCCTGGGACTTTGGCTCAAGATGCTTTCCAGGTTCAGGTGGGAACTGATGATGACTGGGCGGTGGCTGAGATGTGGGATAGTGGAGAGGTGAGCAGTGCGGATACCTTTGTAACCTATGCTGGGGATTCCTTGATTGATGGGGAAACCTATTACTTGAGGGCTGGGGTGAAGAATACCCAAGATTTGTGGTCAAGCTGGGCCAGCCTATCCTTCAGGATGAACAGTACTCCCAGCACTCCGGTGGTTTTAAGCCCCAGAGAGGGAGAGGTAATAAGTGATAGCACAGTGGCTTTGGTCATTTCCAATTCCACTGATGCCGAAGGAGATAGCCTCACTTATGGCTTTGAGGTTTACAGCGACAGCCTTTTAGGCAACCTGGTCACATCGGCCACTGGAGTAGAAGAGGGGATAGACTCTACGATTTGGCTGATTGATGTCCCGCTGGAAGATAATCACCAGTATTGGTGGAGGGCAAGGGCTGATGATGGCTTTGAAGACGGGGAATGGATATCCCCCAGCTCCTTTATCATCAACTCCGAAAACGATCCACCGGGTAGTTTTCACCTTTTGACTCCGCCCGATGGAGGTGAGGTGACCACCCTTAAGCCCATACTTGACTGGGAAACTTCCATAGATCCCGATCCTGGGGACCAGGTTACCTATACCCTCTTCTACGGAAAGGACATACCCTCTCAGCTTCAAGTTGAGGTGGGAGGAGAGAGCGTCTACCAGATCAAGACCCCTTTGGAGGACAATCAGCTCTACTACTGGAAGGTGGTGGCAAAGGACTTGGCTGGTGCTACCGAGGAGGATGAAGAGGGCTATCAGACCTTTATCACCAATACGGCCAACGAAGATCCCAATAGCTTCAACCTGGTTACCCCTACCTGGAACAGCGTAGAGGTTGACCTTACCCCCATCTTCTACTGGGAGAATGCCACAGACAATGATATTGCCGACTCTATCCACTATCTACTTTATGTGGATCAGGATAGCAACTTTAGCGGAACTATCCCCACGGTTGTGGACAGCAACTGCTATATCCCCGCAGAAGAGCTAGCCGACAACTCCCAATACTTCTGGAAGGTGGTGGCCATAGATAAAGAAAGCTTGAGCACCTCTACGGATACCTGGAGGTTCTTTACCAATGTAGCCCTGGAGCCTCCCAATCCCTTCTCTCTCATAGAGCCAGAACTGGGAATAGACTCCGTCTCCACAACTCCTACTTTCCTCTGGCATAAGGCTACGGACAATGACTTGTGGGACTATGCCACTTATAAACTTTATCTTAGCCCGGATAGCACCTTCTCTCAGGGGGTGATAGGTATTTATCCTGCCGATACTCATTTCACCGTTCCACCCGGTATTCCTCTGAATGACAACACCAGATACTATTGGAAGGTGGTGGCTATGGACACAGATAGCCTGACTACCTGGGGATCAAACAGCGATATTTCCCCCTGGTGGTTTGTAGTAGGGAAAGAGGGGGTAAGAGAAAGGGAAGGTTTTGGTATTCCGCAAGCCTTCTCCCTTTCTCAGAATTTCCCCAACCCCTTCAATCCTGCTACGGAGATCAGGTATGCCCTCCCCAGAGCCACCCAGGTCAGGCTGGAGATATACAACCTGCTTGGACAGAAGGTAGCTACATTGGTTGATGAGTATCAGAGAGCTGGTTATAGGTCAGTTCGTTGGGATGCCGGAGGATTAGCCAGCGGGGTCTATCTATATCGGCTGCAAGTGGCGGATTTCACCGCCGTCAAGAAGCTGGTGGTGATAAAATAGGATGGTTACAGTTCACAGAGGTCAGGGATCAGTTGTCAGCAATCAGGTATGCCCTTCCTTTTGCTCATTGTGGATGCTATCATCCACAAAAGACCTGTGCTATCAGGGCAGAGCCCTGACAGCACAGGACTACTGACAACTGCTTTTGGGACGGGATTTACTGGATTGACAAGGATAAGTATTACTAAAATTGGGAAGAGAAAATTGGGGTAAGAGTGGGAACGGAAGTTTTTTACGCCCTCTTCTTAGTCCTCCCCCATCAAGGGGGAGGAGATGGGTTTAGGATGCCCCACCTGGGGTAGGGAGGTTCATTTAATCCCGTTCATCCTGTTTATCCTGTCAGAGAAAAAGACTTCCACTGTCAGGGCAGAGCCCTGACAGCACAGAAGGCCCTGTAGCAGGGGGAAGTTTCCCCTTGACAGGGCCTTTTTTCATGGTATTTTTGCATTAAGCTAACGGTTCACACAGGTTTCCTCGAGTAGAAGATTTCTACCGCACTTCAGTGCGGGTCTCTGTGGAGTGTGGTAACTCCCGTTGATGCAAGCTGTGACAGGAGCCCCTAGCACTCCAAACGGGCTAAAGCCCTCTCAACCCCGGCTAAAGCCGGGTAGAAGTGTAGGGGTCGCATTTATGCGACCGGAACTACGAGGCCCACGAGCAACGATTCCCGAGTAACGAGCTACGGTCCACGATCTACGTTGGTTTCTTCTATGAAATCAGTGTAATCCGTAGCCCTTGTTGGGTTGCGGCTCTGCCGTGAAAGAGGCCACTTAAAGATGATAAAGCGTCTCTTAAAAATTCTTGCCTTTCTGGTGGGGGGGGGGATTTTGCTCCTCTTAGGGTTATACCTTGCCCTCCTGAAGACTCCTCTTTTAAAGAATGGGGTAAACAACTGGGTTAAAGAGAGGGGTTATCCCTTTAAAGTAAAAATTGAGAAAATTAAGGGAAATCTCATTTCTGAAATTAAATTAAAGGGAGTGGAAGGTGAAATTCAACGAGCTGGTTTCCCCCCATCTCCATTTCAGGTCAATGAGGTTCAACTTAGATTCAGTCTGTCAGACTTTCTTCGAGGGAAGAAGGAGATAAAGGAAGTTTTTCTGAAAGAGCCCCATCTAACCCTTAAGGCCAGCGAAAGGGGGGCACATCATCCGGCAAGAGGTGGCGATCCCCCTTTCCCCCCAATTCTTTTTCAGAAGATATCTATCCAAAACGGGAGGTTGAAGATTGAGACCCGCAGGGGAAATTTTACCTTCCAGGGGATTGAATTGGCTCTGCCCTCCATCGCATTTAAGGGGAAAAGGATAAAAGGGGAGGTAAGTGACCTATCGTTTGATCTTTTGGAGAGGAGCTTCCACCTGAAAACTCTGAGGGGAGAATTCACCTTGCAGAATGATAGCCTCCTGTTATCCGGCATAACCCTGGTTACCTCCCGTTCTAACCTCTTAATCAGTGGGTCAATATCGGGGTTTAAAGACCCAGAATTCTCTTTAGATATTACCGGTAATAAGCTAAATTTAAACGAAATGGATAGACTGGCAAATCTTGGTGGTATCATTGCCGGATCAGTGAAGACCTCCCTTACTGCCGCGGGGAAGTTGAAGGATTTTCAGGGAGAAGCCGTTATTGATGGCATATTTTTAGGAAATCAGATGAAGAACTTCACCACCAAATATCGCTGGAAGGGGAATGTTTTGCACTTGAGTCGGACTAAGGGAATCTATTTTAAAGCCTTAATGAAGGGAACCGGTTGGCTTAATTTCTCCACCTCTCCCCCTACATACTCTGCTGATATTTCCCTTTTCGGTTTGAATTTGCCCGAAGTGGTGAAATCTCCTATAACCACTAGGTTAAATGGTCAGGTAAAAATGGAGGGCAAGGGTCTGCGCTTGAATGATTTGGGGTTGGACTTTCAGGTTGATCTCAGGGATGCCCGAATTCAGGGGATACCAACGGATACGGTTAGGGGGAAGATATTTGTGGATAAAAACAGCATCGTCTTCTTCCCAGGGTTTCAAACCTATCTGCAGGGAACATTTGCCTGTTGGGAAGGGGACATAAATTTTAGGGGTGAGACAAATATCTCCGGAAAAATTAAGGCTTCAAGCCTTTCCTTTATGAAGGAGATCTATCCCCTGCCAGGATGGAAAGGGGAACCTTTAATTGACTTTAGGCTGCAAGGAGATATTAAAAATCCTAATTTGGTGGCTAATTTGACAGTAAATTATCTGAGTAATAATCTCCTTTCTGCTCAGAGGCTATTGGGAGAGGTAAGGCTCTCCAAGATCCTGAGCCAGAGGCAAGGATGGGCGAGGTTCAGAGGAGATTCCTTGGAAGTCAAAGGGTTTAAGTGGCAGGCATTGTCCCTTCGCTTAAGGTTTAAGGGTAACTCCGTATATTTTGATTCCCTGCGGGCAGAAGGGGAGGAGCTCAGTTTTGGGGGTCACGGGAGTTTCCAGAAGGAAAGGGGGAAGGGGACTCTGCGGGTGGAGGAGGTTACCGGTCAGTATCGGAGCACCCCTTTCTTGACCCAGAGGCCTTTTGTCGTTATCCTTCTTCCCAATATGGTGTCATTTGGGGAGGTCTCCCTGAAAACAAAGGAGGGAACAATTCTCTGTAGCGGAATGTGGGGGGAAGAGAAAGGGCTGGACCTTGCCCTGAGGGTTGACGATCTGCGGCTTAGCCCCATTTTGGGGGATGTTGTCCCTCAGGCTGGGGGTTATCTCACCGCCAATCTCGACCTCAACCTCAGGTCAATCCTCTCATTCTCCGGGGGGTTTGAGGTGAGGGAGGGGAAATGGGGAAGGCTGAGATTTAAGTCGCTCTCCTCCCCAATAAGCTACAGGGATAGCATCTTGACCCTTGAAGGGTTAGAGTGTCAGATGAAGGGAAGTAGCTACCTGCTCAATGCCACCATCCCCCTTTACATCTCCCTGCAGCCTTTGGATGTGGGATTGTTAGCCAAAGGGTGGAACCTTGCCGTTGAGGGTAGGGGAGACTCCTTTACCCTTCCGCTTCTCTGGACCGATCTCATCGAGGAATGCAAGGGGAATTTTCATTTTTGGGGGGAGATGGCTGGTCCCCCCAGCAGTCCAAAATTAAGCGGTGGATTGGCTGTCCGCTCCGGCCAACTCAAGATCAAGGGGATCGAGAACAGGGTTGATGAATTTGAGCTAAATTTGGCTTTAAAGGGAAATACATTGATTGTCAACCGGATGGAAGGGCGATCCGCTGGAGGGGAAAGGGGAGATGTGGGGAACATCTTTCATCAGCTTTACCAAGCCCTTTCCGGCCGGAAAAAGGAGGAATTCGGATGGCTAAGGGTATCAGGGGACATAGACCTCTCCCAGCTTTCACATCCAGATTTCAACCTAAAGATCGAGGCTAACAGATTTCCCCTCCTCTTGGTTGGGACGATGCCGGAGGCTGTTTTTGACGGTTCCCTGCAACTGGTTGGCGGGAGGCCACCCCTGCTGCAGGGAAGGATTTTGGCCCACAAGCTTGTCTATCGTTTTCCCCTCTCCTGGTCTGCGCCGCAGGGGAGAGGAAAGTTACCTCTCAGTCTCGATTTAGAGCTTTCCTTCCCCCAAAACCTCTGGATTAAGAACCCTCAGGCATCAATAGAATTAGGGGGAAACCTGAGGCTTTCCTCGGTGGATGATAGGCTGCGGGTTTTAGGGGATTTGGCTCTGAGGAGAGGGGAATATTTCCTTTATGGGAGTAGCTTCCGCATAAGTTCTGGGTTGATAAATTTTGAGGAATCCTCTGAACTAAATCCCCGGATAGAGATTGAGGGAAGGACAGAGGTAGGAAATGAAACCATAATTTTAACGGTAAAGGGAACCCTAAAGGAGCCGCTGATCTCCTTTGATTCATCCCCACACCACTATCCTCAGGAGGATATATTGGCCCTATTGGCTGTTCACCAGACCTCCACCGGAATTGACACCTTAGGGGCGGGCAAAACCATTGCTCCCCGGGCTACGGATTTCTTCACCTCCTATCTGGAACATGAACTGGAAAAGGAGATGGCTAAGAGCTTACAGGTGGAGACCTTGCAGATAAGGGCAAACCAGGAAAAGGAGCTTGATTTGGCCAAGGTGGAGATAACTGTGGGGAAATATATCTCCAACCGGGTCTATCTGCAATACTCCAGGCGGCTCTCTATGGGGAG
Source organism: uncultured Gemmatimonadota bacterium (assembly GCA_964626665.1). Taxonomy (GTDB): domain Bacteria; phylum SM23-81; class DAOVCL01; order DAOVCL01; family DAOVCL01; genus DAOVCL01. Next base: position 10,175 of record CAZVGK010000023.1, on the reverse strand, counting down.
CGGCCAGGAGGTGGGGATAGATTACCGGCTGAGCAGGCTCTTTTATCTGGAAGGAGTGAGGGATCAAAAGGGGCTGTATCGGTTTAGCCTGAACCTCAAATGGAACTATTGAAGATGGTCTCCTTCAGGAGGTTAGTTCTTCTTTCCTCCCTCTTGGTTTTCCCTCTTAACCTTTCCGCGCAGCCGATAGGGAAGATCTGGGTAAAGGGCAACTTCCACCTTACTTCTGACCAGATAAGAAGTCAGATGTCCAGCCAAGTGGACCATTGGTGGTCTAAGCATCATTTTGATCAGCGGGCCCTGATAGTTGACCTGGTAAAGATAACTGCCCTTTACCACCAATATGGCTTCTTAACCACTAAGGTTAAGGCAGATACATTCTGGGGAAAGGAGGGAAAGCTTGACCTTACCATCACCATCCAGGAGGGAATCCAAACCTTGATAGGCGAGGTTAAACTCTCCGGTTTAACCCATCTTTCCGGCAACAAGATTTCTCGGATTATGGCCACGCAGGTTGGTAATCCCCTTTCGCTAAAGGGGTTAGATGAGGATAAAGAGAGGATAATCTCCCTCTATGCGGATGGCGGATACCCCTACGCCCAGGTTGAGCCCAGTTACCAACTCTCCCCGGATAGTGCTTCCGCCCAGGTTCTCTTCCTAATCAGGGAGGGAACTCTGGTGAGGTATGGGGGGATTAAGATCAGGGGCCTGAGATCAGCGAGGGAGAACCTGGTGAGAAGGGAGCTAACCATTAAGCCCGGCCAGATCTATCGCCGTTCCCAGATAGAGGAGAGCCAACAGAGGGTCTATTCCACGGGCCTGTTTAACTATGTGCGCATCTATGCCCAAAACCCCTTTGAAAAGCCGGGGAATCCGGATTTCATCGTCTCGGTTATGGAGAGAGAGAACAAATGGTTCGGCCTGCGCACCGGATTGGGTCAGGATGAACAGTATGATGTTACCCTTGATTTAACTGGGGAATGGGGAAACCGAAACATTAGGGGAACCGGGAGGAAGCTAACCCTGAGCACTACCCTCCGCTTTCAGGTTTTCGGTGGGTGGGCTAACCTGAAGAACAGGTTTGCGGCCACCTATACCGAACCCTGGTTTCTGCACACCAGATCCCCCTTTTCCCTGAGGCTCTATTTTGATCCGGGGGTAAAGGAGAGGATATTAGGCTACAGGGTACAGAAATTTGGGGGGGATATTGACCTCAGCCATGAGGTGAGGAAAAACTTTATCCTCCGCGCGGACTACTCCTACGAAGGGGTGGACATCTTTGGCGTCTCCCCCAGCGTGGCCGAGGAGATTAAGAGAGAGGAGGGGATTACCATCAGGCGGAAGATTGGCCTCTCGGCCACCAATGACACCAGGGACAATGTATTTGTCCCCCACCAAGGTTCCTGGGCCCAGCTTTCCCTCTCCTTTTACGGTGGTCCCTTAGGGGGGGATCGTAACTTCTACCGGGCAATTGGCTCCTGGAGCAGATACCAGAGGCTGACCAAGGGCCTCATTTTGGCCAGTCGATTGAAGTTAGGGTTTGCCCATCCCTTTGGGGTCACCAAGGAAATACCCAGCACCGATTGGTTCTTTGCTGGTGGGGGGAGCTCCATTAGGGGTTATGCGGAGAGAAGCATTGGGCCTAAAGACAGTTTAGGTTATGCCAAAGAGAGGAGGGTTCTCCTTTGCTCCAACATTGAATTAAGGTTTCCCCTTTTCTGGAGATTGGGAGGATCCCTTTTTATGGATGGGGGAGGGGTCTGGCCGGATCGGGCCTCCATCTCCCTAAATAGGGCCAATCTCAGCATAGGTTGTGGGGTGCAAGTTTTTACCCCGGTTGGCCCTCTCAGGCTTGATTATGGGCAGAGGATCTTCTCTGAGGGGATTGGGCCGGGAGGGAAGTTTCACTTTAGCATCCTTTACTGTTTTTAAGATGAGGGAAAGGCTTAAAGGGGTGAATATCTGCGTCATCACCGATCGAGGGATCGCCGGTGGGGACCTGCTGGATGCTGTCCGGCAGGCTCTCTTAGGAGAGGCGGAGATGATCCAGTTTAGGGATAAGAAAATGGGAGATAGGGAATTCTATGATTTAGGCCGGAGGCTGAAAAAAGAGACCCAAAGAAGGGGGGCCCTTTTTCTGGTCAATGATCGGGTAGACCAGGCCTTGGCCTTGGAGGCAGATGGGGTGCATATCGGGCCCGAAGATCTTCCGCTACCCGTTACCCGGGGGATTATGGGTCCGGGAAAGATCATTGGCTATTCGGTCAAGGGAGTGGCCGCTGCCCGCTGGGCCGCTAAGGAAGGGGCCGATTACCTGGGAGTTGGTCCCATCTACCCGACCACTACCAAGGATGCTGGCCCGGCTTTGGGGAAAGGGGTGCTGCAGAGGATAAGCCAAGCGGTTGCTCTCCCTATTTTGGCTATTGGCGGCATCGATGAGAATAATGTGCAAGCTTCCATACTCTCCGGAGCAGATGGGGCAGCAGTAGTCAGTGCGGTTATGGGAGTGAAGGATAAAAGGGGGAAGGTGGAGAGGTTGCGAAAGATGATAATTGAAGCAAAAAGGTTGAAGGTAATTAAGGTCCCAAGAGAGAACGGGGATAACACATCTTAAAATTGACTTGACGATGAGAAGATAAAGGGGTAATTTAAAGTCTTAGGGATCTTCGCTGGGGACGCAGGTTTTATGGGATAATTTTTATGAATCGTTAGAGGGAAGGGCTTAATGGGCTTCCTCGAAAAACTGTCTGCAATACGGGAGAAGAACAGATCTCTTCTCTGTGTTGGTTTAGATCCGGAGCCAGGCCGGATCCCCCCTTTTCTTCTCCAGGAGAGGGATCCTCTCCTCACATTCAACAGGGAGATAATGGAGTCCACTAAAGATTTGGTCTGTGCCTATAAGCTTAATCTTGCCTTCTATCTGGAGGACCCTGAAACTCTCAAAAGGACAAGGGACCTCATCCCTTCCCATGTCCCGGTGATCCTTGACGCCAAATGCGGGGACATCGGTAATACGGCAAGGGTTTATGCGCGCGCTTACTTTGAACTGATGGGTTTCGATGCCATAACCCTCAATCCCTATATGGGTTTTGATGCCCTATCCCCGTTTTTGGAATATAAGGAGAACTTCAGTTTTCTCCTCTGCCTCACTTCCAACCCATCGGTGGACGATTTTCAAACCGCGGAAGGGTCAATTTATCTCCGGGTGGCTAAGAGGGCTGCAGAGTGGAACAAATTGGGCAACTGTGGCCTGGTGGTAGGGGCTACCCACACGGAATATCTTCCTCAGATAAGGGGTGTGGCCCCCCAATTGATCTTTCTCGTCCCCGGGGTTGGTGCTCAAGGGGGAAAATTAGATTCGGTGATGAGGTTTACGGCAGACCCCCAAGGAGAAAAGATCATCATAAATTCATCCCGCGGGATCATCTACGCCTCTTCTCACCGGGATTTTTCCCAGGCGGCAGGGAGAGAAGCGGAGAAATTGAGAGAAGAGATAAACAGGTTGAGACCTCAGGAGAACCCCGGTAACAGCTCTTGAAGATTTAATTGGGACGCAGATTTTTGTCGATACCCGCAGGCTGTGACAGGAGTCACAGCACTCCAAAAGGGCTAAAGCCCTATCCACCCCCCGCTTTAGCGGGGGTAGAGGAACACTTGCGTTAAGTAGTTTTTTTCTGTCTGTGGAATCCGTGTAATCTGTGGCCTTGTTTGGTTGCGGCCCTGACACCCTGTAGTTGTCTGCGTTCTCAAAACTGATTTCCTATACTTTAAATTTGGAGAGGAGATAAGGAAATTGGCTATTTTTCTCGGTTGGCTCTTGGGTTGGGATGTGCAGGCCTTTTATCTGATAAATGTTAGGTTACAGAATGGCCTCTTTAACTTTTTGATGCCCATTTTGACCAACCTCCATTATTGGAGGCTTCCCTTACTGGGGGTATGGATAGCCCTCATAATCTGGGGGGGGAAGAGGGGAAGATGGATGGCCGGGGCTGGGCTCTTGGCCCTTCTCTTTAGCGATCAGTTAAGCAGCTACCTTCTCAAACCCCTTTTCGGTCGAGTGAGGCCCTGCCACACCCTTTCCGGGGTTCACCTTCTTGTGGGATGCTCGAGGTCTTACTCCCTGCCTTCTTCCCATGCGGCCAATTGCTTTAGCATAGCCACCCTCTTCTCCTTAGAATATAAGAGGGCTGTTTTCCCCTTAATGGCAGTTGCCCTTTTGGTTTCCTATTCCCGGGTATATGTGGGGGTGCACTACCCATTGGATGTTTTCAGCGGAGCCCTTTTGGGCGGCATCTGTGGTGGATTTAGCTGGGTGATGAAGGGCCAAGCAGAAGAACTTTTCCACACAAAAAAAGGGGGTTAATTGAAATATCTCCTTAGCTTTTTGCTTTTCTTCTCACCTCCTCGGCTTTCCCGATTTCCATCCTCTTTGACAACACAAAGGATGAGCAAGCGGGGAATGCCGACTGGATAATAGATGACAACCAGCCCGATCCCTGGCCACCTGACCCAGCTTCAGAGGGGGATTGGCAAGGGGCTATCTCCGCCTGGGGTTTTGACCTTTGGGAGGAGGGCTTCTCGGTGCAAACCCTTCCCCCAGATAGCCCGATCACCTATGGGGAGAGTTCTCGTTCATTGGATCTCTCCAATTATGACCTCTTTATCGTCCCTGAACCCCAATTGTTCTTCTCGGTTTCGGAGAAGAGCGCCATCTTACAATGGGTGCACGCTGGTGGCTCCCTTTTTATGGTGGCTGACCACAACTCCTCCGATCGCAACAATAACGGAATCTACGATGATTCCCCCCGAGTTTGGAATGACTTAGGGGTGGATACCTGTTTTGGCATCCATTTTGATATCACTGGCGAGCTACACAACTCCATTACCCAGACCTCGGGAAATGTGGATACGGCTTCTACAGATCAGATAATAAATGGCCACTGGGGAAGGGCCGATTCTTTAGCCTTCCATTGGGGAACAACAATGGTGCTCTATCCCGATAAGAATCCTACCGTGGAGGGGCATGTATGGATAGAAGGGGTTGCCCAGGCCGACCAGGATGTTATGCTGGCCACCTGTAGATATGGAAGGGGCCGGGTAGCCTCCATTGGGGATAGCTCGCCTGCCGATGACGGAACCGGTACCCCAGGCAATCACCTTTACAACGGGTGGGAGGAGGCCTCCGACAGGGTGATCTTCCTCAATGCCTGTTATTGGCTCTTGGAGGATGCCCTCTTTGTAAACCCAAGCCCTCTGGTCACCTCTTCAGATAAGCAAGTTCTGTATGCAAGTTACCCTAACCCCTTCAACTCCTCCACAGCGATCAGTTTCTCCCTTCCTCGGCCTGCTATGGTTACCCTAAAGATTTACAATCTCTTAGGAGAGAGGATAAAGGCCTTTTATTTAGGGTTAAAGGAAAAGGGAAGGTTGGTCTGGGACGGGCGCAATTGGAGGGGGGAGAGATTGGGGAGCGGCATATACTTAGGATGCCTGCAGGCGGGAGAGAGGAGATATTGGCTGAAGCTTATCCTCATAAGATAGTTAGCCCGGAATTCCACTCAAATAGAATAAAAATATGTATTCAAAACCTGAGAGTTAAGCAAATTATTACGGTAGTGTAAAATAGATTACATGCCATGGCGAGCCCCGTTAGATGTCAACGATGTTTCGCTGGACTCCGAGATTGGCAGAAATTATCTCACGGGGCGGGCGCAGCGAAGTCTCATTTAGTGTCATTGCGAACGAAGTGAAGCAATCTCCAAGGGATTGTTTCGTCCAGTTCCCTCGTTTGCGCTCGGGACAAGCCTCGCAATGACAAAGATACCAATGTGAGAATATCATAGCGTGGCAAAACCGCAACCAAAAAGTCATCGTAGATCGTTACTCGTGGCTCGTTATCCCCGCACCATACACTTCTACCCCCGCTAAAAAAGGAGGGTGCGAGGGCTTTAGCCCGCTGTTACACTGAGGTGGCAGAAGCTCTCTTCTGCCACATTCAATCCGCCTTAGCGGAGTCTGCAGGAGATGGACAGACCTTAAGGTCTGTCCCTACGGGATGACGGGATAACCTCTGGTGTAATTTGTGTTATTATAAAGGGAGGTAGGCCAAAGATGTTTAGGAAATCGCTTTTCATTCTGTTTGCCCTTTTTCTCCCCGTAACCTCTTATGGGGCAGGGGAGTTTACCATAGCACGGCTCAAATATAGCGGGGGAGGGGACTGGTATAATGACCCTTCCGTAATTCCAAATATGCTAAGGGAATTGGGGAAACGAACCAATGTGAAAGTGGCCAAAGACCAGGTGGTTGTTGACCTTTCCAGCAAGGAACTCTTCTCCTATCCCCTCCTCTACATGACCGGCCATGGCCGGATAGACTTCTCGGATCAAGAGGCCAAGAGGCTAAGGGATTACCTTATCCATGGTGGTTTTCTCTATGCCGATGATGATTATGGGATGGATAAATACTTCCGCCAGGAGATAAAAAAGGTCTTTCCAGCCAAAGACCTGGTTGAGCTCCCCTTTAGCCATCCCATCTACCATTGTCATTATAATTTCCCCCATGGGCTTCCCAAGATCCACAAGCACAACGGGAAATCTCCCCAAGGATTTGGCATATTCTATGAGGGGAGGTTGGTTGTCTTTTATACCTACGAGACCAATATCAGCGATGGTTGGGCCGATCCTGAAGTGCATCGTGATCCACCAGAGAAACGAGAGGAAGCCTTTAAAATGGGGGTAAACATTATGGTTTACGCGCTGACCCATTGAAAGGGGTAAAGGAAATAGGTTCCCTGCTAAAGGGGTATGGGGTCGATTTGGCTGGGAGGGAGATAAGGAGCTACATTCAGGAGGTGGAGTCCTCCCATGAGTTTATCCCCCACCAGAAGGAGGTGGCCCTTTGTGTGGCCTTACTGAAGAGATGGGATGAAAAAGGGGGGAGCATCGTATACATCTCCTCATCCGAGGAGGGAGAAAGCTATCCCCAGGAGGTGATCATCGGGCTTTTGGCCTCTGACTGGCCGGGGATGTCAGACTCCTGTGTGGCTGCCGTGCATAAGAAAAGGTGGAATATCAAGTTTATGAAGGGGTTTGTCATTGAGCACAATCACCAGAAGTTGGGTGCCATTATAATCGCCGTGGAGTTAGAGACCTCCCAGGCAATGGGGGAGTTTCGGGAGGGAAAGGGATACTTTGTTCGCAGCTTGGAGAGGGCCAGCTTGGGAAGCCAGGCCAAGAGGTATCTGCTCTCCAAGGAGGCCAAGAAGCTGGAAATCTACGGGGAGATAGCCGAGGAGATCGGGAAGATATGCAAAAACAAGGAGAGGGAGGAACTTTTGGGGGAGGGGGGGGAGGCAGTGAAGTTTTTTGCCAGCAGATCTGAGGCATATATCACTGAAAGGGGGGGTGAGGATTTAGCCGAGCAGATAATAACCAATTACAGATTTATTCAACGGGTAAGGAAGTTGGGGGGGAGAACGCAGGTTTGGGTAAAGAATTTGCCGACCAGGGACGGCTTTCTTACTGGGATAACCATTGCTGGATTGGATAGGGACTTCTCCCTGAATGACTGTTTGGAGGCCATAGATCGTTCTGTTCCTGGGTTTAAGAACAAATATAACAAACAGTTCATTACCAATGACGGGATTGCTGTCTACAGGTTGGAGATAACCGATGGGAAGGGGAAGGCCTTCTCCCGCAGGAAACTGGAGGCCATAAGAAAGAGCATCCTCAAGATGGCCTCATCCAAGAAGCTGGAGAGGGTAAAATGGATGGAGTCCTTGGGAGGTTTTGAACACTATCTGCGCGCGATAATTCCCTTCCTTTTGCAGGAGTATAGGGCAACGGGGATGATCCAGGTATATATAAGCGTGAGCAGGTCCACAGAGGAGCTGATTGAGTTTAAGATTATCATCATCATTTCCAGGGAAAAGTCGAGAAAAGAGAAGGTTTTGTTGAGATGCATCCAGGACCTGGAGGCGATCAAGGGCTTAAGTGTCCTTTCTGCCCGTCCACCGAAGTATTTCGGAGAGGAGGAGATTGATATAATTGACCTCAGCGCAGATGTATCCGCCTTTAAGGAGAGAGAGGGTATTTACGAGATCATCCATAAGAAGCTAAAGAAGATAATAGGGGATTTTCGCGATTTTGATGAGGGTATGCGCAGGTTGGAGATGGGAAGGTTTATTAAGGTGAAGGATAGTCTTGCGGGAATGGATGAAGGTTTGGTCAAGGCCTTCTACTATAGCTTAGACGACTTCTATCGGACTACTGCCCCAGTGGAGGAGATAAGCGAGGAGATAAAATTAGGAGTAGAGGTGTTGGAGAGGCATGAGATATCAGGTTACGAACTTGTGATGGAAGGGAGGAATGTGGAGATAACCGTAGGGGAAGGGAAGAAATTCCCCTCCTCCACGCTCATCGGATTGGCCTACCCCTCCAAACAGAGGTCTTTAAGGGAATTCCTCAATCGGCTACAGGGTTACGGGGTTACTATGAGTAAGATCGATGTGGGGAAGTCAACCATCTTACTCCTCAGGGTCACTGCAGAGGGAAAACCCCTGCACAAGGAAAAACTGCAGGAGCTCTTGAAAAAGCTGGAGAAGAGAGGGAAAGGTGTGAAAACGAGTGGGATGAAAGAGTCATAGGGAAAGGTAACAGTTAACAGAGTTCAGGGAGCAGTAGTCAGGTGTCCGTCAGTTGTCACGGTTTTCTTTGATCGCTGGAGGCTGGCCCACGGAAACTGTAAGGTTGTGGTGGAGGACTCCAGACCTCGATTATCGACATCAAGAGATGTTTCCCACATCCCGGTTCCCTGTGGATGATAACATACACAGGGAGCATGGAATATGGAGATCTCCTCTTGGAGATTTCCCATCCTTCTCCCGCTGTAGCCTTAGGCCACGCAGTGGCCTTATTTGTTTTTGGCTAATTGGCCCCTGCATTTTCAGCTTGACATTCCCTTTATTTGGGTTTAAGATGAGGTTTGGTTATGGTTCATCCAGCCCCCATAATTGTCTATCACAAGGTGGAGGATAAGTTTGAATTTGGAATTACCACCACCACAATTAGGCAGTTCAACCTACAGATGACCTATCTCCACCAGAGGAGGTATCGTAGCCTGACAATAGGGGAATGGTTTGACTGCTTGGCGAATGGCCGATTTCCTAAGAGAAGTTTGGCCATAACTTTTGATGATGGCTATGAATCCGTCTACCAAAATGCGTTTCCCATAATGGAGAAATATGGCTTTGTCTCCACTGTCTTCGTAATAACGGGGTTCGTGGGAAGGCAAAACCGCTGGGATGTTAACCTCTTAGGGAGGAGATTTAAGCACCTCAGCTGGAGACAGATGAGGGAGATGGCCAGCTATGGTCACTCCTTTCAATCGCATACGGTTAATCACCCAGATCTTACCAAACTAACTCCTTCTCAACTTAGGTATGAGCTGGGTCATTCCAGGGAAGTTTTACAGGATAGGATGGGTAAGGCGGTGAAGTTCTTAGCCTACCCATTTGGCAAAGGCAATCCCTTTATCGATGAAGTGGCGAGGGAGATGGGCTACAAGGGCTTCTTTGGCCAGGCCCGTAAGGGGGAGAATAGTTGCTTTAATCGAGAGGGGGTTTATTTGATCGACACCCTTTGGGATCTCTGCCAAAAATTAGGAGAAGGGAGGTTTCTCTGGGGGGAGAGGGTGAAGGAAAGGGTCATCAACTTTTTTTCCTGGGGAACGCCATTGGTCAAACGGCTTCCCGACTATGATAGGTTGGAGTTGTAGTGGTTTACAACTTTTATACAACTGTTACTACTTGGGCCACTACTTAGTGTCTGTCCGAAAATGGGCATTTTTGTTGGTATTTTTATTTAAGTATGCCTGATGGTCACAGAAAACGGGATCGGTTTTTCACCATTTCTGTCTATATCCCCAAGAAATGTAAAAATTAATGCCCAAACCGCAATATTTTTCAGTTTTGGGCGTACTACTCCCTTGGTGGTTCAAAGGTTCTATTTCTCAAATTACGCATTCCCAAGTTTAGCAACAATCCATCTGGCGATCACCCGCATGTTGAAAGTAATGATACTCCATAGTACGAAACGCTTGAACGCTTCCCAGCCTTTCCATCGGATCTTCCAGAGGCGATTTCACCGTAACTCTCTGATAATTAAGAGGAAAACCC
>CAZVGK010000022.1:0-55000 GCA_964626665.1 uncultured Gemmatimonadota bacterium | reverse complement strand
TCACCGGTTCGATTCCGGTTATCTCCACCAAATTAAACTGCTCTTTGACAACTGCACAGGAAGGGGATGGGCATCTTTATTGGTCAAGTTAGTAAGGGCATATGGTGGATGCCTTGGCACGAGAAGGCGATGAAGGACGTAGTAAGCTGCGATAAGCCCCGGTGAGGTGCAAACAACCTTAGACCCGGGGATCTCCGAATGGGGGAACCCTGTCCGAGTAATGTCGGGCAACTCCCTGTTGAATAAAATAGGCAGGGAGGGCGAACGGGGGGAACTGAACCATCTAAGTACCCCCAGGAAAAGAAAGCAACCGCGATTCCCTGAGTAGCGGCGAGCGAAAGGGGAAGAGCCTAAACCAGTCTGTACGGTAAAGCCCGCATGCGTTGTACAGCTGGGGTAGCGGGAGGAGACTCGACTGAGGTGCGGCAAGGTCGGGAAGTTAAAAATCCGTACTCTAGTCAAACCTCTCTGGAAAGGGGGGCCAAAGACGGTGATAGCCCGGTAGACAAAAGGGTAATGGACTTCCTGGGTCTCTTTCCCAAGTACCACGGGACACGAGGAATCCTGTGGGAATCTGGGAGGACCACCTCCTAAGGCTAAATACTCTCTCGTGACCGATAGCGAACTAGTACCGTGAGGGAAAGGTGAAAAGAACCCCGGTGAGGGGAGTGAAATAGAACCTGAAACCGTATGCCTACAAGCAGTCGGAGGATGAAAGGGATCCTTCGGGACCCCGGAGTAGTCTAACGGCGTGCCTTTTGTATAATGAACCGGCGAGTTACTGTAGGTTGCCAGGTTAATCCCGTTGACGGGAGGAGCCGTAGCGAAAGCGAGTCTGAATAGGGCGACTTAGTAATCTGCAGTAGACCCGAAGCCGAGTGATCTATCCATGGCCAGGATGAAGTTCCGGTAACACGGAATGGAGGTCCGAACCCACCAACGTTGAAAAGTTGGGGGATGAGCTGTGGATCGGAGTGAAAGGCTAATCAAACTCGGAGATAGCTGGTTCTCCCCGAAATAGCTTTAGGGCTAGCCTCGCATTAGAGAGTAACGGAGGTAGAGCACTGAATGGGCTAGGGGCCTTAATAGGTTACCAAACCCAATCAAACTCCGAATGCCGTTACTTGTTTTGCGGGAGTCAGGGTCTGGGGGATAAGCTCCAGGTCCGAGAGGGAAAGAACCCAGACTGTCAGCTAAGGTCCCTAAGTGTGGGCTAAGTGACAAAGGATGTGGAGTTGCTTAGACAACCAGGATGTTGGCTTAGAAGCAGCCATCATTTAAAGAGTGCGTAACTGCTCACTGGTCAAGTGGTTCTGCGCCGAAAATTCACGGGGCTCAAGCCCACCACCGAAGCTACAGATCCCGACTTGTCGGGATGGTAGGGGAGCGTTTCATAGTAGGTTGAAGCTCCGATGTGAGTCGGGGTGGACGAGATGAAAATGATTATGCCGGTATGAGTAGCGATAAATGCTGTGCGAAACGGCATCACCGAAAGCCTAAGGTTTCCTGAGGAAGGTTAATCCGCTCAGGGTGAGTCGGTCCCTAAGCCGAGGTCGAAAGGCGTAGGCGATGGGAAACAGGTTAATATTCCTGTACCACCTAGGAGACGCTTTAGCGATGGGGTAACGCAGAAGTGAAAGGTCAGCTCCGTGTTGGAATACGGAGTCTAAGCAGGTAGGAGGTCCTGGTAGGCAAATCCGCCGGGGCATAACTCCGAGATGCGATGGGGAGCCCGCAAGGGCATAAACTGACCCTAATCAAACTGCCAAGAAAAACCTCTAAGTGAGTCTTCTGAGTGACCGTACCGCAAACCACCACAGGTAGGCGAGGAGAGTATCCAAAGGTGCTCGAGAGAACCCTGGTTAAGGAACTAGGCAAATTGACTCCGTAACTTCGGAAGAAGGAGTGCCCCAAGTAGGTGAATCCCCTCGCGGGAGGAGCCCAAAGGGGCCGCAGAGAATCGGCCCAGGCGACTGTTTACTAAAAACACAGGTCTCTGCTAAGTCTCAAAAGACGATGTATAGGGACTGACACCTGCCCGGTGCTGGAAGGTTAAAGGGAGGGGTTATTCGGCACTCAACCCTTTTTTAAGAGTTGAGTGCGGGAGAAGCTCTGAACTGAAGCCCCAGTAAACGGCGGCCGTAACTATAACGGTCCTAAGGTAGCGAAATTCCTTGTCGGGTAAGTTCCGACCTGCACGAATGGTGTAACGACTTGGGCACTGTCTCAACCAGGGACTCGGCGAAATTGTAGTACCGGTGAAGATGCCGGTTACCCGCGACGGGACAGAAAGACCCCGTGAACCTTTACTATAGCCTGACATTGGATTTTGGTAAGGCATGTGTAGGATAGGTGGGAGACTTTGAAATTCCGACGCCAGTCGGGATGGAGTCGTCCTTGAAATACCACCCTTGTCTTGCTGGAGTTCTAACTCAGGGCCGTGAATCCGGCCCGGGGACAGTGTCTGGTGGGTAGTTTGACTGGGGCGGTCGCCTCCCAAAATGTAACGGAGGCGCCCAAAGGTTCCCTCAGCGCGGTTGGTAATCGCGTGGTGAGTGCAAAGGCATAAGGGAGCCTGACTGTGAGACACACAGGTCGAGCAGACCCGAAAGGGGGGCTTAGTGATCCGGCGGTTCCAAGTGGAAGGGCCGTCGCTCAACGGATAAAAGGTACTCCGGGGATAACAGGCTCATCGGTCTCGAGAGTTCATATCGACGGACCGGTTTGGCACCTCGATGTCGGCTCATCGCATCCTGGGGCTGGATAAGGTCCCAAGGGTTGGGCTGTTCGCCCATTAAAGCGGTACGCGAGCTGGGTTTAGAACGTCGTGAGACAGTTCGGTCCTTATCTGTCGCGGGCGCAGGATATTTGAGAGGAGCTGCCCCTAGTACGAGAGGATTGGGGTGGACGAATCAATGGTGTACCAGTTGTCCCGCCAGGGGCATTGCTGGGTAGCTATATTCGGAAGGGATAAGCGCTGAAAGCATCTAAGTGCGAAGCCTCCCTCAAGATGAGATATCCCTCCTGATTTTATCAGGACTGAAGGCTTCCCGAAGATGACGGGATTGATAGGTCGCAGGTGTAAGCGCAGCAATGTGTTTAGCCGAGCGATACTAATAAGCCGTGAGGCTTGACCTTGATGTTTGTCCCCCCTGTGCGGTTGTCACTTTAAATTTTGCCTGGTGATCATTATAAACGGGGCCCATCCACTCATTTGCCCCGGCCAGGCTTTTTTCTTGCCCGGTGGCTATAGCGGAGGGGAAACACCCGATCTCATTCCGAACTCGGAAGTTAAGCCCTCGAACGCCGATGGTACTGCTCGGGAGACTGAGTGGGAGAGTAGGTCGCTGCCGGGTTTTTTATTTTTTGAGATCTTTGGTTTTTTGAGATCAGGGTATAACCCCTTTTAAATTGGAGTTATAGGTATGCCAAGCTCAAGTAGAAAAGTCTGGCTATTATCTTTTTTTCTTCTCCTCTTCCTTCTCATCGGTTGCGGTAAGAAGAATCCGACAAAGAGGAATACCCATATTCCCAGGATAGCAAAGGCCTATGTGACCAGGAACGATCGTTGGGTTTCTGTCTTCGATCTGGAGGAGGCCGGGAAAATCAAAGACATCCCTGTTGATGGGATTTCGAGGGGTGTCGCCATAACCCCTGACTACAACTATGCTTATGTGACCTGCTATGGAGCAAAAGAGGGAGATGGAACGGTGTATAAGGTCAAAGTTAATGGGGATACAACGGTTGGTTCCATCAAAGTTGGAGGACGTCCAGAAGGGATCGTCATCTCAGGCGATGGAGCCTTAGCCTATGTGGCCAACACCGGCCCAGACTCTAAATCTATTTCAGTCATCAACCTGAATTCCGACACGGTGGAGACCGCAATAGAGCTGAGTGAGTCACCAAGATCGATAGCCCTAACTCCTGATGATTCTAAGATGTTGGTATCCCTGAAGTCGGCCAATGTCGTTTTAGTTATAGATGCCACGAATTACAACATCATTGACCAGATCGGCTTAGATAAGCCTGCCTACATTGCCATCTCCGGTGACGGAAACTATGCCTTTGTGACCTCTCTTAGCTCAAACAACCCAAACCGTATTTCACAGATCTCATTAAGCACCCTTACCGAAATCCACTCTTTTCGAGTTGGAGATTTTCCCATGGGGGTGGTGGAAAACCCTATCAGTGGCAACCTTTTAGTTGCAAATCGCATTCCAAATTCATATTCAGGGAATATCATAGCCTTGGATTCCAGCTTCGTTGCTCAGGACACGATCAATGTTGTGGGATTCCCCACGGCAATGGCCTTCTCCGAGGATGGAACCGACCTCTGGGTCACGGTGGGGATAAGCGGTGGCGCCTTTCATTACTTACAATCCATTGATCCAGGTGATTATGTGACAGAAAATTCATTAACCTTTGAGGCAAGTTGGCCCGTGGACCTGGCTATAGTCCCTGGGGAGTCAGGGGGAGAGCCTGTCCAACAGGGTTCGTAGTTGCCGCTATAAAATGCAATGGAGAAGAAAAGGCCCTTGTGGTTGCCCAAATTATCTCCCCTAAAGAAAAGGGCAGGCATCAGGCCTGCCCCTACAAAAACGGTTAGATTAGGTGATAATTCCTTCAAATCATTCCCCCCTTTTCTCCTTTAATGCCGCATGGGCCGCGGCCAGCTTGGCTATGGGGACCCGATAAGGTGAGCAACTTACATAATCCAAACCTACCCGATGGCAGAACTCCACGGAATTCGGCTCCCCCCCATGCTCGCCACATATACCTATCTTCAAGTCTGGCTTAGTTTTCCTCCCCCTCTTTACCCCCATCTCCACCAACTGTCCTACCCCTTCCTGATCGAGGATCTGGAAGGGATCATAAGGAAGGATGCCATTCTTCACATAAAAGGGAAGGAAGACCCCAGCATCATCCCGGCTATAGCCAAAGGTCATCTGGGTAAGGTCGTTGGTACCAAAGGAGAAGAAATCGGCCTCCTGGGCGATCTGGTCGGCAAGGAGGCTGGCCCGGGGGATTTCGATCATCGTTCCCACCTTGTAGTCCACTTCAACCCCATATTCGGCCATTGTCTCCTTTCCTGCTCTATTCACCACCTCCTTCTGCTTGCGCAGCTCGTTCACATCCCCCACCAAGGGAATCATAATCTCGGGCAGGACCTTTATCCCTTCCTTGAGAGCCTGACAGGCGGCCTGGAAGATAGCCCTGGCTTGCATCTCGGTGATCTCTGGATAGACTATGCCCAGCCTGCATCCCCGGTGACCCATCATCGGGTTGGCCTCGCTTAAGCTCTCCACCTTAGCCTTCAGCTCCTCAAATGAGATCCCTATCTTAGAGGCCAGGGATGAGATTTCTTCATCATCCTTGGGTAAGAACTCATGTAGCGGAGGATCGAGGGTGCGGATGGTCACTGGCAATCCGTCCATCACCCTGAAGATGCCCAAGAAGTCCTCCCTTTGTATAGGAAGCAAATGGGAGAGGGCCTCTTCCCTTCCCTTCTTGTCCTCGGCCAAGATCATTCTCCGCACCCAATCAATCCTATTTCCCTCAAAGAACATATGTTCCGTGCGGCAGAGCCCTATCCCCTCCGCGCCGAAGTCCCTGGCCACCTGGGCGTCCTTTGGTTGATCGGCGTTTGTCCTTACCCCCAAGCGGCGATAGGAATCCGCCCAATCCATCAGGGTCTTGAAGTCTCCGGAGAGGCTGGGAATTATGGTAGGAACCTCACCTAAGATCACCTTCCCACTTGTTCCGTCCAAAGTTATGTAATCACCCTTCCTCACTACCACATCCCCCACAGTAAATCGCTCTCTCTCATAATCGATCTTCAGTTCCCCACAGCCAGCCACACAACACTTGCCCATCCCTCTGGCCACCACCGCTGCATGGGAGGTCATCCCCCCCCGTGCAGTGAGGATAGCCTGCGCGGCGTTTATCCCTTGAATATCCTCGGGTGAGGTCTCTATCCTCACCAAAATGACCTTTTTGCCGTCCTCACTGAGTTGCACGGCATCCTCAGCGGTAAAGACCACCTGGCCAGTGGCCGCCCCTGGTGAGGCTGGGAGCCCTTGGGCCAAGACCTGCATCTGGGTCTGGGGGTCAATCATGGGATGAAGGAGCTGGTCGAGCTGGTTTGGCTCAACCCTTAATACGCTCGTCTCCCGATCGATCAGCCCTTCGTTTACCATATCCACCGCTATCTTTACGGCAGCCGCTGCGGTCCGTTTCCCGGTACGGGTTTGAAGCATCCATAGCCTACCCTTTTGTATGGTAAACTCAACATCTTGAGTGTCCCGGTAATGTTTTTCCAGCTTATCCCTGATCTCGGAGAGTTGCCGGTAGACCTCTGGCATAGCCTCTTCCAAGGAGATCTGGTCAGGGTCCTTCTTTGAGGCTCGACTCAAAGGCTGAGGCGTGCGTATCCCCGCTACCACATCCTCCCCCTGAGCATTGATCAGATACTCTCCATAGAAGGTATTTTCCCCTGTGGCCGGATTCCTGGTAAAGGCCACCCCGGTGGCCGAATCAGGACCCATATTGCCGAAGACCATAGCCTGCACATTCACTGCCGTCCCCCATTCCTGAGGAATGTTGCGAATTTGGCGATAGGAAATTGCCCGCGGGGTATCCCAGGAGTGGAAGACTGCCCCAATAGCCCCCCATAGCTGGTCCAGAGGCTCCTCAGGGAACCTCTCTTTACTCCCCTTCGCCACAACCTCTTTAAAGCGGTAGACAAGTTCCTTTAAGTCTGCTGACTCCAACTCCGTATCCTGGTTAATCCCTTTTCCCCTCTTCTTCTCCTCCAATATCTCCTCAAATGGGCTAATACCCTCAGCTTTTATCCCCATAACCACCTCTGCATACATCTGCACAAACCTCCGGTAGCTGTCCCAACCAGCCCTCTCATCATTCGTTCCCCTGATAAAACCATCTACCGTGGAGTCATTTAAACCGATGTTCAATACAGTGTCCATCATTCCGGGCATAGAGACCCGGGCCCCTGATCTAACCGAGACAAAGAGAGGATTTTCCCGGTCACCAAACTTGGCCCCCATAATATTCTCCACCCTCCTCAGAGCCTCATTCACCTGTTCCCTGAGCTTATCAGGGTATCTGCCCTTATTCGCAAAATAGAGGGTGCAAACCTCAGTCGTTATGGTAAATCCCGGGGGCACGGGGATCCCTAAGTTGGCCATCTCGGCCAAGTTCGCCCCCTTACCACCCAAGAGATTTCTTAACCCAGCATTGCCCTTTGCTTTCCCTCCACCAAAGAAATAGACATACTTCTCTCCCATCTCCCTATCCTTCCTCTTTAAATGCCTCCTCAACGAGGCCACAGATTATGTGTCCGGCAAGCATATAGCTCTCCTGAATCCTCTGGGTGTCCCGGGAGGGGATAATCAAGGGGAGATCTACTATTGAGGTGAGCTTTCTGCCGCCCTCTCCGGTAAAACCCACAACCTGCAAGCCCATCTCCTTAGCCTTTTGAGCCGCAAGAATCACATTCTTCGAAGAGCCGCTGGTGCTGATGGCCACTAAGACATCTCCCCTCTCCCCCAATGCTTCCACCTGACGAGAGAAGATCTGCCGAAAGTCCAGATCGTTGGAGACCGCCGTAAGCACGGACGGGTTTGCCGAGAGAGCCAGAGCAGGCAGAGCTTCCCTCTCCTCTTTTAGCTTCACCACCAGCTCACAGGCCAGGTGCTGGGCATCGGCAGCACTCCCCCCATTGCCACAGATAAGCACCTTGCCTCCATTCTGGAAGGTCTCTATCAAGAGTTCGGCTATCTCTATGATCCGAGAAGACTCCACCTTCATCCTCTCCGCAAGCTGAGAACTCTCCGAGAGCTGAGCCAAGACAGAGGAGAGGTTTTCATTTTCCTTTTTAGGCATCTTCCCCACTTTTCCCCATTAGCTCACCTTTGTGGAAACTTAAAGTAAAAAATAATGTTCTATGAGTTGATTGTCAAGGCAAATTCCTTTTTGTAAAAAGGGCTTGACAATCACCCAACCCTTTCTTATTATTGAAAGAAAAAAGGGAGATAGCCTATAAAAGATCGTTAAAGGGTCAGGAGAAAAATCTTTTATCCAAGGAGATGGGATATGTTTTCCTTATTTGTCGTGCCTTTAACGATCTATTTGGGCCTGAAGCCGGGTGGCTGGCCTTTAGACCTGCCCAACTCGGCTTCTTTCTATACGGAATTCCCATTTTTAGACAGGATTGACAGGATAAATAAAAATCAAATAAATCCTGTTATCCGGTCAAAATAACTCGGTTTTAAGTTGGGAGATTTATATGATTGATGGGGTTGAGACCAAGTCCCTCAAGTTCATACCGGATGAGAGGGGATATCTGATGGAGATCTTAAGGGCAGATGACCCCCTCTTTGAGAAATTTGGCCAGGTCTATCTTACCGTTGCTTATCCCGGGGTGGTTAAGGGTTGGCATTACCACCGTAAGCAGAGCGATCTCTTCGCCGTGGTTAAGGGGGAGATCAAGCTTGTCCTCTATGACCAGAGGGAAAACTCCCCTACCAAGGGGGAGGTAGATGAGTTCTTCTTAGGGGAGAAGAACCCCCTTTTGGTGCGCATTCCACCGGGGGTCGTTCATGGGTTCAAGGCTGTGGGGATTGAGCCAGGCTATGTGATCAACTGCCCCACCCTCCCCTACAATAGGGAAAACCCAGATGAATACAGGATCGATCCTTGGGAGAACAAAATCCCCTATGCCTGGTCCCTCAGGGAGGGATAGGTGAAGATCTTGGTCACCGGTGGGGCCGGCTTCATTGGCAGCAACTTCGTTGATTACCTCCTCAAGCATCATCAAGACTATAGGGTATTTGTCTTGGACAAGCTAACCTATGCCGGAGGGCTGGACAACCTCCCCAGGGGGATAGACAACCACCATTTTCGCTTCATTCAGGGGGACATCAGCAATCAGGGCCTCGATGATGAGCTTGTCTCAGATTCTGATCTGGTGGTTAACTTTGCCGCTGAGACCCATGTTGATCGCTCCATTCAAGCACCAGATGTTTTCTTACATACAAACATCTTAGGGACTCACTGCCTCTTAGAAGCGACAAAAAAGCAGAACAAAAAGTTTATTCAAATATCCACAGATGAGGTCTATGGAAGCAGGGAAAAGGGTAGCTTTATTGAAGGTGATCCTTTGAATCCATCAAGCCCCTATGCGGTCAGCAAAGCAGCCGCGGACCTCTTGGCCCTCTCCTATCACCGGACCTATGGGCTACCGGTGATGATAATAAGGTGTTCGAACAACTATGGTCCCCGTCAATATCCGGAGAAGCTTCTCCCCCTTTTCATAACCAGGGCCTTGCAGGGGAAGAGACTTCCTCTCTATGGGGATGGTTTGCACCGCAGGGAGTGGACCTATGTGGAGGACAACTGCCGGGCCATTGACCTCATTCTCCAGAAAGGGAAGGATGACCAGATTTACAACATATCCAGCGGAGCTGAGCTGACCAACCTTCAGCTCATTAAAAAGGTGCTGAGGATTTTAGGCAAAAGCGAAGGTCTGATAGAGTTCGTTAGGGACCGCCCCGGACATGACCGCAGGTACTCCCTCTCCACCAAGAAGTTGGCAAGCCTGGGCTGGAAGCCCCTTTACAGTCTGCCGGAGGGATTGGAGCAAACCGTGAAGTGGTATCTAAGGAACAAGGACTGGTGGGAGAAAAGGTTATGAAAGGAACTATTGTTTTTTTTCTGCTGTTCTCTTTTTTGGGCGGCCTTTGCCTGGCCCAGTCCACTGAGCAAAAGGAGAACCTGCAGCGGATGGTCCAGCCATCCCTTCCTTACCTGAAAGGGCAGGCCCTGGAGAGTGCAGTCGATCCGTCCGAGTATATTCTGGGACCAGGTGATGGACTGGTGGTGAATATCTGGGGGGAAGAGGATATAAGTTTCCCTCTCACGGTTACCCCGGAGGGGAAACTTCTCATCCCCTCGGTGGGGGAACTGCAGGTGGCCGGCCTAACCCTGCGAGAGACCAAGGTGAAGGTGAAGAAGGCAGTTCTCCAAAGGTTTAGAAATGTGAAGGTTACCACAAACCTTACTTCTCTGAGGAGATTTAGGGTAATGACAACTGGAGAGGTGGGTAAGCCGGGAAGCTGGGTAGTCCAGGCCACGGATAGGGTCTCAGATCTCTTAAGGTGGACTGGCGAGCCGGAGCAAACCGAGCCAGACACAGAAACCGTTTCAGATAAGGAGAAGTTCCATCACCTCTCCCTTAGCGAGCCTTCCCAACGGAACATAGTGGTTACCCATCGGGATGGCTCCCAGTCCAGGGCGGATATCTTCAGGTTTTTTGCCTTAGGCGATAGAGAGAAAGACCCTTACCTGCAGGATGGGGATGTCATCTCCGTTCCTCCCGTGGAGCGAATTATGAATATCTATGGGGCGGTAAATGAACCTGGGGACTATGAATGGGTAGAGGGAGATAAGGTCACTGACCTCATCAAGTTAGCCAAAGGGCTCAGGCCTGATGCCGATTCATCCCTCATCCTTTTAACCAGGTTTAACCCCAATGGAATAAGCACTAAGACCCTACGGATAGACCTGAGAAACCAGAGCAACTTAGCCTTAATGGCGGATGACCGCATCTTTGTCCGTTCCCGTCCAAAATATCACCTAAAGGAGAAGGTTTATCTCCAAGGGGAGGTTCTTCATCCCGGTGTTTATCCCATAAGGGAGGGCTTTACTACCTTAAGCCAGGTGATTAAGGAGGCGGGCGGCTTTACCCCCAAAGCGGCAATAGAGCTCGCCAGCGTCCTCAGGAAGGCAAAAGAGGAGAAGAAGGACAAGGAGTTTGCGAGGTTAAAGGATATGTCCGTCACCGACATGACCCATACCGAGTATGAATACTTCAAGCTAAGGTCCCGGGAGAAGAGGGGAAAATTATCGGTTGATTTTAAGAAGCTTTTCGCCCAAGGGAATTCCAGCGAGGACATCCTGCTAAAGAATGGTGACCGCATAGAGGTTCCCCCCAAACCACTGGCGGTTTGGGTGTTAGGAACGGTGAGTTTTCCTGGAGGGGTGGGATACATCCCGGGGAAACCCTTGAATTATTATGTACAGGTGGCTGGGGGTTATGGCCCTAATGCTCAAAAGGGGAAAATCAGGGTGATTAGGGCTAAGGGGGGAGAATGGGTATGGCCTAAGCAGGCCAGGAGGCTTAAGCCGGGTGATACAATATGGGTGCCGGAGAAACCGGAGAGGAATTGGTGGCAGGTGACAAAGGAGGCGATTACTGTCCTCTCCCAGGTTGCCACCGTCTATATTGTGATTAAACAAGCGGTTAAACCATAAAATAAGTGATGGAAATCTCCATAGGGAGCTAAGTTTGCAAGAGAAGGAAGCAAATCTCTGGGATTACCTGATGGTCCTGGCCAAGTGGCGCAGGATGATTGGCCTCAACTTCATTGGGGTCTGCCTATTGGTGGTCTTAATCAGCCTCTTCCTGCCCAAGTGGTATACGGCTACCACCTCCATCCTCCCTCCTCAGGGAGAGGGAGGAGGTCTTTCCCTCCCTTCAGGCCTGGGCACTTTAGCCTCCTTGAGCGGAGGTCTCTCCCTCCCCGGGGCGTCTACCCCTTCTGATGTCTTTGCCGCCATCTTGAAGAGCAGATCTGTGGCCGAGATGGTGATCAAGAAGAACGGGTTGCTAAAGGTCTATAGGACGAAAGATCTACAGGAGGCAATGAAGACCCTGCACAGTCATACCGATGTCGATGTCTCCCCCGAGGGGATTATCAGGATTAAGGTTACAGAGAAGGACCCTAGACTGGCGGCTCGAGTAGCCAACTCCTTGGTAAAGGCCCTGGATGGAGTGAATCGGGAGAAGTCCACCTCCCGGGCTAAAAGTGCTCGCATCTTTATTGAGGAGAGGCTGGACTCCACCCGAGCCGAGCTGCAGAGGGCTGAGGAGAGGCTAAAGAGATTTCAGGAAGTCCATAAAGCTATCTCCCTGTCGGATCAGACCAAGGCAGCTATAGAGAAGGCCGCCGATCTGAGGGCCGAGAAGGCCCTTTTGGAGATACAGCTAGGGGTCCTGCGGCAAAGCATGGGGAACAACCACCCACAGGTGCAACGGCTAAGGACCCAGATAAACGAATACGACAAACAGCTAAGGAAGATGGAGTTTGGAAGTGGGGAGGACGACTTTCTCCTTCCCTTCTCCCAGGTGCCCTTATTCGCCCTGGAACTGGCCAGATCGACCAGGGATTTGAAGGTAGAGGAGGAGATATTTGAGCTCTTAACCCAGCAGTATGAACAAGCCAAAATCCAGGAGAAGAGGGACACGCCCACCGTGCAGGTCTTAGATGAGGCCATCCCCCCTACCCAGAAGAGCAAACCCAAAAGGACGGTTCTGGTCGGCCTGGCTGGCCTACTAAGCCTTTTCGTCGGCATCTTTCTGGCTTTTGGGTTGGAATATATGGAGAGGGTCAGGTCCTCTGAGGACTCCCAAAAGATCTCCCGCATATCCTCCCTTCTCCGGGCGGATTATCTCAGGCTCAGGAATTTGCTGACCAGAAAGAGGAAGGAAGACAGATGATTAAAATCGGACAGGTAGGTTTGGGAGCTTGGGGAAAGAACCTCTTGCGTAACTTCTATTACCTTCCCGGTTGCCAGCTAAAGATAGGCTGTGACCAGGATCCCCAAAGGTTGGAGGGGTTCAGAAAGGAGTATCCCTCGGTTAAGTTTACGGCCGATTTCGAGGAGGTCCTCTCCGATAAGGAATTACAGGCGGTGGTGGTAGCCACACCTCCGGAATCCCATTATGCTCTGGCCAAGGCCGCCTTGGAGTCGGGAAAGGACTGTTTCGTGGAGAAACCCCTGGTCTTGCAGGTGGAGGAAGGGGAGAAATTGGTGGAGCTGGCCCACAAGGAGGGGAGAATCCTGATGGTGGGCCACATAATGGAGTATCATCCCGCGGCCTTGAAACTGAAGGAGCTAATCGATAGCGGGGAACTGGGGAGGATCTACTATCTCTATTCCACCCGGGTCAACTTAGGGAAGGTAAGGGATATCGAAAACGCCCTTTGGAGCTTTGCCCCCCACGATGTATCCATCATCCTCTACCTCTTAAATAAGGAGCCGGTGAGGATCACCGCCAATGGGATGGCTTATCTACGAGAAGGCATTGAGGATGTGGCCTTCTCCACGCTCTATTTCGAGGGAGGAATGCTGGCCAACATCCATGTGAGTTGGCTTGATCCCCACAAGATAAGGAAGGTAACCGTTGTGGGCCAGAAGAAGATGGCCGTCTTCGATGATATGGAGTCGGCGGAGAAAATCAGGATCTACGACAAGGGGGTGGACACCCACAAGGATTATGCCAGCTATGGGGAGTATCTTAGCCTGCGCCATGGGGATATACTCATTCCCAAGTTGGATCTGGTGGAGCCCTTGAAGTCCGAGTGCGAACATTTCCTCCAGTGTATGGAGAGCAGAGCCACTCCAAAGAGCAATGGGGAGGATGGCCTGCGGGTGCTCAAGGTCTTGGCCGCTGCCCAAAAATCTCTGAAGAACGGGGGAACCCCCGTAGAGTTCAAATAAGAAAAGGAAGACAGATGGAGAACTATATTTCACCTCAGGCAAAGTTAAGGGAAGGAACGAAAGTTGGCTACTTTACCGTGATAGAGGAGGGGGTAAAGATAGGCAAGGGATGCGTGATTGGGAACAATGTGGTTATTCACCAGGGTTCTAAGATCGGCGATAGGGTGAGGATCGACGACCAGACGGTGATCGGCAAGGACCTGATGAAGGCGGCAAACACCGCGGTCACCAAGGAGATGGAGCTTCCCGGAACGGAGATTGGGAATGACTGCATAATTGGCACATCGGTGGTCATCTACCGCGGTTGCCGCATAGGTCAGAAGGTGCTGGTTGCCGACCTGGCCTCGGTGCGGGAGAACGTCACCATCGGCGATTATACCATAGTGGGCCGGGGAGTCGCTATTGAGAACTTTTGTAAGATAGGCTCCTATTGTAAGTTAGAGACAGATGTCTATATCACCGCCTACTCCCGCTTAGAGGATCGGGTCTTTGTGGCCCCGTGTGTGGCCACCAGCAACGATAACTTCGTCGGCCGCACCGAGGAGAGATTCAAACACTTTAAGGGGGTGACGGTGAAAAGGGGAGGGAGGGTCGGGCTTAATGCCACTATCCTACCAGGAAAGACCATCGGGGCGGACTCCCTGGTAGCTGCCGGCTCGGTAGTGACCAGGGACATACCTTCTCAGAAGATAGCCCTGGGTTCCCCGGCAAAGCCCTGGCGGGATGTCCCCCCGGAGCAATTGCTGGAAAATCAGGGATGGGAGTGAGAGATGACCGTGCCATTGCTTGATTTAAAGAGAGGGTTTGAGGGGATTGAGGGGGAGATAAGAAGGGCCATAGATGAGGTATTGGATAGCCAAAGGTTCATCTTAGGCCCTCAGGTGAAGGAATTCGAGGAGGAGGTAGCCGCCTATTCGGGGACAAAATATGCGGTGGGGGTAGCCTCAGGGTCAGATGCCCTCCTTTTGGCCCTGCGGGCGTTGGGGGTTGGCCCGGGGGATGAGGTGATCACTACCTCTTTCTCCTTCTTTGCCACTGCCGGCTCCATCTCCCGGGCCGGGGCCAAACCCGTCTTCGTGGACATCGACCCAGAGACATTTAACCTCGATCCGCACTTAATAGAACCCAAAATCACCACCAGGACAAAGGCCATCATGCCCGTCCACCTCTTTGGCCAGTGCGCCGATATGGATCCCATCCTGGAGGTAGCCAAAAGGCATAGCCTCAAGGTGGTGGAGGATGCTGCCCAGGCAATTGGCTCCGAGTATAAGGGGAGGAGGGCAGGTTCCCTCGGAGAGCTGGGCTGTTTTAGCTTCTTTCCCAGCAAGAATTTAGGGGGGTTTGGCGATGGGGGGATGGTAACCACGGATGATGGGGAACTGGCCGAGAAGGTAGAGATATTGCGGAAGCATGGGGGACGCTCCGAATACCACCACTCAATGATCGGCTATAACTCCAGGCTGGACACCTTGCAGGCAGCCATCCTCAAGGTGAAGCTAAAGCACTTGGATGGATGGACGGAGAAGAGACAGGAGAATGCCAAATATTATGATCAGGCCTTAAAAGGGATAGCTGGGGTGAGGACCCCCAAGGATCTGGGCTTTGGGCGACACATCTACAACCAGTATACCCTCCGGGCCGAGAGGAGGGATGAGCTAAAGGAGTGGCTTAAGCTAAAGGGGATAGGCTGTAAGGTCTATTATCCGCTCCCCCTGTCTCTGCAGGACTGTTATCGCTTCCTGAATTACCGAGAAGGGGATATGCCCCAGGCGGAGAAAGCCTCCCAAGAGGTTATCTCCATCCCTATCTACCCGGAGCTCACCCAGGAGGAGAGGGGGGAAGTTGTACAGGCCATCGGAGGTTTCTATGAGGGAGGGGCAGCGGTTTCCTCCTAAGGTTTTTCAGAGGGAGAATCTTCTCTCCCAGCTTCCCAGGCCAAGGGAGCTAAGTTCATAGCATAGGAAATTCCTTTTTTTATTGGACTGGATAGACAGGATGATCGGGATAAATGAAAATCATGTAAATCCTGTTCATCCCGTCAGAAAAGTCCCGCCGAAGGCGGCTAAGTTCAACTTTTGCACTTTACATTCTTCATTTTATGATTCGAAGCTCCGCCTAATCTGGGTTGCCACTGCCTTGTTGATTTGCCCGTCCCGGGCCGAGAAGGCGAAGCTTCGTTAGAACAGAGAATATGCCCACATTTATCGACTGCCTGGGCCGGGTCTTCAGCTATTTAGAGTTCGCCTGGGGATGAAGATAGCCTCCATCGTAGGGGCCAGGCCCCAGTTTATCAAGGCTGCCCCCCTTTCCAAGGTGCTGCGGAGAGAACAGAGGGAGGTGCTCATCCACACCGGGCAGCACTATGATCGAGAGCTCTCCCACATCTTCTTTGAACAATTGAAGATACCCCGACCTGACTACAACCTCAAGGTGGGTTCCGGCGGCCATGGGGGACAGACGGGCAAGATACTGCAGAGGGTGGAGGAGGTACTTCTCAAAGAACGGCCAGATTTAGTAATAGTCTATGGGGACACCAATTCCACCTTAGCCGGCGCGCTGGCCGCTGTTAAGCTCCATGTGAAAGTTGCCCATATCGAGGCTGGCCTGAGGAGCTACAACCGCAGGATGCCTGAGGAGATAAACAGGCTGCTGACCGATAACATCTCTGACCTGCTCTTCTGCCCTTCCCTCAGGGCTGTGCAGAATTTACAAAGGGAGGGGATAGGGGAAGGAGTTTATCGGGTTGGCGATGTGATGCTTGACGCCCTCTTGGAGAATGTGGAGGTGGCCCGCAGGGAATCCCGGATTATGGAGAGATTGGGCCTCTCTGAGGGGAGGTTTCTGTTGTTGACCATCCATCGACAGGAGAATACGGACCTGATTGAGAACCTCCGATCCATTGTGGAGGCGGTTACCTCCCTGGAGAGAACGATCATCTTCCCTGCCCATCCGCGGGTGAGGAAATGGCTCCGCCACTGGGATCTCTGGGAAAGGTGTCAGGCTGTTCCCCATCTCAGGATCATCGAACCGTTAGGCTACCTGGATATGCTGCGCTTGGAGGAGGAGGCTGAGGCCATCCTCACCGACTCTGGAGGGATGCAGAAGGAGGCCTACTTTCTGAGAACCCCCTGCCTTATCCTCCGTCAGGAGACCGAATGGGCCGAGCTGGTAGAAGGTGGATGGAATATCTTAGTGGGAACTCAGCCTGAGAGGATAAAGGAAGCACTCAACGACCTTCATCTCCCATCACAGGGGGAGAACCCCTATGGGGAGGGGGAGGCCAGCTTGCGGATAGCAGAGATAATTGGCAGAATGGAGGAGTGAATACCCCCACCTCAGTAGCTGAGAGGTTAGATCCCCTGATCTGACCGGGGCGGAACAGAGGTCCTGCTCCCACGGGGAACCTTCCCTCATAATTTTTTCAGCGGTCCCAGTGTTCATTACCTTTTTGAGACAAAAAATCCTATCCTAATAGGCCCATTAGGGAAGTAAGCGGAGGTTTTGCTATCAGGACGGTTCAAAGAATAGCCAAGAATACGCTTGCTCTTTCTCTTACAAATATCTTTAGCCTGCTCACCGGTTTTATCCTCACCATCCTTGTGGCCCGCAGCTGGGGGGTGGAGGGCTTAGGAAGGTATGCATTCGTCTTTGCCTTCGTGGCCCCCTTCTCCTTCCTCACCGACCTGGGGGTAGGGCTCTTCATCATCAGGGAGGGGGCAAGGGATAAGGCGCGATTGCCTCTCTATGTGAGCAATGGCCTTGGGCTAGCCACAGCCCTCTCCTCCTTTACCCTTCTTCTCTGCTTCACGGGGATCTACCTTTTTAGACGGCCCTGGGATATAAGGTTGGCCGTGCTCTTGGCCGGCCTCAACCTATGGGTAGGTGCCTATATACAGATTCTGCGGGGTTCCTTCCATGCCCTGGAGAGGATGGAGTATGAGACGGTCGCCCAGTCCCTGGGAAAGATCTCCACCCTTGGCTTAGCGGCTTTGGTCATCCTCCTGGGAGGGGGGTTGATCGAGCTGGTCTGCGCCTTCTTAGGGGGACAACTGTTAAATCTTCTAATGGGCCTCTCCATCTACAGGAGGAGGGTGGGTCAACCCCAATGGAGGGCAAACCTCCGGATTTGGAAGGAACTTGTGGTAAGGGCCTACCCATTTGGCTTCAACCTGATCTTTTCCACAATCTATATCCAGATCGATCAGGTAATGCTCTCCCTGATGAGGGGGGATAAGGAGTTGGGTTTTTATAAGGCTGCGGCCGCCTTGATGGTCAACCTTCCCTTGATAGCTGGGATTTTGAACTCTTCCCTTCTCCCCATTATGTCCCGGGATTACTTAGAGGATAAATCCAGGCTTATTAAGTTGTTTCAGGGGTCGTTCCGCTACCTCTTTACAATTGGCCTCCCCATTGCCTTGGGAACCACGCTTTTGGCCCCACGATTTATCAGTCTCTTCTATGGGGGAAATTTCGGCCCCTCAGTCTTGGCCCTACAGGTTTTGATCTGGACTGTCCCCTTAAGGTTTGTGAACAACACCTTTGGGGCCGTTTTAACCTCCATCAATCGCCAAGGCAGGAGAACCTATATCGTGGGCATCGGGGCCGGTTTTAACCTGCTCACCAACCTCTGGTTCATTCCTCGGTTTGGCTACATAGGGGCGAGCATAACCACCCTGGCCACCGAATTCCTCCTCTTTGGATTAGTCTATGGAAATGTCTCTAAGTTCTTCTATCGGATACCAATTATGAGCAACTGCTACCGGCCATTCTTTGCCGCTTCCCTGATGGGCCTGGCCATTTTCCTGCTCAGATCATTTAACCTCTGGATGCTCCTTTTGGCCTCGGTTATCCTTTATCTCAGCCTTCTCTACAGCTTTGGTGGATTCTCTCGGGAGGATAGGGAGGTTCTTACTACGGCATTGGGCTGGTGGAGGAAAAGAGAGTAGATGGAAGCAATAATATTGGCCGCAGGGGTCGGCCGCCGACTCTATCCGCTGACCAAGGACCGTCCCAAATGTATGCTGGAGATAGGGGGCGAACCCCTCCTCTCCCAAATCATAGAAAACATCAAGGGCGCAGGGATAGGGAAGATTCTGGTTGTCACCGGCCATAGGGCGGAGGCCGTGGGGGATCTGCTCAACACCTTTCCGGATGGAAACATAAGTATCCTTTACAACTCCCACTATACCGAGATGAACAACTGCTACTCCCTCTGGTTGGCTCTCCAGGAAGTGGCCGATGATTGCCTTATCTACAACTCCGACCTTTTCTGTGGCCCCACCCTGGTAAGGAGGATAGTGGAAGCCTCCCCCCGGGATGTCCTCCTCATCGACGAGGGAAAGGCCTTAGGGAAAGAGGAAATGAAGGTGAGGCTAAATGAGGACCAGCAAATAAGCCAGATAAGTAAGGAGATCCCCCCTTCCCAGGCGAATGGGGAGTATATTGGAATAGCCAAGTTCTCTCGCCAGGGGGCGGAGAAGCTCAAGGGGAGACTTGACCACTTAATTAAGGAGGGAAAGGTGGACCAGTTTTACGAGGCCGGAATTGACCTTTTGGCCCAGAACTATCCCCTCTATGGAGTCCGCTTCCGCGGGGAACCCTGGGTGGAGATCGATGACTTTGCGGATTTGGAGAAGGCCCGGGGCCAGATCTGGCCTCAATTAAAAGAGAATTAGCCGTGATCTCCCGCGATATAAGCATCCCTCTGGTGTTGGAGATTGGAGAGGGATTAATCGATAGGCTCCCCGAGGTACTGCTCTCCCACAGCCTCTCCTTTCAGAGAGCCCTTGTCCTCTACGACCAGACAACCTACGGGGTTGCTGGGGAAAGGGTCTGCAAGAGGCTCTCCGCGGGCTCTCAGGTCCTGGAATCCCTGATAGAGGGGAATAGCCTCGACGCCGTATCTACGGTGCGGGAGGCAATCGGGGGTCACCTCCCAGATGTGGTCGTGGGGGTGGGAGGGGGATCAGTCTTAGATGTGGGGAAGTATGCCGCTTACTTGGAAAACGTGAATTTCCTAAGCATCCCCACCGTCTCCTCCAACGATGGCATCTCCTCCCCCATAGCGGTGATCAAATCCGAAGGGAGGAGTATGAGCTTGGGGGCGAAGATGCCCTTGGGGGTAATCGCTGACCTGGGGGTAATTAAAGATGCCCCTTTGAGAATGATCCGAGCAGGGGTGGGTGATCTCATCTCCAACCTTTCGGCAGTGGAGGACTGGAGGCTTGCCTATCGAGAGGGAAAAGACAGGTTCGACAACTTCGCCGCCTTGCTCGCCGAAGCCGGGGCAGAGGCAGTTTTGAGCTTTGCTCAACCAAACCTAGCTGATCTAAACTTCCTCTCCAGACTGATAAACGGTCTGGTCTTAAGCGGAGTAAGTATGGGGATAGCCGGCTCCTCCAGGCCCTGTAGCGGGGGTGAGCATGAGATAAGCCATAGCTTGGACAGGGTGGCATCCCAGCCCGCCCTGCACGGGGAGCAGGTGGCCTTGGGAACCATTTTAACGACCTATCTCCGGGGAGGAGATTTTGCATCTCTCAAAGATTTTTTAGCTGCCCTGGGACTACCTCTCACCGCCGAAGGGCTTGGCCTCTCCCCCCGGGAGTTAGTTCAAGCCATGCTCCTGGCCCCCCAAACCCGTCCGGGGAGATATACCATCCTGGAGAAGATAGGGGTTGATGAAAAGAAGGCCAAAGAGGCTTTGCTGGAGACCGGAATCTGTAAAGGGTTTTGACCTGTGATTTTTAGACGGGATAGACAGGATGAACAGGATAAGCAACCTTATCATCCATTAAACACTGAAGGCACCAAAATGGCAGGAGATCCTAAAGAAGTATGACTCAATAAATCGTCATTCTAACTTTTTGGTATTTCTGTGTTATTCTGCGTTTTCTTGTATAGTTAGGGATAAAAATCCTGTAAATCCTGTTACCCTGTCAGAAAAGTCCTGACGCAGGCGAGTAAATTCTGATAATCTCGTAGTTTTTTAACGCATAATCCGGTTTAAGTAATGGAGAATTACTCAATAAAACAATTAAGAAAATTGGGCCAGGTGCCAGCTCGCACCCACGATGGCTGGTATGGAAAGCTGGTGGGGAGGAGGATCTCCATCTACTTCACGCGGCTCCTTCTCCCCCTGGGTGTGACCCCCAACCAGGCCACTCTTCTCTCCATTGGCTTCGGGGTAGCCGGCAGCATCCTTCTGGCCTTCAACAGGGTTGGCCTCTCCCTAGTCGGGGTCCTCTTCCTCCAACTCTGGTTTGTCTTCGACTGTGTGGATGGGGAACTAGCCAGGGTCAAGAAACAATCCAGCATAAACGGCCTCTTCTTGGATTTGGTGGGACATTGTTTGGTTGATCCACTAACCTTCCTCTGCTTGGCCTTTGCCGCCTATCAGGGGATACCCAAGATAGGCATCTTCGCCCTGGCCTTCTCAGCATCGTTGTCCATCGTCTTAGAAAAACAGTTGAGTCTAGGATGTCAGGATTCCGCAATAATAGAGGTCTTCAAAAAGAGAATTGGTTTAAGTGACCGCAGTGCACCAGTAGTGCTACCTTTAAAAAATTCCTTTACAGTCACAAGCGGAAAGAATAAACTGTTGCTACAAATAGCGGGCAACCTATTTAGTTACACATCAGTGATGGTTTTAGTTGCAGTCATTGTCTTGGTTACAGTATTTTTCTCCTCCCCAAATCAAATCCGTTCCCTCTTCTACCTCGTGTTGCTCACCTTTTATGGTCTGCTCTTTCCTCTGGTTTGTGTTTATAGGACTCTGAAGATAGTTAAAGGTGATAAAATTCGCCACCGCTATCTAAAACTTTTTGGAGATCCCTCGGCAAAAGGAAAATATTGAAAAAAGATGCTAAATCCAAAACCCAAGATCTCTATTATCGTCCCTGTCTATAACGGTGAGAAGACTATTGTCAAAACTGTAGAGTCCCTTCTTTGTCAGACCTACACCAATTATGATATTTTGGTTGTTGACGATTTCTCTAAAGATAGAAGCTACCAGATAGCAAAAGAGTTTGTCAAGAGGGATGGGAGGGTAAAAGTCTTCCGAATGGACCAAAATATGGGTGCCCCTTACTGTATGAACTTTGCCACTGAGAAGAGCAGTTCAAATTGGATAGGGATAATAGATGCAGATGCTCAAGCCCCACGCAATTGGTTGGAAGTGGCCAATGAGAAATTTGAAGGGGCGGATATTGTGGGAGGGCCTTACGAGATAAATCCTCGTAACATCTTTGAACAGGCATCGTATGCCTTGGAGGTTTTTCCTCAGAGAGAGCTTGTTTTTGACGAAAACAATTATAGGCTTCCTTGCCTTGCGGGGACCAATTTTTTTTATTCTAAGAAGGCCTTTCAGACCATAGGTGGTTTTGACGAGGATATAAGGGTAAGCTATGACAGGTTGTTCCAATGCAAGGCGTTGGACAAAGGTATAAAAGTGAAGTACAACCCAGATTTGAAGGTAAACCATCCCTCCTCATATAGTCCAAAAGAGTTTTCCTGGAGGATGGCCAATATCCGAAGGTGGGATTTGGTATCTAAAAAATGACACAGGTTGATGAGAAAACATTTTAAAAATACTTATATCGGTTTCTTCTGCTGGATAGCAGCTACTCTTCTGGGTTGTTTGGCCTTTAATCTAAGAATAGGGATTATTATATCTTTCTCCTATTTGTTAATCGGTTTAGTTCACTATCTCACGCCCCTCTTCCGAGTAAAAAATCTAAAGGTATCCATATTATTCTCCTTCCTCTTTTTTCTGAAACAGATAATAACCTTATGGGTTCTTATCTCCAAACTACTTCCCCAAAATGATAGGACTCATGGCCAGTCAATAGCTCAATAGGGTTGCTAAGGGAGGATTCTCTCGTTTTTCAAGAGGTTACTTTATGGAAGCAGTTTATAACCAAGGACAGACAACATCCATCGTTTTAACCCGGAAGGGATTTTGGATTCTCCTACTCTCGGAAGTTTTAGTGGTAGGGTTTTATACCGGGATGGGAGGCCTTTTGTTGGGAGCCATTCTAGGAACCATCCTTCTATTGGGTATTTTGTATAAACCTTTCTGGGGGCTAATTTTGTCCGTATTTGCTATTCCTCTCAGGGTTCCCCTCCCCCATTTAGGAAATATAGTCATAGCAAGGGTAATAGGAATATTAACCATTTTAGGAATTTTTTTGCATGTGGCTATAAATGGTCAAGCCTTTAAGATTAAGATATCAAGGGAAATTAAGGTACTTATCTTCTTCTTAAGTACTGCTTCTCTGTCAGTAATCTTTGGCAAAAATTTCGGCCCATCTCTTTTAGCCTTTTTGGAATTGTGCTTTTGCATTTTGTTTTTATGGATGGTTACCTATCTGATTGATAATAAACGGAAGTTAAAGGTTTTCCTTTGGAGTTTAGCTCTAAGCGGGACTGCTTCTGGTGCTCTTGGGCTTCACCAAGTTTTTACAGAGCAATTATATCGGGCAGAAGGGCTAATGGGAGATCCCAATTTTTTTGCCCTTACACTTTTGCCCCTTTCAATCATCACTTTATCTATGATATTTACTCAAGAGTCGATCGCCCTAAAGATTTTATTCTCTTCCCTCTTTGCTATATCTTTCTTGGGGTCAATTGCGGCCCTTTCTAGAGGTGGGGTGATTGCTTTGGCGATAGCTTTGCTTTATTTCATTTTCAGGCAGAACAAGAGATTTCGTTATTTATTTCTCCTCGTGATAGCGGGTTTCATTCTAAATTATATAGCGGGTGATGTATTTCATTTGGTTATAACAAGTAAAGATTTCTTTAATCCTTCTCGAACCGCTTCATCATATCATAGATATTTGATTCTTTTGGCAGGTTTGAAGATGTTTCTTAGTCACCCTATATTAGGTGTAGGGATCGGCAGTTTTACTAATCAAGTAGGTCTATATTCTACGGCCTCATCTTTGGTAAGCCATTATTTCTCCCATAATACGCCTTTGGAGATAGCCTGCGAGATGGGTATCTTCGGTTTTTTCTCTTTTATTATTTTTATATTTTTGGTTTTTAACTCCTTAGAGATGTCATACCGGCTTGATATGCGGCATCACAAAAGAGATGAAGCCGTAATTGTGATAGGAATCCAATCCGCTCTCTTAGGTTATTTGGTGGGGTCTTTCTTTTTGAGTGCACTGACACTAAAACATCTTTGGGTTCTCATCGCTTTATCTTTTGTGATGCATAGGTTTTCCCATATGAATCTAAGTGTAAATGGGATTATAAAACATACCAAAACTTGTAAACCATAGTGCAAAAACCTACCATTGCTTATATAGAATATAGCGATTTTATTGGGGGAAGTCAGGTATATTTGCTACATCTCTTAACAAAAATCAAGAATTTAGTTAGACCAATAGTCATCTGTCAGCCCAATTCAGCCATCTATAATTACTTTAAGGGGACTGATGTTGGCGTTAACGCTCTTCCACTCGGTTTTATCAGAAGATCCTATAATCCAATTCTGATGCTCAAATTTGTGAAAGGTCAATTAACAACAATCTTCCGCTTAAGACAGATATTTAGAAGGAAAAATGTTAGTCTGATCCACGCCAACGGCACCTTCTCATTACTTTCCTCACTCTTAGCAGCAAAGATAAATGGAACCCCTGTAGTTTGGACTTTCCACACCGGATATCTCCCTCAAAGAGCCGGCGGTTTTATTCGCCTCCTAACTAAATCTGTGGATAAAACTATTTGTGTTTCTGATTTCTTAAAAAAGAATTTGACAAATTCGAAAGGCAAACAGAAATTTGTTACTATACACAATGGAGTCGATTTAAAGGAATTCGAAATCATCAATCATACGAATCTGAGAGGTAAATTGCAAATTGAAGCCAATGATTTGGTAGTGGGGACTGTAAGCAGACTTTCGGAGATGAAGGGCATAAGATACCTTTTGGAGGCATTCCCTTTAATAGTTCAGAATTGTAAACATGTAAAATTCCTGATAGTTGGGGATGGTCCCCAAAAGGACAAATTCGAGAATATGGCCTTAGATTATGGAGGCGATGGTATAATCCATTTTGTTGGATTTCAAAAGGATCCCCTGAAATGGATCTCCATTATGGACATTTTCGTCCTACCATCCCTGTCAGAGGCTTTACCCTATTCTATTTTAGAGGCAATGGGATTCGGGAAGCCAATAGTGGCTACTGATGTGGGAGGTGTAAAGGAAATAGTTAGAGAGGGAATTAACGGCTACCTTGTTCCCCTTCAGAGCTCTCAAGAACTTGCTAAAGCTATTCTCAAACTTCTGCAAAATAAGACCAAAAGGAAATTGATGGGGAAGGCATCGCGCCGCATAGTGGAAAAAGAATTCACTGAAGAGAAAATGATAGAGAAAACGATGGCTGTATATGAGGATGCCCTCAGCGGGAGGGAGATAAAATAATGCGGATAGGCATCAACGGCAGGCTACTATTAAAAGAAAAAACTGGAGTGGGCAATTACACTGAGAACCTTTACCGGCATTTGAAGAAGATCCTCCCAGAGGATGAAATTCTCCTTTATGATGACGAAAGGAAGAATGAACTGCTATATCCACCTCTACAAAAAATCCAAAAGAGGTGGATAAGAAAACCTCTTTATTTGCTATGGTTAAACTTCCTTTTCCCCTCTCTTTTGAAAAAGGATGGGGTTGATCTCTTACATTCCCCCAATTTTACTCCTCCTCTCCATTTAAATATTAAATCTGTAGTCACTTTTCACGATATGGTTTTCTTTAAGTTCCCTGAACTTAGGGATTCATATCTTTACTGGAAGTATTCCGTGAAGATCACTCCCATATTAGCTAAAGTTGCTGATCGGGTTATTGCTATCTCGGAAAGTGCCAAAAAGGACATTTTGGAATATCTGCCGATTGACGAGGGAAAAATAGATGTCGTCTATGAGGGGGTTGAGGATTCCTTCAGGCCAATTTATGATCAGGAAAATTTAGAAGACTGCAGAAAAAGGTACAATTTACCCTCGAAGTTTATCCTTTCTCTGGGGGCAATTGAGCCGCGCAAGAATTTAATTAACTTAGTTAAAGCTTATGCGAATGTTTTAAAAGTAAATTCTCAATTAAGCGAAATCAAGCTTGTAATAGCAGGAAAAAGGGCTTCTGGATATGCTGAACTTTTGAAGACAATAAAAGACCTCTCCTTCCAGGACCAGATAATCTTTACGGGCTACATCCCCGAAGCTGATCTTCCTCTAATTTATAATTTGGCCAAGGTTCTCGCTTTTCCATCCCTCTATGAAGGGTTTGGTCTGCCGCCTATAGAGGCTATGGCCTGTGGCATACCAGTATTAGTCTCTAATATCCCCGCCTTGAGAGAGGTAGTGGGAGATGCAGGGGGGCTTGTCAATCCCCTGGATACGGGAGACATAGCCAAGAGCCTCTATAACCTTCTAACTGACTCTGCCCTTTACAGCAAAATGAGAGGAAGAGGGCTTTCCAGATCCAAGTTCTTTTCCTGGGAAAGATGCGCTCGCGAAACCCTCAAAGTATATGAAAAGACTCTGGTGGTTCCCAAGTCTGATACGCATTAAGACAAATTGTTAAACCCCAATGTGGAGCTCTGCAGACAAAACGAGCTAAGCTCATATTCATGTGAGATGCAAATGGTAAAGATCAATGATCCTATTGAGCAACAATTAAAAAAGGCCATTCAACCACAGGACGGGATAATAGCCACAAATTTTAACAGCAAGATTTCGATTTATTTAGTCAGGTTGTTATCGAAATCGAAAGTTACACCTAATCAAGTTAGTATCTTTTCGTTTATTACCGCGTTAGGAGCCGCTTATTTCTTCTCAGTAGGTAGTTATGTTTACTTACTAATGGGGGCGTTTTTGCTCCAGATTTCTTTTGTCTTAGACTGTGCAGATGGAGAACTAGCGCGATTTAAAAATATGGCTTCACCCTTTGGGGCTTGGCTGGACCGGCTTTTTGATCGCTTAACAGAATTTGCCGTTGTTTTCGGAATTACCTACGGCCAATGGCAGCATTCGAAAGATTGGCGCATCTGGATATTGGGATTTCTGTTAATTTCTACCTTACTAATCGGCAATTATGCCGCTGATTCATTGGGTAAACTGCCCAAAAATGGAGACACTCTAAGGAAAAAAATTGCCACCAAATTAAATAGATCTTTGGGATTAAAGGATTTTATCAAACCAGGTTACTTGTCTTTTGGTAGAGACCTTCAAATATTCTTTTTAACCTTAGGTTGTATTATAAATCGTGTTAAGTCTATTTTCCTTCTTATGATAATTTTAGGCAGTATCTGGTGGATTCTGAGAGCTATCTTGGTATGGAGGACACGGGAGAGCTTGATATGAAAATTCTTTTTCTCACTCCAAGACTCCCTTTCCCGCTAAATAGAGGGGACCGAATTAGGCCTTTTCATTTTGCACGAAGACTCAGTAATAAACATACGCTATATTTGCTATCTTTCATTCAGTCTACCAAAGAAAAAAAACACTTTAATGAACTGAGAAAGGTTTTTGATCGAGTAGAAACCGTTCTGCTCAACAAAAAAGAGGCTTTCTCCCAGCTTTTAAGGTATTCTTTTAATAGCCTCCCCCTTCAAGTTTCCTACTATGAATCGAAGAGGATGAGAACAAAAGTGCAAAGCATCTTAGATGATACTCAGCCAGATATAATCTATGTATATCATTTACGCATGGCGCCTTACTTTGTCAAATCAAATAATTACTTCCGCATCTTGGATCTGGCAGATTCCGTCTCCCTTTTCTTCAAGAGGATGAGCAGATATAGTAAATTCTATGAAAGAGCTATCTTCTTACGGGAATATCATTCTCTTAAGAATTACGAACCTTACCTTATTCAAAATTATGATAGGTGTTGGGTAACTTCTAAGTGGGATAAAATGGCAATAGAAGGAAGTAAAAAGGAAATGATTCAAATAATCCCTAACGGGGTGGATACAGAGTATTTTAAACCTCAAAGAACAAATCGATTGCCTGACTCCCTATTATTTGTTGGTTATATGGGAAGGGAGAGCGTTGATGCGACACTTAACTTTTATTACCAGATCCTTCCATCCATTCGGCGTGATCTGCCTTCCACACAGTTATACTTGGTTGGATCTAATCCCCCACCCAAAATCTCAAGATTGACTAAGGACCCTCTGGTTACTGTTACAGGATTCGTAAGGGATTTGAGACCATTTTATAATATGGCATCTCTGTTTGTAGCTCCACTTCGATTTGTAGTAGGGATTCAAAATAAAATCTTAGAGGCTATGGCTATGGAGCTACCGGTGGTAACCACTAAGTTTGGCAACGAAGGAATCAACGCATCAGTGGAAGAAGGGGTATTTGTGGCAGATAATCCTTTAGAATTTGCTCATTTAGTGCTAAAGCTCTTAAAGGATGAAAGATTGCGGAGGGAATTGGGGGTTAAGGCCAGAAAATTCGTAGAGGAAAGGTTCAACTGGAACACGGTTTCGCTAATGCTTGACGAAATAGCCACTGGATTAAGGGGATGAGTTTGGTCCTCTACCCTATTCTTTTCCTTGCTGCTTTCTTGATAGCTTTATTTACCCTGCCTTTTCTCAGGGATGTTGCACCATCCTTGGGTTTGGTGGATAGGCCAGGAAGGATAAAGGTCCATCGAGAACCCATTCCCAGAGTTGGGGGATTATCACTCTATCTGTCATTCTTAGTCCCCTTTGTTCTTTTCCTTCTTCTATCGAGCTTGTTGAGTAGATTATGGATGGGAATTATTGTAGGGTTGATGGTGGTCGGCATTGTCGGATTTCTGGATGATCTTTTTGGGATTAGCCCCTGGCTTAAGCTTACAGGTCATTTTATTGCTGTAGCTTTCCCCCTTTCTGCTGGTCTCGTAATTCCTCTGTTTACAAATCATCTTCTATCTATTATATTTACCTTGTTCTATTTTTTGGGAGTGATAAATGCCTCTAACCTCATAGATGGTTTAGACGGTTTAGCCGGTGGTTGTGGACTAGTTGCATCCCTATGGTTTTTGTTGATTTTCATCTTGAGGGGATCGTTTATAGCTACAGCTTGTTCAGTAACCCTTGCGGGAGGGATTTTGGCTTTTTTGAGATTCAACTTCTATCCAGCTAAGCTATTTATGGGGGATACAGGAAGTTATTTTTTGGGGTTCTCCTTGGCCACTCTAGGGGTTCTTTCTATAGGTGAAGTAAATATCCCTTCCAGACTTTTGGGTTCAATTCTCATTATATGGATACCAATTTATGATACAGCTCTCACCATTTTGCGCAGGTTTTTCCATCATCTTCCTCTTGGTCAAGGGGATTTAGGTCACTTCTACAACAGGATCATGGAGGAGAAAAGGCTGGGGCAGAAAAAGACTGTTTTGATTTTATGGGGGATAGCCTTCTCCTTAGCTGGTGTGGGAGTTCTGGTTACTAAATTATCGACCTTTAGGGCCATAATAGTCTTTACTTTTGTTGCTATTCTTTCGGCTCTTGCAGCGTTAAAATATAATTTCTTAAGGAAAAGCAAATGAGAAAACCCGCCCGTTTAGGAGGAAAACCGCTATTCAGTGAATGGCTGCCCATTACGAGGCCTACCCTCCCCAGCTTCGATGAATTGGCTTCGCCTCTGAGAGAAACCGTGGAAAAGGGACTTCTCTCCAATGTGGGTATCAATGTCCGTAAATTGGAGGAGGAGATAGAGATTAATTTGGAAGTAGAAAACGCCATTGCCGTCTCCTCCTGCACCTTGGGATTAATCTTAGCCCTTAAATGTTTAGGGCTGAAAGGCGAGGTGATAGTTCCCAGTTTTACCTTCTCTGCAACTGTTCACTCCCTAATCTGGAATAACCTTACCCCTGTCTTCGCTGATTGTGACCCGGAAACCTATAATATGGACGTTGAACAGGTGGAATCCTTGATTACCCCTCAGACCTCGGCCATATTAGCTGTTTACATCTTTGGTAATCCACCAGATATTGAGGGATTGGAAAAAATAGCTTTTCAAAGAGGGCTAAGGTTAGTCTTTGACAGTGCCCACGGCCTCGGCTCCTTATATAAAGGCAAACCGCCGGGGAGCTTTGGTGATGTGGAGTCATTTAGTATGACCCCTACCAAGTTAGTGGTGGCCGGGGAGGGTGGTATGGTGACTACATCCGATGATGAATTGGCAGAAAGGGTAAGGATGGGTCGTAACTATGGTGATCCAGGAAATTACGATTGTGAATTTGTTGGTTTAAATGCAAGGATGCCGGAGTGGAACGCTATCTTGGCCTTAAAAAGCCTGGAGATGTTGGAGGAGAACGCGAGCAGACGCAATGAACTTGTGAAGATGTATAAAGATAGGTTGAGTAAAGTTCCTGGCATATCCTTCCAAAAGATAGGGAAAGGTTGCAGAAGTTCTT
Source organism: uncultured Gemmatimonadota bacterium (assembly GCA_964626665.1). Taxonomy (GTDB): domain Bacteria; phylum SM23-81; class DAOVCL01; order DAOVCL01; family DAOVCL01; genus DAOVCL01. The sequence goes on along the minus strand of CAZVGK010000022.1, from coordinate 25,014 downwards.
TTAAGGATTTCTCCCTCTACATCGATGCAAATAAATTTGGTTTAAATCGGGATGAGTTAGCGGTAGCCCTAAAAAAGGAGAGGATCCAAACCAGGAAGTATTTTTATCCACCGATTCACTGGCAAAGAGCTTACAAGGAATATTATGATTCCTACAGAGGCAAATTACCAGTAACGGAGAGGGTCTCCCAGAATCTCCTCAGTATCCCCCTTTACTCTCACATGCCCGAAGAGGAGGTGGAGAAAGTTTGTGTGGCCATAGAGAACATCCATGATTTTGCCCGGAATATAAAGAATACCTTGGAATGAGCCCATGAGAAAATTGGATCCACTATTTGACGCCCTGTTGGTTAATCTGGCCTTCTACGGCATCTTCTGGCTGAGGTTTAAATCCGGGATCCTGCCCGGGGAGAAGCTGGCTATCCCTCCCGGCAACTACCTGGCCCCAGCAGCAGCGATTACCGGCTTCTGGCTTCTCCTCTTTACCCTCTTTGGTCTCTATCGGGGGAGAAGATCCTCCCCCTATAACCGGATCATCTCCCTGGCCGGGGCGGTTACTCTGGGCGTCTTCATCCTGGTTCTGCTCACCTTTAACCTCTCCGATCCCTTCCCTCGCACCCGCCTGGTCATCTTCTCTTACTGGCTCCTCCTAATCATCTTTTTGGGCTCCTTTAGGCTTATGGCTGCCCATAACCCAGGGAAGGAGGAGAGGGCAACCGGGGGGGAAAGCCTAACCATCAAGAGGCTGGGGGCCTTGGGAGGGGACCTCCTCATCTTTGCCATCTGTTATTATGCGGCCTTTCTGCTCAGGTTTGGCGGCAGGATACCCTCCCCAGACTTCTCCACCTTCCTCAACACCCTCCCCCTGGTCATCATCATCAGGTTTGGGGCATTCTACTACTTCGGCCTCTATCGGGGGATATGGAAGTATGCGGGGATAAATGAGCTGGCCTCTATATTAAAGGCAACCCTGAGCAGCTCCCTGGTGATTATGGCCCCCATATATTTTTTGCGGGTGACGAGCTATCCCCGTTCCGTCTTTATCATCGATTGGGCCCTGGTGATCCTCTTAACCGGAGGGTTGCGGTTCGCCCTCAGGGCGCTAAAGGAGACCCCCCCCCTCTTTAAGCCCGCGGGGAAGAGACTGCTCATTGTGGGGGCCGGTGATGCCGGGGATATGCTCCTACGGGAGATAAAAAAGAACAAGGGCCTGGAATATAACCCGGTGGGGTTTGTGGATGATGACCCCAACAAGGCAGGGGTGAAGATTCATGGAGTCCCGGTCTTAGGCAGAGCCTCAGACATACCAAAGCTGATCAACACGCGGGGGGTGGAGGAGATAATCATCGCCATCCCCTCGGCCACCGGCTCCCAGATGAGGAGGATTTTTGGCTATTGTCGGGAGTCGAAGGCCAAGTTTATGACCATCCCTCCCCTGAAGGAGATAATCGGGGGGGAGGTGCACTTCAACCAGGTGAGGGAGGTGAGGATGGAGGACCTCTTGGGAAGGGAGCCGGTTGACCTGGATATGGAGCTTATCCGCGAATATTTAGGGGGGAAGACGGTCCTCATAACCGGTGCCGGAGGGTCCATCGGTTCAGAGCTCTGCCGGCAGGTGGCCAGCTTCCATCCAGCCAAACTGATTCCCTTGGATCGGGCCGAGAACAGCCTCTTCTATATCCAATTGGAACTGAGGGAGAGGTTCCCTGGTCTTGATCTACATCCCCTCATCTGTGACATAAACAATGAGGAGAAGCTGAAAAGGATAATGGACGAATTTGCTCCTCAGGTCATCTTCCACTCCGCTGCCTACAAGCATGTCCCCCTAATGGAGGACCACCCAGAAGAGGCGGTGCTCAACAACATCATAGGCACAAAGAGGATAGTCCAGGCCTCCCACCAGGCCGGGGCCGAAAAGTTCGTGATGATCTCCACCGATAAGGCCGTCAAACCCTCATCCGTTATGGGGACCTCCAAACGAGTTGCCGAACTCTGGGTGCAGGGCTTTTCCCGGTTGAGCAAGACCCAGTTTGTTACCGTGAGATTTGGGAATGTTTTGGGCAGTCAGGGATCAGTTGTCCCCATCTTCCAACACCAGATTGCCCGAGGGGGGCCGGTGACCGTTACCCATCCGGAAGTAACCAGGTATTTTATGACCCTCTCCGAAGCCGCTCAACTGGTGATGCAGGCCGGAGCCCTGGGCCAAGGGGGAGATATCCTCCTTTTGGATATGGGAGAGCCGATAAAGATAGTCGATCTGGCCAGAGATATGGTCTCCCTCAGTGGCCTTAATCCAGATGAGGACATTGAGGTCAGCTTTTGTGGCCTGCGCAAGGGGGAAAAGCTGCACGAGGAGCTCTTTGTAGAAGGTGAGGGGGTTCAGCCCACATCCCACGAGAAGATACTCGTTGCTCAACCCGTTTACTATGATTGGGAAAAGCTGAAGTCCGATGTGGAGAAGCTGGAACTATTGGCCCAGGAGGTGAAGAGGGAAGGGATTATAAAGAAACTGAGGGAGATGATCCCTGCCTATAACCCGCAGGGGGAGCATGATGCTTGACCAGGGTTTCATGAGGGAGAATATAGAATTGGTGGAAAAGGGGACAAGGGAGAAGGGGGAAAAGGTCGACCTACAACACTTCCTACAGCTTGATCAAAGATGGAGGGAGCTTTTAGCTCAGAGGGATGGCCTCAAACACCAGAGGAACCTCACCTCCAAGAGGATTGGGCAACTGGTGAAGGAGGGGGGGAATGCCGATGAGGAGATAGTTAGAATGAGGAAATTGGGTCAAAGGATAAAGGGGCTTGATAAGGAGGTAAAGGAAATAGAGACCAGGCTAAGGGTTGTTATGCTCTCCATCCCCAACCTCCCCCATTCGTCCGTCCCCGTAGGCCGTGGAGATGAGGAGAACCCGGTGGTGAGGACCTGGGGGGAGAAACCCGGGTTCGATTTCCCCCCGCGGGACCATCTCCAGTTGGGGGGCCTTTTGAATCTCTTCGACTTTGCCCGCGGCAGCAAGTTGGCCGGCTCCGGTTTCCCCCTCTATAAAGGTTTAGGGGCCAGGTTGGAGCGGGCATTGATCAACTTTATGCTCGATCTACACACCCAAAAACATGGCTATGTAGAGATCTCCCCACCCTTCCTGGCCAACCGAAGCTGTATGGAGGGCACAGGCCAGCTTCCCAAGCTGGAGGAGGATATGTATCTCTGTGAACGTGATGACCTTTTCCTCATCCCCACCGCCGAGGTGCCCGTTACCAACCTCCATCGGGAGGAGATCCTGGATGGAGCCGTACTCCCCTTGAAATATGTGGCTTATACCCCTTGCTTCCGCCGGGAGGCTGGCTCCTACGGTAAGGAGACAAGGGGTTTCCTGCGGGTTCATCAATTCGATAAGGTGGAACTGGTTAAATTCGTTAGACCTAAGGGTTCCTACCAGGAGTTAGAGGATCTGTTGGGTGAGGCGGAGGAGGTGCTGCAGCTCCTGGGGCTCTCCTATCGGGTGCGGCTCCTGTGCACCGGAGACCTCAGCTTTGCCGCGGCCAAATGCTATGATCTAGATGTTTGGGCCCCGGGGGAGGGGGAGTATTTAGAGGTCTCCTCCTGCAGCAACTATGAGGACTTTCAGGCTCGTCGCGCTGGGATCAGGTTCAGGGATGAGGGAAAAGTAAGATTTGTCCACACCCTCAACGGCTCTGGGATGGCTACGGCCAGATTGCTCGTCGCCCTGCTGGAGACCTATCAGACCAGGGAGGCAGAGCTGATCGTTCCTCCAGTTCTCCAACCTTATCTCGACGGCCGGGAGAGGATAAGTTGATAGGCTCCAAAGGCCATCTCAAGATCTATCTCATTTGGGGCGCAGTGGTTATCGTGGTAGGCTTCCTCGCCTATGCTCAATGGCTGGCGCATAAGCTGAGAGAGGATGGCATCCGGGTATCCCATACCTATGCCAGGCTTTGGTCATTGGCCGTCTCGGAGAGGGTAACAGACAAGGATGTCAACTTCATTTTTGAGGAGATCATCGAGAAATCCAACTTCCCCATTATTATGACTGACCCCCAGGGCCAGCCGAAGTTCTGGCGGGGAGTGGGGATCTCCTCGAAGAACCCCAGCAAAGAAGATCTGGATAGGCTAAAGCAGATGGTAAAAGAGATGGACTCCGCACATCCACCTGTTCCCATCTCCATAGAGGAGAAACCCCTGGGCAAACTTCATTATGGAGATTCCTGGATAGTCAACCAGTTGAAGTGGATGCCATTTGTAGGGGTAGGGGTGGTAGGTCTCTTCCTTTTGGTAGGGCTTATCGGCTATAGGAACATAAAGAGAAATGAGCAGAGGTCGATCTGGGTGGGGATGGCCAAGGAAACAGCCCACCAGTTGGGGACCCCCATATCCTCCCTTTGGGGGTGGCTGGAGCTCCTTAAGGGAAAGGAAAAGGAGGCCCCTTCCCCTGCTGAGATCATCGGGGAGATGGAGGGGGATGTGGGGAGGCTTTCCCGCATTGCCTCCCGGTTTAGCCAGATAGGTTCGCCGCCGGAGCTAAAAACCGTTGAGCTCTCCAACCTTCTCCGGGATGTAACCAGTTACTTCCGCAACCGCAGTCCCCAGAAGGTAGAGATCCTGGAGGATTACGGAGACCTGGGTTCACTGAGGGGCAACAGGGAGCTCCTTTTCTGGGCTGTAGAGAACCTGATAAAGAACTCCTTGGATTCCCTCAAAGAAAAGGGGGAGAAGATCACGGTTTCGGCCAGGAGGGAGAAGGGAAAGGTGCTCATCAGGGTGAGGGATGAGGGAAAGGGTGTCCCCTCGAAGCTGCGGGGAAAGATCTTCACCCCAGGCTTCACCACCAAGAGGGGAGGATGGGGGTTGGGGTTGACCTTGGCCCAGAGGATAGTGGAGGAATACCACGGGGGGAAACTCTCCTTAGTGCAGAGCTCCCCTGCGGGGACAACCTTTGAAATCAGCTTAACTACAGAGGAAAATGGATAGGAAAAGGATTCTGTGGGTAGATGACGAGATAGAACAGCTCCGCCCACATATCATCCTTCTCAGGGAGAGGGGGTATCAGGTGGAGACGGCCACCAATGGGGAGGATGCAGTGGATCTAGTCGCCCAGGGGGGGTACGACCTTATCCTGCTTGACCAGATGATGCCGGGGGCCGATGGCCTCACCACTCTGGAGAGGATCAGGGAAAGGGCCCCCAACGTGCCGGTGGTGTTGGTCACCAAGTCAGAGGAGGAGGAGCTGATGGAGGAGGCCATAGGCCAGGAGGTCAGCGACTTCCTCACTAAGCCGCTAAACCCCAGCCAGGTCCTCTCCGCATGCAAGAGGATCATAGAGGGGAAGAGGATAATGGAGAGGAAGATCCCCCAGGACTATGTGACCCAATCGGGCCAACTGAGAAACCTTCTTTTGGGTGGACCCCATTGGCAGAACTGGATAGAGATCCACAAGACACTCTCCGAGTGGGACCTGAGGCTGGACGGTTACCAGGAGGCGGGCTTACGACAGGCCCAGAAGGACCAGAGGAGGGAATTCAACTTGGAGTTTGGCAAATATATAGAGACCTGGTATCCTAAATGGCTGCGGGATAAGGATCCCCCTCCCCTATCGGTGGATCTGGTGGCCAATTATCTCTACCCCCTCTTGGCCTCCCGGAAGCAGGTCTTCTTCATCGTGGTGGACTGTATGAGGCTAGACCAATGGCTGAAGATCGAGCCCCTCTTGGCCGACTACTTTGAGGTAAGGAGGGACTATTACTACTCCATAATCCCCACGGCCACCCCCTACTCCCGTAATGCCATCTTCAGCGGCCTCTTCCCCTCCGAAATCGTCGAGCTCTATCCCCAGCTCTGGTCAGAGGGGGCGGATGAGGAGAGAAGCAGGAACAGATATGAAAAGGAACTGCTGGACAACCAACTAAAGAGGATGGGGCTTAAGTTCAAACTTGAACCCAAGTATGTGAAGGTGATAAAGGCCTCAGAGGGAGAGGAGCTGGTGCAGAGGATCTCCTCCTTTGCCCAGATCCCCTTGGTCTCCCTGGTATTCAACTTTTTAGACCTCTTAACCCATGGGAGATCGGAATCCGATCTGTTAAAGGAATTGGCCGCGGATGAGTCAGCCTTTAGGTCGGTGATGCGCTCCTGGTTCGAACACTCCTCCCTCTTCAAGATATTGCGGTTCATCTCTAAGAGGAAGTCCGTGGTCATTCTCACCACGGACCATGGGAGCATCTTGGGGAACAGGGGTACAAAGGCCTATGGAAAAAAGGACACATCCACCAATTTGCGATATAAATATGGGGACAACCTGAACTGTGACCGCAAGGAGGCTATCCTGATTAGGGACCCTGCCGAATATAAGTTGCCCAAGCTGAACATCAGCACCAACTATATAGTGGCCAAGGAGAATTATTACTTCGTCTATCCCACCCGCTATCATGAATATCTCAACAGGTATCGCAACAGCTTTCAGCACGGTGGCGTCTCCTTAGAGGAGATGATCCTCCCCGTGGTTACCCTAAATCCAAGGTAGGTGACGTTTGGCTGGCGAAACTTCAACTATCCTTTTTAGACAGGGTTGACAGGATAAACAGGATAAATGAAACTCTTCTACCTATACTTTCCTTGTGTGGGTTACATCCAAGCGAGTTAGAATGTGGGAGACATCTTTTGATGCCGATGAAGAGTGTGCTGTCAGGAGTTACCTCTTCCGCCAGGAATCCCGTCGGAACGGGGCTGACAGCTCTTGGAAGGACTGGAAGCCTCTTCCCTAATTCAAATGTGCCGCTGGTAGCTGATTTGAATGTTACGGTCCAATTTCGGGTTACAGTAATAGCGGGGGTGGGGAGGATGAATAAAAATCCTGTTATCCCGTCAAAATAGCCTGGCTTCAGGGCGTTAAGTTCACTTGTTGGTCAGGAAATTGTCTTATGAAGATGTTTAGTGGGTTGTGGAAATTCTTGGATCACCTGTTCCTTCTCCGGCTTGTGCTTATGCCTCCCCTGTGGACAATCCTCCTCCTTGGCTACTACCAAGGGAGGAAGGCCAGTGGCCATTCCGGTCCTTTAGGCCGCACTTTTCTCTTCGCTAGCTTCCTTATGGGAGCCATATACATCCTCAATCAACTCAGGGATATGGAATCAGATAGGCTGAACAGGAAGCTTTTTCTCCTTTCCGAGGGATGGGTGCAGCCCAGCAATGCCTGGGCCGAGGCTATCATCCTTTTCCTCTTGGCCTGTTTCGGAGGTTTCAGAATTGCCCCTTTATTAGGTTCTGCCTTCGTAGTTGCCCTGATCTTGGGAGTTGCCTATAGTCTTCCTCCACTCTCCCTCAAGGATAGGCCCTGGGGGGCACTCTTGGCCAATATGTTGGGTCATGGGCTTTTAGCCTTCTCCTTCGGCTGGCTGACCGCCTATCCCTCCCTTAACCTCAAACTACTGCGTTATTCCCTGCCCTATGGGCCGGCCATCGGGGCTGTCTACCTGAACACCACCCTACCGGATAGAGAGGGGGATCGGATCGCAGGGAAGAGAACCTTAGGGGTTTGCTGGGGCAGGAGAAGGGTGGTTCTCCTCTCCACACTTTTTGTCCTCCTGGCAGCTGGAGGGGGTTACCTCAACAGGGATCTTCCCCTCTTGGCCTCATCGCTGGTGGTCTTGCCCTTCTTTGTACGGGCAGTTTTTGGCTCAAGCTTAGGGGATGTAGTCAGATCAACCAAGGTCTCTATTCTGGTTCTCTCCGGGGCTGCCTCCCTCTTTTCCCCCTGGTATCCCCTGCTCCTCTTAGGGGGATATATTGGTTCCAGGGCCTATTATCGGAAGAGGTTTGGCCTTGCCTATCCTAACTTGCGGGGATCTTAAACCAGCTTCCAGAGGTCAGCTTTCAGGTATCAGGAAAAACCCCTGTCAACTGATGACTGACAACTGCCCCAGCTCACTAGTGAATTAGTTAAAGCAGGTATTGAACTTAATTCTTAATTTTTAATTGCCGTTCATCTAACCAAAGGAGGAATCTATGGATGAGATGGATAAGGTAGCGGTAAATGAATTTGACCCCAGCAACTTCCCCAGCAGCCTCTGGGAGACCTGGAAGGGAGTGCTCATCAACCCTTCCCTCTTCTTCCGTCAGATGCCCAGGGAGGGGGGATTTCTGCCCCCAGCCCTTTTTATGTTGGTCTGTTTAGGAGCAAATGGCCTGCTTAAGGCTATTTTTGGAGGGGGGATCAGAGGATTCTTCTCCGCATTCGTGGGGGCTACACTGATGACCTTCCTGGTTGCCGCCGTTCTCTATCTCTTCTCCACCCAGCTTTTCCCGGGCCAGGGAAGCTACGAGGGATCCTTTCGCATCTTGGCCTATACGAATGCCGTAGGCGTCTTCGGATGGATCCCGCTGGTGGGAACTCTGGCTGCCCTTTATGGGATCTACATCGCCGCCCGGGGGATAATAGAGGTCTTCTCCTTAGATAGGGGAAAGGCAGGGGTGGTGATCATCCTCACCGCTCTGGTGATGGTTGTGCTCTCCCTGCTTTTGGGGGGAGGTATGTTCTTCGGCAGATAGGCTGGCTCCATCAGTAGAGATGCCAATTTTCATTCATTTGCATCTTATTTAGTAATCATGGGGAATACCCTTAATATGTAAAAGGAGATGTTCAGGGTTATCCATTTTTTCGATCCAACCATAATTGGCATCGGATTTTGCATCCAAGTCCTTTATATATGGCTTGATATCAAGCAACGGGGTTCCATCGAACGCGTCCAAGCCCGATGTTAAAATCTCATTATTTATGATGCGTTTTATACGAACAACGCTAAGCCCAATGTAATTCGGGCGAACAGGTGATCTGCTTGCAAACACGCCCACATTTACGCCACCAGTCCATGGAGGAGATACAATCATTGATACCTCTTGCTTTACCTGATGTATATAGTAAATAACATAGATATAGCGAAATCTGGCAAGTTCATAGAGTCCATCGGTATATTGGGGCTCAATTACTATACGGAAATCTCCCTCGTCCTCCTCCACAGGCTGATATGGTGCACTATCAGTATATGGAGTTCGTATAACTCCAATTTGCTTCAACTTGAAACTCAATTGTCTCATGGTAATGATCGGGGTCAAACCTTTAAATTCTAATTTAGCTGCCTTAGGTACCATACAATCTTCATCCAATCCATCAAATAACGTTTCTTGAGCAGTTCTTCTCACCTCATCATATATATCCTTTAAAGGTATCCCCAGTTTAACCGCAATTTCCTTACAGTCTTCATACTCTGGAACGGTATTTTTGATTTGCCCTCCAATTTTGCTCATCTTCACTCTTATCTTGCCAAATCTTGTCTCGACTGAAACAATTTCCCTTACAAGTTTCTTTCTTTCTAAACGATGAATTCGGACCCCCAATGTTGTTGTTTCTGTAAAGATCGTTGAGAGAATTTCATCAAGTTTATCTTCTCGAGTTAAAACACCGAGCATGATCCCTGGCCTATTTTTCTTCATGAATATTGGTGTCATAAAAACATCAAGAGAACCTTTCTTTAAAAGCATTTCAAAAACATAATCAAAAAACTCTGGGTTCATATCATCGATGTTTGTTTCAATAAGAATAACTTTGTCTTCCTCGTATTCACAGTCATTCACCTCACCAATATAGACTCTCAACAAATTTGGTATCTCCAATTCTCTACTTCCAGCGCCGTAACCGATTTTCTTCACCTTCATTTTTGGAATGTCTCCAAAACCCTTGGATATAGTTTTTAGGATTGCGGCGCCTGTTGGGGTGGTTAGTTCTGATTCTATGCCCCTGGAATAGATTGGTATATCCTTCAACAACTCTGTTGTGGCTGGAGCCGGGATGGGAAGAGTTCCATGTTGACACTCAAGAAAACCTCTTCCCACATGGATTTCCGACGAATAGACCGTCTGGATACTCAATCCTTCCAGGCAAATCAGGGAGCCGATTATATCCACAATAGAGTCCAATGCTCCCACCTCGTGAAAGTGAATCTCGTGTATATCCTTGTGATGTATTTTAGCTTCAGCTTCGGCTAAATTTCTGAATATTCCTTTGGCTCTCTCTTTGATGTTATCGCTCAGATCACTTTTCTCGATAATCTCAACGATATCATCCAGGTGTCTCTCCGCAGTTTGCTTGGTTACCTGGACATTGACTTTTGTCCCGGAAATTGCATTTCTCATTGTGCTTTTAGATTCAATTTTGTATCCCGATATTTTCAGCTTCTTCAGTTCTGATTTTAGCTCTTCCAGATCGAATCCAGCATCTATAAATGCTCCTAAAATCATATCTCCACTTATACCTGAGAAACAATCAAAGTATGCTACATTCATTTATTCACCTCCCTCTGGTTTATAATGCTTGCAAAGTATCCAGCGCCGAATCCATTATCTATATTCACCACTACTACGCCCGGTGCGCAAGAGTTCAACATTGTTAACAATGCAGCCAACCCCTCGAAACTGGCACCATAGCCTACACTAGTGGGAACTGCAATTACTGGTTTATCAACCAATCCTCCAACTAAGCTTGCCAGAGCCCCTTCCATCCCAGCAATAACTATAATGACATTACTATTAAACAACTTCTCTTTATTGTAGAATAATCTATGGACTCCAGCAGTACCGACATCGTAAAGTCTTTCCACAACGTTTCCCATGATTTCTGCGGTGACTGCCGCCTCTTCAGCAATTGGCATATCAGATGTTCCAGCACTAACTATTAATATTGTTTTCGTAGTTTTTTTCTTTTCCCTCTGACCAATTGATACTATTCCAGCAGTTTCATAATAGACTGCATCTTCCCTTATGCTTCTGATACCTTTATAAATTTCCCTATCAGCTTTAGTAGCCATAACAAATTCATTTCTCGTTGAAAGCCTCTCTACGATTTTTGTTATTTGTTCTATTGTTTTTCCTCTACAGAATATTACTTCTGGGAACTCTTTCCTTAAGTCTCTATGGGTATCTATTTTAGCGAAACCCAGATCATCATACGGGAATGATTTCAAAACTTCCATTGCACTGCTAACCCCAATTTTACCAGCCTTAACATCTTCCAAAAGTCTCTTTATCTTCTTTCTTTCCAAATTTTATTCCTTAATTTTTAATTGCTTATTCATACTGCCCATTCGATAGCCTTGAATATCTAAAGTAATGTATACATATCCAAGAGCTTCAAATTTCCTCACGATTTTTTTTGATATATCCCTGTCAAGAAAAATAGGCATATCTTCCCTTAAAACTTCTATTCTCGCTATATTACCATGAATCCTGACCCTCAATTGCTTGATACCAAATCCCATTAAAAACTCCTCTGCAAGTTCAACTTTTGAAAGTTTTTCTCGCGTGATTCTGTCGCCGTATGGGAATCTTGTTGATAAACAAGCATGAGAAGGTTTATCCCATGTAGGCAAATCCATTTCCTTCGATAGAGCTCTGATTTCAGTTTTCCTGAACTTGGCTTCCTTTAAAGGACTCCGCACCCCAAATTCTGAGGCTGCCCTCATACCCGGACGGAAATCACTTGTGTCATCATAATTTGAGCCGTCAACTACATAGTTTAATTTATATTGCTTCGCTAATTTTACTAACTCAGAAAACAGCGTCTTCTTACAATAGTAACATCTTTTGGGAGTATTAGATACAAAGTTTTCGTTATCCAATTCATTCGTATTGATAACAATATGTTTCAAGCCAAGCATTTTCGCATTTTTCTTGGCCCCCTTCAACTCTCTTGACGGATATGTTTCCGAAGTTGCAGTAACAGCAACCACCCTGTCTCCTAACACACTTGAGGCAATTTTAAGTAAAAAAGTACTATCCACTCCACCCGAATAAGCGATGAGCACGCCCCCCATCTCAGATAATATATTTTTCAGGAACTTCAATTTCGTTGAAAGTCCAAACTTTTTCATATATAAATCATCTTCTAAACACCATCAATTTTTACTCACTAAAGGTTAATTCGCCATTATGTAGAAATAAGGGAATCCATAAAATTATAAAGACTGCTCTCCCATAAACCAAATCTCATTCCCTTAATACCACTTCAGTAACATAACTGTAACAGCCTCTATGCAAATGCTTATGGTTGCTTCGCCTTCCCTACCCATCCACGGGAACCAAGGACCTTCCCATCACACTATTACAGAATAACTAAGAACTGGCTGAAAGTCAACCTTTTTCACTGAAAGTTGAGAGTGGAAAGTGGCAATCTGAAGTTGGCGATTTAGCCATTAAAGCGAGCACTGAATGAAACAGCGGAGATGGGGCTAATGTTTGATGGTTTGCGGAAGTCTAAAAAAAGGTGGCATCCCGATAAATCGGGATGCCACCTCGCCTTGTAATACTTGCCATAGCTACCCCTAAGAGCTTTTGTCCAATGTCAAGGGCTGACCCCGATCCCCCTATTTTAAACGCACCCGCACCCCCCACCCATTGACAGAAAGGTAGGGGTAGATCTCTCCAAATAAATGTCTGCTCCTGCTCGCTGATCCCTTCTTATCAAAATTCATCACCCAGCTTGCCGTGCTGTAACCGATTACTCCGCCAAAAAATAGATCAGATACCCAATGGACATTGTGGTAAATCCGGGAGGCAGAAACTAGCACCCCAACCCCGTACCAGAAGATCTTCCAGTAGGAACAATTGAGTGATTTGGCCAGCACAGTGGAGGCAGCAAAGCCAACGGTGGCGTGGCCGCTGGGCAGAGAGCTGTAGAGGGCTTGATGCTTAAAGGGTTTAAAGACCAGATTGTCCTCCCCAGCACAGGGACGGCGCCTTCCTAAAAACATTTTTAACCAGGCCGTTAAGTTCTCCGAGTAAAAGATCGCCTCTATGGAATAAAGCCCCATCAGGCGAACCCTGTTGTTTTTAAGAAGATAGCCTAAGCCATATAATCCAATGGCCGAATCTAACGTATAGCGGTTCCCGTAGTATTGATCGAGGTTAAAGAGCTCATCATAGAAGGAACTGCGATGGGAGAGGGTAAATCTTTTCACATTTTTGTCTACGGCAAACAACAAACCGGTTGAGCCAGCCAGAAGACAGGTTCGCCCCCAATCGGTAGGGTTAAAGTGAAGTGGAGCCTGGGTTAAACCCCAGCCAACATTGAGAAAATGTCTGGCGTCCCTCGCCAATAAGGTATTGCCTGAGGCATTAGAAGGGTGGCTATTCACAGCGGCTGAAATTAAAATCCCCCAAAATAGCCAAAGGCAATTTATTCTCTTCAAAATTTGCCTCAGAATTTTCCTCTATCCCGATTGGAGGGGCTTTGTAAGAATCTCCGAAAACAACTTACCCTTTCGGGAATTATTCAATCCTTAGAAGCGGTTTCATTGAGACAAAAACAGGGCGAAGACTAACTGCCCAAACTGGCGCCCTGTGCTTTAGCATCATTGATTACTTGGGCGCTAAGGTCAAAGTCAGAGGCACCAGTGATCCTAACCATCACCATATCTCCCGGTCTCAGATCCCTCCCTTTGACGATAACCTGACCATCTATCTCCGGGGCCTCCCCCTGGGTGCGGCCAGCATAAGTATCTAAAGAGAGCCTCCCCTCAATGAGGGCCACCTCCCTTCTACCGACCCTTCTCTGGTTTACCATCCGAGAGACCTCCGCCTGCAGGGCCAGGAGCCTCTCCTGCCTTTCCCTCTTCACTTCCAAGGGGACTTTATTGGGTAGCCTTGCCGCTGAGGTTCCCCTCTGCGGGGAGTAGATAAAACATCCCAACTTTTCAAACTTACCCATCCAGACGAACCTCAGAAGCTCCTCAAACTCCTCCTCGCTCTCCCCTGGGAATCCCACAATGAAAGTTGTCCGCAACACTACTCCCGGTATGGAGGCCCTGAGGAGGGAGATGAGTTCCTCCAGTTCTTCGCCTCTCGTCTTTCGATTCATCTCCTTCAGGATGCGGTCCGATATGTGCTGCAGGGGGAGGTCAAGGTATTTGCAGATCTTATCCCCAGAGGCTATTACCTCTATCAACTCTTGACTTAGGTGAGCTGGATGAAGATAAAGAAGTCTGATCCAACTTGGCCCCTCCAATCCATCCAATTGCCTGAGTAGCTCAGCAAGCATTGGCTTCCCGTAGAGATCCGCACCATAGGAGGAGAGGTCCTGAGCCACCAAGATTATCTCCCTTACCCCCCTCTGGGCCATAAGCCTAGCCCGCTGCATTACAAGCTCCATTGGTATGCTCTTCAATCTCCCTCTGATCTTGGGGATGAGACAATAGCTACAGCGGTTGTCACAACCATCGGCTATCTTCAGGTAGGAGGTGTAAAAGGGGGTAAGAGGTTTGAAGATCGTATATTCACCTTGGTCCGGATAAGGGGGGCCCAGCTTGAGAATACGTTGATTGGTTTGCATAAGATGCAGACAGATTTGGGAAATCTCCTTCTCCCCAGCAATGCCCACCACTGCGGAGACCTCTGGAATACGGCGAAAGATTTGCCTACCTTCGATCTGGGCTAAGCAGCCGGTCACTATCAGCTTCTTCTTTAATTGGGAAAGCTGGAGGATAGCCTCTATCGATTCGGCCTGAGCATCATCGATGAAACCACAGGTATTCACCAGGAGAAGATCTGCTTGCGAGGGGGAGGTGGTGAAGGAGAAACCGGCCCGGATCAACCTGCCAACCATAGCCTCTGAATCAACCAAGTTCTTGGGACATCCCAAGCTCAACAGGTAGAACTTATCTTTCATCCCTCCGCCTCATATCAATTACCTCTATCCCTTTTGCAGGGGAATAGCTAAAGATGGAATCGCTAATCCCCTGATCAAAACCAATCACCTGGAAATTGAAGTCCACTAAATTATCCGCATTATCCACATATCTTACCCTCCGGGGGAGAAGATCCCCCCCATCGCACCAGATCTCTAATAGCTTTATATATCCCTCATCCTTGGGATGAAGCTGGAGATAAATTGTTCTTTTCTCAGAACCGCTGAGCACCATAAGGGTGTCCAGATCAAACTCCTTCCGAAAATCTAAAAGGATGGAATAGGGGTTGAGGGAGGGAGGGGCGGAATCTGCTTGGTAAGTAGTCACCTGTTGGTTGCGGGCCGAGAAGACCCAGAGGGTGTGGGAATCGGAAACAAAGGCGTAATCCTTGGTCTCTATCCGGAACTTCCCTGGCCTCTTCAGGTAGAGCCTACCTTGGAAACTCTTTCTCTTCCCGCTCAGAGAATAGCTTATCCTCTGCACAAACTCGGTGGAAAAGTCGGAGAGGCTGTCCACCCTGGCCTCCATTCTCCTCAATATAGTCTGAGAGTCCTCTCCCTGGCCTAAGAGGGCCAAGGATAGGATAAGACTGAGAGGAAGCAGGGAAATCACCATCTTGAGGTTAATCACCTAACTGTCACCTTCCCATCGGTTTAAATGAAGATTAGTAGAAATTGGAAGAATCCACTACCGGGCTTAAATGGACTATGTTTTACAGTGAGACATAAAAAACCGGGGGCAAGCTATAATGCACTCTAAAATTGCCCCCTGGTTGGGGCTGGAACAAATTGGCTTAACTTATTGAAACTTACTGGGCTATGTGTCATTGTGGGGATCTCTATCAAACCTTGGTCGAAAAGCTAAAGAGCTTAGGCTCTGCCAATTGCAGATAGTCTTTTACTGCCATCACTATTGAATCGGTCAGGGAACCAGCGTTGAAAGCGATTTTCGCATTGTTTAAGATCGATTCATCCACAAACAGCTCTAAATCGATTATTGGCCTTCCAAACGGAGGGATGGAACCTGGTTCCAGCCCAGTCAATTTTTTAAGTTCTTCCCTACCGGCGAATCTAATCCCCTTGGCGTGAAAATGCTTCTTTATGGCCGAGGAATCCAGCCTTCTTGCTGCACTGAGCACAAAGAGCTTAAAGGTATCATCCACCTTTAAGACAAGGGCCTTCCCGCCGATGGCAAGGTTCTCACCCCTCGCCAGCGCTGATTCCCTAGAGGTCCTCGTCGGTTGGTGATGCACCTCTTTAAACTGGACAGATTTGGACCTGAGCAGATCTTTGATGCTTTCCAAAACCGTGCCCAAATCGGAATTATTTGAGGGATGAAGGCGCTTCATAAAATATCCTCAACCCAAAGGGATCCTTGTAGGGTGGAAATGCGAGTGAACTTTTCTCAGACAGATCTAAAAACCTGTTTTTACAGTAGGACTGCTGGGTAAGCTCATCTGGATATCTATGAATCGAGAAGTTACTTGCTTCTGAAGAAAGGGGAAATTCCTTCGCTTAGCTTAACTCTTCTGAATTAATCATTTCAACCGTTCGCAGCAGACTAACTCGACAGGTTTGTATTCTTGTTCCTCTCTTTCCGTAGATTTTAGGTCGCCCATTCTGTATCGATTATAAATTTCAACGAGACCTTTTATGTACTCACTCCCATCTGCTTTTGCTCTTTCAAGTCTTCTTAAATCTTTAAGCGATGTTCTGTCCCCAGGGTATTTCTCGCACAAGTTGTGCGATTTTTGGATTGTCCTTGTAGGCAAGATGAAACTTCCCCATTCGATCTAAGTTTGCATAAGAAAAGCCACTATTTTTAGGGAACTCTTTTTGCAGATCTTCGGCAAGTTGCTGAATTATTTTCTGTCCCCAACCTAATTTCTCTTGTTTTTCAACAATGGATTTACCTATATCCCAGTAAAGACTGATAAGTTTTTTATTAACTGCTCTATATGCCTGATACTGAGCTTGCTTTATGGTCTTGCTATTTCCCCCATGGGTTGGGGAGTTGATGGCAAGAATGAGGGTAAAAAGAAGAGATACTTTAAACTTTTAAGGTTAACAATTCGCATGACGATTTTGGTATAAAATAAATTCTGCATAAGCAGAATTTGAACGGCACAAAGCGTAATCTTTTGCACGGTTTAAAACGCCGCACATATCCATTCTTACCATATCAAACCCTGAATATTTTATTGATTCTCGTCTCCCACTCGTTTTCAAAAATAACCTGAAACTCAATTCTTTTCCCAGCAAATTCTAAATTCAGTTCTCCCCAATCTCTTTGTTGTCCCAATCTATTGCAGAAATCAAAAATACTCTTCTTGTAATCAGTGTCTTCGTTTTTTAGATGTAATCCTTTTGTCTCAACTACATATATCTTGTTGTAATCATCTTGTTTTTTGTCATCAGTATCAGCGAAAATAAAATCAGGATAAATCTTATGTTTTTTCCATCCTTGAATGTAATAATCCTGCCTTGCTAAGTTTCTGTACCACCATAAAAGTCTTTCCTGCTCATCAAGGTAAAGTGCCACGGACTTCTCCATCTCGTTAAACTCTTCTTCGGGAACGAAGTCAAATAAGCTTTGCTGTATTGGGGTGTAATCATTCCTCACAAGAGGTTTAAGATTTTTTCTAACCTTTATATGATTCGGTAATTTGTAGCCACCTTTATCGGAAAGCAAAAAGAACCACAAAATTTTTCTTTCAATAAGATCTCTAAATACTTGCTCTGCCAATCTATCTCTTTCTTTTTCAACACACTTTCTCAATTCTTCAATGATAAAAACGAGATTATTTGTTACCGTCTTTTCATCATATTTACTTAAAAAAATATCCATTGCTTTCTTGCCGATCTCATAGGCTACCCAGGAATTGGGAACAATATCCAAGATTTGTCGGGTGATAAAAACCTTGTTGATTTCCAAACCTCCTTCTTTGGCAACGAATTCTTTAGTCTCAATGACTTTCTTTTCATCTTTACTAAGACTTACCGTAACTTTTTCTTCCTTTGCCTTTATTTCTCCCAATGAAATATCTGCTAATGCCTGAAGATTAACTTTACTCCAATCAACCCTGCTCAGAATATCCATCTCATAACTAACATCTCGCCAACTTCCTCTTTCTTGAATAACGAACTTGGGCAGATAAATCCGCCCTTCAAACTTTTTGAACTTTTCTCTATAGCTGACAGACCTTGTTTTTGTTGCCTCTTCACTTTCTGTATCTCCTTCATCCACTGTTACCTTACCTGCCAAATCTCCCAGCCCCTCTGTTTCAAACCCTCTTTTCACATTTTCTAAAAGTTCTCTTGCTTTTTGCCGGAAACAAAAGACATAACTCTCATCAAGCTCTTTTACTCTTGTTTTTCTGGCCTTTGGTTGTCTCAAAATTCTTCCCACTAACTGGGTAATGCTAAGCTGTGAACTTGGATTGGTTAAAATTGTAAGAAGATAAGCAAAAGCGCAATCCCAGCCTTCCTGCAATGCTTGCTTGGTAATGATATAGCGAATTGGACAATTCCTGCTTAGGAGGTCAATCCCCTCAATGTCGTCCTTTTCACTGCTTTTTATGGCTATCTCACCCTCAGAAATACCACATTGCTTAATCAAGTATTCTTTGACATCTTCTGCATGAATATATCTTGTGCCTCTCTGCTCTTTACCTGTTCTTTCTGCCTGGATGAGACAAATGGGCCGTAAATACTCTCCGGTATTAGCTTCATATTCTTTGGCTCTTTGTTCCAAAAGATTTCGTTTCTCAACAGCCGCCAGCATTGCATCTTTCCAATCCAAGCTTGCTTTAACCGTAATGTGCAAATCAAGTTTAATCATTTCTTCCTGATTAAGCGCCTGTCCGCTGATGTTGACCAAAATATTACTGTCTTTAGGCGGTGTAGCGGACAATTCTACAATTATGGATGGATTGAAATCTCTGATGGTCTTTTGAGCAATTTCGCTATATGCCTTATGCCCTTCGTCAATGATAATTATAGGTTTTAGAACCCTTAAAGTATTCCCAAGAGAGGTTTTTACAATCCTGCCATAGAAACTTCCTCCATCACCGAAATAATCTAAATTGGGAAATTCTTTTATGAGTTTCTCATTCCCCTCTCTATCATCTTCCCATGGGAAAAACTCACCGAAACTACCACTATCCTTAAAAACCTTCAGGACCTCTTTATTCCGCCTGCTGGCTGATGGCAGCATCAATAGCATGACCACCAGATTTTCCTCTACATCTAATTTGGTGAATCTATCCATTTTCTCCAATACAGTGGTTCTTCCCCCACTTGAGATATCCAAAACCTGACGATAAGGATGTTCGCGATTTCTTAAACTGGCAAGAGTCTGCCTGTAAATCTGTGTGGTTGGGACAATCCAAAGGACAATCCCTGTTTGCTTTTTGAGATAAATTCTATTTATCAAATCAATTGTGTGACAAGCAAGAAATGTTTTGCCTCCACCTGTGGGAATCTTAAGGTAAAAATCTGGTAATGCTTCCCTCAATCCATTCTTCTTTGAATAGTAAGTTATCCCAATAACCTTTTCCCAAGCCTTTAACGGAAAGTTTATTGAAAGATCAGGGTCTATCTCTGTTGCCTTTTCATTCTTTGCCTTAAATTCAGCAAGTGACCCAAGATAACGCTTGACCTGTTCTAATGTCTTTTTCTGATATTCTTTGAGTTCCATAATTATTCAGCCTAATTTCTGCAGACAGTGCCTGCAGTTTTCATATATCCATCCAACTAATTTCTGCGAACAGTGTTCGCAGTTTTTCAAATCTATATGCGAAGGGCAATAATAATTCTCATAATCAACGCAAACTCATTCCTTCAATCTGTAAATCTCAAATGGCAGTTGACAATAGTCAATGCGGTATTCTAAAAGATAATCTGTATCAAGGTATTTGCTGGGCGCAAAAACCAATCGTTTTTTGCCTTTGTATGGACCCAAAGTCTTCGCCCTTTCAAGCGTAAGAGCAGTTGCTTTAAGATATTCAATATCCGGCTTATAGAAGAGATAAACCTCATATTCTTTTGATTCTCCGATAAAGTTTCTCTTTTCATCCACTTTTGATGGGTCAAATTCTTCGCCTGTGGCGGTATAGAAAACATATCGGGCAAGTTCAAGGAAACTCGGGAGCTTATCCCCTTCTAAGATACTCTCCATCTCAATCGGGTCGCCAAGTTCAAAATAACTGAATGTGCCACCAAGTCCTTCTCTCAATTTCTCATCCTTTGCATTTGGAACACCTTTGACAACCCTTCTCACTCTTTCAGCAGTAATCTTATCCGCATAATCCTCACACTCAACCAAGATAAATTTACGATTGCCACCATCTTCTTTGTTTAGGTCCAAAACAGCGTGAGCAGTTGTGCCGGAACCTGCAAAGGAGTCAAGAATGATGGAAGATTGATCTGATGCAATTTGTAAAATCCTTTGGACTAATCCAACTGGTTTAGGTGTTTCAAAAGGAAAATCCGAATCCGAGAATATTTCTTTTAGTTCTTGTCTTGCTTTTTGATTGTGACCGACATCTTTATGAAGCCATATTGTAAGAGGTACTAATCCTTTCTGAACTTCAGACAAGAATCTTTTGATTCTTGGAACATTACTTCCGTTCGGACCAAACCAAATCCGATTATCTGCTATCAATTTCATCAAATTCTTTTTTGATGTTCTCCAACAACGCCCTCTTGTAGGATTGATTACTTTGCCTGAGGGTGTAGTAATTGGATAATCATAATCTTTAGAGTAAGTTTTTACAGATAAATCACTTGAAGACCATAGTCCTCTTGGATCATTGTCCGGATTGGAATATCTTTCTTCCATACTCTCTGTGCGGGGCAATAAATTGCGGATCCAACCATTTTTTTCATCTGATATATTTTTCTTTTTAGCATAAACCACAATAAAATCATGATTATCAGAAAAATATTTTGCATCATTTTGTGGTGAAAATTTCTTTTGCCAAATAATGTTTGTTATAAAATTCTCCTTTTGAAACACTTCATCCATCAACATTCTTAAATGATGCTGTTCATTATCATCAATACTCACAAAAATAACCCCATCTTCCTTCAGCAATTCTCTCAATAACTTCAATCTTGGCATCATCATACAGAGCCATTTATCGTGACGAGTAAAATCCTCCTTATCTACGATCTTCCCAAGCCACTCCTGCATCATCGGACTGTTGACATTGTCGTTATATACCCATCTTTCATTTCCAGTATTGTATGGCGGGTCAATGTAGATACACTTCACCTTTCCGGCATAAGTGGGAAGAAGAGCTTTCAATGCTTTAAGATTATCACCGTGAAGTATGAGGTTGTCATTGAGACTAACCTTATCCGTCAAACTTTTGTCTTTCTTGGGAACAAGTTGATGATACTTCACCGCCAGATGATGGTTCTGGACAAAGGTTTTCCCTTTAAAAATTAGCGTTGCCATTTACCTCATCCTCCATTCATTTTTCAGGCAGGGCATTGCGTATATGCTGTGTTATACGATGGACTGTGCCTATTTCCCTTCTTATATTTTATCTCCCTGCCTTTTGGGCTGCTTCTTCTATCCAGCGTGCCAAAGCTTCTTTATTCGTGTATTTGTAAGCCTTGAACCCATTCGCTTCGATTTGGGAAGGAATTGCTCCCGGTGAGCCAGTTTGCCCATTTTGATCCTTCAAATGATGAATCTGTACTGCAACAAGCCCGTTACCTCTTTCAAGGGATTTGTCAATTTCATAGTTAATATACTTCCTGCTGGTTGTACCGTATGTGACACACACCACAGTTACTGATGTATTTTCTAACCCCTTATCAATCATTCGCTTGATTTCTTTGTCTCCCTTCTTCTTTGCTTCTTCCCATAGGGAAGCGTCTTGAAATCCAGCAGCAGATGTACCAATAACGTTTGGCATGCTTCTAATTTGGTTCACCTTCCAAACGTATTCATAGTGAAAACTGAAAAACACTCTTCTTGCCATTTTAACATCCTCCTTTCATGATTAATAATATTAAAGCGTAAATTATAACCAAAATTGCTATAGAACCATAGAACCAACCTAGAGTTATAGAAAACATAATCCGAGGTATTGACTGAACTTTATTTTTAAATCGGTAAGCATCCATATCAAATAAATATTCTTCTGTTTTCAGCCTATTATTGATAACCCATTTATACAACTTTCTATACATCCGTTCCTGCCATAAAAAGTAAGCGTCCAAAAACCAAAAAACTAACAATGGAATAAAGGCAAGCCAAACTTGATACTTCTCTGTGCCTTTTAACAATAAAGCCACAACAACAAGGGTTATAGCCCATCCTTTTATCATAAAAGAGTTAAATGCCATTCGCTTTATGATATCCTGAATTATATCAATCTCCTTTAGCATGTATTCTTTTAGATTTTCTTTATTCTCCATATTCATCATCTCCTTTTATGGCACAGTCTTTCATATAACGTTCTCGGGCTTTGCGAAGTGCGAAGCATTTGGGCAAACGCAGTGAACCGCAAAGCCCGTGTTAGCCGAAGTGCCAACTATTCCACCCTCTCAGCAGCCTTCTGTTGTGGTTGCATTCTCTGTCTTAGAAACTCACTGTTCGATATTTTGCCCGACAAGGGTGTCCTTCTGCAATATCTACCTGCCGCTCACCTGGATGGGCTACGACGGACCAAATGGTGCTGTCCTTGCGCCCGGAAGAATCCACTTTGTGTGAGCAAACCCCACCTTTGTGATCGGACATCGCTTTTTTCACCATTTCAACGTCTATCACTTTCGTCCCACCGAGCAACTCATGGAGCCGATTGTATCGGGCCTGAGAATCCGCAAAGTACTCGCTATCGCGATCCTTTCCTGCAAATGCTGGACAGACTGCGTGATTGGTTAATATCAAAAACCCATCTTCTGGATAACGAAGCTCTCTCCCTTCCACACTTGATTCCATCGCCACAGCCTTACCAGAATTATCTGCTATAAGTCTACCGCCACTCCCCGTGCAAGGCAGACTTTTAATAAACTCGACTGCCTCGTCCACTGTTGCGCAGTGATCAAGTATATGCCGTCCAATGAACCAACCGACCGGGCCTGGTAGGGCTGGTTTAGGCTCCGGCAAGAAAAGAGCGGTAGTTCCTGTAAAGAGACCGGCCTCATTCAGTCCGTCCCAACGTCCCACCCAGATGTCGCAGTTACCCACGCTGGCATAGTGTCCCTCAGGATAAGTGCGATAGGTCGTAGCACCCTCCTTCGATACATCCTCGAACATATCATAGTTTCGGCCAATAATCATGCGCCCATCCGCTGTTCGCTCTGACATTACGGCCACTACAGCGCAACTGGGTACCTCATCAGGATCAAAAGGAGCAGTCATGGTAAGGGTCATAATCGCCTCATAGTCTATCTCAGCCCCCTCCGCTACACCGCGAATCTCGTCTAACAACTCTGGCATATACTGACCCACTATCTCCTCACACTGCCTAGCAAAACGCAACATCTTTTCATCTGGTGGTGGCAGGGTAAAGCCACTCCGCTTTAATAAACGCCCTTGCTTACGTCCCATCTGCTCATAACTGCCACTGAGTTTAATATGATGCATTTAATACCTCCTTCCGAACATGATTGACTGTTTGACTATTAGTTGGCATTTCGACTAACGTCTTGCGTGTTTGCGAAGTTGCCGAAGGCATTTAGGTGAGCGAAGCGAACCGAAAACACGCTGTTAAATGAAGTTGCGCTCATATTTCTAAACATATCATTGCCAATCTTGTATTTCCTTGTTTCCGTCTGGCGGAGGCTTTACTGATACAATATTAGCGTTTGGCCATAGAATGTGAGCTGCTTCAGTGTTGGGTTCAATGTCGACTAAAGGAACAGACTTCAAATTTTTACCTTCAAATTTTAGAAGATTCAAAACTGCTTCATCGTAAGGGTTAAATGCAAACCCAAAAACAATCATTTCTGTTGCTTTTCTAAGAATTTTTTTAGACAAATTCCAAACAGATTTCAAAGATTCTGAGGGTTGTTTCTCGGGGGTTGGTGCCACAATCAAAGCATGACCCGTTAATCCACGTCTCCCATCTGTATAATAAGCATTTTCATCCCATGAGATACTTCCATGAATTTTCGCAAGAGGAATCATCCCTTTGAGTGCAACGGGATTCCTCCACTGAGAAACTGGATAAGGTCCTCGACCCATCAGTGTTTGATTGGGAACACCATAATTAAATCCCTTTGTCCCGAGTGCATATTCCACCAGCATATCGTAATTTGTAGTAACAATGCCTGCCAATGCTGGACCGCAAAATCGTTGGAGAAAGCTCCTTGTTTTATTAACGCCATTAATATTAAATCTGCGGTTTTCATCGATCATCAAGACATGTCTTCGCCATCTCTGTGCATGAAATTCTTTCCAAATGAATGGTTCCGAAAGCCTACGAACAAGATACCAAAGAACTGCCTCTTTGTTATTCTTCTGAAAATTCAATGCATCTGCTATAAATTGTTCGGTAAGCCCATAAGGGTGAGATATATCCCAATTATGTTTAAGCAATTTTACAACCTCAAGTTTCTTATACTCACGAGGCCCCCATGGTTCAATATCAAAATCGAATAACTGACTAGCCACTGGCAAATTCGCAGCCCACTTTGAAAAGCCAGCTCCAAGAAACAAAGCTAACATAATGTTACCTGTGTATCATAAAAATGCAATCTCATCTAACGTTTCCCAGATATACGAAATGCCGAAGGCATTTGGGCGGAGCGAAGTGAAGCCGTATATCTGGTGTTAGGCGAAGTAGTAATAACAAATGATAGCAATGATTAACAATAGAGAAATCACTATTTCAGATGCAAATAGGTAATTAATGACGTGTGAGAATTCATGCTTCTTAGTTCTTAAATCAAGCCATTCTTCAAAATTAGGATTCTCCTTTATTTCATCCATCCCATATTTGTAGTCTCTGTATTTCGGTGGTAGAAGAAATTCATCACCAGGTATCCACCTTTTGCTCTCAGGAACTTTATCAGGTAACGAAATAAGTTTTAGTATTTTAAACATTGACGCTTCTTCGATAAAAAGAAGCCTTGACTCTCGATTTAGATTTCGTATGCCAAAGTAAAGTGCGATACAAGAACAAATGGGAAGCAAAAGCAATCCTGTTAGAACTAAAACATTATTTATTACATCTAATTTGACTGCCGTGATGATACCACCCATAGAGGCAACTATTAAAGCAGTGAAAATACTTTCAAAAAACTTAATT
>CAZVGK010000021.1:0-57515 GCA_964626665.1 uncultured Gemmatimonadota bacterium | reverse complement strand
GCCGGATGGGAACCTCTGATCATAGGACGAAAATTCTATTTTTAAACAGCCTCTGGATAGGAATTTACTCTGCCTTTTTTAAGAATTCTTACGTTTAAGTATTTGTAAAGTAGTTATCTAAAGGGGTACAAAAAAATTGCCAAATTGGATAAATCGATTATCTTTAGGGTATGAGACCCCTAAAGGCTATCAAGAAAGCTCCAAGAAAGAGTCTATATAAGATTTTAGATATTCTTACTCATAATGGATTAGTTTGGCAAATTTTAGATAGATATGAATCAGCCCGTTCTGTTTATCTTCGAGAAGTTCTAAGGGCGGTTATGCTCTGTGGCGATATTAAGAACGGTTATTCAGTTCATAAGTGTGAAGATTGCGGTTTTGAACATAAAGTGGGTTTCTCCTGTGGCAAAAGTTTTTGCAATAGATGTGGCTATCGGCGGACGGAGAATTGGGTTAGGAAAGCCAGGTCCAAAGTATTAAACGTAGCTCATCGTCATATCATTTTTACCATGCCTGAGGTGTTATGGGGTATTTTTGCTTATGCGCGAGGTTTACTGAAATTGATTCCCAAAACTGGGGAGAAGGTTATTCGCTTGTGGGGGATGGAAAAGGGGATTGTTAAGCATGGAATGATTAGCTTCATTCATACTTTTGGTTATGATATCAAGTGGAATCCTCACGGGCATTTCATTGTGACAGAGGGCGGTCTGACTTCCGATAATAAGTGGCGAGATTGGCCCTGGAACAGGGAGAGATACGCTCAACCCTATATTTCGTTTTCATTTTTTGGTTCAAAAAATAAAATATTACCCAGATTGCATAGATTTTCTTTGAACAGGCAGGAAAATTGAACAACTAACAAAAGGTTCCAATGCATGAGACGCCGACTGCAGTTATTCTAGGACTTTGGGTAAATGGTTTGGGTATCATTAGAAGCCTAGCCAAGGAAGGAATTAAAACCGTCGGATTTTACCAAGACAATAGGGAGATTGGCCGTTTTTCAAGGTATTGCATTCCTATTCGATCTCCGGATATCAATGAGGAGGAAAAACTTTTACAGTTTTTAATAGATTTTGGCAATAAAATAAAAAGAAGAATAGTCTTATTTGCTGAAAGTGATGATTATATCTTATTTATTTCTAGGAATAGGGAAATTCTAGGACGATATTTCTTATTTGCTTTACCAGAAAGGAATCTTTTGGAGAAAATAGTTAACAAAAAAGAGTTTTACAGAACTTGTGAGGTCCTTGGTATTCCGTATCCTAAGACATATTATTTTAGTACTATGGAAGAGTTATCAAGGATTTCTAGTAACATAGGATATCCCTGTATAATCAAACCTGCACTTACCAGATTATTTGAAGACAGGTTTAACAAAAAGGTCCTTTTGGCCGAATCTCAAAGGGAACTCCTAAAAATTTGTAAGAGTGTAAACGACATGTTTGAACAAATCATGATACAAGAAGTAATTTCCGGCAAGGACGATACAATTTACTTTTGTGGCGCATACTTTGGATTAGATGCCAAACCAAAGGGTGTTTCGTTAGGAAGAAAAATAAGACAATACCCACCAGGGTTTGGTGTAACGAGTTTAGCTGAAAGCATCAGTGATGGATTTTTGCTAGATCTAAGTATCTCAACGTTGAAGAAAATGAAATTTAAAGGACTCTGTGATATAGAATTTAAAAAAGATCCTAGAGACAATAAATTTAAGATTATAGAAATAAATGCTAGAACAGGTCTGTGGCATACACTATGTACAGCATCAGGAGTTAATTTATGTGCAATAGCCTTTTATGATTTAACCAATTATGATCCAACCAAGAAAAGACATATTCAAGTAATTTATAACCAGAGAAGAATCCGGTGGATAAACGAAGAATTAGATATCGGTGCAAGTTATAGGTATTTCAAAAGAGGGGATCTTTCTCTTAATGCGTGGATAACTTCATTGAAAGGCATTAGGAGCCTTGCCATATCTAGAATAAGCGATCCTGCCCCCACCTTTTTCTTGTTTTTGATGCTTATGAAGCATTTCACCAAGAAATTCTTCTTTAACTTAAAAAGCACCTTGGCTGTTGTCTCTAAATGGATATAGGACCAAATAATATAGCGAAGCTTCGCCTCAAACCGTTGAGCTATGGCAGCATAAACTGGGCGAAGCTTCGAATGTAAAATGAAGAATGTAGAATTAAGAATGAAAAAACCTAAAGCCGAGGGGCCTGGGGCTAAGCTCATTGTCTACATCTTTCTTCCTGCCCCCAAAACTTGACACAAATTTTAAGAAGTTGCCTTATGAAGCAGGCTAGTAAACTTTACTGATAAGTTTTTTACCGCGAAACAAAGCCGATTTGTTCTATAACAGTCAACATTTTCAAATAAATATAATTTCTATGTCTTTCTGGATACGACACTTAACTAAATTAATTACTGCTAAAAGTTATAATCACGACAAATACCAATCCCAAAAGAAGTTATAGCAAGTTAAGGAGAAAAAATAATGACTAGAGCTTTAGTGATTGGATTAGATGCTGCAACCTTTGACTTGATAAATCCGTGGTTGCGTGGAAACAAATTGCCGAATTTAAGCAAACTTATTAATGAAGGGATATCAGGTCAGCTAAAATCTACAATCCCCCTCATATCACCTTGTGCTTGGACTTCGTTTCTAACCGGGAGAAACCCAGGTAAGACTGGAGTATTTGGGTTTATATACAGAGTTGATGGAACATATAGATGTTCTACTATCGATGCTACAGTTCGAAACGGAACGCCAATTTGGCGAATATTAAATAACTACAATAAAAAAGTTGGCTTCATTTTACCTACCCTGCAGAAAGAGTAGACGGTTTTATGATTTCATGTGGCCTGACAACTCCAAGTGTTTTTAGTGAAAAATTTGTTTTCCCTCCTGATCTGTTTGAAAAACATTGCTTACGCAAAAAGGATTACATCACAAAACCCACCTGGCAACTGATAGAACAAAACCGTTTAGAATCTTTATATAATCAGATATTGGCAATGCTAAAAGTGAGAGCAAAGGTTGCTCTTAAGCTGCTAAAAGACGAACCTTGGGATTTTTTTATAATATAACATTCATCTCTGCCCTAACCTAAAAAAATCACAACTGTCTATATTTTACTGAAACACTACGATAGAGAGGCATCTATTATTTAAGGGGATGGAGCATCAGAGGTGTATATGGCATGCGGAGAAGGATTTAGGGTTCATGCTTTGGCGGGATGGACTTACCAAGGAAGCGAGGGATGCTTTGGGGAGGCAATTTAGGGAGATATTGAAGATAAGGCCGAGAGGGAAGTTAAGTGAAGAGGACAGGGAGGCGTTGGCCAAGAGGCTTGAGGAGAGTACGGGGGCCTTATCTGATTTAGTCAAGGAGCTGGACAAGCGGGGGTTAAGGACATCTGCTGTGTATGTGGAGAGGCTTTCAGGGAGTATCTTCACCTATGTGAAGTTATTATTGAGTTCTGGTGAGCAGGTTTCCCGGACTACAGGTTACATAGAGAGATGGATTAGGGAGTTAGCAAGGAGGATAAAGAAGGTTGGTGGCAGTTGGACGGACAGAGGAGCACTGAACCTCATCAAGCTTCTTTGGAAGAGGGTGTTTGATGAAGAGGGCCTAAGGCAGTATTGGAGGAAGACTTTATCACTCAGAGGCCATTGCAGGATAGTTCTGCGTGGCATCCACACCACAGTTTTAGAGTAAGTATGTCAACTTTCTGGGACGCTTCCAATTTATTTCGGTGAATGTTTTGAGAAAGCACCAGATTTAGTTTTTTTCTCAGATAATAGGGTTTGTTACTTTCACTCTAAAGAGAACATCAAAGAGATTATTTCAGATCCCACTCCATGGCGCACTGGAAATCACAAGCTAAACGGTATCCTCATCTTGAAAGGAAATAACGTAAGGAAAAATAAAATTATCAAGGGAGCAGAGATAATTGACATTCTACCTACCGTTCTGTACATGATGGGAATTCCTGTTCCCATAGATGTCGATGGAAAGGTACTGACAGAATGCTTTGTGAAGGTTATATAAATAATAATCCTGTCAAACATTCTCAAAGAGAATCTCTTTCTAAGAAAGATGGGAAAGTTATATCAGAAGCGGAAGATGAGAAGATGAAACAGGCTCTGAGAGGATTGGGTTATCTATAAGCGTTTTCAGTGGCTGTGATTCTATGATTGGAAAGTCCCTCTAAAATAAAGATTTGCTAGACAACTTAAATTCACATAAGAAAAACGAAGAGAGCAGTTGATGGGAAAAATCACTATCCTTTACTTAATCGATAATTTTATCGGTATGGCTGGTGCAGAAAAGAACTTGTTTCACGTTGTAACAGGGTTGGACTTGAATAAATATAGGCCTATTGTTTGTTGTTTACAAGGTGGGGATGTAATAAAAATTTTAGAACAAAAGGGAATCCAAGTTATCAATCTACAAATGAAAAAAATATATGATATAAATGCATTTAAACAAACATTTAGGTTAATAAAACTTATAAAAAGAGAGGATGTCCAAGTAATCGTAACTTATCATAAAAGTTCCGATTTCTGGGGAGGAATGATTGCAAAAATATGTAATGTTCCTGTTATAATTTCGAATAGGCGAGATATGGGATATAAGTTAAAAAAGAAGGACTTTCTTGTCTATAAAATTATCAATAAATTAGTATTTAATAAAATAATAGCGGTCTCAAATGCTGTAAAAAAAATGATTGTGTGCAGACAGACTACACCAGAAGATAAAATAGTTACGATCTATAATGGTGTAGAACTGGAAAGATTTTCTGAGGAAGTAAATACTGATCAGTTAAGACACTCTTTAGGGCTGAACTCAAAACAGCCAGTAGTTGGAATATTAGCAGTATTACGTCCAATAAAGGGGCATAAGTATTTTTTAGAAGCAGCCTCCATAATCTTAAAAGAAATACCTACAGTACAATTTCTTGTCGTTGGTTATAATAGGAGAGGGATTGGGGTTTTAGAGGATAATCCAATAAGACTTTCTGAAACTTTAGGAATTAGAGAAAATGTCTTTTTTACAGGAAGACAGTCTGACACTCCCAAGATTTTGTCTATAATGGATATCTCAATCTTAACATCTTTAAGCGAAGGATTCTCAAACACTATATTAGAATCAATGGCTGCAGGGAAACCTGTTGTGGCTACGAATGTAGGGGGGAATCTTGAAGCTATAATAGAGGGGGAAACGGGATTTTTAGTACCACCTAAAAATCCCGAAGCTCTTGCAGAAGCGATTATTAAACTTTTAGAGAATAAGTCATTAGCTCACAGAATGGGAATGGCTGGAAAAGAGAGGGTAAAGCAACATTTCCCTTTGGAAAAGATGATTAGGGAGACAGAGTCCCTGTATGACTCCTTATTAGAGAAGATGATGATAAGAAGAGAGGGTAGTGTTCAGAGAGAGAGACGAGATGTGAGATTGTTCCTTTCTAAGTTAATGAAGCTTTCATTGAGTGCAAGTTTGTATTATACCGGTCTATTTATAGTTATAAGGGAAATATTGCGGTTGTTACCTCACCAAAGAGGAATTAAAATTTTGGCCTATCATCGGGTAAATGATAGTGGTCCAGATTATTTATCACTCAATACTTCAGTAGCAAACTTTGAATCTCAGATAAGATATTTAAAGCGACATTTTAAAATTATCAGCCTGGAAGAAGCGGTGCAGCTTCTCCGCAGCAATAAGCCTATTTCTGAAGATTTATTCGTAATTACCTTTGATGATGGTTATAAAGATAACTACATAAACGCTTTCCCGATTTTAAAAAAGTATAAAACTCCGGCTACAATATTTTTGACTCTCCAGCCCCTTGAAGATAGAATTCCCTTATGGTTTGAGAATATCACCGGCATAATAGAAATAACAAGCCAGGAGTTTTTGAATCTGGAGTGTTTTGGTTTAGGAAAATATCCATTGTCCACACCAGCAATGAAAAAGAAAACCCTCAATGATATTATCACGTATGCTAAAGAGTTGCCCCCTCAAGGGATGCAGAAACTGGTGGATTTTCTGTCAGAAGAACTCAAAGTCAATCCACATAGTTTGAAATTCAATGATCAAATGCTCTCCTGGAAAGAGATAGGAGAAATGAGGAGTTATGGTATATCCTTTGGCTCCCATACAATATCCCATTCTATATTAACCAGGTTACCTTTGGAGAAGGCCAAATATGAAATTGAGAAATCTAAAGAGTTGTTGGAGGGAAAACTTAGTGAAAAGATTTCGTTTTTTGCCTATCCTAACGGTTCAAAGAATGACTTCAATGGTGAGATTATCCAGGTTTTAAAGGATAGTGGTTTCTCCGCTGCCTGCACTCTTATTAGTGGATTCAATAAGGGTAATACTGACCTGTTTGCTCTGCGGAGAGTTTGTATGACGGAAGGCATTTCTGTGGGGTTCAAAGGGGAGTTTTTAGAGCCATATTTTGCCTTGCAGATGGCAGGGATTTTTGATGTCTTTCCGCTCAGGTTTTTAAAGAAGAAATTTGCAGAATCCGCCACTTCTTGGGAGGCTTCAGACTAGCCTGCTTCATAAGGCAAGATCTTAAAATTTGTGTCAAGTTTTGAGGACAGAAGGAAAGAGGTGGAGGATAGGCTTAGCCCCAGGCCCTCGCCTTCAGGTTTTTTTCATTCTTAATTCTACATTCTTCATTTTACATTCGAAGCTTCGCCCAGTTTATGCTGCCATAGCTGGACGGTTTGAGGCGAAGCTTCGCTAGAAGGGAAAGCAAAATTATGAAAAGATGTAGCAGATGTATTTTACCGGAGACTTACCCGGATATAACTTTTGACGAAAACGGTGTCTGCAACAAATGCCATGAGTATGACGAAAAGTGGGGGGGGAGGGATCTGAACAAGCTGCAAGATGAGTTGATTGGAATATTCAATTGGGCTAAAAAGCGAGGCAAAAAGTATGACTGTATAGTTCCTTTCAGTGGGGGAAAAGATAGCACTTACACGGTCTATCTCCTCCGAAAGGTTTATGGTCTAAAAGTGCTGACAGTAAACTTCAAAAATGGGCTCCAGACTGAGGCAGCCTATAAGAATATAGAAAGAACAGTGCGAACTCTTGATGTTGGGTTTGCCAGTTATGGCCCGCCGTGGAGCTTAATGAAGAAGCTTTATGCCCATTTCCTCCGGACTGCTGGGCAGTTCTGTTGGCCTTGTGATATGGGTATCTGGGCAACTGTTTATAGAATCGCGAAACAGGAGGATGTCCCTTTAATAATCTCTGGATTTTCAGCTCAGATTGAATCCAGGGGAGCTAAAATATATTCTTATAACAATCAATTCTTCAAGAAAGTAGTTGGTGATTTAATCACTCCTGAGGAATATGAGGATTTTTTGGCCTCTACCAAATTCCAAGCAGTTTTGCGGAGGTTGAAGCACTTCAGATTAAACAGATACAGGAGAGGAATAAACCTCCCTGATTATCTGGACTGGGATGATAAGGTTATAAAGGAAACTGTTGAGAGGGAAGTGGGATGGAGCAAGGGAGAGTCACCATCTAAGGACCATGTTGATTGCCTCTTTGCTCCGGTAAAAAACTATCTGGTAGTCAAAAAGTGGGGATTTGGTGAGAAAACCACAAAATACAGTGCTATGGTCAGGGCGAAGCAAATGATGAGGGATGAAGCTCTTGAACGAGCAAAAGCTGAGGAATCAAATAGCAAGCCCGAGGTCTTGGAAATTTTTTTGAAGATGTTGGATTTGTCAATGGAAGATGTGATAACTGCATCGGAAAAATCTCATCTCAGTTTCTTCTAATATGCTTGGTTCAAATTTGAAAAAGTTAACGGAGGTTGATAACGGACAGATGACTGATATTGGGAGATTCCTTAAGCAATCTTCTCACTATTCCTTGGCAAACATCCTCGGCATGGCATCCGGACTTATTTCTTTCCCTATACTTACATGGGTTTTTGCAGTTAGCGATTATGGAATTCTAAGCTTGGCCAATGTTACAATTTTACTCTCTATGACCTTTGCAAAGCTTGGAATGCAACATTCAGTAGTTAGGTTTTATGGAGAAGTTAAGGCTCAGGAAAGGGCTGAATCTCAATCTCAGTTTTACTCTACTTTCTTTTTTGTTTCCCTTTTGTTTTCTTGTGTAGTGACATTTTTTATTAGTCGGAACAAGGGTATCTTCTTCCTTTTTGGTGACCCTAAGCTTTTGAATATCCTGTCCTTAGTAGCCGTTCTTGTTTTTATCTCAGGTGTATCAAATATTTTAGGAAATTTTCTAAGAGCTGAACAGAGAACAGGTGGAATCGATCTAAAAAGAGAAAGAGACAGAGTCAGTAAGTGGATAGAGTTTTATCCCAAGCTCACAGATAGATACAGAGATGCAAATGGGGAGCTATGTGTCCGTTAATCAGTTAACAATTTTAGGTCAACCTGAAATATTTTTTGGGTCCTCACCTTTTTTTAAGCCCATGTTAATTTTATGAAATTTGCAAAACGCGTTTTGGGAGTTTTTGGTGCCCGGGTATCAGGAAGAATAATCCGAACTGCTACTGGAATAATTACCGCACGTTATCTTGGCCCTTATAATAGAGGGCTATGGTCTCTCCTTGTGGAATTTCCTGCTAGTCTGCAGTCGGTCAATAACTTTGGATTTTCGCCTGCTATTGTTTATTCTGTTAAAACGAACAAAAAAGAAGTCTCAACTATTTTATCTAGTTTTCTTTGGATGGCTATTTTGACTGGATCAATAACAGTTTTTCTAGTCCTAATATCCAATAAGATTATTTTAACAACAATATTGAAAGGTGTTCAGTACCAACATCTCCTGATAGTAACCGCAATATGTCCTTTCTCCCTTATTATATTGTATTTTGGAAGTGGCCTAGTTTCAATCGATAAAATCGGTACATTAAACTACCTATCTATATTGCGAGGGGTATTTATATTTTGTGGAGTTTTTGTGATATTAATCTTATTTAATGCGGGATTAACAGGGTTAGTAGTTGTATACACACTTATTATAATAGTAACTGCTTTAATATTTATAATCATAGTAAATAAAAATGTTAAATTAAATTTCAAATTTAATACTCGTTTGATAAAAAAAGCAATTCCTTTTGCACGAAAAGCCTATGCCATCAACATGACTGGCTATTTACATTACAATATAGACAAATTCTTAATTGCATATTTTTTAACTCCTACTCAGGTAGCATATTACTCCATTGCTGTAGGATTAGTAGCTTTATTGTTTTATCTTCCTGATTCCGCAGGATTTGTTCTATTTCCGACATTAATTGATAAGGCAAAAGGAGATATGCAGGAATTGAGCAGCATTGTTTGTAGAAATGTTATGTTTTTAACCACATCAGGGGCAGTAATAATATTCCTATTTGGACACTCTATAATCGATATCTTATATGGAAAAGGATATACTCCAGGATTTAAAGCTGTGCCTTTTCTTTTGCCAGGTATTATCTTCATGTCTGGTTACAAAATACTAGCAAGATATTTCATGAGTATAAACAAACATGAAATATTGGCCGTTATTAGCGCAGTGTGTCTTGTTTTAAACATAGTCCTCAACATATTATTTATCCCAAGATATTATATTCTTGGGGCTGCCTTATCTACCACCTTAAGTTATTCATTATCCTTTGTATTAGTTTTATTTTTGTTCGCAAGAACAACCGGGGAAAAAGTTAGAAACATAATGATTATTAATAGTAATGATTTATATTCGTATTATTTTCAAATAAAATCCTTATTCTTAAAATCATAGTAAAGATAGATAGTGCATCGTGGAAAATAATCAGCAAATAACAGTATGTATGATTAGTATTTTCCACCCTTCACGGTGGAGCTGGTATACGAGAGCAAGTTTTCCTAAAAACATGACATTCGTCACCTGGTGCTAAGGATAAAACTTATCTATTAGTTGGAAAAGGAGAGATAAGATTAAAATATTGATGATTCTTACACTTTTCCCCCCTGTGCATGGTGGCGCAGGCAAACAGGCTTTAACGTTAGCTAAGGCTCTTCGAAGAGAAGGTATCGATTGTGAGTTTATATCGATAAATTGGGTTAATTCACCTAAATTTGAATATGTAGAAGGGTTCCCAGTGACTAGATTTAAGACGGTAAAACCGGTTAGAAGGCATTATTTGTTCTTTAGTTTACAGATAGTTCTTAGATTGATAAAAGAAAAGGCCAATTACGATATAGTACATTTTCATTCCATATGGCCCTTCTCTTTTTTGGCTTTTTCCGTCTGCAAGCTTTTGAAAAAACCAGTTATTGTGAAATTAACATCGTTTGGGTTCGATGACCCACAATCTCTCAAGAAAAATTCATTTCTCTGGAGCATCGAGGGCAATCTTTTAAAATACGCCGATAGAGTAATTTGTATGAGCACCGCTCTAAAAAGGTCATGCACTAGTGCCAGAATACCACCGTCTCGTTTGTCGTTAATTCCAAACGGGGTGGATATTACTACTTTTACACCCATATCCTCCGAGGGGAAAAATAGGCTGCGTCAATCTCTTAAACTTCCAGCTGATGCAATTATTGTATCTTTTATTGGAAGAATACGTCTTGGCAAAGGATGTGACCTTCTTTTTGATGCCTGGGATGAAGTCGTAAAGAAGCATAGCAACACAACACTCTTGATGATTGGACCTTATGAGACTAAAGGTAGCGTCACCAAGAAACAAAAAATGTTTGATTTACGGCTCAAAAAGATAATAGAAAACTCATCCAGTAAAAACATTATTTTTCTTGGTCAACAACATTCCGTAGCAGATTATTTGAAAGCGTCCGACATCTTCGTTTTTCCTTCACGAGCAGAGGGTTTTGGTACGGCAGTCGTGGAAGCTATGGCATGTGGCCTTCCAGTAATAGCACTTAGAATTAAAGGTGTAACCGAAGACATAATAGAGCATGGGAAAGACGGCATTATTGTAGAAAAACCAGACGCAAGATATCTAACAACAGAAATTATGCATCTTATGGATGATATTCAACTTCGTAAACAACTATCAGAAAATGCAATAAGAAAAGTCCGCACCCAATTCTCAATCAATTCACTGGCAAAACAATATAGAAACTTATATAAAAACCTTCTTGATCTATAAAAGATAAACTAACGTTGACGTTTCGGAATTTCTAAGAAATTCCGAAACGTCGGGGGGATAGTTTGAAGGGGGTAGGCCCCCTTCAAGGGTGACAGCGGAGCAATCCGAGCGAGCGCAGGATTGCGGAGCGCCATAGGGTCGGTGAGACCCTATGGGAAGTTAGCGACCGTAGGGAGCTAAGTTCTTTAAATAAGAACATCTCAAAATCTTATGCTAGGCCTTGGACTAACAAAATATGTACCTTTACTATTGTATTGTTTTTCTATACTCGTAATCTTAATTACGATTTTTAGGAAAATAGAAATAGGAATTCTATTTCTAATCCCATTGCTACCTTTAACGAATATTCTGGTAAAAATGCATGAATTGCCGATGGGTAAAGATTTTGTCGATATTTTTTTAATAGTTTTTTTTATATCATGGTTTATTAATAAAAAGAATAATAAGTTTTTAGAAAAAACGCCATTCAACATACCAATATTTGCGCTGATTATCATATCATGGTTAGGTCTTCTAACTGGTGCTGCATTTTTGGGAACAGGGAATCCCTTTGTTTTAAGTAATGCGGCCTTCTTATCTTGGAAAAATTTTATAATTCCACCAATCTTATTTC
The DNA here is from genome assembly GCA_964626665.1 of uncultured Gemmatimonadota bacterium. Taxonomy (GTDB): domain Bacteria; phylum SM23-81; class DAOVCL01; order DAOVCL01; family DAOVCL01; genus DAOVCL01. Next base: position 45,758 of record CAZVGK010000021.1, on the reverse strand, counting down.
TCATAGTACTAAATAACATCAAAGAGAAGAGATATATAGTACTACTATCATTAGTTATGATAATGACTATCTTCTTTATGGACTGGTATTTTTGGAAGGATTTTAGATGGAGAACTGTGACGCAATTTAGAGATGACTTAAGAGGATTGTATGGGACTTTTGCGTATTTAGGTCCAAATGAATTCGCATCCTTTTTTTCACATTTTCTTTTTATCCCATTAGGACTCTTTTATTTTGATAAGAATATAATTAGGCGCGGTTTTTACTTATTAACTTTTCTATTTTCATGTTATCCTTTAATTTGGAGTTTTTCAAGAGGAGCATATGCTGCTTCTTTTGCGGGTCTATTATTCATAAGTGTAGTTAAGGATAGGCGAATATTATTGTTGTTAATTCTACTAGTAGCATATTGGACTATAATACTGCCTGATGCTGTGGTTGAAAGAATTACAATGACTATAACAGAATCAGGAGAGTTAGAATCCTCTTCCGGTGATAGAGTAATACTTTGGAAGAATGCCTCAAGTTCATTTTTAAAAAATCCCGTAACAGGGATAGGATATAGTAACTTCCGATATACATACGATGTTCACGGAAATGTTCATAATGTTTATTTGCAATTTCTTGTGGAGCAGGGTATTTGTGGCCTTCTTGTCTTACTTTATATCTTTTATTTATCCTTTAAGCATGGATGGCGATTATTCAGAAAAAGTTCAGATAACTTTTTAAAAGGCTTAGGGTTAGGATTTTGTGCCTGTGTAATTTCCATTATGGTTTCAAATTTGTTCGGTGATAGATTCACATATATCCAACTTGGAGGATTCTTCTGGGTTTTTTTGGCATTGGTAGTCCGGGGAAATATCCTCATTAGGGAACAACTGCAACAAAGTAAAATATCTGAAGCCTCAGGCGATTTAGAAGCTCATAGGCTATGAGGGTGCCAATTGATTCCTTTGCGTATATTACAGCTTATCAGCAGCACGGGTTTCTTTGGAGCAGAGAATGTTGTTGTTCAACTGTCAAAGGAATTGTCCCAGGCGGGACTTAAGTTACATGTTGGAGTTTTCAGAAACCGACAAAACCCGCATACAGAAGTAGCCGATAGAGCAGAAGAGCTTAGCTTGAAAGCCAAAGTTTTCCCTTGTAATGGCAGATTTGACCCTCGAGCGATGTTGCAAATAAGGAAATTCATAAAGGGAAAAAGAATTGACCTAATTCACTGCCATGGGTATAAGGCAAATTTCTATGCTTTGATGGCCGCATCATTTACTCGATTACCTCTGATCACCACCTGCCACAATTGGATCGGAAGCGGTTTCAAAATGAAATTTTATGAAAGATTAGATAAGATAATCCTCCGGAGATTCAATAAGATTATAGCTGTTTCCGATGAAATAAAAGAAGAGATATTAGATTCCCGGATACCTAAAAGTAAGGTTTCAGTAATTAATAACGGGATTGATCTGAGCAGATTCAAGGGCATACGGAAAACAAATATTAGAGAGGAGTTTAAAATAGCTCCTCGTAATAAAATTGTTGGCACTATAGGACGACTTACCAAGGAAAAAGGCCATATCTATCTTCTTCAGGTAGCTAAAGAAGTCTCAAAAAAATTCCTGGATACCACCTTCTTGATAGTTGGAGATGGTATCTTGAGAGAGAAATTGATGGAACAAGCGAAGGCTATGGGTCTGGAGGATAAGGTCATTTTTACTGGCTTCCGCAAAGACATTCCCGAAATATTGTCCTTAATGGATGTCTTTGTCTTGCCCTCACTAATTGAAGGTTTACCAATGGTTTTACTGGAAGCTATGGCTGCTCGAAAGCCAATAGTTGCAACTAGCGTAGGAGAGATACCCAAAATCTTGGAGCAGGGCAAATTGGGAGTTCTGGTCAAACCAAAAGATGTAAGGGCATTGGCTGATGCCATAATTTCCATTTTGAGAGCCAACAATGGCAAAATAAATAGGATTACCCAAAACTCATATAACAAGGTGAGAGATGATTATTCTTCGACGAAGATGGCTGAAAGATATTTAGAAGTTTATCAAGAAATCCTTCGAAATAAGGAAATAGTCAACCGCAGATGAACGCAGATACACACAGATGAAATCAGTACAAATATGGATATTTCTTAAATTTATAGCATAGAAAATCTTTTTTGGAACAGGATATACAGGATTGTCAGGATAGAAGGGATAGGGATATTAAGAATCCCGTAAATCCTGTTATCCTGTCAAAAAACCCCGCAGTAGGTGGCTAATTTCAATTAAGGAAGGAGGGAAATCAAGATGAAACTTGAAGAAGCGAAATCCAGATATCAAGGGGAATGGATTGCCTTCCATGCCCTTGACGAAAGCGATAATCCAGAAGGGAAGGTAATCCTTCACAACAAAGATCGCCGAATTTTTGATAGGGAATTAGTTAAACGTGAGCTTAAAGATATTTATATCACCTTTGCTGGTCCCCCAGTTCCTGAAGGCTATTCGGTAATGTTTTGATCAGGGGGCCTGCATGCGATTACCCATCAGTATCCCAATTGTAGTGAGAAATGTCAAAATTTGTGGCCCGAAAGGCTCAGTTAGGATAGATTTGATTTTCGACTCTGGAGCAGCTTTTACCGCGCTTTCTTGGTCTGTGCTTAAGGTCATTGGTTATGATCCTGCTGTTGCCCCTGAGCGTCAGGAGATCATTACAGCGAATGGTGGATTGAAGTTCCGAAACTTCAAGTAGAAAGTATAGCTGTTGGCGAGGCTCAGGCCCGAAAGGTGGAAGTCATCTGTCATGACATTCCGGAACTTGCTGGAATTCGGGGTTTACTTGGTTTAAGTTTCCTGAAGCACTTTAGAACTGTGATGGATTATAAAAAAGGCTATCTTGAAATCTCGTGATAGGTATAGATAAGCCATAACTTCGGCTAAAGCGGCATTTCGGGATTCAATCGTAGTAGACACACCAGCAAGGGCAACGATGATTTTATCCGCGCAAATCTGCATTCATCTGCGGTTCGTTTATTTTCTTCTTTCAGCTTTTCATTATATTCATGTCATTCATGTTCTATCAGTGAAATCAGTGACTGGCATTCGGCTCTTGTTTCTCGTCTTTCACATGCCCCGATCTACGATATCCGTGATGTTCCGTGGCAAACTTTGCGTTCTTTGCGTCTTTGCGGTGAGTTATTTGGTTGCGGTTTATGCATATTTTCGGTGTCCTTCGGTGTTCCCTTGGGGAAGTTAAAATTCCAGTAAATCCTGTTATCCTGTCAAAATGATGTCCGCTGTAAGTGGCTAAGTTACTGATTGCTGATTGCTAATTTTAACTTGAAAAAGGGGTAAGGAATGGCCAAGGTTATCTTTTGGTTAATGGCCTTTATTATAGCATATACATATTTTGGGTATTCTCTCCTCATTTATCTCATCTCCTTGGTGGTTAATAACAAAGTTAATAAAATGGATATTGAGCCCTCAGTGACCTTTTTAATCACCGCCTATAACGAAGAGGGAAACATCCACAAAAAGTTGGAAAATACATTGAGCTTAGATTATCCTGAAGACAAACTGGAGATTATCGTGGCCTCTGATGGCTCAACGGATAGAACTGACGAGATTGTTAGGGAATTCAATGATAGAGGCGTTGTCTTACATCGGGTTGAGGGGAGAGTGGGGAAGACGGAAACCCAGAATCAAGCCGTAAAGATAGCCAAGGGAGATGTTATTATTTTTTCCGATGTGACCACTGAATACAAAGAAGATGCTATCAGGAAATTTGTCCGCAATTATAACGACGATACCGTAGGTGCGGTTAGTGGAAGGTATGAATATATAGATCCAAAAGGCACACAGGTCGGTTTGGCCACTATTCTCTTTTGGAAGTATGAGAATTTTATTAAAAGCAGACAGACCCGAATCAAAACCATAACCGGAGCCTGCGGCTGCATCTATTCGGTAAGGAGGGAATTATATGAGCCCCTAAGAAAAGATGTTATCAGCGATTTAGTAGAACCATTAAAGATTTTGGGGAAAGGATATCGTATAGCATTTGAACCAGAGGCCATAGCATACGAGCAGACGACCGAGAGATCTTCTCAGGAGTTTAATATGAGAATAAGAGTGATTTCCAGAGGTATGAATGGTCTTTTGAGTGTAAAAGGTTTGTTAAACCCTTTTAGATATGGGTTTGTCTCCTTCCAATTGTTTTCGCATAAGGTCTTGCGTTGGCTAATTCCATTTTTTGCTATCATCTTGTTTTTCGCTGATTTAGCCCTTTTAGGAAATAGATTCTACAATCTGATTTTCATTCTCCAGGTTTTCTTTTATCTTTTTGCCCTTTTGGGTTGGATAGTAGACCATTTTAACTTGAGGATTAAATTGTTCTCTTTGCCTTTGTATTTTTGTGTCGTCAATTTAGCCTCAGCAGTGAGTTTTATAAAAACCGTTTGGGGAGAAAAGCGTATAATATGGGAAACAACCAGAAGCTGAAATCGAGCAGAAAGGATAATTTTAATATCCTGTTTATAACTCAGCGGGATCCCTTTTATACTAAAATATTTTTTGAGGAGTTCTTAAAAAAATACCCCAACCTAAAGGAGATAAAAGGTGTAGTTATATGTAACACTATGGGTAAGAAGTCGTCACGCAAAATGGTTGGGCAGATGTATAACTTTTACGGACAAAAGGACTTTCTGAGAATGGGAGTAAGATTCATAGGTCATAAGCTATTAGCGAAAATATTTGGATTCTTAAAAGTAGCCAGGTTTTACACTATAGAGCAGGCTTTCCGATTTTATGACATAGAGGTTATTAAAAGGGATGATATTAACAGCACTGACTTTCTTCAGGAGATGGCTGAAAAAGACTTGGATCTTATCGTCTCAGTCGCTGCTCCTAAGATATTTAAAAAACCGTTATTGAAACTTCCTAGGTATGGTTGTATTAACATTCATACAGCCAAACTTCCTAAATATCGGGGGATGATGCCAAATTTCTGGAATTTATATCACGATGAGAAGTATACTGGTGTCACCATTCATACTATGGATGAGAAAATCGATGCTGGGAAAATAATCCTGCAAAGAGATGTGGAGATAAAAGAGGGAGAAAGCCTTAATTCTCTTACGAAGCGAACTAAAAAAATTGGTGCAGAACTGATGCTGGAGGCCTTGAGGCAGGTCAAAAGCGGGGAAGTAAGATACTCTGATTATCCTAATGTAGAATCAAGCTATTATTCTTTTCCTAAGAAGGAAGATGTAAGAGAATTCAGAAAGAGAGGCAAAAGGATATTTTGATCAATGCTCTAAGTTTTGACATAGAAGACTGGTTTCAAGTGGAGAATCTCAGATCGGCAATTCCCAGGGGAGATTGGGACAAGTATGAACTGCGGGTGGAGAAAAATACTTTAAAAATTCTAAGAATTTTGCGAAAATATAATGCTAAGGCGACTTTTTTTGTCTTGGGGTGGATAGCCGAGAGATGTCCGGATTTAGTCAAAAGAATTTCCCAGGAAGGAAATGAAATAGCCAGTCATGGGTATTCCCATGAGTTGGTTTACAATCAAACGCAGACACAATTTGAAGAGGATTTACTCAGGTCTAAACAAGTTCTCGAGGGGATAACTGGTAAGGAGGTATTGGGTTATAGGGCATCCAATTTCTCCATTACACAGGAATCAATTTGGGCTATAGACATCCTTAAAAAATGTGGTTTTAAATACGATTCCAGCATTTTCCCTGTCTCTTTTCATGACAGATATGGTTTTAAAGGAGTGGGCAGTCGGCCCTTTGCCTTCGACAATGGATTGATAGAGGTGCCCCTTTCCACGGTGAAGGTGTTCAATGTAAGACTGCCTCTTGGTGGAGGAGGTTATTTCAGGCTTTTGCCGTATTCTTATTTCCGATATTTCTTTAAGAAATTGAATAAAAATGGAGAAGCCGTCGTTTTTTATCTTCATCCCTGGGAATTTGATTTTAAACAGCCAAGGGTAGATATCCCATATAAGTATAAAATTCGTCATTATATCAATTTGAGTAAAACGGAGATTAAACTAAGGCAGTTGCTTTCTGATTCTGATTTTGAGACGATTGAAGATTTCTTGATAAAATTCATTGGTATGTAGAAATTGGCCTTCTTGAAAATAAGCTGCAAAAGGATATGAAAAGTCTATTACCCATTCTGATGTACCATGAAATTCGGCCAAATATCGAAAAAGTTAATGAGGGCAAGCCGGTTTTCAAGGGGAGATGTTTATCAACTCTGAGCTTTGAGTCTCAAATGCGATATCTCTATGAGAATGGATACGAATGTGTTGCTCTTGATGATGCCATATTGGTGAGTAGGAATAGGGATAAAAAGGCCAATAAAAAGCAAGTAGCTATAACTTTTGATGATGGTTATGCTGGAAATTACCTTTATGCCCTACCTATATTAAAAAAATATGGATTTATGGCAACATTCTTTGTTGTTGTTGACTGGATAGGCAAAGACAATATGTTAACTTGGAAGCAAATTATTGATTTAAGAACTTCAGGGATGAGTATCCAATCTCATACATTTACACATCGTCCTCTTCAATATTTGGACGTAAGGGAAATACAAAATGAAATGATAAAATCAAAAACAATACTTGAGAAGCAAATTGGCGACAAAATTAACTTTCTAAGTTTACCCCACGGCAGATATAATAGCAGAGTACTTAAGACTGCAAGAGAAGTGGGTTATAAAACAGTGTTTACTTCTGACATAGATTTTTCTTTCCAGGGAGGCAAATTTACTTATGGCAGAATAGAGATTTTTGAACATTATGATTTAGCCAAATTTGCAAAAATTGTTGAGTCTAATTATTTTATTTTATCAATGTTGAAGGTTAAAAAAATTCTTAGTGATGGATTAAAGAAACTGTTAGGTTTTCAAAACTATCGGAAAATCAGCAGAATAATTCTTAGTAAGGGTCATAAATCATTGTCAAAATTTAACTTTCAAGAGTGAAATTGAATATCTTATTTGTTTCAACAAGGAATCCATATCCTCCAGACCATGGTCATACTATCAGGACTTATAATACACTAAAATGCATTTCCAAAGGCAACAACATTTATTTATTGGCATTTGTTGAAAGCAAAGAAAAACTTAATATCGGACCTCTTAAAAAGTTCTGCAAAACGGTTGACTTTTTCATAATTCCTGAAGATGTTAAAAAATGGAGATTTTTTCTTTCTTTATTCTTTAATGTGTTCTCTCCTTTGCCCTTTGTTGCCCACAAATATTACAGAAAGGAGATGAGAAAAAAAATAGAACAAGTTCTTACTGAATATAAGATAGACATAGTCCATTTAGATATGTTGCCTTTAGCTCGATATTTTAAAGTTGTTAAAGCTTATCCAACCGTTTTAGTGGATCATAATGTGGAATCTTTGCGGATTTTAAGATGGGCAGAAATTGAGAAAAACATACTAACTAAGATGTATATGTATCTTCAGTATCTAAAGCTTTTCAAGTTTGAAAAGAAGATGTGTTCCAAATTCGATAGGTGCATCACTGTTTCGGAATTTGATAAAAAAGCATTAGAGAATTTATGTCCTAATGGAAGGTTTACAATTATCCCTAATGGTGTTGATACAGAGTATTTCAAGGGTAATAATATAAAAATAGTTCCCAATAGTCTTATTTGGGTTGGTGGGATGAGATCGCTTTATAATCGGGAAGCAGTTAATTATTTTGTTGATGAGATATTATCCTTAATTCAATTGGAGATACCCGATGTCAAGGTAACATTTGTGGGATCCTCACCTCCTCAGAAGTTATTTGAGATTTCAAAAATAAATTCAAGTATTAGGTATACTGGATTTGTAGAGGATGTAAGACCATATGTAGAAGAAGCTGCGGTTTACATTGCTCCCATAAGGAGTGGGAGTGGCACTAAGTTAAAGATTCTCAATGCCTTGTCTTTAAGTAAGGCCGTTGTCACAACTTCCATAGGAGCGGAGGGAATAGATGTTACTCCTAATGAAAATATTCTAATAGCTGATAGTCCACAGGATTTTGCTCAAAAGACAATTGAGCTTTTAAGGAATCCAGATATAGCTGAAAAGATAGGTAAGGCGGGGAGAAAACTTATAGAAGGAAAATATAATTGGAAAATCATTTGTAGCAAGATGAATCAAGTTTATGAAGAAATTATTAAAGAGGGTATTTCCAAATGAATTTGGAATGAGTAACTCAGTAGAAAAACAGATTAATGTTAAAATTTCACTATATCTTTTTCCTGCTGTAGTATTAGCTGTCATTTCTTACTACTCAACCTTTATTTGGCTCTACGAACGATTTACGGAGGCAGATTCTTACTATTCTCACGGTTTTTTAGTTCCGTTGGTTACGGTTTTTTTTATCTGGAGAAAGAGAGAGAAGTTAAGAGTCCTTTCTCCAGGATATTCGATTTCGGGATTAGTGCTTATAGTTTGGGCCTTATTGCTTCATATCTTGAGTATTTGGACTCATATCTTTTTCACCTCTGGATTTTCCATCCTTTTCTTGGTTTTTGGTCTTTCCCTCTTCTTGTTTGGGAAAGAAATTACTAAAGAAATCCTTTTTCCTCTATTTTTTCTCATATTTATGCTCCCCTTGCCACTTAAGGCCGTTAATGCCTTTTCCTTCCCCTTAAAAATGTATGTGACCAAGTTTTCGGTGGGTTTAGTCAGTAAAATAGGCATCCCAGCCTTCAGGCAGGGATTTCATATTTACCTGTCAAATGCCAGTTTGCTTATAGGCAATCCCTGCAGTGGTCTCAGGTCCCTCATCTCCTTTATGGCTTTAGGAGCAATCTTTGCCTATCTGTTAAAGGCATCCCTGGGGAGGAGGATCTTCATCTTCTTTTTAGCCATTCCTATTGCCCTTTTTTCTAATGTGATCCGTGTCGTAGCTCTTACTTTAGCTGCTAACTTTTGGGGAGGCAAAACTGCCTCCCCGGGTGGTTTTTTTCATGATTTCTCGGGTATAGCTGTATTTGTCTTGGGATTGGGTTTCTTAATTTTCTTCTGGAGGTTGTTAGAGTGGAAAAATTTAAGACAAGATACTTAATTGTCCTGGTTCTTTTATTATTGACCAGCGTCTATGTTCTGTTCAATTTTTCTTTCTCTTCTCACTCGGACTTGGCCAAAGTGGATGAAATTCCCTTTGCTTTAAGGAATTGGTCTGGCAAGAAGATAGCGGTTGATGAGGAGATATTTGATCTTTTGGGAACCAATTCCGTAATTATGCGGGAGTATAAAAATCTGGAGGGCAAAATCGTTTGGCTTTCCATAGTCTATTATCCGGATAACAGAGTGGGTTTTCATCACCCAGAGTCCTGTTATGGAGGGGTGGGTTACACGATTATAGATGATAGGTTAGAGACCGTAGAAATTCAGGGAGAAAAGCCTTGCCTCATCCAGGCAAAGGTATTACATTATCGCAGAGATAATAACGAGAAGTTGATTATCTACTTCTTTGAAGCTGGGGATTTCATTACCCCAAGTTACCTAAAGCTACGGAAGAGGATGATGTTGAATCAGGTAAAGTTTAAAAGGCATAGTGGGGCTATGGTCAGGTTTTCCACTCCCATTTTGGATGAAAATATAGATTCAGCGCTTACCACCTTGAAGGAATTTATGAGCCGACTTGTCCCCATCCTCCCCCAGTATCTACCATAGATGGACCACGGATCTCCACAGATAGTTCCTGTATCTTTGGTTCCTTCTAAGAATTTGTGCCGAAAGTGAGGCTTTGATGGGTAAAGAATTCGTTGACAAAAGACATCTGTGTAATTCCGTGAGATTCCGTGGTGAATCGTTTCGTTTTCTGGTTGTCATTGAAAAGGCGGATGGGAACTATTCGGCTTATTCTCCTGACTTGCCTGGCTGTATAGCAACGGGTGTAACTCAGGAGGAGGCTGAGCAAAATATGCATAAGGCGGTTGAAATGCATGTGAAAGGGTTAATGGAGGATAACTTGCCTATTCCTAAGTCTTTAACCTTTGCTGAATACGTGGCTGTTCAGTGATACCGATACAATTGGCTCAGGTTAAATCCTCTTGAACCGTTTTGACTGTTTGAACTCTTTTAATTGCCCTAACCCTGACCAGATTGCTCAAAGCTGCAACATTCTGACTTTGTGGGTATTGAATATTGGCCTTTAAGCTGTTATTGAGAAATTGATAAGTGGCAGATATTTAAAGCATTAGATCATCTCGACTTTTCTACTTAAGAGTGGCACATAAGTTGCTTTAACAATCAGAATGCCTTTTAAATAAAAACGGGGGGATGAAGAAATGAAAAGGCGAATGTTGTTGACGGCCGGTTTTGTGATATTAGGTTTTGTTTTAAACGCAAGTTCAATTTTATGCAGTGCTTGTAGGGCTGCCCCCACCATCTTCTTCTCCGATCTCACTTCTGGCCCCAAGATTGGTGGCAAGGATAACAAAGGGGCTTTTGTGACTATCTGGGGCAAGCGATTTGGGGACTCACAAGGCACATCCAAAGTTATTATCGGTGGAGGAGATGCAGATAACTACCCTCAGTGGTATGATTCCCTGGTCTGCTTTCAATTAGGGAGCAATGCTGCAACGGGGGACATTAAGATTATAGTAGGCAGTGATACCAGCAATGGAGTGCCTTTTACAGTGAGAGATGGGAACATTTTCTTTGTAGACTCGGCAGCGACAGCAGAAGGAAGTGGAACCTACGGCGACCCCTGGAGTTCTCCTCATAGTTTTTATATTACTGGTGATACTGGAGATGTATGCTATTTCAGAAAAGGGACATACTCTGGGCAATACGGTTATACTGGCTGGACCGCTAATTTTTGTTTGAAAGCAACAGAGATAACAGGGACAAGAAGCCGACCCGTGGCTTTTGTGGGTTATCCTGGAGAGAGGGCCTGTTTTAGTGCCCCAGGTCCTGACCCCCCCAGGGTGAATTTCAAAAGATATAGTGATGACAACACAAGTGCTTGGATTACAATATCAAAGTTTTATTTGAAGGCGTATAGCCCGTGTATTACTAATAATAAACCTGGAGATGGATGGCGTGTAGTGGGGAACTATTGTGATGGGCTCAATAGGACTGTAGAAGCTCAGAGTGGCATCATTGCAATAGGCTGCGATGATGCCCGTGTTTTGGGAAATGTCGTCACTGGTGGGCGCACAGGTAGCAAAATGGATCATGCCATATATGCAAAGGGTTGCCCAGATACGATAGAGATAGCGTGGAATTATGTTTTCGACAATAACTTTAATAGGGGTCCTCTTATTATGATCAATTATGAGGGATTCCGATGTGATGAAGGCGAATATAACTATTTATCGTCAGTGCACGATAATGAAATTCACGCCACAAATTGGGACGGTTGCCGCTGTATTGGCGTCTATGATCTTTCCTCGGATGGAACCGACCAAACCGCTCTGGCAAAGGTCTATAACAATATTATTTTTGATGGGGGTAGAAGTGCTTCGTCTGAAGCACTATATCAAGCTGATGGACGAGCTTGGTTTTATAATAACACAATATCTGGTTGCCGTGCTTATGCCTTGAATGTCTATAATAATAGCGACACCACTCGTTTTGAGAATAATATCATCCTGATGAATAATGATGCGTCAGGCTATGTTGAAGGTACCATTGGTAATTTTAAAAGTGACAGAAATTGTTATTATGGTCTTGGGGCTTACATAGACGGTGATGATCAGCACCCCATTAACGCAGACCCGAAGTTTGCCAATTCTACTAATGTTCATCTACAAGGGAATTCCCCTTGCAGAGATTCGGCAAATACATTGGGCAGTGAATTTGAGAGGGACAAAGATGGCTATATCAGACCTACAGGTTCGGCTTGGGACTTGGGGGTCTATGAGTATACTGGCCCAGATTCTGTACCTCCAGTAATTTCAAATGTAGTTTGTTCTGATACAACCGATTCAAGTGCAACCATAGAATGGGAAACAGATGAGTACTCAACTTCTCAAGTGATATATTGGATGTTTCCAGATTCTATAAAGGAAACTCCTTTAAATGCAGTGTTAGATACTACGCACTGTGATACCCTCTATTCGTTGAGGAGTTCAACTAAATATTACTACAGAGTGAAAAGCAGAGATGCCTCTGGTAATTTAGCTGTCTCGGATCCTGATTCTCTCATAACGAGACCTGGGCAGCCAGGTCAACCTCGCTGGTGGTAAGAAAACTTCCTTAACTTGAATAAGAATCAGAGCCCATAGGAGGATGGTTATTATGAAAGAAACCAAAAGGCAGAACTCTTGCATTCTACTTTTTTCTCTGCTAATTGCTGTTCTTTCAATTTGCTTTCCCTTGTTTTTTGGTGTTAACTCTACCTATGCCCAACAAGTGGATACGCTGACCTTTGGTTGGTCACCGCCGGAGTTAGATTCCACTGTTTCTTATTACAAGATATATCGTTCTGTTGATACCTCGGATTATGACTCAATAGGAACGACTTCAGATACTACATATTTTTTTATGGGATCGATGGGTCATACTTACAGAGTTAAAGTTTCTGCTGTAAACTCATTTGGTATTGAAGGTGCGTTGTCTGAGGCTTCCCCCGATACTATCCTCCGTTCTGGTGTGGATGAGGCACAGGATGAGAAAATCCCCAAGACTCTTTCCCTTGACCAGAATTTTCCCAATCCGTTCAATCCTTCCACTACCATCCGCTACCAGTTACCAGCGGTCAGCGATCAGCGGTCAGCGGTCAGCTTAAAAATCTACAACATCTTGGGGCAAGAGGTAAGAATTCTGGTGGATGAGGAGCAGGTTCCTGGTTACTATCGGGTTATTTGGGATGGGAGGAACAGCCTCGGGAGAGGGGTTTCCGGTGGGGTATATTATTATCAACTCCGATGTGGCTCGTTCATTAGAACGAGGAGAATGATATTTTTGAAATGAGAAGAGAGAATTTGGTAGAGGAAAGAAGTTTAAAATATAGTTGTTCTCCTTTGGCGTATAAAGGGATAAGACCTTTCATAGGCTTGGTCTTGTCCCTTTTTAAATCTAAGCAAGTGTCAATTCGGATTTCATAAACGTCTATTTTGTGGGACTTTGGAGGTAAATCAAATGAAACTCTATAAAGCCATTGGTTTTTTTATTGTCCTCCTCTTTGGTTTCTCCTTTGGCGTAAAGTCGGCCTTGGCGGATCCCCAAACTCAAACTCTCGGCTTTTGCTGGTCCCCTCCTGAGCAGGATTCGCCTGTTGATCATTATATTATTTACAAATCCGTAAATGATTCAGACTATATAGAGGCAGGAACGACAACAGACACTTGCTCCTCCATAGAGGGGATTCCCGGATATACCTATAGAGTAAAGGTGGCGGCGGTGGATACTATGGACATAATTGGACCTTCCTCGGAGGAATCCCCTCCATATACGGTTTTGCGGATGGATGGAGTTTCCTTAAGGGATACAAACTCGAACTCTGAGCGTTTTTCCAATGAGCGAGGGCTAAGAGTTAGCCTGGTCTATTTAGGTTCTCCAATTGAGGTGAGACTGGCACAGGATTCCCTTTTCTCCCTCAACTCCACCGGTTGGCAAGATTTGGCTGCTGATGTTTTCTATACATTAACTCCAGGAGACGGCTGGAGAAAAGTCTATGCCCAGTTGAAAGATTTTCTGGGGATAATAAGTCAGGTGAAAAGCGACAGTATTTTTGTGGATACGGCCTCTCCCCATTCTGAGGTTTCAGGATTACCGGATTATGTCAACGAACCTTCCTTCCAGATTCCGTACACCTATTCCGATTCTTTGCCAGGTAGCGGTGTGGCTCGGTTAGAGCTTTTCTATAAGGTAGGTGGTGATAATTGGGTCAGTTACGGAAGTGAGAGTCCTGATAGTAGTTTCTCTTTCCATTCAGATGAAGAAGGAATTTATCTCTTTGAAATCGTGGCTGAAGATTCGGCAGGGAATATCGAAGAGCAGACTTTCTGTGCTGAGGATTCGGTAACCGTGGATGCTACAGCTCCTGCTCTGGAAAGCTTAGTCCTAAAAGATGTTAGTTCTGGTTCGAATCTCTTTACCAATGGCGATACACTATCTTTGCTTCTTTCTTATTCCGGTTCACCCAGTGAGGTGAGATTGGCTGAGGACTCCCTCTTCTCTGTGGATTCGACTGGATGGATTGATTTAGGTGAAGACCTTACCTATATTCTCTCCCCGGGTGATAACGGTTGGCGGAATGTTTATGCCCAGCTAAGGGACCCTGCAGGAAATACAAGCTCTATTTTGAGTCAGGGCATTTTTTTAGATAAGGTTACCCCTCAGGCCAGGGCTTCAGGTTTACCTGACTTTATCAATGAGCTTACTTTCCAGATTCCCTATACCTATTCCGATCCTCCTCCGGCAAGCGGTGTAGCTTGGGTGGAGCTTTATTATAAGAAGGGGGATGGGAATTGGCAGCTTTACGATAGCTTTTCTCCGGGCGAGAGGATTTCCTTCAATGCTACCGGCGATACGCTTTATCTTTTTGAGATTATTGCCCAGGATTCGGCTGGAAATTGGGAAAAGAGGGATTCTGTAGCAGAGGATTCAGTGTTTGTGGACTCTGATGTCCCGCTTTGCCTTCTAAGTTTAAAAGACCAGTCTTCTGGTGTAGGTCTATACACAAATAAGGATACGATAGTTGCAGCCCTTAGTTATGCTGGCTCCCCCGATTGGGTGAGGTTGGCCGAGGATTCCTCCTTTACAATGAATTCTACTGGGTGGATTTCCCTGCGAGATTCCCTACAATTTGTTCTCTCCGACTCTTTGGGAGATGGGTGGAGGTGGGTTTTTGCCCAGGTCAAGGATGATGCGGGTAACCTGAGCCCTGTAGCAAGTGATAGCATATTCCTGGATCGGGTAAAGCCTACATCCTGGGTAACCGAGGTTCCCGATTCCTCTAATGCTTCCTTTTTTGCGGTTCATTATGAAGTCTCAGATTCTACCCCCTCAAGTGGCATTTACCGGATAGAGCTATTCTACAAAATAAAAGGGAGAGACTGGACACTTTACGGGGAGGTTGGAGTAGAAAGCACCTTTATCTTTGCTCCCGATAGCGGAGATGGCTACTATTGGTTTCAGACCATCGCTCAGGATAGTGCCGGCAATGTGGAACCACTCACCGATGCCGCTGAGGGATCAACCTTGGTGGACAGAAAGGGCCCGCAGGTATCGATTCTCTCCCCTGCAGCAGGCGACAGCCTGAGTTGTGGAGCCCAAACCCAGATACTCTGGAGCGCCACAGATGAGAACAACATACTGACACTTCACATATTCTATAAAATTGGGGAAGAAGCGAGTTGGGACTCGATAGCCGTGGTTGAGGGGAGTGACAGCTCATACCAATGGCAAGTTCCCAATGTTGTTTCGGATAGTTGTCGATTGAAGATAGTGGCCTACGACTTCCTGGGTAACAGTGGGGTGGGGGAGACTCAGGGGTTTTTCCGCTTGGTGGATAGGACTCCCCCACAGGTTGAGGTTATAGTTCCCAATGGAGGTGAGAAGTGGAGGGTGGGGGAGGAGGATACCGTCAGGTTCAGGGCAGATGATAACATAGGGGTTGACAGCCTAAGTATTTTCCTCTCCTATGATGGAGGAAGGAGCTACCCAGACACGATTGTTCAAAGCATGTCCGATGATTCGCTCTTCATTTGGCAAATTACCGATAGTCTCACTTCCGATAGCTGCCTTGTCAAGGTAGTGGCTTATGATGGGGGAGGAAATGTGGGGATGGATGAAAGCGACTCCCTCTTTTCCATCTTGCCCCCGGAAGGGGTAGATAACCGGGGTTTGTCCTCCGATCTTCCCCAGGAATTTGGCCTCTCCCAGAACTACCCCAATCCGTTTAATGGAACTACAGCTATCAGCTATCAGCTATCAGGGGTCAGCCCTCGATCGTCCGCCGTGGGGGGTTCACGAGCACGGGCTACGAGCACGATCCACGTTAGTTTGAAGGTCTACAATGTGCTGGGGGAGCTGGTGAGGACGCTGGTGGATGAAGAGCAAGGGCCGGGTTATTATCGGGTCCTTTGGGGTGGGAAAGACAATCTTGGAAGGGAGATATCCAGCGGGGTTTATTTTTACAGATTGAGGGCAGGTGGATTTTCCGTAGTGAGGAAGGTGCTAATGCTGCGTTGAATTAGGAAAAAATAATAGAAAAAATAGGGACACTTCCTATTTTCCCTTGACATTCCGTCAGTGAGTTCTTATAATATTTAGTTATGCCAAGGATTGCCAGGGTGGTAGCCGTAGGATATCCCCATCACATTACCCAGAGGGGGAACAATCGATCCCGTGTGTTCTTCGATGAAGAGGACCGGAGGGTGTATCTAAAGATCTTGGGGCACTATAGTGAGGAATATGGGATAGAGATATGGGCTTATTGTTTGATGGACAATCACATTCATCTATTAGTTGTTCCCCGGAGGGAAGATTCTTTAGCCCGTGGTATAGGGGGGACAAATCTTGTCTATACGCAGCACATAAACAGGAAGTATGGAAGGAGTGGAAGGCTGTGGCAGAATCGCTTTTACTCTTGTGTAGTGGATAAGGAGAGGTATCTATGGGCTGTGGCTAAGTATATTGAAGGGAATCCTTTGCGGGTGGGATTAGTGGAAAATGCTGAGAACTACAGGTGGTCGAGCGCCAGGTTTCATCTATTGGGGGAAGAGGATATTCTCAAGTGTTCCGATTGGCTGCAGGAATCTGAGCGGAGCAAGTATAGGGATTACCTGAGGGAACCAGGGAGGGAAGATTTGGAAGCAATCAGGAAGGCAACTTTGGCAGAGAGACCCTTAGGGGAAGAGGGATTTGTCAGGGAGCTGGAGCAGACGTTGGATAGGAAGTTGATGGTCAGGCCGCGAGGGCGTCCCAGGAAGGATGGCTAAAAAATAGGAAGTGTCCCTATTTTATTAAATTATTATTTGGGTTAATGTGGATAAGATCAAAAAAGGGGATTGAAAAATGGTAACTAAAACTACAGTCAACAAAGTTAGTGGTCAGCTCAAAAAGATTTATGCAGATTCAAAGGAACAGGCCCTTGTAATTCTTCCCTTAACTCGTTATGAAAGATTATTAGAAAGATTGGAGGATTTAGAGGATCTTGTTGACCATTGGGAAGAGATGAGTGCCTACCGAAGAGGGGAGGGAAGACCTTTTGATGAATTCTTAGAAGAAAACAGAGATGCCTTTGATCTATAAAGTCGAACTAGCGAGTAAAAGGGTTGAGAAGCAAATTCTTGGCTTCCCAAGAAAAGATGGGAGTAGAATAACAAAAGCGATACTTAACCTGGGAAAAACTCCACGTCCTTATGGCGCCAAGAAGCTTGCCGCCGATGTCTATCGTATAAGGATTGGAAGATACCGCATCATATATGAACCCAGATTATGCAGTAAGAAACCACGAGATTCCACAAGATTATCACAAGATATACAAAATAAGGCTCCTTACAGGAATTGAATTCAAAACTCCTTTTTCACTTAAAAGGTGAAACCTTCCCTTCTTAAAGGTTCTTATTTAATCTGTGAAAATCTGTGTTCACCCCGTGAAATACGAAAGTATATTTAACGGGGTGAATCTGTGGTTATAGCATATTTTGGGATGAAGTTGATGATGGCGAAAAGATAATAATTCTAACCAAAGTTGCAAAACGTGCTGAAGATACTTACAAGGCCATTTAACAAGGCTTGATGTTGCTGGCCAAAATTCCCGCTGCCACAGACTTTAGTCTGCTCTCTATCGCAACCTACGAGGGCACAACTAAAGTTGTAGCATATAGTTCCCTCTCCCTTGAAGGGAGTGAGGGGAGATTTTACGAGGGGAAAAAATAGGAGGGAGAAATTATGAAAGGCTTTAAGAGAATAACTTTTAACCCCAATGTTATGGGAGGTCAAGCTTGCATTAGAGGGATGAGAATCCCGGTTTCTTTGATTGTGAACCTTGTGGCCAATGAAATGACAATAGAAGGAATAATCCGAGAATATCCCGATCTTGAACCTGAGGATATAAAGGAAGCTTTACAGTATGCCTCGTGGTTAACTAAAGAGGAAGTATATCCTGCCATTGGAGCAGAAAAATGGGAAAAAATAGGGACACTTCCTATTTTCCCTTGACATTCCGTCAGTGAGTTCTTATAATATTTAGTTATGCCAAGGATTGCCAGGGTGGTAGCCGTAGGATATCCCCATCACATTACCCAGAGGGGGAACAATCGATCCCGTGTGTTCTTTGATGAAGGGACCGGAACAGAGATTGGATAGCGAGTTGACAGTGAGGCCGCGAGGACGTCCGAGGAAGGATGGCTAAAAAATAGGAAGTGTCCCTATTTTATGATTGGGGCCAACCTCCAGATGGAGGTTGGTTTTCTTTTTTGGGGGGAGAATGGGATTGACAGAATGGGGGGGATTTGTTATGTTGATATCAGATTTCATAAGGCATGCTCTTAAAATTTGTGACAATCATGCATTGTTGTAATTCGGGTTGTAGAGTATACTTTTACAAGTTTAGAGGAGAAATTCGTATCGGCGGGCCCCATTAATAACTCTACGAATTTGAACTATTTGGCCAGTAATTACATAAAATACCAAATAGTGGTCTATGGGCAAGATTCTGTAACCCAATCTCTTAAGCCGCTCGTTGTTTGGTATTTTCACCGTTTTTGGGAAGCGAGATAAATTTGAAATGTGTTTATCTATTTTCTCAGCAAAGGCCTTTGCAGCAGTAGGATTATCTAATTTGATGTAATCAATTATTTCGAGTAAGTCTCGTTGTGCTGTTTGAAGATATTGAATAGCGTATGTTTTCTTGTTCACTCCAGATGCTCTTTGATTAGTTTCATCATTTCGGAATGGGTAATGCCCTTTTGGCCTGTTACTGTTGAGACTTTTGCTTCATCTAACTTTTTGTAAAGTTCAAGGAGGGAATGAAGTCTTTCGTAATGGGCATAACTCATTACTACCAGGTCTCCTTGGCCATTTTTAGTGATGAATACAGGTTCGTCTTCTTGATGACAGAGATCTGAAATTTCATCTGTGTGATTACGCAAATCAGAGATGGGTTTTATTATCGGCATAAATTACTCCTTTCTGCCTGTGAGTTTTATTGTACAAAACCCTTGTCAAGTACCTAAATTTTTCACCAGGTGGTTTCTCTCATATGTAAGCTGAAAATAATTCTGATAATGAGCAAAGTCAAGGGAAAAAATAGGGACACTTCCTATTTTCCCTTGACATTCCGTCAGTGAGTTCTTATAATATTTAGTTATGCCAAGGATTGCCAGGGTGGTAGCCGTAGGATATCCCCATCACATTACCCAGAGGGGGAACAATCGATCCCGTGTGTTCTTCGATGAAGAGGACCGGAGGGTGTATCTAAAGATCTTGGGGCACTATAGTGAGGAATATGGGATAGAGATATGGGCTTATTGTTTGATGGACAATCACATTCATCTATTAGTTGTTCCCCGGAGGGAAGATTCTTTAGCCCGTGGTATAGGGGGGACAAATCTTGTCTATACGCAGCACATAAACAGGAAGTATGGAAGGAGTGGAAGGCTGTGGCAGAATCGCTTTTACTCTTGTGTAGTGGATAAGGAGAGGTATCTATGGGCTGTGGCTAAGTATATTGAAGGGAATCCTTTGCGGGTGGGATTAGTGGAAAATGCTGAGAACTACAGGTGGTCGAGCGCCAGGTTTCATCTATTGGGGGAAGAGGATATTCTCAAGTGTTCCGATTGGCTGCAGGAATCTGAGCGGAGCAAGTATAGGGATTACCTGAGGGAACCAGGGAGGGAAAATTTGGAAGCAATCAGGAAGGCAACTTTGGCAGAGAGACCCTTGGGAGAAGAGGGATTTGTCAAGGAGCTGGAGCAGACGTTGGATAGGAAGTTGACGGTCAGGCCGCGAGGGCGTCCCAGGAAGATTGGCTAAAAAATAGGAAGTGTCCCTATTTTACTATTTTATTTTGGCTTCCCAAGAAAAGATGGGAGTAGAATAACAAAAGCGATACTTAACCTGGGAAAAACTCCACGTCCTTATGGCGCCAAGAAGCTTACTGACAATGTCTATCGTAAAAGGATTGGAAGATACCGCATCATTTACGAAATTGATGATGGCGAAAAGATAGTAATTGTAACCAAAGTTGCAAAACGCACTGAAGATACTTACAAGACCGTTTAACAAGGTTTGATGTTGCTGGCCAAAATTCCCGCTGCCACAGACTTTAGTCTGCTCTCTATCGCAACCTACGAGGGCACAACTAAAGTTGTAGCATATAGTTCCCTCTCCCTTGAAGGGAGAGGGGCAGAGTGAGGGGGGGATAGACAAAATCTTCACCCTCTCCTTAGTCCTCCCCCATCAAGGGGGAGGGAAATGTTTAGGAATCCTGCTTATCTGCGTTCATCTGCGTCTCATATAGAAAAAATAGGGACACTTCCTATTTTCTTAATACCAATTTAGCATCAGGGACCTGAATAGCATTTTGAAGGGAGCCCAATTAAAGAAAGGGGAGGTGAAGTAACTATGCACCGTTTTCTGGTTGTTATTGAAAAGATGGATGAGGACTATTCGGCTTATTCTCCTGACTTGAGCGTCTCGGAGTCTCCAGAGGTTCTGAGACCCGGGGGTAGTTTGAAAGGGGTAGGCCCCCTTCAATCTTGACAGCGGAGCAATTCGAGCAAGCGGAGGATTGCGGAGCGCCAGAGGGTCGAGAGACCCTATGGAGAACTTTGTGAGTGGAACGAGTTAAGTTCTCTGGCTGTATAGCAACAGGTGCCACGCAAGAGGAGGCGGAACAAAATATGCATAAGGCGATTGAGATGCATGTAAAAGGGTTAATTGAGGATAATTTACCTATTCCTAAACCCTCGACTTTTGCTAAATACTTGGCAGTCCCTTCTTTTGAACGCTCTTAACGGTTTGAACCGTATCTGACTGTTTTTAATCCCTCGTTGCCACTGAATTCTCCTTCCTTTCCAAACAATGTTCATAGAAGAATGAAAGGGAGTTTAGTAATACCTTGAGTTAACTGATGTTTAGATAAATGTTTTAGCGAAAGGAGAGAAAAATATGGCTGCTTCACGAACCAAATATGAGAAGGTGCTTATTGGAGAGGTAAAGGATCTACCGGAAGAATATTTTCCCAACCTTTTACAGATCGTTCGTTTGTTTAAGGAGAGCGTAACGTTGAAGACTGCCAAAGAGAGTTTTAAACATGGATGGAGAGAAGCCAAAGAAGGTAAAACAAGACCCGTTGCAGAGCTCTGGGAGGGAGTAGGTGCAGAATAAATTCCAGGAAGGGCTTCAAATTGAGTTTACTCCGGAGTTTAAGCGTAATTTGACGTTTCGGAATTCCTTAGAAATTCCGAAACGTCGGGGGTAGTTTGAAGGGGATAGGCTCCATTCAGGGGTGACAGCGCGGCACAGTCGCAACCAAATAATTCACCGCAAAGTCGCAAAGGACGCAAAGTTTAAAGATTTTTAACCATTCGTTTTATTTCATCTCTCTTTTGCTTTTTATTTCCTCTGCAATCTTAGTGGCTTTGCGGTTGCTACGAAAAATTTTGTCAAAAAAACAAGAAAAATAGAAAAATAGGGACACTTCCTATTTTTCTATTGACATCCCGTCAGTCGGTTCTTATAATTTTCAGTTATGCCAAGGATTGTTAGGGTTGTTGCCGTAAGGTGTCCCCATCACAATACCCAGAGGGGGAACAATCGATCCCGTGTGTTCTTTGATGAAGGGACAGGAACAGAGATTGGATAGCGAGCTGACAGTGAGGCCGCGAGGGCGTCCCAGGAAGATTGGCTAAAAAATAGGAAGTGTCCCTATTTTCTAGGCCAACCTCCAGATGGAGGTTGGCTTTCTTTTTTGGGGGAGAATGGGATTGACAGAATGGGGTAGATTTGTTATTTTAATTGGGGAAATAGCTAAGAGGATTTAAATCTATGAATTCAGATTTGCTTATTAAAGGTGCCACCCTGGTTACCATGAGCCCGCAAGGGGTAGTTGAGGGAGATATTCTGGTGAGGGGTGGAAGGATTTCTGAGGTGGGTAAGATAGAACCTCCTCCGCAGGTGGAGATTTTAAAGGCCAAAGGTAAGTTTGTCATTCCTGGACTGGTGCAGACCCACATTCACCTCTGCCAGACCATATTTCGGGGAATGGCTGATGGCCTCTCCCTCACCGATTGGTTGCAGAAGAGGATATGGCCTTTGGAGGCGGCCCATTTTCCCGATTCGGTATATGTCTCTGCCCTATTAGGTTTATCCGAGCTGATCAGGGGTGGCACGACGACCATCCTGACGATGGAAGCGGTGAAGCATACCGATATGGTCTTCAGAGCAGCGCAGGAGTCGGGTATGAGGGCGATAATTGGCAAGGCGATGATGGATGGGGGGGAGGGGCTTCCTTTAGGTTTAAAGGAAACCAGCGAGGAGTCCTTAGGGGAGAGCCTAAGGCTCTGGGAGAATTGGCAGGGGAAGGGGAAGGGGAATGGGAAGTTGGCAGGTTGCTTTGCCCCCCGATTCGCCCCCTCCTGTTCTCAAACCCTCTTAAAAAGGATAGGTGAGGAGTCCAGAAGAAGGGACATCCTCATCCATTCCCATGCCGCCGAGACCAAAGAGGAGGTGGAGTTCGTCCGGCGGGAAAAGGGAATGGGGGAGATAGAGTATCTGGACAGTCTGGGCCTTACTGGAAAAAGGCTTTGTCTGGCCCATTGTATCTGGTTGGGGGAGGGGGAAATGGATATTATGGCCCGCACCCAGACCAGGGTTCTCCATTGTCCATCTTCCAACCTCAAGCTTGGTTCAGGCATCGCTGATGTCTCCGGTTTTCGGGAAAAGGGGATCTCTGTATCCCTGGGAGCCGATGGTGCAGCTTGCAGCAATAGCCTGGATGGCTTTTGGGAACTCCGATTGGCCGCCCTTCTGCAAAAGGTGAAGAATGGCCCCCAGGCCTTAGATGCCCAGGAGGCTTTCCGCATGGCCACCTTAGGGGGGGCCGAGGCCTTGGGGATGGAGCAGGAGATAGGTTCCATTGAAGTGGGGAAGTGGGCTGATCTGGTGGTTCTCGACCTCAACCGTACCCATTTTCTCTCCTCCGATGATGTCTATACCACATTGACCTATGCAACCCAGGCCTCTGATGTGGAGACGGTCATTGTAGGGGGAAAGGTTCTCTACCAGGGGGGAAGGGTTCTTACCATTGAGGAGGATAAGGTTTTCCGCGAGGCAAGGAGGATAGCTCCCATTTTACAGGGGGAAGCGGGGATATGAGCCAGACATTTGCCCAGAAGCTATTGGCCAAAAAGGCAGGAAAAAAGGAAGTGCTCCCGGGGGAGATATTAACCCTCTCTCCGGATAGGGTGCTCTCCCATGACAACACGGCGGACATCTCGGAGAAATTCAGGTCCTTGGGTGCAGGAAAGGTCTGGGATAGGGAGAAGATTGTAATTGTCTTAGATCACTGTGTTCCCGCAGCAAGCTCTCAGTATGCGCTAAACCATAAGGTAATCAGGGAGTTTGTGAAGGACCAGGGGATTACCAATTTCTATGATCTCAATTGGGGGATATGTCACCAGGTTTTTTCTGAGGAGGGTTTTGCCCTTCCTGGTGACCTCATCTTGGGGGCGGATTCTCACACCACCACCTACGGGGCCTTTGGGGCCTTCTCTGCAGGGATTGGCC
This sequence comes from uncultured Gemmatimonadota bacterium, assembly GCA_964626665.1. GTDB lineage: Bacteria > SM23-81 > DAOVCL01 > DAOVCL01 > DAOVCL01 > DAOVCL01. Next base: position 22,060 of record CAZVGK010000021.1, on the reverse strand, counting down.
GCTCGGAGGTGGCCGGCATCTGGGCCACGGGCCAGATATGGCTGAGGGTGCCGGAGAGCATGCGCATCAATGTAGAGGGTTCACCCCCGCGCGGGGTCTATGCTAAAGATATTATCCTCCACATAATTGGTGATCTGCGGGCGGATGGAGCCCTTTACCAGTCGGTGGAATTTGCGGGGAAAACGATGAAGGGGATGGGGATCTCTGACCGCATGGTCTTCTGCAATATGGCTGCTGAGATGGGGGCAAAGAATGGGGTCGTGAAACCTGATGTAAAGACCGAGCAGTGGCTCAGGGGAAAGGCCAAGCGGGGATATGAGCCGGTCTATGCCGATCCCTCTGCCTATTATGCCAGGGTTTTGGACTACGACATCTCCGATTTGACCCCCCAGGTGGCCTGCCCCCATACCGTAGATAATGTGAAGCCGGTGGAGGAGGTAGAGGATGTAACCCTTGATCAGGTGCTCATCGGCACCTGCACCAATGGAAGGATAGAAGACCTGGAGATTGCCGCCGACATCCTTAGAGGCAAGAGGGTGAAGGAGGGAACCAGGCTGCTTGTTTTTCCCGCCTCCTGGAAGATCTATAAGGAAGCCTTGCAAAGGGGGATAATTGAAGTTTTTGTGGAGAGTGGTGCCCTGGTTATGAACCCCGGGTGTGGCCCCTGTTTGGGAGCCCATGAGGGGGTACTGGCCCCGGGAGAGGTCTGCCTCTCTACAGCTAACCGCAACTTCCAGGGGAGGATGGGTTGCAAAGAGGCGGAGATCTATCTTTCCAGTCCAGCCACTGCCGCTGCCTCCGCGGTGGCAGGGAAGATAGCCGATCCCAGGAGGTATCTGCGTTGAAAAACTGGGAACCGCAGATGCACGCAGCCAGACGCAGATACTACGGAAATTTAGGGTCGTCAGCGGTAAAGCCGCAAACAAGAAACCATCGTAGCTCGTTACTCGTGGGGTTCTTAGTTCGGGTCGCATAAATGCGACCCCTACACTTCTACCTGGCTTTAGCCGGGGTAACCTCTTTAGGGCTTTAGCCCGTTCTCTGGACTCAACCCTGAGAGACCTAAAGACCCTTAACCCGCACTAAAGTGCGGTAGAAGTCTTCTGCGAGTTTGTGGTACAGGGCTACCTCAAAGAGTAAGTAGCAATGTTCAATTAGCAATTAGCAAATTAAAATGGGAAAACCCTTTATTACTGGGGCCACTAACCTGAATAATCCAAACCAGAGGAGGATTATGGAAAATATCATCAGAGGAAAGGTGTTTAAGTATGGTGACGATGTAAACACGGATGTCATCTTTCCCGGGAAATATACCTATACGGTGCAGAACCCCCAGGAAATGGCCCAGCATGCCTTAGAGGATTTAGACCCCGATTTTGCTCGCCGGGTAAGAAAAGGGGATGTGATCGTTGCCGGGAAGAATTTCGGCTGTGGCAGCTCCAGGGAGCAGGCGGTCACCTGCTTGGTTGCCGCTGGGGTGGGGGCCATAGTGGCAGTCTCCTTTTCCCGCATCTTCTACCGCAATGCCATAAACCAAGGGCTTTCGGCTATTGTTCTCCCTGAGCTGGTCAGAGTTGCTAAGCCAGGGGAGGAAATTGAAATAGACCTCAATGCTCATCGGATTACCTTAAGGGGCTCCCATTTTGCATTTCCCCCCTTCCCCCAGTTCGTGATGGGTATCCTGAGGGACGGAGGATTGTTACCCCACATAAGGAGAAGGTATGTTCGAGGATCTGAGGGATAGGTTAAACGCCACCTTTAAGAGAATGTTGGGGCAGGGAAAGCTCAATGAGAAGAACATCTCCGATGCCCTAAGGGAGGTGAGGAAGGTCCTCTTAGAGGCTGATGTAAACTACAAAGTAGCCAAGGAATTTGTGGCCAAGGCGGAGCAAGAGGCCATTGGGAGGGAGATCACCCGCAGCATAACCCCGGGGCAAGAGATGATCAAGGTCATCTATGACAAGTTAGTGGAGCTTTTGGGTAAGGAACCCTCTCCCCTTAGGCCGCCGAAGGGATCGAAGATTATGCTGGTTGGTCTGCAGGGTTCCGGGAAGACGACCACCGCAGGCAAGCTGGCCAAGTGGTTTAGCTCACAGGGTTTTAAGCCTCTTCTTGTTCCAGCGGACCCATATAGGCCGGCGGCAGTTGATCAATTGCAGATTATAGGGAAATCCCTGGGGGTAGAAGTCTATGCAGCCACTCAGGATAGGGATCCAGTTAAGGTTTGCCAAAAGGCTGCAGGTTGGGCCCTAAGCGCGGGGTTTGACCTCCTCATCTTGGACACCGCTGGAAGGCTGCACATCGATGAGAGGATGATGGAGCAGCTGCGGCAGATAAAGAAGAAGGTCTCTCCGGAGGAGATACTCTTGTTGGCCGATGCGATGACCGGTCAGGAGGCTGTGCGGGTGGCGGAGGAGTTTGAGACTCAATTGGGCATTGATGGTATTATCCTGACCAAATTAGATGGAGATGCCCAGGGGGGGGCGGCCCTTTCTATGAGGGCCGCCACTGGGAGGCCAATTAGGATGGTCGGGGTAGGGGAGAAGCCAGAGGACTTAGAGGTTTTCTATCCAGATCGAATGGCTTCCCGGATATTAGGGATGGGGGATGTGGTGAGCTTGGTGGAGAAAGCCCAGGCTGCGGTGGATCAGGAGCAGGCCAAAAAGATTGAGGCCAAACTTCTCCAGCATGAGTTCACCCTGCAGGATTTCCTTGATCAGATAAAGCAGGTGAGGAAATTAGGACCCCTGCAGTCCCTGGTGGAGCTCATCCCCGGATGGGGAAGGGGCCGTCTGCGTGGGGCAGAGGTAGATGAGAGGGAATTGGTCAAGGCTGAGGCCATTATTGGCTCTATGACCCCTCTGGAGAGGAGGAAACCCCATCTCATTGATGGAAGCAGGAAGAAGAGGATTGCCCGGGGGAGCGGAACGGCAGTGCAAGACATAAACAGACTTTTGAAGGAGTTTGTGATGATAGAGAAAATGGTGAAGAGGATGGGCAAGAAGGGACCTATTAGATTTCCCTTTGGATAGATGATCTGGCGAGAGAATAGAAGAAGGATACTTGGGCTCTACCGAAACCGGCTGAAGAGAAGGGAAAATGTCAGAAAGAAGGCTGGGATAGAGAGGGAATTTTATGACCAAAAGGCAGATGATTATCTGAAACATTTCTCTCAGGACTTCTTTACCTATGACCCTGAGGAGTGGTATCCGGCCAGATACAGGAAGCTCTGTTCCCTCTGGGGAGATTTGAGAGGGGAATCTGTCCTGGATTGCTGCTGTGGCCTGGGTTTCTCCTCGATCAGATGTGCTCAGGCTGGGGCCAAAGTGGTGAGCATTGATCTCTCCTCCAAGATGTTGGCTGTCTTGAAAAAGGCGATCTCCCTAAATGGAATGGAGGGCAGAATCAGACCTCTCCAGATGTCGGCTGAGGAGTTGGCTTTTAAGAGGGGTAGTTTTGACTTGGTAATTGGGTTGGGGGCCTTGCACCACCTTCAGCCAGATATGGCCGCAGAGGAGATCCATCGGGTTTTAAGGAAAGGGGGAAGAGCCATCTTCTTGGAGCCGGTAAACAGAGGTAAGGCTATGATCTTCCTGCGCAGCCTCCTGCCACTTCCCTGTGCAGAATCCCCTGGCGGTGGGGGAATGAGTGAGGAGGATGTGAGTAAATTCAACAGGCTTTTCTCCAAAGGCCGCAGATATGAATTCACCCTCTTAGAGAGGATAGCTCATCTTCCTCATTTAGAAAAACTTTCCGACCCGCTCTCCCAATTAGACAATTTCCTCTTCCGATTTTTGCCCTCTTTAAGGAGATTTGCCTTCACCCTCCTCTTAGAATTCGTAAAGTAGAATCTGGCTCACAGAGGTGGGAAGATTGCAACGCGGCAAAGTCCCAAAGTTTAAAGATTATCAGCGTAAAAATTGAATCACTGAGGTGGTAGAACCCCGATTCTGCCACCGATTCCTTTTGCCGTCAGATTCGGGGATCTGACGGCTCGGTAGGAGCAATGAGCTACGAGTTTCGTGCAAAGTTTTTTGGGTCGTCCTCAGTAGAGGTTTTTACCGCACTTTAGTGCGGGTTAAGGGCCTTTAGGCCCCATATAAGGTCAAAGGTACATTGTAGGAACAGGTCTTTAGACCTGTCTGCAGGGAAACTTGGGCTAAAGCCCGCAAGGGGTTACCCCGACTAAAGTCGGGTAGAAAGATCAAAGTGTTTAGCTCCGTCAGGGCCGGAATTTAGGATTATGATGGTGAGCTTTAATCCTCTCCATCCGAGGATAAATATGATTCCCGGAAAGATAATAGTTAAAGGGGCCAGGAAGCACAATCTGAAGAGCATCGATTTAGAGATACCCCGGGATAAGCTGGTGGTAATTACCGGGCTTTCCGGTTCCGGGAAGTCGTCTCTGGCCTTTGATACTCTCTATGCCGAAGGGCAGAGGAGGTATGTGGAGTCCCTCTCGGCCTATGCCCGACAGTTTTTGGGGCTGATGGAGAAGCCAGATGTGGATTTGATAGAGGGTCTCTCCCCGGCGGTCTCCATTCAACAAAGATCAGCAGGGAAGAACCCCCGCTCAACAGTGGCCACGGTTACCGAGATATACGACTACCTCAGGCTCCTCTATGCCAGGGTGGGAACCCCCTATTGTTATAAGTGTGGCCGGCGGATAACCAGGCAAACAGTGCAACAGATGGTGGACTCCCTCCTCAGCCTCCCTGAGGGAAGTAGAATACAGATCCTGGCCCCAATGGTCAGGGGAAGGAAAGGGGAGTATCGGGATGCCTTTGAGGAGGTAAAGGGGAAGGGATATGTGCGGGTCAGGGTTGATGGGCAAGTTAGGGAGCTTGATTCCCCCATCAGTCTGGACAAGAACAGAAAACATAACATCGAGGTGGTGGTGGATCGCTTGGTCATTGGCCAGAAGGTGGCCTCCCGGCTGGCAGACTCTTTGGAGACAGCCCTCAAGCTTGGTGCGGGAATTGCCCTGGTGAGTCAAGAAGAGAAAGAGGATCTGCTCTTTAATGAGAATTATGCCTGTCCCTACTGTGGGATAAGCTACGAGGAAATCTCCCCGCGGATATTCTCCTTCAATAGTCCCTATGGGGCCTGTCCCACCTGTAGTGGATTGGGCACTAAAAGGGAGATAGACCCAGGGTTGGTAATCCCCGATCCCCAAAAGAGCATAAACCAAGGGGCCATTGTTCCCTGGGGTTCCCCTCCAGGCAAATGGATTAGCTTTCAGCTTAAGTCCCTTTCCGAAAAGTACGGATTTAGTTTGGACACCCCCTTCTGTGAGCTCAGTTCCCAGGTGCAGAAGATCATCCTCTATGGATCGGGAAAAGATACTATGAGGTTCAGATATAACTTAGCTGAAGGCAAGGGGTTTGGGGAGTATATAGGGAAATTTGAGGGGGTTATCCCCCGGCTCACTCGTCGCTACCTGCAGACCTCATCCCCCGGGGTGAGGAATTGGATTGAGGGCTTTATGAGCATCAGGCCCTGTCCGGATTGCCAGGGAGCAAGGCTGAAGAAGGAGAGTCTGGCAGTCAAGCTCGCCGGGCTCTCTATTAACCAGTTGACCGCGATGTCGGTCAAGGAGGCGATGAAATTCTTCTCCACTTTGCAGTTGACTGATAAAGAGATGATGGTGGCCACCCAGATACTCAAGGAGATAAAGGAGAGGCTAAGGTTTCTGATCGATGTGGGGCTTGACTATCTCACTTTAGACAGGTCAGCGGGCTCCCTCTCTGGAGGGGAGAGCCAGAGGATAAGGTTGGCTACCCAGATTGGTTCCCGGCTTGTGGGCATCCTTTACATTTTAGATGAACCCAGCATTGGCCTCCATCAGAGGGATAACTGCAGGCTTTTGAACACCCTGACCAACCTAAGAGATTTGGGCAACACGGTATTAGTGGTGGAACATGACCGGGAGACCATTGAAAGGGCGGATTGGGTAGTTGACTTAGGGCCAGGGGCGGGAGCAGAAGGGGGATACTTAGTGGCTGTCGGTTCCCCTGTGCAGATCAAGGGGAATCCTAATTCTCTCACCGGCAGGTATCTCTCCGGGGAGCTCTCCATTCCTACTCCGGTCTCACGGAGGAGGGGAAACTTCAGTCAACTCTCCCTTATTGGGGCCACAGGAAACAACCTGAAGCGCATTAGGGTGGATTTCCCCCTGGGGACCTTCATCTGCATCACCGGGGTATCCGGCTCGGGGAAGAGCACCCTAATTAATGAGACCCTTTATCGAGCCCTCTCCAGGCACTTTTACAGCTCAAGGGCCTCCCCCTTAGGATACGAAAGAATAGAGGGGTTGGAGAAGATAGACAAGGTAATCAATATAGACCAGTCGCCCATAGGGAGAACCCCTCGTTCCAATCCGGCCACCTACACGGGGGTATTTACCCATATAAGGCAACTCTTCTCTCTGCTTCCAGAGGCCAAGGTGAGGGGTTATCAGCCAGGAAGGTTCAGCTTCAATGTGAAGGGGGGAAGGTGTGAAGCCTGCCGGGGGGATGGCATCATCAAGATAGAGATGCATTTTCTCCCCGATGTCTATATCCCCTGTGAGGTCTGTCATGGGAGAAGATATAATCGGGAGACCCTGCAGATAAGGTATCGGGGGAAGTCAATTGCCGATGTCTTGGATATGACGGTGAACCAAGCCCTGCAGTTTTTCCAAAAGATCCCCCAGATAAGGAGAAAGCTCCAGACCTTGGTCGATGTGGGGTTGGGTTACATCCACTTAGGCCAGCAGGCTACCACCCTCTCTGGAGGTGAGGCCCAGCGGGTGAAGCTCTCCTCCGAGCTCTCCAAGCTAAGCACGGGAAGGACCCTCTATATCCTCGATGAGCCCACCACTGGCCTCCATTTTGAGGACATAAAGATGCTCCTCCGGGTTCTCAACAGGTTGGTAGAGAGGGGGAACACGGTCATCGTCATTGAGCACAACCTTGATGTGGTTAAATCCGCCGATTATCTCATAGACCTGGGGCCGGAGGGAGGGGATGATGGGGGATGGGTGGTGGCCACGGGAACCCCGGAGGAGGTTGCCCGGAACGAAAAATCCTACACCGGAGGATTTTTGAAGAAGATATTGGATTTATCTGGTAAAGCCCGACTTCCGCAGTAAAGAGGCTAAGTGGTTTGTGCCGCCAGGGCTCTGCCCTGACGGAAAAGGGAATTTCTTGGTGAATCGGCCAGGAGGAGGTGGCAGAATCGGGGTTCTGCCACCTCAATTTTGAAATGGGGCTATCCCTGAAGGATAGCCCCTTTGTCGTTTTCTCCTTTTTTATTTCCTGGTGGAGAAGGAGAACTGATAGGGATAGGGGAGCTTTCCCCCGCCAATGTCCTGGGCGGTGGTATCTACCTTGACAGTATAAGTGGTATCTGCCTGCAGGTATCCGTCAGGATAGAAGTAGAACCGATCTAAGGCACTCCATTCAAAATGGCCATTGACCAGAGGATTGATTGAGAAGGCATCCTCAGTTTTTCCCTGATCCACATAAGTGTTGAAATGGACGTAGATACTCACCGTAGTGTCAATAAAGGTTGCCCCGTTGATGGGAGAAGTAGAAACCACCTTTAGTGGCTCGGTAGTGAAGGAAAAAGAGTATGGTTCAGAAAGCTTAGTTCCGTAGATATCGCTTGCTGCTTTCGAGATACTTACTGTGTATTTTGTGCTTGTCCTCAAGCAGGAGCCAGGTTGAAAAGTAATACCGTCCGAATAAAAGTGAAAAACCCCATTGACTACTGGATATATGGAAAAGGCATCCTCTAAGCTTCTTTCATCAATCCAGGTGTTGAATCGGAGACTGATGGAGGTATGGTAGGTGGGGATATTTAGGATCCCGTTGGGAGGGTAAGCATGCCTTATTTTGACCCCTTCAGTGCTGAAATTTATGGTATCCGGCTTTTTGATATGGAACCCGTTCACATCCTTTGCGCTTTTGTCAATGACTATGGCATATTGAGTATCGGCCCTGAAAGGAAGATAATGTGTGAGTTTTATGGCACATCCATGTTGAGGTGAGGGAGAGGGGGGATTCCATCTATAGGTATACTCTAAGGGTGGATCTATGCTAATAGCACTTTGAGTGGCAGAGCGATCCATCTCTGAATTGAACCTGAGTTCGATTGGTGGGCCCGGTAACTCAACCTCTTTCATCCCATCCTTCAGTGGCACGGAGATGACTCTTATCTGATCAGTGGTAAAGGAGAAGGAATAATCAAAGGAGAGGCTGTCACCCTCTTGAGTCTGTGCCCCCCGAGTGATGGTTGCCGTGTAGGTGGTCTCCGGGATGAGGGGGAGGGAAGGCCTGTAGTATAAACTGCGGTTCTCATTATGCCAGACAAACTCACCTTCTAAGGGGGGCTCAATGCCAAAGGAGGATTCCACGCTCTCCCTCTCCATAGGATTTCTGAAGGAGATGTAAATCTGGTTGGCCAGTTCTACATCCTTCTCGCCATCTTGCGGTTTGGTTGAGCGAATCCCTTCAGGAAGAGCGGAGAGCCTTATCAAGGGGACCGTGGTCACCCCCCCGGCATAAATGGTAACCCCCTTTGATGTGTACATGCTGTGCCCGGGAGCGTTTGCTTGCAAAATGTAGGTTCCCACCCTAAGGTTGTCGATCCTGTAGTAGCCCCCTTTGTCCACCCAGGTGGAATCCACCGGCTTGCCCTGGAGAACAACTACCTTTGTCCCGCAATCCTTTGGCTCCACCGTGCCAGCGATGCCTCCTTTCTCATAAGGGTTGTAGCTCTTGTTTTCGCTACAGCCGGCCAAGAGGGCCAAAGTCAAAATAAGCCCACCTATAGCCCACCAACAAATTTTCGTAGATTGCATTGTGCACCTCCGCAGGTTTTTGTAGGGACAGACCTTCAGGTTTGTCCGTTTTCCTCGGACAGGTCTCAAGACCTGTCCCTACATCTGATCCCAACTACACGTTCCTCATCTCCTCCAAGGTGGACTGGGCATCGGGGACATTGACCAGGAATTTTTGCAGTTTATCACAGGGGTATTCATCACAATAGGCACAATTTTTGACCTCCTTTTCCAACCCGCACTTTCTTATCTCGCAAATCCGACAGTAATCGACCAGCCTCCCATTTTCTATCAGGCATCCGTCGCAATTTATGGCCTCTGGTTTAATCTCCGCATTGAACTGTTGGGACCACAACTGGGCAACCTTCCTCCTCTCCTCATCATCGTCATTTTGGGTTGCCAAGTAAGCAGGGCATTCCGTGCAGACTATTCCACAAAAGCCAATCATTCTCTCCATAGTTCTCCTTTCTCCCAAGGGTTACCCCTGGGGCCGCTAAATAGGTTACATTTCATTGTTGGTACCGCTGAAATTGGAATCATCCCACGCTAATAAGTCTCCCTCATTCTCTGTGAGGGGCTGTTTCAGTTCCCAAAATAGGCCAGTTTGCCCTAAAAGTCAACCCCCAAATTCGATGGCTGCGCTGTTATAGGGAATTCCCCTAATTCTCGGGCTTCAAGAAAGGCCTGCTTCCCCCTTGACAAGGCATCATTCTTGGGTTAAATTGACTTTAGAGGGATATTTCTCTAACTTGCCACCTTTTTAATTGAGGTGTGACGTTCGCCATTTATCGCTGGGAAAACCAGGTAAAACCTTAATAATCTGCGTTTACCTGTGTCCACTGAATCCGTCTAGGACCCTTTAGGGCCCAAAATATTCATAAACCGCGGATTTACCCCGTTAAATATACTTTCGTATTCCACGGGGTGAACCCCGTTAAATAAAAGCAAGCTTGGGGATGCGATGATGTCTATTTCTAAATTATTTCACGGGGTGAACCCCATTAAATAAAAGCCATCTTGGGATTGCGATGATGTCTATTTCCAAATTATTTCACGGGGTGAACGCAGATTTGCGCGGATAAAAACATCGTTGCTCGTGAAGTCCCCGGAGGGCGGGTTTTTCGTCATTCGTCATTAGGATTTCGTCATTGACTTGAGGCCCACACTAAAGTGCAGAACGGTATCTTGTGAAATCTCGTGGTTCCTTGATGCATAATCCGGGAGGAAAGGGGGAAAGATGAAAGCTTTAATTATCTCTGCCGGAGAGGGATCCAGGTTTAAGGAGCAGGGGGGGGGAACCCCCAAACAATTAAATCCGCTATTGGGATTAACCCTATTGGAAAGGGTGATCCTTTCAGCAAGGAAGGTAGGGATAAGGGAATTTGTTATTGTCACCGGCTATAAGGCCCAAAAAATCAGGGAGGCCATAGGAGATGGGGGAAGATATGGGGTGAGGGTGGAATATGTCCATAATTCGGAATGGCAGAAAGGAAATGGCAGCTCTGTGCTCAAGGCCAAGGAATTTTTCGTCGATGAGGGTTCGTTTGTTCTCCTTATGTCGGACCACGTCTGGGAGCCTCAAATATTGAAGGAGCTTCTTGATAACCATAAGGGATGTTCTCTCTGTATAGACAAGAATATCCGCATGGTGAGCGATTTAAAGGATGCTACCAAGCTCTGGGTAAACCAGGGCAGGGTTGAATCCATTGGCAAAGACCTGAAGAGCTACAATGCCATAGATTGTGGCATTTTTCTCTGCACTCCGGTTATCTTCACTGCCCTGGAAGAGTTGGATACCTCAGGAAATCTCATTCTCTCTGAGGGAATAAGGGTTTTGGCTCAGAGGGGTGAGCTTAAAACCTGCGATATAGGCGGGCACTTCTGGGCGGATGTGGACACGCCTCAGGTTCTGCACCAGGTGGAGCGGTCCCTGCGCCGCTCCTTGGTAAAGTTAGGCGATGGCCTGGTCTCCCGTAAGCTCAATCGCTTCTTTTCTCAGAAATTAACCTCTCTCCTGGTGAGGACCAAAATCACCCCTAATCTTGTTACCCTCATAGGCTTCCTTTTGGGGGTTTGTTCTGGGTTTCTCTTCTGGTTTCATAGCTATCTGTTGGCCGGATTAACAGCCCAGTTGGCCTCCATCGTGGATGGGGTAGATGGCGAGATAGCCAGGTTGAAGCTCAGGGAGACCCGTTTCGGGGCCTATTTCGATGCCACCTTAGATCGCTATGCAGATGCCTTCATCATCTTAGGGATGACCTATAGTCAATTTCGGGTCAGTGCGCATCCTTGGGTATGGGTTGTAGGCATTGCTGCCCTTGTGGGCTCGTTTATGTCTATGTTAGGCAAGGAGAAATATAGAACGCTCACTGGTAAACAGCTCGTTGTCCAGAGGGAGGAGGGTCTCCTTTTCTACCTTTCCTTTCTCCTCCAGGGAAGGGATGTGCGGCTCTTTATCGTGATGTGGGGGGGGATTCTAAACCTAATTTATCCCACCCTTCTCCTCCTTGCCTTGCTCACCAATCTGAACGCTGGCTTGCGGCTCTGGGGCGTCAGGAGGGCCTTAATTACTGAGCCAATGACCCCAAGCCGATAAAGGAATGATTAATGAACAGGCAGCAGAAGATCGCTCCACGGACAGGGCGAAAGCCGGGCAGAAACCGCGGATTCACGCAGGTTCTGCTGCAGGGCCTTAGGTTAATGACGAAATCCGAATGGCGAATGACGAAAGGCTTTATCCCTGGGGGTTCCACGGGCCACGAGCAACGATAGCGGTTTCAGTGAAATCTGTAATACAATCTTGCAAGATCTTGTTTTTTTGAGAAAGTTTTTCAGGTGGGCTTGAGGGAACCTTCAGCTGAGGCTGAGAGGAGTAAGATTGCTTCGTCGTTTCACTCCTCGCAATGACGGATCCCTTTGTGGGTCATTGCGAGGCTTGCCCGAGCGGCAGCGAGGTGGCAAGCCGAAGCAATCTCCTACTTCTACCGCACTTTAGTGTGGCTCTATATGGAGTGCGTCAACTCCCGTTGACGTGGGCTGTGACAGGAGTCACAGCACTCCAAAAGGGCTAAAGCCGGGTAGAAGAGCACTTGGCGTTAAGTAGTTTTTTTCTGTCTGTGAAATCCGTGTAATCTGTGGCTATTGTTTGGTTGCGGCACTGCCGCGCTATGTAATCTGCTGCTATTATCTGCTTGCGACCGCCGCGGGGTGATAAACCTTTGCCCATTTGACCCCAATGGAAAAAGCGGAATTTATAGCTAAACTAAGGAGCCTCCAACCGAGGCTGGATGAGGAGCTAATCAGAAAGGCCTATGGGTTTGCCCAAAGGGCACATCAAGGGCAAACCAGGGAGTCCGGTGAGCCCTATCTCATTCACTGTCTCCGAGTGGCCATCACCCTGGCAGAGCATCATTTGGATACCACCACTATAGCTGCTGGAATAATCCACGATGTAGTAGAGGATACAGGGGTGGAAATCTCCCAGGTGAGGAAAGAGTTTGGGAATAGGATTGCGGACTTAGTGGATGGGGTGACCAAGCTCGCTGGGCTGAGATTCCAATCTCGGGAGGAGAGACAGGTAGGGAACTTTAGGAAGATGTTGCTCTCTATGGCCAAGGATATGAGGGTCATTCTCATCAAGTTCGCTGATCGCTTACACAATATGCGCACCTTAGAGCATTTGGATGAGCCGAGGAGGCAAAGGATTGCCTTGGAGACGAGGGAGGTCTATGCCCCTCTGGCCCATAGATTGGGGATGGCTAAGATCAAGGCGGAGTTGGAGGATCTCTCTCTTAAGTTCCTTGATCCCCAGGGCTATGAGACCTTGGTCAAGGAGTTGGCCTCCAGGAGGCAACAAAGTGAGGACTACCTGGAGAGGGTAAAGGAACCCTTGGTCTCCCTTCTCCAAAAGGAGGGTATTGAAGCCCAAATTACGGGAAGAGCCAAGCACATCACCAGCGTTTACCGAAAGATGAAGAGCCAGAACCTGCCCATCGAGAAGATATACGATCTGATGGCCATAAGGGTAATTACCAAGACGGAGGCTGAATGTTATCAGGTCTTGGGCCTCATCCACACCCTTTGGACACCGGTGCAGGAGAGGTTTAAGGACTATATAGCTACCCCTAAATCAAATATGTATCAATCGCTTCATACTACCGTAGTTGGGCCCCAAGGGGAGATGGTGGAGATACAGATAAGGACGGAGGAGATGCACCGCACGGCTGAATATGGTATCGCTGCCCATTGGCTATACAAGGAGGGTAGAGGGAAACCAGATGAGCTGGACAAAAAGATAGGTTGGATCAGGGAATTTATGGAATGGCAGAACGATGTCCCGGATGCCCATGAATTTATGGAGTTTCTCAAGATAGATCTCTTCCACGATGATGTCTTCGTCTTCACCCCCAAGGGGGATTTGAAGAGGCTTCCTAAGGGGTCGACCCCACTTGATTTTGCCTTTTCCGTGCACAGCCAGGTGGGGCTGCACTGCTTAGGGGCCAAAGTCAACGGTAAGATGGTCTCCCTGGATACCTCCCTGCAGAATGGAGACACCGTGGAGATAGTCACCTCGCCTCATCAGAGCCCCAGCCGGGATTGGATAGATTTGGTAAAAAGCTCCCGAGCAAGAAACAAGATCAAAAAGTGGTTGAAAGAGGGGGAGTTCACCGAATCTGTAAAATTGGGCAGGGATATGATAGAAAGGGAGCTGAGGAAACACAAGGCCAAGCAAGGGGAAGAGAGAATCGACATAGCTATGGCTATGGGGTACTCTGATGTGGATCACCTCTTAGCGGCTATTGGGCAGGGGGATATCCCTCTGAGCCAGGTGGTCAAACGGCTCTTCCCTCCGGAGAGGAAACCATTGCCCAAATCCCTTTCCCGGGTGGGGAAGTTAATCAGAAGGGGAAGGGTAAGCGGAGGGATTAGGGTACAGGGGGAGGGTAATCTTATGGTCAGGTTTGCCAAATGTTGCCAGCCAATCCCTGGGGACAAGATCGTTGGCTTTGTAACCAGGGGGAGGGGGGTTTCCATTCACCGGATTGACTGTCCCAACCTGGCCAATCTTCTCAAGGAGGAGGCAGAAAGGAGAATTGAGGTAGGGTGGGATGTGGCGGAGGGGGAGTCCTTCCTTACCCAAATAGAGATCATCACCGAGGACAAAAAGGGACTTCTCCATGGGATAACCAAGGTGATAGCCGATGAGGGGGTGAACATAAGAGGCGTGAACCTAAGCACTAACGGGAATTTGGGTAAGGGGTCCATCCTCTTAGAGGTAAAAAACCTCTACCAACTCAAGAAGTTAATCAAAGAACTCAGCAGGATAAAGGGGGTAAATGGGGTGCAGAGAGGCATTAGGGAGGCTGATGAGGATGGCCGAATTTAAGCTAATCTCCAAATTTAAGCCCACTGGCGATCAGCCGAAGGCCATTAGGGAACTTACCGAGGGGATTAAGAGAGGGGAGGAGTTTCAGACCCTCTTGGGGGTAACCGGTTCTGGGAAGACCTTTACCATAGCAAATGTAATAGCCGAGGTCGGCCTCCCCACCCTGGTTATCTCCCACAACAAGACCCTTGCCGCGCAGCTTTATGGTGAATTTAAGGCCTTCTTCCCCCAGAATGCGGTGGAGTATTTTATCAGCTACTACGATTACTACCAACCCGAGGCCTATATTCCCTCCACCGACACCTATATTGAAAAGGACACCTCGATCAATGACGAGATCGATAAACTCAGGCTGAGGGCCACATCATCCCTTTTGGAGAGGGATGATGTGATCATAGTGGCCAGCGTTTCCTGCATCTACGGCCTGGGTTCCCCCCAGGACTTCCGGGAGCTTCTTGTCCTCTTAGAGGTGGGGCAGAAAGGCGAGCGGGATGGGATATTGCGGGACCTCATTGATATTCACTACTCCAGGAATGATCTTGATCCCCTGCGCGGGACCTTCCGGGTAAGGGGAGATGTTATTGAGGTTTATCCCGCCTATGAGGACTTAGCCATCAGGGTTGAGCTCTTTGGGGATCGGGTAGAGGCCATATCTGTGGTTGACCCACTCACCGGAGAGATAAGGGAGGAGAAGAGGAAGGTGGCCATCTATCCGGCCAAACATTTTGTTACCACCCCACCTAAGATTGAGGAGGCCATTAAGAAGATAAAGGCGGAGCTTGCGGAGAGGCTGGAGTGGTTTCGCTCCCAGGGGAAGCTATTGGAGGCCCAGAGGCTTGGTTCCAGAACCAGATATGATATAGAGATGATGAGGGAGATCGGATATTGCACCGGGATTGAGAACTATTCGCGCCATCTATCTGGCAGAAAGCCAGGTGAAAGGCCATCCTGTTTGATAGACTACTTTCCCTCTGAGTATCTACTGGTGATAGATGAATCCCATGTTACCGTTCCTCAGATCGGGGGGATGTTTGCGGGGGACAAATCCCGCAAGGAGGTCTTGGTGGAGCACGGGTTTCGGCTCCCTTCTGCCTTAGACAACCGTCCTCTCTATTTTGAGGAGTTCGAATCCCTGATAGATAAATGTATATTTCTCTCCGCAACTCCAGCGGTATATGAGCTGGAGAGATCAAAGGGGGTGGTGGTGGAGCAGATCATCAGGCCAACAGGGTTAATGGACCCCAAGATTACAATTAAACCGATCGCCGGGCAGATCGATGACCTCCTGGCTCAGATTCGGAAAAGGGCCAAGAGAGGGGAGAGGGTGTTGGTGACCACCTTAACCAAGAGGATGGCTGAGGATTTAGCCGACTATCTTAATGGCCTGGGAGTAAGGGTGAGGTATCTCCATTCAGAGATTGGGGCCATTGAAAGGGTAGACATCCTGCGGGATCTGAGATTGGCCAAGTTCGATGTTTTGGTGGGGATAAATCTTCTGCGGGAGGGCCTGGATCTTCCAGAGGTCTCTCTGGTGGCCATCCTGGATGCAGATAAGGAGGGCTTCCTGCGCTCAGAGAGATCGCTCATCCAGACCGCTGGGCGGGCGGCCCGCAATGTGGGTGGTGAGGTGATAATGTATGCCGATACCCTTACTGCTTCCATGAGGAAGGCAGTGGAGGAGACGAATCGGAGGAGGAAGATCCAGGAGGAGTATAACAGAAAACACCATATTACTCCAGAGACCATATACAAATCGGTGGAGGAGGTGCTCAAGGCCACCGCGGTTGCCGATTCCAAGGTCTCGGAGGATAAGGAATTTTCCTTAGACTACCTTTCCCGCTTTGATCAGGAAGAGAGGGTAGAGATTTTAGAGAAGGCAATGGCCGAGGCTGCCAGGAGGCTGGAGTTTGAAAAGGCAGCTCAGCTCAGGGATGAGTTAAAGAGGCTGAAAGGGAATAAAAAGAAGGGGAGGTAACGGTTTAGGGGGATCGGGGGTTAGTTTTGAGGACCAGGTTATGGGCAGAGCTCTGACTGCACAACTAATTTGCGTCCATCTGCGTGATTCTGCGGTTTCTACCCCACATAGGTCAAAGGGGAATTCTTTACCGGCGATAATCGTCAAAAATAAGAAAAATTCTCCTTGACATTTCATATAAGGTTAGTTTATTATGTTAAAAATGGGAAATAAAGGACAACAGATCAAGATCGAATTGGGAGAGAAGGAGTCTGAGGGAATCTACTCCAATTTGGCTCTTATCGCCCATTCTTCCTCTGAATTCATCATAGATTTTGCGCGGGTTCTCCCCGGAACAAACAAATCCAAAGTCTATGCCCGGATTGTGATGACCCCCCAACATGCGAAGATGTTGCTCTCCGCCTTAGAGGAGAACATAAAGAAGTATGAGAACCAATTTGGGGCCATTAAGACCTTTGGAAGGGGCGAGAAGGAGATTGGATTTCAGAAGGGGCAAGAACCCGAGTAAGAGGGAAAGACGAGAAAGATAGCCATTGCCAATCAGAAGGGGGGATGTGGTAAGACCACTACTGCCATAAACCTTTCCGCCTGTTTGGCAGAGAGGGAAAAAAGGGTCCTTTTGATCGACCTCGATCCGCAGGCCCATGCCACCTTGGGGCTAATGGGTGATCCAGAGGAACTGGCAAGAAATATGTATGATGTCCTCTCCGATTTATCCTCTCCCACCACCCTGGAGGAGGTTACCCTGCACATCCTTCCCAACCTCGATCTGGTCCCTTCCAGCGTTATTCTCTCGGCTTTAGAACAGGAGCTTTCCGGAAGGCCGGGCAGAGAACTCAGGTTGCACAATGTCATCCAATCTCTCACCATCCCCTATGACTTCCTCATTGTGGATTGCCCTCCCAGCATAGGTCTCCTTACCTTTAATGCCCTTAGGGCCTGTGATGAGGTGATCGTGCCCATCGAGACCAGCATTTTCTCCCTCCATGGAGTAGAAAAGCTCTTGGAGACGACCCGGGTATTGAGTGAAAGGGCTGGCCACAATACCAGGATAATGGCTTTAGCTACCATCTATGACCGGCGCACTAAGCTGGCCAAGGAGATTTTCAAAAGGATTAGGGAACACTTTGCAGGAAAGGTCTTCAACTCCGTTATCCATACCAATATAAGGTTAAGGGAAGCTGCTCTGAGCAGGGTGCCCATCACCAAATTGGACAAAACTTCATCCGGATATAGGGATTACCGGCAACTGACTGAGGAGGTCATTAAGGGGGAAGTTTGGGCCGAGAAAGCAGAGGATCAATCAATTGGCCCTCAGATATTGGATGATGGGGTCTTCTTCTCCTATAAGATCCCGGACGCGGAGGATGTCCAGGTGGTGGGGGACTTCAACGACTGGAAGCTTGGGGGGAAATCTCAGTTGGACAAGGGTGGAGATGGGAGATGGAGTAAGTTTCTCCGGTTGGACAAGGGCAGATATGAATATAGGTTGGTGGTAAACGGAAAATGGATGACGGATCCTCATAACCCTCAGATCATTTCCAATCCTTACGGTGGAGAGAATTCGGTTATCATCGTTCCCTGAAGGAGATGGGCAGAGGATTAGAAGATTTCTCCCACCTCTTTGTCTCCCAAGATGCAAAGGCCAAAAGCTCATTAGCCAGAAGGGAAGTTTGCCTTTTCTCCCCATTCGGTGAGATAGAGAAGCCTTTTCTGGTGACTAACCTAGCCTTAGCCCTAACGCAAAAAGGGAGGAGGGTAGGGATCTTAGAGGCCGACCTGCAGTTCCCCCCCGTATCCCACCTTTTAGATCCATTCCATGCGCAGCTCAAACCTCTCCGAGTTCTTTTACCCCCCACCTCATCCCTCTTGCAGGGTATTGCGGAGATGGGCAGGCAAAGCGAAATCGTTCTCATAGATGCACCTCCATTCTCCTCCCCTCTAAGCCAGATCATCCTTAAGTTGGTAGGTGAGGCAATTGTTATCCTGCCAGTGGATCTCTTGGGAAGGATAGGTAGTTACCAATTGATAAAGAGCATTCACCTCTTCCGGGAGGAGGTAAGGATCGGCGTGGTTATCGCCAAAGTTTGCACAGCCCAGGAGGCCAAGGCCAACTTTGAGGGGATGAAAGCCGTTGCTGGGAGGCATCTAAAAATTGATCTAAGGGATTACGGTTTTCTGCTTAATGATTTGCACATCTCCCAGTCAATTAAGGAGGGGAGATCCCCCCTCTCCTCTATTGTCCCCTCCCGGCTGAAGAGAGCTATCCTAAACATAGCTGATCTTATTCTGGAAGGGGAAGTGGATAACAATTTCTGCGAGAAGTTTGAACTTGCCCTCAGGGAGGAGGAGCTTGGATACCAAGGATGAGCTCTTAAGCCTTTTGATCCCGGAATTGGAGAAAAAGGGAGTGAGGATCCTACAGAGGGATATGGGCACCCCGGAGATAGGAGGGAGCGACCTCTTGGCCTTGCAGGAAGGGAAGCTTCTCCTTGTTGGCCTCTTCCCTCAGCCGGAAGAGGTTCTCATCTGCCAGCTTTTAAATGGTTACGATTGGGCCCGGCAAAATCTCCCTAATCTAAGCCTCCTCTCTAAAGAGCTTGACCCCTCTCAGCTTCCTGGGGTGGTTCTGGTCGTCTCCCAACTCCCCCACAGGATCAGGACGGCCCTCTCCTACCTTCCCTTAAAGGATTTGAGGATCTATGAGTATTTTCTCTCCGATGAGGGGAGGATGTTATTGAAGGAAGTGGAGAGGGAAGCCCCTTCCCGCCTTGAGGTGAGAAAATGGAGGCAGGAGGCCCCTCTTTCCTCCGAGGAGCTAAAAGAGCTGATGGACCTTCATTTCGGTACCTCTCAGAAGTTGCGGGCTGCAGAGGTTAGGGGGAAACGGTTGCCATAAGAATCGGCTGACCGCTGATTGCCGACTGCTGACCTCTGATTTCTGTGAACTGTTACCAAAAGGAAACTAATAATGGCTAAAGAGAAGTTAGGAAGCTTTACCTTTGTCCTTCATTCCCACCTTCCCTATGTATTGGACCATGGAAGATGGCCTCATGGAATGGACTGGCTTAACGAGGCAATGGCGGAGACCTATATCCCCGTAATTGATCTCCTCTATCGGTTGCTTGAAGAGGGCTACTCACCTCACATAACCATCGGGGTTACCCCAGTTCTGGCTGAGCAGCTCTCCGATAGCTCATTTCCCACTGAGTTCTCCTCCTACCTGGAGAATAAGATCCAATCTGCCGAGGCCGACTATAAGCAATTCTCTGATTGGAGCAGACCGCACCTGGCCCAACTGGCTCGCTTCTGGAGGGAGCATTATGCGGGAATAAAAGATAGGTTTGAGGATAGGTATAAGCGGGATCTGATCGCCCCTCTGCGGGATCTACAGGAGAAGGGGGTTGCGGAGCTGATTACCTCGGCGGCTACCCACGGCTATCTTCCCCTCTTAGGTGAGGATACATCTGTGCAAGCCCAGATAAAGCAAGGCATCTTAAGCTATGAGAGGATCTTCGGGAGGAAACCACGGGGGATATGGTTGCCCGAATGTGCCTATCGGCCCCGGTATGAATGGACGCCACCGGTGGGAAATGGGAAGGGTAAATCGCTGCGCAAGGGGATAGAGGAGTTTCTCAGCGAAAATGGGATTGAGTACTTTATCATTGACTCGGTATTGCTCAAGGGCGGTAAGTCCATTGGGGTCTATATTGATCGGTTTGAGGCCTTAAAGAAGCTTTGGGGGAGGTTTGAAAAGCAGTATCGCCCCCAAAAGGAGGATGAGGAAAAGAGCCCTTACGAGGTTTATTTGGTTGGCTCAAGTGAAGGGAAGAAGCCCGTGGCCATCTTCACCCGGGATCCGGAAACCGGGCTGCAGGTGTGGAGTGGGGAGAGGGGTTATCCGGGGGATGGTTGGTATCTGGACTTTCACAAAAAGCATTTTCCGGGGGGCCACAGATACTGGAGGGTGACCAGCGCTAAAAGTGATTTGGCAGACAAATTGGAGTATGAACCGGATAAGGTCAACGCCAGGGTAGTGGAAAACGCTAACCATTTCCATAAAATGGCCAAGGGGATCCTGGCCAATTATCGCCGCCAGAGCGACAGGGAAGGGGTTCTCTGTGCTCCCTTTGATGCGGAGCTGTTTGGTCACTGGTGGTTTGAGGGCCCCCAGTGGCTCTATCAGGTCTTAAAACTGATGGGGGAGGACAAGCAGATAGAGCTGGCCACCTGTGGGGCCAGTCTGGACCAGGCCAAGCCATTTAAGGTGGTCTCCCTTCCTGAGGGCTCCTGGGGAAAAGGAGGGTATCACTACATCTGGTTAAACGAATGGACTCAATGGACCTGGAAACACATCTATGAGGATGAAAGGAAGATGAAGGAGCTGGCCCAGAGGTTTGAGGAGACCCAGGATCATAACCTTTTGAAGATCCTTAAACAGTTGGCCAGGGAGTTAATGTTGCTGGAGTCCTCTGATTGGCAGTTCTTAATTAGCACCTGGTCCGCCAGGGACTATGCCGAGCTCAGGCTTTCCGAGCATCATCAAAACTTCCTCCGCTTGGCGGATATGGCCGAAAGGTATGGAAAAGGGAAATGGGTTGATCCCGGGGAGTGGAAATTCTTGGGGGCCTGTGAGGAGAGGGACCGTCTCTTCCCCGATATAAAGATGAAGTGGTTCAAGAAGGTAGAGTATCCCCCAAAGTAGCTTGAGGGGGAAAATAGGGACACTTCCCATTTTTAAGGTTATCCTTTTTGAACTTCCATTTGGTTAGGTGTTTGTGCAGTTTCTAACAATAAGATTCTCACAAATCCATCTTCCCCTGAGATATCTTTTTGGAAAGGGGCTCTCCAAAACCGCGCCAAAGAGAATACGAAGGGAAAATGTGCAATTGGGGTCGGGCTGAAAAATGGAGATTATGTTTGATGGATTCGTTACGGGTAAACGACCTCGTATATGCCCTCGTTAGCATAAATATCTCCTCAAGTGAGAGCCTTGCTGCATACCTTTCCCTTCCCGTCTCACCACCCCTTTCCCTTCCTCCAGAAAACCCCTTCACTTTTTAAGATAGCAAAAAGCAAGACCTGACCCCACTCGTCTCGCTAATTTGTATAAGTTTTAGGTTGACATTTAAGGCAAACAAGGCTACTTTAGAAGGGAGAAATGCCCGGGAAAGTAGACTTGGCCAAGAAGATAAGGCCAAGGGGGATATAAAAAGTTTAAAAAGGTGCTTCTGTTGCATTGTACCTATAGGATGGTGTTCACACGGACTTGATCAGGAATAAGGAGAGGCTAAACAGGGGCTGTCCGGAAATTCAGTTTTCAGGGAAATGTCATTGCTCGCCCTGTTAGATATCAATAACATCTTGGCAAGAGCCAAAAATTATGGGGCTTATCTAACAGGGCGAGGAGTGAGGAACGAACGATAAAGCAATCTTTTCCATTCTTAGGAGATTGCTTCGCTCCTTTCAGTCGCTCGCAATGACGGAAATATTTCAATTTTGGTAGTTTTCGGACAGACACTACTTAGTGTCTGTCCGAAAATGGGCATTTTTGTTGGTATTTTTATTTAAGTATGCCTGATGGTCACAGAAAACGGGATCGGTTTTTCACCATTTCTGTCTATATCCCCAAGAAATGTAAAAATTAATGCCCAAACCGCAATATTTTTCAGTTTTGGGCGTACTACTCCCTTGGTGGTTCAAAGGTTCTATTTCTCAAATTACGCATTCCCAAGTTTAGCAACAATCCATCTGGCGATCACCCGCATGTTGAAAGTAATGATACTCCATAGTACGAAACGCTTGAACGCTTCCCAGCCTTTCCATGTGCAAAGCGAAGCCTTCAATCCCCGTTTGAAATTGGAGATAAGCGCTT
>CAZVGK010000020.1:0-58133 GCA_964626665.1 uncultured Gemmatimonadota bacterium | reverse complement strand
GCAGTTTCGGGCTCTAGGCTTTAATATACAAGGGACAGGTCTTTAGACCTGTCCGCAGGGAAACTTGGGCTAAAGCCCCAAAGAGGTTACCCCGACTAAAGTCGGGTAGAAGAAAAAAGCGGTTGTCAGTTGTCGGTCGCCAGTTGTCAGCAAAGTTGTGCTGGTAGGGCTCTGCCCTGACGGATATGCGTTCATTCTACCGCACTTTGCTGTGCGAACCCTGATTCTCACCGGTAAAGGGGGTAATTATCCCCCTAATTCCTGTTTCCTTTTTCTAAAATGCGGTAAAAAAAATGTTGACAGGAGGGGAGAAAGAAATTATATTTAGGTTTGGAAGCGATATTTTGAGACCCTTTAATCTAAGGAGGAAGACCAAATGGTAGATTTTTTCAACAAGGGCGGAATCTTTATGTGGCCTCTTCTTTTGGCCCTGATTGCGGGGGTAGTCCTCATCATCATCAAGTTCTGGACCCTTTTTCGGGCTTCCATAAACACTAAGAAATTTATGAAAAAATTGAAAGAATCCCTCACCACAGCAAGTATAGATAGTGCAGTGGAACTCTGTGAATCCACCAGAGGGCCAGTGGCAGCCATCTTGCATGCGGGCCTTACCCGGGCAAAGAGGGGAGTTGAGTATGTGGAGAAATCCATTGAAGACGCGGCAACACTGGAGATGTCCTTCCTGGAAAGGGGCATGGTCTGGTTGGCCACTGTGGCCAACATCGCCCCTATGCTTGGTTTCTTGGGGACGGTAAGTGGGATGATCCACGCCTTTGAGGCCATCGCTAAAGCAGGCGAGGTGGAACCTACCCTCGTGGCCACAGGTATCTCCGAGGCCTTGCTCACCACCGCAACGGGGTTGGCCATCGCCATCCCGGTGCAAGCTTTTTACAACTACTTCGTCTCCAAGATCGATCGGCTAATCATTGATATGGAGGAGAGCTCCACCGATATGGTGGAGACCCTCACCGAGGCAGGCCTTTCCAAAGAGGGCAAACCATCCAAAGTAGGGGAAAAGGTAGCTTAGAGGAGAAGTGATGAAGATCAAAAAGAAATTGGGGGTTCCCCCTGCCATTCCCACCGCCTCGATGGCCGACATCGCCTTTCTGATGATCATCTTCTTTTTGGTAAGCACCACAATGAAGAGGGATCAAGGCTTAGGGCTCACCCTCCCCGGTTATGGCCAGTCCACAGTAAAAGTGCGGAAGAAGAATATCTGCAACATCTGGATAAATGCCCAGGAGAAGATAGCCCTGGATGGCAAGCCGGTAAGCTTAGGGGAGATAAGACCTATTTTGGAGGATAAACTGGAAAAGAATGATAAGCTAATTGTCTCCTTGAAGACTGATAAACAGGCTCCCTACAATGCGATGGTTGATGTCCTGGATGAGATCAAGCTAGCCAGGGCTAAGCGCATATCCTTAGCTGCCCCGGATTAAGAGGAGGCTATCAAAATGACTTTTAGCAGAAAATCAAAGGTAGAGGGCACGATACCTACAGCTTCCATGGCCGATATAGCCTTCCTTCTGCTCATCTTCTTTATGGTTTCCACCGTCTTTAAACAGTATACCGGCCTGAGAGTTCTCCTCCCCGAAGCGGAGAAAACCCAGAAGATAGAGACCAGGAGGCATATAACCCATATCTGGGTGACCCCTGCAGGCGGAATAAAAATAGACGATATGGATGTGAAGCTCCCTTTGGTGGAAAAGGTGATGAAGAACAAGCTCCAGAAAGATCCCAAAACCATAATTTCCCTGCAAGCAGACAAGCGAGCCAGATATGGAGTGGTCTCCGATTTAATGGAGGAGCTCAGGAAGGCCGATGCTTTAAGAGTAAGCTTTGGCACAAGGAAGGAGAAAGGGGGTGGTTAACAATGAAGTATAGAAACCCTCAGGCCAATCTTAGGGCCCAATATTCAAGGGCAATGGAGAAGTCGGTCACCGCTGCCTTGGCCCTTTTTCTCCTGCTTTTTCTCGCCTACCCATCGGTAAAGGTAAACCCCTATGAGAGAATGAAGAAACAGGAGATCATCGAGGTGGAGAACATCCCGGAGACCCATCAGCAAAAGATAGCTCCTCCCCCCGCAAGGCCATCTATTCCAGTAGAGTCCGAATCGGAAGAGGTTCCCGAGGATGTGACCATAGGGGAGACAGACCTGGACCTCACTCAACCTCCTCCCCCTCCTCCACCGCCGGCTCCGGAGCAGACTGAATTTGTTGCCTATGATCAGGCTCCCCAGTTGACCAGATTGGTCAAACCCATCTATCCGGAGATTGCCCGTAAGGCTGGCGTGGAGGGAACCGTTATCCTCAAAATTCAGGTTGACGAGAAGGGAAATGTGGTTAATGTTAAGGTGCTTAAGGGCTTGGGGGCAGGACTGGATGAAGCAGCCATTGCCGCTGCTATGCAGTGCAAGTTCAAACCTGCTATGCAGAGGGACAAACCGGTGAAGGTCTGGGTTAGCTATCCGGTGAGGTTTATCCTGAAAGAAGCCAAAACGCAATGAGACAGATTTGAAGGGCTAGCAAAAAAGGGGGACATTTATAATAATAGTCCCCCCTTTTTTTGAAACTGCAGGGCCCTAAGTTTCGTTAATCCCAATGAGTAGGCAAGTGCGGATTTGTAGAAAAAAGATTCTACTCCGCTGAAGTGCCGTAGAAAAAACTTACCCCGGATTTACACGGAACAACACAGAAAAGGATTTAACGCAGTCATGTTCCGTGAATTTCCGTGTCGCTCCGTGGTAAGAGTTCTCCTTCTACCCCCGCACAAGCGGGGGGTAACCTCTCCTGGGCTTTAGGCCAGGAGTCCCCGCTGAGGTGGCAGAACCCCTGTTCTGCCACCACTGCTGTCTGTCAGATCAGGGGATCTGACAGCGCAAATTACATAATGACCTTGCAGTTGCCTATAGTCCGGGGTTAAATTCGGCTGTAGGCCTTTGAGCTAAGCTTAAAAGAGGAGAGAGGATGGAAGAGCAAACTGCTTTAGAAAAGCCCCAGTTGGGGACTTTGGCCAGGCTCTGGGGGGTAATCGGTAGCCCCACCCATACCTTCACCTATCTGAGGGATAACCCCACCTGGCTTCTCCCCTTCTTAATTGTGGCCATAGCTCTGACTATCTTCAGTTGGAGGGTTGCCCCTTTAAGTATAGAGGAGGGGAAAAAGCGAATTATGCAGAGTGAGAGGATCCCCCAGGAGAAGAAGGAGGAGATAATCCAGAAGATGGAACAAGGTCAAGGGGCAAATTGGAAGATGCTCTTTGTCCCCATAGGCTTTCTCCTTACCCTTGCTGTCCAGGCTGGCGTCTTCTATTTTGGGGCCAGCCTTCTCTTGGGAGGGGAGGGCTCCTTTCGGCAGGTGTTTTCAGCCTGTAGCTATGCCAACTTTGTAACCATACCCGCTCTGGTAATCAAGGCACCACTCATTCTGGCCAAAAACAACCTCCATATCCAAACAAGTTTGGCCCTTCTCTTACCTACTGAGGCCGCCAAAAGCCTTCCCTACAGGTTTTTGGACCACTTTGACTTCTTTCAGATCTGGATTTTAATCTTAGTCTCTATCGGTATCAGCGCAACCTATAGGTTTAACCTCAAGAAGTCAGCCGGAATGGTCTTCAGTTGGTGGCTCCTCTGGATAATCCTCAGCCTGGCCCTGCGAAGCCTGATCAAAGTCTTTTAGGAGGCAGAATGCATAAGAAAACTCTACATCTTTTCCTCCTGGCCCTGTTGATCCCCTTGATGGCTTTCGCCTCCCCTTTAAACCATCCCTTGACCCTAAAGGAATGCATCGAACAAGCTTTAAAGAAGAATGAAGACATATTGGGTGCTCAAGCTAACCTGCGTTCGGCAAAGGCTGGACTGCTGGGGGCCTGGTCAGCTTTTCTTCCTCACTTAAGTTCGGAGGCGGGTTATACTAAATCCAAACATTGGTCCACCCCAGAGTCCAAATCTTATTCACTGCACCTCTCCTTAAACCAATCCATCTATAACGGTGGTTACAACCTCGCCCATCTTAAATATCAACGGGCAAACCGAAGATGGAACGAGGAGGGTTATAGCCTTACCAAAGCATCCCTGGTTTGGGAGATCAAACAGAGATATTATAACCTCCTGAAATCCAAAAGGATTCTCGAGGTGAGAGGCGGTGCAGTTAAAAGGAGCGAAGAACAGTTGAAGAAGGCAGAGAACCTATATAGACTTGGTTCGGTCACCATCTCCGATGTGCTCAAGGCCAAGGTGCAGTTGGGCAAGGATAAACTGGCCCTGATAGATGCGCAAAACCAGCTAAAACAGGCCAGATCAGAGTTGAATCATAGTTTGGGACTTCCTATTAACTCTCCCTTAGAGATCGTGGATGACTTGGAACAGATCGGGAAGGAGGTTGATCACAAGGAAATCATTGCTACTGCCCTCAGGAGTCATCCGGAGATCCAGATGGCCAAGGCGGGGGTGGAGAGGGCGGAGGGGAGCTTGTCAATGGCCAAGGGGGGAAGGTTGCCCAGGCTGAGCATTTCGGGGGGATACTCCTGGAGTAATGAGAAGGCCTCAGAGGCCAAAAACCTTCTGCACCGGGACTACACCTGGACGATAGGGGGAACCGTTACCCTCCCCCTATTTGATGGCCTCTCCACCAAGGCTAACATAAGGGAGGCCCAAGAGGGCTTGGTCAACGCCCGCTTGAAGTTAAACCAGACCCAGAGAAAGGTGAAGCTGGACATCCAAGAGGCCCTCTTGGAAATGGCCAAGGCCAAAGAGAGTTTGCAGATAACCAAGGAGAGCCTCTCCGCTGCTCGTGAAGATCTGAGGCTGGCCCAGGAGAAGTATAAATTGGGCTCCGTCACTATGCTTGAATTGCTCGATGCCCAGGCCAGCTACTCCTCCACCCAGGCGGGTTGGATAGAGATTCTCTATGCCTACAGATTGGCCCAGGCAGATATGGAGAAGACCCTGGGCTTGACCTCCTACTAAGAATGGGGTTCACCACGGATAAACACGGAAAGAGAATAGAGATTGCCGTCAGAATTGGGGTTCTGACGGCTCGGTAGATTTCATCTCTCTTTTGCTTTTTATTTTCTCTGCGATCTTAGAGGCTTCGTGGCTAAAATTTATGAATAATTCAGGCTAAGAAATGGAGTTTTCATATGTCTAAAAAGAAAAGAACGATTTTCATTATACTTGGCGGTTGTCTGGTGGCCCTTATAATCATCCTCAATCTAACCAGGTCAAGCCAACCAGCCGTGAAGGTGCAAGCCGAAACGGTAAAGAGAAAGGACCTCAAGTCCAAGGTCACCGCCTCGGGAAAGATCCAACCGGAGACTATGGTGAAGATAAGTGCCAACATAGCAGCCAGGATCATCGGCCTTCCGGTGAAGGAGGGGCAGAGGGTGGAGAAGGGCCAACTGCTTGTCCTCTTGGACAAAACAAGATATGTGGCCAATGTGGAAAGGGCCAGGTCGAGCCTCAACTCGGCAATCTCTAACCTAAAGAAGGTGGAAGGGGACTATAAAAGGGCCAAGGAACTCTACGGAAAGGAGTTGACCTCAGAGTCAGAGATGGAACTCCTCCGCTCTCAATATACGGCAGCTAAAAGCGGGGTTGAGCAGGGGAAGGCCTCCCTGAAGGAGGCCGAGGATGACCTCTCCAAGTGCACCATCACCTCTCCCATCTCCGGACTGATCACCAGGCTGAACAAAGAGGAGGGGGAAATGGTCTTGGGAGCCCAATTTCAGGAGGATGTGATAATGGTCGTTGCCGACCTAACCAGGATTGAGGCTCAAGTAGACGTCGATGAGACCGATGTTGTGGATGTGAAACCAGGTCAAAAGGCCACGATCGAGGTGGATGCCCTTCCGGATACGGTTCTTCATGGCCGGGTTAAGGAGACATCCAACACGGCTACCACTACTGGATATGGAACTCAGGAGGAGGTAACCAACTTCAAGGTTAAGGTCTCGGCCCTTGACCCTCTCCCTACCCTGCGGCCCGGGATGTCTGCCACCGTGGATATAATTACGGCCCACCATCCAAATGTCCTTTCCGTCCCCATCCAATCCGTGGTTATGAGGTCGCCCCTGAAGGAGAAGGGGGATACCTTATCAACAAGAAAGAAGGCTAAGCCAGTGGAGGTTGTCTTTGTCATCCAGGATGGAGTAACCCATCAACAACAGGTAAAAACTGGAATCAGCAGCGAGACGAATATAGAGATATTGGATGGTCTCAAAGAGGGAGATAAGGTAGTTACCGGAGGTTACCGGGAGTTGCGCAACCTCAAAGATGGAGACAAGGTCAAGACAGTGAAAAAACCACTTCTGGAGAAGAGGGAAAAGTAGCAGGTAACAGTAAGGCAAAGGGATAGAAACTGTCATCACAGGGCAGAAACCCTCTTAGAGGTGCTAGAACCCCGATTCTACCACCGCTACCTTTGCCGTCAGAATCGGGTTTCTGACGGCTCGGAGAGGGCAATTGACGGCTCAAGAATTTCAATTTTCCACTTTCAATCCATTAGGATATGGGGCTGACCCGTGTAACTTCCGTGATGTTCCGTGGTGAGATACTTTCACAGCGGTGGTAGAACCTCGATTCTACCACCGCTGCGTTTGCCGTCAGAATCGGAGTTCTGACGGCTCGGGGAGGGCATCTGATAGCTCAGGAATTTCTATTTTCGGCTTTTATGATACTCCGGGATGAACTATCGTAATAAAATGCTGATCGAACTTAAAGGTGTTGAGAAAATATATAAGGTAGGGGAGGTAGAGGTCCCCGCCTTGCAGGGGATAGATTTAAAGATCGAGGCCAACGAATACCTGGCTATAATGGGCCCCTCTGGCTCGGGTAAGTCCACCCTGATGAACATCCTGGGCTGTTTGGATACCCCTACCAAAGGCTCCTACATCTTTGCCGGCCAAGAGGTGGCCAATCTCACCGACGATGATTTGGCTCAAATAAGGAACAGAAGGATAGGTTTCGTTTTCCAAACCTTTAACCTCCTCCCCCGGGCCACTGCCCTCCACAATGTGGAGCTTCCTCTGGTCTATAGCGGAGCTCCTGCCTTGGAGCGACAAAAGAAAGCGGCTCAGGCCTTAGAAAGCGTGGGGTTGGGGGACCGGCTCAACCACCGCCCCAATGAACTCTCCGGTGGACAGAGGCAAAGGGTGGCCTTGGCCAGAGCCCTGGTGAATAAACCATCCATCATCTTGGCTGACGAACCAACGGGGAACTTGGACAGCAAGACAGGGACCGAGATTATGGAGATATTCAGGAGACTTCACCAGGAGGGAAATACCATCGTCTTGGTCACCCACGAGGAATACATCGCCCAGTGCTCCCAGCGCAAGCTTAGGCTCTTGGATGGAAGGGTGCAGGATGACACCTCTTTGGAGGGAAAGGGATGAACTGGAGGGAACTATGGGAGGGCATCCGTATGGCCACAGGTTCCTTGAGGATGCACAAGGTGCGTGCCCTGCTTACCATCTTGGGAGTGATCATCGGGGTGATGACAGTGGTAACAATCATCTCTCTCATTCAGGGATTGAACAGGGCCGTCTCCCAACAGGTAGCCGGACTGGGAGCTAATATCTTCTATCTACAAAAATACCCCTGGTTTGGCGGTCGGGAGTGGTTTGAGTATAGGAACAGAAAAAACCTCACCATTGAGGATGCCCAAGCCATCGCCCGCCTCTGCCCCTCGGTGAAGAGGGTGGCCTCGGTAATGGGTTCTGGGAAGGTGATAAAATATAAGGACAGATCGACTGAGAGGGTAGGTATCAGGGCCACTACACCTTCCTACCAGGAGGTGAGAAATACCACCGTGGAGAGGGGAAGGTTCTTCACCCAGACCGAGCTAAACCACCGCCGCCCAGTCTGTATCATCGGTCAAACTATTGTCAAGGGGCTATTTAAGGATGAGGATCCCTTAGGAAGCCACATCCGCATAGGAGGGCGGAAGTTTCTGGTAATCGGGATTCAGGAGAAGAAGGGAAGTATGTTCGGTGACGATATGGATGCAGTGGCCATTATCCCCATTACCACCTTCAGGAAACTCTTCGGCACCCACCGTTCAATAACCATCCTGGTTGAGGTCAAGCCAGCCCTCTTTGAACACGCCAAAGATGAGGTTACCTCCCTTATGCGTCGCCGGAGGCACATCCCTCCTGACAAAGCCAACGACTTTGCCATCAATACCCAGGACACTATAATGAATGTCTACAAAAACCTTACCCGGATTCTCTTTTTGGTGATGATTGGAGTCAGTTCCATCTCCCTTTTGGTGGGGGGGATTGGCATTATGAACATAATGCTCGTCTCGGTCACCGAGCGCACCCGGGAGATAGGCATCAGAAAGGCCATTGGGGCGGAAAGGAAGGACATCCTCCTCCAATTTCTCATCGAGGCCCTGATCCTCAGCGGGATAGGAGGGATAATCGGCTTAGGCTTAGGAGGTGGAATAGGAAAGTTGATCTCAACCATGACCCCCCTGAAGGCAGCCATCCCCCTCTGGTCAATTTTCCTTGCCCTGGGATTCTCCACCCTTGTCGGCCTTATCTTCGGCATCTGGCCTGCAGCTAAGGCGGCAAAACTCAACCCTATCACCGCCCTCAGATACCAGTAGATCTATGGAGATAAGGGAAAACATCTTCCAGGCCCTGCGGGCCCTCAAAGCCCACAAGTTGAGGTCTTTTCTTACCACCCTGGGGATTGTCATTGGGGTAACCACGGTCATCACTATGCTCTCCCTGATTCAGGGAATGAACAAATCGGTTCAGGGCCAAATAAGATCACTGGGGTCCAACACCTTCTATATCCAGAAATTTCCCGCCATCAGGATGGGGAGGCTAGAGGAGAAGTATCGCAAGCGTAAGGATTTGACCATAGAGGATGCCCAGGCAGTGGAGAGGCTCTGTCCGGCCATCAGTAGAGTCTCACCCTATGACTATGAATTCCCGGCAAAGGTCAAATTCAGAGGCGAGAAGACGCCTTACATCTCGTTGATTGGAGGGACACCGGAATTTATCGAGGTCAACCAATATCCTTTAGAAATGGGAAGATCCCTCACCCCTTTCGATGTCCAGCACAAAAGATCGGTCGTCGTCTTGGGGGCAGACATCACTGAGAACCTATTCCCCCACCTGGACCCCATTGGCCAGAAAGTCTCCATCAAGGGGCACAAGTTCAGAGTGGTGGGCACGATAGAGCCGAAGGGAAATTTTTTGGGACAGACTATGGACGATCTCGTGCTCATCCCTATTACTACCTTGATGAAGTTCTACGGGAAGAGGAGGAGGTCGGTGGTCATTGTTGTCGAGCCGGTGAGGGTGGAGGCCACGCAACTGGCCATAGACCAGGCCACCCAGGTATTAAGGAGAAGGAGAGGGGTCCCCTATAACAAGCCAAACGACTTTGAGATTATGACCCTGGATATGCTCATGGATGTCTATAAGAAGTTAACCGGCTCGATATTTGGAGCAATGGTCGGGATGGCTGGGCTCTCCCTTTTGGTGGGGGGGATTGGCATTATGAACATAATGCTCGTCTCGGTCACCGAGCGCACCAGAGAGATTGGGATCAGAAAGGCTATAGGAGCCAAAAGAGGGGACATTCTCTATCAGTTTCTCATCGAGGCGGTAACCCTTAGCGGGATCGGTGGAATTTTGGGCATTGGCTTAGGGGTGGGAATAGGTGAGCTTGTGGGGGCTATAACCCCCCTCCCGGCGACAATCCCTATCTGGACTGTTCTCTTGGGTTTCTCCTTCTCGGCAGCCGTGGGCATCTTCTTCGGCATATACCCTGCCTCCAAGGCGGCAAAACTTGACCCCATCGTGGCCTTAAGATACGAGTAGAACCTGCCTCTATCTAACCCATCAGTTTTCAATCCCTCGATGTGCTGTCAGGGCTTCTGCCCTGACAGAGGAAAAGACCCTTCCACTGTCTAAGCGACAAAAACCCCTATCAGATTAAAAACAAGGCAAAGCAAACCACAGATAACCACGAACTGACCCAGCGCGGCAAAGCCGCAACCAAACAATTCACCGCAAAGTCGCAAGGAACGCAAAGTTTACCACGGAACCTCACGGATAAACAATAGCCACAGATTACACGGATTTCACTGAACCTATAGAACACGATGACACGAATAAACGAATCTACACGAATGGATAAGAAAACATACTTATTCACTATGGGTTCTCTTGTTGAGGTGGCAGAACCCCGATTCTGCCACCTCCTCCTGGCCGTCAGCCAAGGGCATCTGACGGCTCGGGGAGGGCATCGGAGGGCTGAGAATTTTCCATTTTCTAATTTCTATTTTCATGCCTCTGTAATTCCGTGTCATTCCGTGGTGAAAAACTCCTTGCCTCTGGGGTGAATTTGTGCTAAATTCCCTGGGATGGAAGCCTCCATAGCATTAAATGGGGCTATCCTCTTAGGGGATACGGTAACCTGTGATGCCCATTGGGATCGCCAGCTACGGGTTGTAACCCATGCCCATTCCGACCACCTCTGGGGCCTGGCGGAGAGCTTAGAAAAGTGTGAGGGGGTTATCTCCTCTCCCGCCACCAAAGAGATGGTGGAGATACTGAGGGGGGTTATTGGCCTTACCCCTCTGCCTTTGGGGCAAACCAGGAGATTTGCCGGGGAGAGGATTACCCTATTTCGGGCAGGCCACATATTGGGTTCGGCCCAAGTCCTGGTAGAAAAGCAAAACGGAAGGAGAATTCTCTACACCGGAGATTTCTATCTCCGGCGGGCTGAGGTTATCCCCGCCAACATCCTGGTAATGGAGGCCACCTATGGCCATCCCACAAAAGTAAGGAGATTCAAGGGGGAGTTGGAAGAGAGAATGGGGGAACTCTTGGAGAAGTTGTTAAAATCAGGGCCCGTTCATATTTTCGGCTATCACGGTAAGTTGCTGGAAACCCTGGCTATGCTGAAAAGATTGGCAGGGAGAGTGCCCGTTATCCTGCCGCAGCGCACTTATCGCCTAGCCCAACTTGGTGAAAAGTATGGAATGGCATTCCCCCCTTATCTCTCCTCAATCAGCCAGGAGGGGAAGAAGGCAAGGTCAGGAACCTATATTGCTCTCTACCATACGGGGGCCAAAAAATATATTAGAGGAAAGGCCTATAGGATAACCCTCTCCGGATGGGAGTTTGACCAACCCTGGAGGCAAACCTCTCAAAGGGATTATATCCTGGCCCTAAGCGACCATTCGGATTTCGAAGAGCTTATGGAGTATGTACAAATATGTGGTCCCGAGCTGGTGATCACCGACAACTACCGGGTGGGGGATGCCCAAATCCTGGCCCGCCAGATCAGAGAGGAGTTAGGGATAGAGGCCCGGGCTATGCCCTGAAGTGGGGCGGACAGACCTGAAGGTCTGTCCCTACGGGGTGGGAAAACATCGGGGCTAAAGCCCTACCAACCCCGACTAAAGTCGGGTAGAAGAATTCTCCAATGCTGAAGAGAATTGGGATCATCGCCAATATAGAGAAGCCAGGGACTAAGGAAGTTTTGACCTCCCTGGTGGAGTGGTTAGAAGCCAAGAGGGCCAAATTTGCCCTGGAGGAGGGGCTTGTCCCCTTAGTGGGAAGAAAGGAGCTCGCCTACCCCCGCGAGGAGGTTCCTACCCACTCCGATATGATCATCGCCTTAGGGGGAGATGGCACGCTTCTCGCCGCGGCACGGGCAGTGGGAAATAGGGGGACACCTATTTTAGGCGTAAATTTGGGCAGACTTGGCTTCCTTACCGAGCTAAAGCCTAAAGAGATCTTCCCCACCCTGGAGAGGATCTGGCAAGGAAACTACAGCTTAGAGGAGAGAATGGTGCTCCGGGTTGTCATCTCATCCAAACCAGGGGCACCCATCTTTTATGCTCTCAATGACTTAGTGATAGACAAGGGGAGCTTCTCTCGGGTGATCCAACTGGAGACCTTCCTCAATGGGGAGTCCCTTTCCACATTCTCTGCCGATGGCCTGATCATCTCTACCCCCACCGGGTCCACCGCCTATTCCCTCTCTGCCGGGGGGCCGATCATCAACCCACGAATGGAGGCCATCATCATCACCCCCATCTGTCCTCACAGCCTCTCTGTGCGACCTATGGTCATCTCCCAGGAGGAAACCTTTGAGGTTGCGGTTTACTCAGACCACAACTCGGCAATGCTCACCATAGATGGGCAGGTGGGATATGAGCTCTCCTCCGGGGACAGGGTAAGGATAGTAAAGGGAGAT
Organism: uncultured Gemmatimonadota bacterium; assembly: GCA_964626665.1. Classification (GTDB taxonomy): domain Bacteria; phylum SM23-81; class DAOVCL01; order DAOVCL01; family DAOVCL01; genus DAOVCL01. Next base: position 45,910 of record CAZVGK010000020.1, on the reverse strand, counting down.
TACAAGGTAACCCTCGTCCACTCTACCGACCAATCATTCTATCAGGTCTTGCGGGAAAAGCTTAAATGGGGATTGGAACCAGGGTTTGAGGGGTAGAAATGCTCAGAGAATTGCGGATTAAGGACTACGCCCTCATCGAGGAACTCTCCATTCGATTTGGTCAGGGACTCAATGTGCTTACCGGTTCCACCGGCGCGGGCAAATCCATAATAGTGGGGGCAATAGGGCTCCTCTTAGGGGAGAGGGCGGAGAGAGCCCAGATCAGATCAGGCGCCCCCTCCGCCAGGGTAGAAGGCTTCTTTGAATTGGCCACAGGCGAAAGGAGCAACGAGCTCCTCCACCAGTTGGGGGTAGAGACAGAGGAAGGGGTGCTGATCTTAAGCAGGGAGATATTCCCCCAGGGCTCAGGCCACTGTTCTGCCAATGGAAGGTTAGTTACCTTGGCCACCCTCCGCAGAATAGGGGATTTATTAGTGGACCTCCATGGCCCCCATCAACATCAATCTCTCCTACAGAGGGATTCCCACCTGGACCTCTTAGATGGCTTCGGTGGGCTCTGGCCTTTGAGAAAGAAGGTAGAAGCAGCCTATAAGGCATTAAGAGAGGAGTTAAACCGGAGGAAGAGGTTAAGCAAGGCCGCGGAGGATGCCGCGGAGAAAAGGGAGCTTTACTCCTTCCAGTTAAGGGAGATAGAGAGGGTTAACCCCCAGCCTGGGGAGGTGGAGAGGTTGGAGGAGGAGAGACGGGTCTTAGAACACGCAGAGACCCTGCGGGGAAGCATCTCCGCGGCAATAGACCTCCTCTATCAGGCAAGTGGTTCGGCCTTGGAGAACATCCAGCAAGCGGAAAGGGAGATGGGAAAAGCCGCTAAGATAGATCACAAACTGGAGAAGTTGATTGAGGATTTGCGGGAAACCTCTATTCAGGTCGATGAATACTATCATTTCTTAACCTCCTACCTGGGAAGGATCGAATCCAACCCCCAGAGGTTGGAGGAGGTGAGCGAGAGGCTCCTCACCCTTAAGGGGTTGCAGAAAAGGTTCGGGGGGAGCATAGAGGCCGTGCTCTCATACAAAGCCAAGCTCCAGGAGGCCCTGGGAGCAGCCGAGGATTTGGAATCAGCCTTAGAGGGAAACAGGGAAAGGATCTCTCAACTCAAGGAGGATTACTCCTCTCTCTGTCTCCTCCTTTCTCGGAAAAGGAAGAAGGCGGCAGAAGGGTTGGAGAAGAGGATCGAGAGGGAATTTACCCCTTTGGGTATGGAGAAAGCCATATTTGAAGTAAGGCTCATCCCATCGGAAGCTGCGGATGGCCTAATAGAGGTGGGCGGGAAGAGGTATGCTGGTACAGAGAAAGGGATGGAGGGGGCGGAGTTTTATATTTCCCCCAACCCTGGAGAGGAACTCAAACCCCTCACCAAGATTGCCTCTTTAGGGGAGGCATCCCGCATTATGCTTGCCCTCAAGGCCATCTTAGCCAAGGCTGATCAGATTCCGGTCCTGGTCTTCGATGAGATAGATGTGGGGATAGGAGGGAAAGTTGCCCATCAGGTGGGGACAAGGCTGAAGCTATTGGCCTCTTCCCATCAGGTAATCTGCATCACCCATCTCCAGCAGATCGCCTCTCAGGCTCAGCACCATTACAAGGTGGAGAAATCCACCAAGGGGGAGAGGACGGAGACGAAGATCCATAAGCTCACCAAGGAGGAGAGGGTAGAGGAGATAGCCAGGATGTTAGCCGGGAGGAGAATAAGCCCCACTACCCTTGAGCAGGCCCAGGAGCTCATCAATGAGGGGGAGAAGGCATAATGGATCTACGAAGGGTGGCCAACTGGTTGACCTTAAGTCGTATGTTTTTGATCCCCCCCTTCCTGCTCTGCCTTGCCTATTGGGAAGTTTGGTATTGGGCTCCTGTTTTTGCCAGGTTCATCTTCTCCTGGGTGGCTATCTCCGATTTCTTGGATGGCATCCTGGCCAGAGCATCAGGGAAGGAGAATCCCTGGGGCCGTTTTTTAGACCCCCTGGCCGATAAAATCTGCATTGGCATAGCCTACATTGGCTTCAGCATCCTCTTTGGCCACCCTTCCTGGTGGATAACCACTGTGGTCTTGGGCAGATTCACCATCTTGGGTGGGCTCTGGTTTATCGCTCTGCGAGCCTCTGGCCAGAACCTCTCCTCATTCTTGAGGATGCGGAATACCCTCACCACCCCTAATCTCTTAGGCAAAGCTACCACCTGGGTGCAACTAATCCTCCTCTTCATCATCCTCTTCTCCTTCCCCCAGCGCTGGCTTCTAATAGGATCTTGGGGGGTTCTGATCTTCACCCTCCTCTCTATGATAGTGTATTTCTGGTCCGCAATCCGCCAAATCCATAATCAGCAGGGACGTTCTGATCAGGAGGCACAGACACTTGGTTCATTGGCTAAGATATTGACCAAGTTCAGGCTATTCTCTTAGCAAAGAACCGAATGTAAAATGTAGAATTAAGAATTACAAGATGAGGTGGCAGAATCCCAATTCTGCCACCCACCGCCGTCAGATGAGGGCATCTGACGGCTCAGGTTAAAAGTCTCCAATGTAAAATGAAGAATGTAGAATTAAGAATGAAAGAAACTCAAGATGAGGTGGCAGAACCCCGATTCTGCCACCCACCACCGTCAGATGAGGGCATCTGACGGCTCAGGTTATAATGTATGGAAACCAAAAGCAAGGTCTATTTTACCGATCTGAGGACAAGGTCGGGATCAAACCTATTCCAGAAACTTGGTCACCTCTGCGATCGGGCAGGGGTTAGGGAGATAATTGAAGAGAGGGGTTTGACGGGCATCAAGCTCCACTTTGGGGAGAGAGGGGGATCAGCATTTATCAGGCCGATTTTCCTCAGGCCCATTGTGGAGAAGGTAAAGGAGGCCGGAGGAAAGCCATTCTTGGTGGATACCAACACCCTCTATGCCGGCTCTCGCTCCAACTCCTATGACCACCTCCTTCTGGCAGAAGAACATGGTTTCACCCCCACGGTCACTGGCGCTCCTCTGCTCATCGCCGATGGTCTGCGCGGTCAATCCTTTCAGGAAGTAGAGATAGATGGCCAGTACATAAAAAAAGCTTACATTGCCTCTGACATAGCCCATTGCGACTCCCTCATCGGGGTGGCTCACTTTAAGCTTCATTTAGGGACAGGAATCGGCGGGGCGATAAAGAACATCGGCATGGGCTGTGCCAGCATAGCCGGCAAGCTGGCCCAGCACTCCAATGTGAGGCCCAGGATAAAGGCAAAGCTCTGCACCGGCTGTGAAAGATGCCTTGATTACTGCCTCCCTCAGGCCATAGAGATCAGAGAGGGGAAGGCATATATTATGGAGGAAAAGTGCACCGGCTGCGGTGAGTGCATCTCTAGCTGTCCCACTCGGGCGGTGAAGGTAAGATGGGATGTAGCGGCTAAGGACCTGCAGGAGAGGATGGTGGAATACCACCTGGCGGTAACCAAGCAAAAAAAGGGGAGGATGGGATACATCAACTTCCTCTTAAACATAACCCCTAACTGTGACTGCTTTGACCGCTCAGATGCTCCCTTAGTCTCCGATATTGGCATCTTAGCCTCTCAGGATCCGGTGGCCATTGATCAGGCCTCAGTTGATCTCCTCAACCAAAGCCAGGGTCTGGAGAACTCTGCCCTCAGTGGAAGTCTCAACCCTGGAGAGGACAAGATAAAGAACATCTACCCGGAGATCGATTACCAGGTCCAACTTGCTTACGGGGATAAGTTAGGGTTAGGAAAAAGAAAATACGAACTGGTGAAGGTTTAAGGGGACCAGCTTCCTTCTGCAAAGTGGGCTTATTTTACCTTTACCGTATCATAGACTGTGGTCTGAAAGGGGATAACCTGAGAGGTGTCGAAATCCTCCTCATAATAGACACCCTGCACAAAAGTCTCCACCACCAAAGTGGTATCGGGAGGGTATAGATCGGCCGGATCGCTTGAATAATAATCCCAAAAAAGGGATAGGCTGTCCAACTCTCCGGCCTCGCTATTCTTGGTTTCACTCTCAGGATTCTCACCCTCAAGAAGAATCCTCATCTGGCATCTACCATTACAGTTGGCAAAATGATATTTCAGCCTCTTATCATATAGGTTGTGGTATAATCGAGGTCCAAGGGAATCCGCGCGAAAGGTGATCTCCAGGGAGGAACTCTCAACTACGAATTTATAATTCTGGCTGGGAGAGGTGGACTCCTTCTTGGAACAACCGAAAAGGAGAGAAAACAGCACTACTATAACGATTGTTATCCTTTTCATCCTTTAGCTCCTTTTTCATTTATATAAACGAGGAGCCGCCCAAATGGTTATCTTTCAGCGGCTCCTCTATTCACATCACAACAGATGCTTCCTCCTTTTGATTCGCTCCTACTTCAAAAGAAGCATCTTACGAGTGAAGGTGTGGTCTCCAGCTACCAATCGATAGAAATAGACACCGCTGGCCACCTCATTGTCTGCCGTATCCTTCCCATCCCAGGTAGCCCGATAGATACCTGCCCTCTGCTCCTCATCAACCAATACCCTCACCCGCTCACCAACCACATTGTAGACCGATAGCTTCACCTGGGAATCCCTGGCTAAGGAATATTCTATGCTGGTCAGAGGATTAAAGGGGTTGGGGTAGTTCTGAGCCAAGGAGAAAGAACGAGGCACAAACCCAGGCCGGATATTTTCCACTCCTTGAGGAATTTCAAACCAATCGTGCAGGATGTTCCACATCAGGGTATCGGCCACCCAGGTGAGAGTGCTGGTGTCCGCACAGTCAACAATGGCCTCAAAACACCAGGGCAGAAAGACCGTCTTAAACCCCTTGGCACTCTGAAACCTGGTGCCACTGTTAGAACCACTTTCTACCCCCAGGAAGATATCCACCCCCTGGGTTGTGGCCTCAGTATAATCTGCCCAGTTAGCCACTCCCACACAGGCTGGATGGAGCTCCACAGGGGCATAATAGAAGTCCCCGGATACCGGATCTGTTTCATCTACCGCATAAAATGTCGTATCTCCTAAGCTGATGGTATCCTGCATATTGGGATCGCTGACACAGGTGTCAACCCCCAGATAGTCATAGGCAAAATCCCCAGGCTCAAAAGTGGTTACTATTCCAGTCTCCATACCCTTCTTCCAGAAATAGTCCTGATCGGCCAGAAGGAGATTTCCCCCATCATTCAGGTATTTAATCACCGGATATGCGGACTCCGACTCTAAGGTGTCCGGCCGAGGCATATTCCCGCATCCCCATCCAAACCAGATTATGGCCTCCCAGGCCTTGCCCTCATAGGTGTGGAGGACCACCGAGCTGTCTATCCCGTCGTGGCCCCTTTCGGTATACCAGGTGGGCTCATAGGAGTATCCCAGCCTCTCCAGCAAATCCTCATAATACCCTGCCCTCTGCTTGCTAACACCGTCCCCTACCAGAAGTATCTGTGCCCCGGGGTTCTGTGGCTCCTTAATGACAAAGGATTTAACCTCACTCCCAGTGCCCCCTGTCCACTTGCTGGGCTTACCATCGTTGTCCACACAGGTGCACCAATAGCTTATAGTGTCACCTACGGAGAATGGCCCAGCGAAGTGTCCGGTGACCGTATATCTGTTCCCCTTAGCCGCAGGAATACTCATAGCCGCTTCTGTTGTATCCCCCGAGCCACTTATGGTATAATGAAGGGTGGCATCCTCAATCCAGCCATCGAGGTCGGACATCACCGCGGTCACCTTGATATTTTCCTCTAACCAGGTATTACTCTTCTGCTCAGTGGACTCCACAAAGGGAGGAACACCCTCATAATAGTTGACAACCGCCCTCATATCAAGCTCAGGACACCAATGAGCAATTGGCATACCACTATCATGATAGAAGATGAAATACCAGTGGCCATCATGCCCATAAGTAAACCTCCAATGGCCATAAGCCTCAAAATCATAAAGATCCTCGGAATAGACCACGCGATGCTGGCTATAATCATCGTAAAAGATATGGGGCTTCGCCTCCTGGTCAGACCTATAGCCTACCCCAAAGAGGCTATCCCCCGGAAATTGCCGGACAAACCCTGCAGCTGGAGGATACAAGGTGAAATTCACCCCTTCCCAACCACCGCTACCAGAGACATTCCAGCTCAAATCGGTGGGCAACTCATTATCGATCACTGGCCAGGGGTGGGAGGAATCGCTGGAAAAGTATCCATACCGACAGACAAACAGTTTGGCTGTCCCTCCACTGGCGAACATCCCATGAACCTCATACAGGGAACAGTTAGCAACAGGCCTGAACCAGTTTAGCATGCTGTCATAAGGTTCGACATATTGGCTAACATCGGCAAAGGGAACTTCATTGCACCAGGTCATAGTATCAATAGCCACTACTCCCTTGGAACCCTTGACCACTCCTATATGATGACTTAGTCCTAAATCATCGACAAGCTTAGCCTGCCCTTTCTCCATAGAAATCAGCCTCAATTTATGTCCACCATCATCCGAAGCATATAGGGAAAAAGCACCTATGGATACAATAACCAACGAAAACAACAACCCCTTTATTATTCTGAACATTTCCCTCTCCTTTTTTTTCTTAATTAAACCTCCCTTACCAGAATGGAAAAGCTCTTTTCTCTCTTTTTTTCACCTCCTTCCGGTTTTGAAAAGTTTATCCCTAATACGAAAAACTAATGGTGAAATTTTGGGTAGCATCGAGATAGTCGTGCATGACATAGCCATAATCCACAACAGCTTTCACCTCATTTCCTAAAGGAATCTTTGCCCCTAAGCCAAAACTTAGCCCCTTGTTATTGCGATCCGTGTATCCCAGCCTTATGGAATAAGTCTCCCCCAACCAATATTCTAAGCCGCCGGCAAAGGTCTCATCCTGATCTATGGGATGAACCCCATCTAAGACGGCGGTTATCCTGTTATTACCACTGGTTAACAGATCATAGGCTACACCCACTTGGAATGATAAAGGCAGGGAATAGGGGGAGGATTTATACTGAGCAGACACATCCTCGTTCATCACCTCAGTAGTGGAGGTAGAAAATTCCAAAAGCTCCCCGCCATATCTCAGATCGGGCCCAAAGTTTTGGATAACAAACCCCAGCCGCAAATTCCGTAGACCCGTATTGTATATTCCCCCCAAGTCAAAGGCCCAGCCAAATGATGAACACTTATAGATGTTCTCGTTAATGAGTTTCAGTGTAATCCCCGCTGTAAACTTATCAGTCATCATCCTTGCATAGGAGATACCAGCAGCGAAACCATTGGCCGTATATGCCTCTCCAGTCCCCTCGGGTTCCTCCACCGTAGTAATATCTATGTCACCTGAAAGAAAGGCAATAGCGCTAAGCCCAACTGTCCCCCCCAAACCAGGATGTATAAAGGCTACATTTTCCTTTTTTAACTGACCAGCAAAGAGCTGAGTATGAGAAAAGGAAAAGACCGTCCGTTCTTCCGTAGCCATTCCTGCAGGATTCCAATAGATAGCGTCTCCCCCCTCCGCCAAAGCAACATAAGCTCCCCCCAAGGCCAGAGGTCTACTACCCGATCCTACCGTCAAAAACTGCGCTCCTGCTCTCCCCAACCCACCGGCCCGGGCCAAAGGAGAAAGATAAAATAAGAGCAAAATCGACGAGAAAACAAGAACATACTTTTTCATCCTTATCCCTCCCTTTTTAACGAATTATGGCGAATTTACCCACTTTTGTCTTCCCATCCTCCGATTCAATCTGATAGAGATAGAGCCCACTTACGCAGTTTAGACCCTCTTCTGTGCGCAGATCCCACCTTTCCATTCCCGAATTTGCCCCTGTGGCACTATGCTTGAGTGTTTTAATCAAAAGGCCTGAAGGGGTAAATATCCTGATGGTGCACTGGGAAGGAAGATGAATAAAATTCAGCCATTGATCGAGCTTACTTCGGTCCCACTCGGCTCTAATAATATAAGGATTGGGGACAACTTTTATCCTATCCAGGCTATAGTCAGCCTTTTTCGCTGTTAGCTTCAGCGTGCTAAATTCATAAATATCACTGGTGGAGAAGGGAGCGCCTGCCGCAGTGGTATCGCTCAATCCGGAGATGGTCAGGCAAAGACCATCAACCACAGGCTTTTCCGGAATTGGTTCACCATTTTCCAGAGTATCGCCCCATATACTGATCATACTGTCCAGAAGAACCTGATTGAGATCCACATCCCTGAGTCGCCAGTATCCCGCCCTATCCGAGGATGTATCGGCAGCCAAGAACTCAACCCTATAGGTGTGACCTATAACCTCCACGGGCTGGACAACATTTACTATCACAGCCGAATCAGGCTCAGGCCCGCCACCAGCAATGTGGAGGATATCCGTAACTCTGCCTCCGACCTGATCCTCTGCCAACGGTCCGGGGACAACGGGATGTTCAAAGGTTTTCCCACTCTCCAACGATACCAATCCCGCAGATGGGTCCCCCTTATCATAAGAGGTAACAGAGTAGTAGTAAGTCATACCATTAATAACATCATCGTCTAAGTAGGAATACCTCAGACCCGATTGTGAGCCTACAGCCTCTGAGGGATAAGCAGTAACCGCAAATAGATCTTCACTCATAGGGGAGGGTTGACCGGCCCCGGGAATGGTATCATTATGGATAATAAGATACATACCATCAAAGTAAACTCTGGTGGAATCGGAATAGCCAGGAAAGGCAGGATAAGCCATGTCGGGGTTATCACGCCACCCTAAAACACAGAAACCTTTCCCTCCACCGGCCTGCTCAGCAGATCTGGCCTTACTATTGTATGGGAGGACATGCTGTGTGGTGTAGTTGCGCACTTCAAAATCAGAGCCACCGGTAAATTCAACCCGATAGCTTTGCCCCAAGTCAAAGAGTGTTTTCCAATTGGGTTCAAGCCCCTCAAATTCCACTATAGCAGAGGAAGGACCAGCCTTTTTCTCCACCAAAACCTTGTCCTCCGTTCTGCTCCCAATGGCATCATAATCGGCCAGGAGGTTCCAATCCATAGGTGAGCCTGTAGCATTTTTATAAACCCGATAACCCTCGAAGTCCTGTTTTTCGCTCTGGGGATCAACGGTGTTCTCAGGATAATTGTCCCAGGAAAGGTAGACTTTGCCATCGGTAGGAGTAACCGTCAAATCAGGGGAGGGGGGTGCCTCCGGGCCCATATAACCGGCTTTATACTGCTCAATGGCCATCTTTACATTGGCCTCCAGCTCCTCCAGATCATCTCCAGCAACTATGGCAAAACCGACCGTCACCTGGTCCCTCCCCAGGCTATCCCCTCTGGCCTCTAATCTAAACGGTCCAGAGGCCATAAGCTGCCTTACATCCCGGGGAACGAGAAAGGTCTCAAACTGATGGTCTGGATCGGTGTCATTGGGGGGAGGATTACCTGGACTACACGCCAACTCTGCATATTTGAGGTGGTCCATACCGGTATTGTCTACCTGATTCTCCTGCCCTTCCCTGGTCCAGGTCTGAAAGCCGGTCATACCAATATCTTTGGGAGTCCTACAGAAGACCGAACCTATATAACCTGCAGGGTATTTCCAATCTAGCTCACTACCGTTAGAATCGTAAGTATAGCCCAAATTCAAAGCCCTGTTATAGCCGATCAGATCATCGTTTGATCCCTCAGGATCCTCATACCCTGTCTGACCTATATCGTTATCCATAAAGTAGCCCACATAGACGCTATCCAAAGGGAAGGAGTTCATATTCTTTATCCTGTAATCTATGAAAATGTATCTGTCGTTGTAAGCGTAATTCCAGGAGTAGGTCCTCTGCTCCAATCTAACCCCTAACCCATAAACATCATAACCCATAATAAAGATGGTGCTGGCTGAGTCCTCCGGAATCCAGTCCCCCATTACCGCCCAGGTGTCCTCCAGGGAGATATAATCGCCATTGGCAGGGTCTAAGGGGGCACCTCCAGCAGCCACCCTCAAGTCATTCAGGACGGTGTCTGCATGAGTCCAAGGCTCCTGATATGATTGATGGGGTTTACCCCTCTGCCAAAACCTATAGTCTCCCTCCCCCTCTGACCCCTGGGGAATCCTTTCATTGCTCTGTTCCAAATGGCTCATAGCCCCTATATCAGAGTAGTAGGCCCCCGTGGAAACCCGTGGCTGCCATAGGGTATCATTCCCGATGACTTTTGGATAGGGAGCGCCAACCCAGATTCCTGCTGCCCAGTTGTAAAACTGCCTGGAGCCGGCCGGGAATTCACCCAAGTATCCATTTCCGTAGCCGAAGCCAGAGGGAAATGTCCCATCATAATACTGCCAATTGGGGGGGGGCTCAAAATAACCGCTCTGCCCGCAATTGCTGACCGTATATATCCTGAAATCCCCGGCCCCAATCCAGGAGATCATCCAGGCTGTAGGTTCATCCCCTTCATCGGTGGCTTTAGCCAATGGGGTAGGGCTAGTCCCGTATAGCCACCATTTGTGGTAATCGTCTATTGGCTTAGTACGCGCTGTCGCTAAAGAGGCCCACACCATTACTATACCCAACAAAAGGGCAACTATCAAAACCTGATAATTTAACCTTCCTCCAAAAGCAGTGATTCCTCTGAAAAAACTCATCTTTCCCCTCCTTAAAGAATAATTGCTATAAAACAATCTTCCTTCTCCACCCTCCCTTAGAAGTGGAAGGTCACTCCTGCTTTGATCAGACGAGGAGCACCATAATTAAAGGGACTTTTAGTATACTTATACCAATCCGCATAAGCTGCCTCATACATTTCGTGCCGACTACTGTATCCCTCCTCCGCATAATTTCCCCACTGAGATGGATCCCAAATGGGAGCACTGTCATCATCATCCGGTTTGCCCGTATTATGGTAAACATTAATCACATTTTCAACATCAAAGAGGTTTCTCACATCCACAAAGAACCCTATACCCAGATCCTTGCTGATAGAAAACATCTTGTCAACACGCAAATCAGTGCGATGAGTGGAAGGAAGCCTCTTGGAACCCATCTCCAAAGGCTGCCCCCCTTTGGTAGCCTCGGGTGTATATGGAGGGCCGGAGGAAAAGGTAAACAGGAGGTTGGCGTTGAGGTCCGAAAGGGGCCGAAAACCAAAGAGCTTAGGCCCATATCGCCGTGGCAAATAGAGGTTAAGATTAGCCTTAAGAGAATGTGTAACATCAAAATCAAGAGGATACTCCTGTTTGGGGAGTTCATCAGGAAATCCTGTATAAATATAGATATAGTAGGCCTCTCTACCTGAGGAACCAGACCCCTTGGCATTCAGATAGGAGTAGCCGACCGAGCTGGAAAGATAGCGGGAAGCCCTTTTGGTAAGGGTCAAGTCTATACCTTTCACCGTGGCGAAGTCCTCAACCTTAAAAATGGTGTAGGAGGCTCTCTTCCCCGCAACAAGAGTGTTCACCTCGCGGGTAGCCAGAAGGTTATGGACATCCTTATAATAGGCCGTCACCTGTCCAGCCAGGTCAGGGGTAAAGGCATGCTTAAGACCAACCTCATAAGCAACCGTCTCCTCAGGTGGTATATCGGGATTCCCCACCAGTGGCCAGCCGGTGAGTAGATCAGTCTGCAGGTTCATATAGAGTTCACCCAATTGAATAACCTGAAAAAAACGTCCGTAGTTACCATACATCACCGTCTTGTCGGAGACGGCAAAGGCAACGCCGAACCTCGGGCTCACCTTATACTTGGGGTCGGTCTCGGCCATACCTTGATCAAGATTCTCCAGGTCGATGGGGTGCTTAGCTTTAGGGTCAAAGTAGTCAACCCTAACCCCTGCGTTAATGGTCATATCCTCATATTCTAACTTATCCTGCAGATAGACTGCTGCGCTAATTGGCGTCTGCTCATAGTGGTCAGAATAGGGCCTGTCGTTGGAGAACTGGATATCCGTATACTCTAAAAAGTTCTTCCGCAGATACAAGCCTCCTTTAACCTGGTTATATTTGTCTACTTGGCTGGTGAGGTCGAAATTGGCCGTGTAGTGGGTGGTAATTCTCTCATGCCACCTGGGGAAGAAATTGTAGACGAAGTAGCTAAATTCATCTCTTGGATAGGGATACGCCCATTTATCAATATCCCCCTCATATTTATCGCTTTGATGTTTAGGGGAATTGGCCACTTCCCAGAGGTATCCATCGAGGTCGAAGGGTTCATAATAAATGTTTGTGGTATCCTCATTAAGATGCCAACACCCCGTATCATACCAGTGGTCATTGTAAGCCTCCTGCTTCTGGATAATACTCTCCCAATGGGCCTCCGCTGTATCAGTAGCGGGATGATACCAACCTTCTTGCGTATAATACCACAACCAAACGCTATCTGGATCAAAGCCTGGCTCCCACCTATCCCATTCCTGATCATACCACCCGGAATCTATGGCCGCACCTACCCAGGCAAGCCGTGGACCTATCGCCCTGAAGTCATGATAATGCCTTCCATTCTGTGCACTGTACTTGGTGTAGGTGTTAAACCCACTCAGGTTAAAGGTATAAAATGTCCTCCTGCTGAGGGTATGGGTAAGGTTAAAAACAAATTGAGAGTTACCCTTTTTTGCCAAGTAACCTTGGTTTACCCAGTCACCGCGAGATCTGCTATGGCTGTAGGTGTGATATTCCTGTTTAGCCCAGTTCCCCGATAGTCTAACCTTAAGTGGTTTAATGGGCTTCCACACTAACTTCCCCGCAGTACTCTGCTCCTTGATGTCATTATGGCTTTTGCGAATAATGGCCGGATCTCTGTCATCAGCCTCGTAATAGGCACCTTGCAGGAAGTAAGTCAGATTCTTACCTAAGGGGATTGGGCCCCCTATTGTTAAGTTGGCTTTATTGTAACCAAAATCATACCTGCTGTCCTGGAAAGGATAATCCGTGGTCAATTCCAATCCCCCACTAAAGTCCTTTCTGCCTTCCTTCGTCACTACATTGACCACACCGGACATAGCTTCTCCGTATTCCGCATTAAAGCCTCCGCTGATTACCGACATCTCCTCAATAGCGCTCTTATCTAAGGTTATGCCTCGGCGGTTAACTACTGGATCATTAGTGTTCACCCCATCTACAATATAAACCACTTCATCCGAACGTCCTCCCCTGATATGCAGTCCTCCAGAGTAATCCCCACCTGTCTCCACTGCTCCCGCTTGATTGGCCACTATATCGGCAAAATCCGTAATGGGCATCTGAGCAATGTCTTCACTGCCTATTAACCGGCTAGTAGAGGTAACATCTCTCTGAATCATAGGACGCTCGGAGATCACCTCTACTACCTCCCCCAATTCTAGCACAGTAGGTTCAAGCTCAAAATCCATGGTAGTGGTTAGATCGGCCGATACCTTCACATTGGCTACCTCTATTGCTTTATACCCCACCATTGTAGCTACTAAAGTATAGGTGCCTGCCCGGACATTGATGATGAAATATTCACCCCTCAAGTTAGTGGCTGCTCCCATAGTCGTCCCTTTGATCACAATATTCACCCCGGGTAATGGGGCACCGGTGTCCTTATCCTTCACCGTCCCCTTTATCTTGCCCGTTGTGCCGGCCCAGAGAGAAGTGGCGAAAAGAAAAAGGATAAGAACACCTGCCCAAAAAACTAACCATTTTGACCTCATTTTTATCCCTCCCTTCTAAAGGATTTTCCTTTAATCTTCAAAAAATTCCCTTGAACAAACAATACTAATACCTTGTTCTTAACCTGTCAAGGGGTTTTTTTATTTTTTTTTTATTTTTTTTTTGGGGGGGGGGGGGCTGATGGCTCCATAAAATTACTACTTTTACTAATCTTCTTCGGAGGGTACCTAAAATTATGGGAACAGGAATTAAACCGAGGGACTCTCACTCAGTTTACCTTGGGATAGATGGCTTCACAGAGAGAACCAATTAGACAACCTAAAGACTATGCCTATGTAGCCTTTGATTCTGAAATCGATGCCTTTCTCAAGGTAGCAAATCCTCAGACCATACAAAAAAAAGGGAGAGCTACGAAAAAGGTAGCTCTCCCTACGAAAAAATCCCGCCAGAAATGCCCTTACTGCCATCCCTTGATTTGTAAAGCCAAGCTTACGGAGTCATTAGGAATTTGGAGGGCAAAAGCGTATGAGGTCATAGGTATCCCAAACGAATCAGTTCTTTTAGATAGGATTTAACTGCCCTATCCTTCCACCTTAGGGAAGATGATAGTTCTCCTACATCATTAGAAATTGGAGTGTTCTTTTGGATAAACCTGGCTAATTGCAAAATTTTCTTATACTTAGGGCCAAACTTATCTTCTGCTAAGATTTCCTCAACTATCTCCTTGGCAAACCTCAGGGCAAAGATGCCTACCTTGGGGCTGGCACATTCCACAAAGAGGTCATAGCGATTCTCCGGACTCCAATAAGCACAGGTGATACCACTGCAAGATCTCATCCGACTCAATGAACACTGTAGATCAATAACCATATGCTCAATGAGATGAGCAACATCTGTGGCTTTATCCACCTGCTGCAAGCCAGGTTTGGGTTGAAAAGATGTGGATAACCCATGCTCATTAGCGCAGCGATGCTTACTAAAACTGGGGAAAAGCTGAGTAAGCTCCTGAATGTGGTTCTTAAGTTCTCCCCTCTCCAAATCATTGAAGGAAATTTCCAAGGTAGCCTTCAACCTTGTTGAGCCCGGTATGAATTTGGGGTTCAAATGATCCACCTGGGGAAATTCCCCCCACTCAATCTCTATTATCTTCATCTGCACCTCGTTTCGAACTGAGCCGCCTACAGGGGCTTTTTTGACAGGATAACAGGATTTACCGGATTTTTATTCATCCCCTCTATTAAAGATTGTAAGAGCTGTCAGCCCCGTTCCGACGGGATTCCAGGCGGAAGAGGTAACTCCTGACAACACCCTTTTGATCGACATCAGGGGATGTCTCCCACCCACTAACTCGCTTAGATGTAACATTGGTGGACGGGTTTTATTTGTCCTGATCATCCTGTCAACCCCGTCTAAAAATGGAATTTCCTATACTGTCAAGTTAGCATTTCCGAAATGTAGTCTTACCAATCTATCGCTCAAAATTGCAAAGATTATGCCAAGTGAAAATCCAACAGAAACAATCGGAGCAAGATCCCCTACCTTCCCGAAAAATAAAGGTTTGATGTGGTACTTTCCCAACCTTCTTTGGTGGTCCACATAAAATCTTACCCCGGCAGTATGCAAAATTCTGCATAAAAGTATCACTCTAAACAAAAGGGGGCCTCCAGTAGAGGCCCCCCTATTATCCTCAATTGAGGTCTAATCTACCCCCAATCCCACTTGGTATCCTCTGCCTCCAAGGTTCCCTGGAGGACAATCCGATATTCTCCGGTCTCCTTGTTGTAGGAATCGGCCCAACATTTGACATCGGTAGAACAGTCAATCATCTGGCCAACCTTATGGGTGAGAGTCTTCGGAGATGTAGGGGATTTCTCCATTGTCCTAAAATCATGCATCTGAAACCTGGGCATTCTTATCACCTCCTTTCCACTGATTTTAAAAAGGGAAGAAGGCCAATTGGGAGGTTCTGCCTATTCTACTACTCCTCCCACTTGGTATCTTCCTTCTCCAGGGTGCCCTGGAGGACGATTCTGTATTCCCCAGTATCCGGATTAACGGAATCGACTTTAGCCCGCACATAAGTCGAGCAGTTGAGCATTGAGTTGAGCTTATTCCTTATGGAATAAGGAGAAGTCGGAGACTTCTCTATGTTCTCGAAGTCGTGCACATTAAACCTGGCCATTTATCTCACCTCCTCTCTAAGTAATGTCTTCATCCTACTTAATGAAGCAAGCAGAAACACTCACGGCCTCCTTCCCCCAAAATTAACTCTCTTCCTCAATCTCAGGGGAAAAACTACACTGCAAAATCACCCTATATTTTCCCTTGATATCTGTGGCTTCTTTGGCTTTTAGAACCTCTTCATGCTTACCTGCGGTTCCCTCTTCCTGGGGGGGCGAGTACAAATTGAATCACCTCCTTGGCAAAAATTGACTGTTTATCCAAAACTCCAGAAACTTCCCTTCCTCTCCTTAGCAACTCCATAAAGGCCCTTTGCGGAGGTAATAATTCCCTTAACCTCATTCTGGGCCAACCCTATTTTACGCAGTTCATCTTCCCTGGCCGTGGCAATCTTCTCCACAGTCTCGTATCCACTTGCCTGGAGTTTTTCCGCCGTCTTCTTCCCTACCCCTTTGATCTGCGTTAGGTCTTTCCCTTCCATAGATTTCCTCCTTTTTTAAGGGGATACTCTTCCCCATTACAGTTTAATACCCTTCCTTTGGCGCCTCAAAAACAACACCCTTCAATAATATTTTTGATATTTTGGGGATAACATAGTTAATGGTAGGGCAGAAAATCCTTTTAGGGGCGAATTTGATTAAATTGAGATGAGTCAGATTTCTATAGCATAGGGGGCTCACCCACTTTATCTCCCCAACACTGGCAATAGAAATCTCACCAACGGAGCGATAAACTTGTGTAAACCAAGCAATAGACTATGATAAACAGCACTGCTCCCTTTGGTTACACCGAGGTTCTCAGAAGCTGTAATTCTTGGTCATTCAAAATTTTTACGGAATTATTAAACTACCAGATGAGTGAAAATCGGTTGGTAGTACCCAGGCCATTCTGATGGAATCGAGGCGACTGCAAGTTATGACGAAACAGCAGGGAGAAAATTTACCGCTTCGGGAAACCGCGCAGAAGTTTCCGATGTCAATCGAAGATAGACCTGATGCACTATCACTGAAATGTTAAAGAGCTCTTGAGGATTGAAAAATCGAAGGTTAAAACCTAAATCAAGGAGGGAAGGGGGGAGAAGAAGACCCCCCCCTTCCCCATTGCTCTACTTAAGCAGGACCATCCTGCGGGTGAAGGTGAAGGAACCAGCCTGCATCCGGCAGAAATAAATCCCACTTCTCAGGTCCCTAGCATCCCAGCCAATCCTATAATTTCCGGGCTGTTGCTCCCGGTCCACCAGGGTGGCCACCTTCTCCCCTAAGATATTGTATACCTCAAGCCTCACCCAGCCCGGACGAGGGATGGAATACTCGATCTGGGTAAGGGGGTTAAAGGGGTTGGGATAGTTCTGGGATAAAGAATATGCCTGAGGCAGTTCCGGGCCCATCCGGCGAATCGGCACCTCATTGTAGAAGTATGAGCATGAGTCGCAATCGTTCGCCGGGTTCATATCCTCAGCCCACATTAAGCAGAGAAGGGCCTTGACGTGGTAAGAGGCCGTATCGTCAGAGGGCAGATCGAACGCTAAGTGCAGCGTATCCCTTGCTGGCAGGCTAACAGACAAGGTTGTATCTCCAATTGAGGTATCTGCATCTACATTTATTAATGTACCGATAACATTGACCCCCCCCGCTGTGACATTGCCGAAGTTGATAAGATCGACAAAGACTGACTCGGGCTGGTCACGGGACACAATCTCTGGACAGGAGATGACTTCCGCCCCAACATCATAGACTACCCCCCGCCCTGAGACATCAACCATCTTTGTTACATCATTGTTGAATATCTTGATTGGACCTCCGTAGTCCCCCATAGTCAAAGGAGTGAAAGTCACAGTCACCACCACACTGTCGTTGGGTTCAATGGAATCCGGGGTAGTCACACCGCTCACCGTGTAGGGATCGGGGGTGATGATGCTATCTACCACTAAGGTGGCACTTCCGACATTAGAGATTGTGAAGGTCAAATCCGCTGAACTGCCTATCGCTACATCACCAAAGGCCAAAGAGGTTGGCTCAACCACGATCTTGGGCACTGGTTCTGGAGTACCTGTTCCTTTTACATACACAGCCTTGAGCTCATCATTGTTGTAGATGCTTATCGGTCCTTCATAAGTAAAGGTATCCGGAGGGGTGAAGGTGACCGAATCAACCAAGCTTTCCCCCGGGGAGATAGTATCCGAATCAACAGATCCCAAGTATGCCTCGGGGTAGGTGAGGCTGTCCACCACTAGGTCGGCATTACCATCGTTGTAAATGGTAAGGAGCTGGGTGAAGCTGCTATCCACAGTTACCTCCCCGAAGTTAAGCGAGGCAGGCTCCACCCTTATCTGAGGCCTTGTGGCCAAACCGATTCCCGCAAGTATCACCAGAACTTGATGGTCATTGTTGGAAATGGTCAGGGTTCCAGTCTCGGCCTGGGCCATATCGGGTGTGAAGGTAACATTCACGATCCGGCTCCCATCTGGGGCCAGAGTATCAGGCCCGGAGAAATCAGTGGTGAATACGGAGTTATCACTGAGAATATCGGAAACTACCAAATCGGCACAACCCTCATTGGTGATGATGAAGGGTAGAGATTTACTCGAATCAACATAAATGGAGTCAAAATCCAGCGAACCTGGAGCAACAACAATTGCCGGTTCACAGGGCACTCCTACCCCCGTTAGGGAAACTGTCACCGTATCAGCGTTGCTGTTAATGGTCAAATTGCCTATCTCAGCCTGGGCACTATCTGGGGCAAAGGTAACATTAACACTCTGGCTATCATCTGGGGCCAAAGTATCAGGCCCGGAGAAATCAGTAGTGAATACGGAGTTATCACTGAGAATATCGGAAATAGTCAGATCGGCAGTGCCTTCATTTTTGACTATCAGCCCCAAAGATACACTTGAATCAACATAGACGGAGTCAAAGTCCAGTGAATCGGGAGTGACGACAATTACCGGTGCCAATTCGATAATGGTAATGGACAAATCTTTGGTGACCGAATCGGGAACAGCATCCTTGACCATCACGGTAAAGTCTGAAGTGCCTGTATCCGTGGGAACCCCAGAAATTATCCCCGTGCTGCCCTCCAGGCTCAACCCACTTGGCAAACTTCCGGAAACTATTGACCAAATGTAAGGGGGGGTTCCGTTGCCCGCTTTCAGAGTGTCAGAATAGGCTGAGTCAACTATTCCACTGGATAACGAGGTAGTAGTGATGGCCAACTCAGAAGGAACAGCATTCTTACCCAGAATCCAGTAGGATTGATTGAGGGTAAACCCATCCCTGACATTGTTTTTGTCATCCAGGGCAGCCGTCAAGATTTTAATAGCAGTCGCCGTGCTATCTGTAAAGCTTCCCTTAAGTTGGGGATAACAGAAGAGCAGCAACCCCTCACCATGAGGCATCTCTGATAAAGTGTCAGCAACATTGCCCAGGGTAAATCCAGCCTCATAAATTCCAGCGCCATAACTGTCGTCAATTGCACCGGGCGCTGGTGCCTCACCTCCTGTGCTCTCCAGGATGTTCACCTCAATTGGAGGATTGGGAGCCACACCTGGATGCTCAAATAAGATATTGCCTTTATTTAACTCCACAAAGGCCGTATCAAATTCTATCTTGACCTTATATCGCTTCAACTCCACTACCCCATCTACTCTCACCTCAAAAGTCGCCCAATCCCCAACTTGTGCGCTGTCGTAAGTAACCTCCCCCTGATTCCCAGCGGATATGTCAAAATCAATACTAAAGGTAGCATTTTCATTGGGACCTTTCTGGGCAAGGGCAGTCCTAGTGTAGATGAGGGAAAGCAGTGAAGCAACTAAAGCCAAAGCGAAAGTTACATTTTTTAATTTCACCGTCTTACCCCCTGTTAAATTCTTGTAGAAACCACAGAAACTCAATTTTATTTAGCATAATCAATTTGGTCCCCTATCCTTTTTGATGGAGGCAAGGAAAGGACCCATGTATGATCCTTTCCCTGCCTACGAAATCAGGAGAACCTTTACTTCAGCAACATCATTCTCTTCACCGCCGTAAAGTCACCCGCTTTCAGGCGGTAGAAGTAAACACCACTGGCTACACTAACACCAAAGGCATCCCTCCCATCCCAAACAACATAGCGATAACCAGCTTCCACCTGTCCATCCACCAGAGTCCGCACCTTCTGGCCCAAGGTATTGTAAACAACCAGGTTCACCTTCCCATCCTTGGGCAAATCATAATTGATTCTGGTATCTGGGTTGAAAGGATTGGGATAGTTCTGAGCAAGATTATAGACCTTGGGGAGAAAGGCAGAGGAAACATCCAACTTAGCCACCGAGATGTAGTTATTCCCTCTGGAGATATCGAGCAACCTTGCCTCTGTAACCTCAACCCCATCGTTTCTCAGACTACTCATCTTGAACCTTAAGGTGGCTAAGATACCATCACCCTTGGAAGCAGTCTTCACAGTTGCCCTTCTGATGGTATTGGCAATGGTAACCTCACCATTTTCCTTATGGGTATAAACAATGGGAGTAACTCCACCATTACGGTTCAGGAAGCCAGCATCCTTGACCTCAATCAATTCCAGCTTGTCCCTGTCATAGGTGATGGTCAAGACATAGGCGGATAGTTCCTGAATGCCCTTTGCCACAACATCAACCTGAATATAATCTTTGGTGGAAGACTTATCCAGGTTGAGGGCAATAGAAGCCTCTTTGTTAACACCAACTTCCTTGTGGCTAACTGAAGCCACCTTGCCCAGAGCTGAGTATTGGGTTCCAAAAAGATCAATCAGGTTGAAGTAATCATCCAGATCAACCCTGCAGTAACTACCGCCTTCCTGGTTCAGATCGTAGAAACCCTCGTAGAAATCATCCCCACATTGGAAACCAAAAACATCAATCAGGGCAAAGTAATCATCAATGCCCACCCTATTGTCGGAATTGAGATCGCCCACATTGAGGTCGTTGTTGGAGATGGCATAGTTACAATTGGATAATCCAGACAGGGCGATGAACTCCTCAGACTTGCCGATGATGGCATTCATCTGATCCTTATCCAAGCAGATGACATCCCCATCGCCCAGCTTGCCTGAACCAGGTGGCAGATCAGGTCCAGCATAGGCAGCTACCCAGTAATAAAAACCGGTGTTGTCAACATCTGTGACCTCAACCACCACTGTATCGTTATCCTGTGGGTAAGCGCGATAGAAATAGGGAAGCATTGTTGGATTGGTATCCGTGCTGTCCTGGGAGCGGAAGGCAATATAACCCAAGATAGGTGTATAGACATCAGTCCCCGGATGATTGGCCGATTTGATGAAGCTCAAGGTTACGCTGTTGGCATCGCCTGGTGTATCATAGGCGTTCAGGTCGTGGGGCGGGTCAATGACACCAAAACCAAAGGTGACATCAATATAGGCAGACTGATAGTTTTTGTTATCCGTTCCAGGAATGTCGTCGTAAACTGTACCATCAAAGGCAACCGTCCCCTCCTGGTAGTAGACCCACTCATCCTTGGGGGCAACTCTGAGGATAACCACCCCTGGTGTCTTCTCGGTAGCTTCATCGAATTCTTTGGGATTAGAAAGGTTACCCATGTAGAGTTCAAAATCCCACTGATCTACACTGTTGCCCCTAAGGTCCTCGCTCATCTTGGCCTCAACAACGGTAGTAGAGAGGGTCTTCGCCTCCATAATCGCCGGGCCAACCTTGTCCATAGCAGTCTCAGTAGTCGCCGCCATATAGTTGGGCTTCATATCGGATAGGACAGAATCGGCAATAGTGCAGATAGGGGTAGCATCCGTATTTCCGATTCCAGTGTAGGGATTGACAGGAGCAGGGGACTCGTCCAGTTGCACATAGAGGATGTTGTCATTGACACCGTTTTCGAGGAAATGGATGTGGGAACGGGCACTATTATATCTGACTATAGTCGCGTTAGGAAGTGTTTTTTGGGTATAAGAAGAAGGATCTGAGGTATAGAGATTCCATTTCTCGCCCGTGAAGCCAGCCACATCGAATTTGTCACCGATGTAAGCCGAAAGAGTGTCCGCCTGCAGATAACCGTATAGCCTGGCATCGTCAATGGACTCGCTCATTTCCAGCCTCAGGTAGTCAATCAAACCATCTTCGTCGTAATCAATGGTTCTCATCTCCACAATCCAAGGAGCGACAACATCGTTCAAAGTCACAGTGTCCAATATGCACTTATTGGACTGAACGCTCACATCGTAAATAGCATTGTCTGCTATGGAGAGGCTATCTTGCTCCACATCCTGAGGCAGAAAATTATGGTCTACATCCCCAGTTAACAACCCATCCGCACCATTCAGTCCCGTTTCGCCATCAATTGTCGAGACGGTGGTAGCGTTATCTGCGGTAGTATCAAAATGGTTAATGTAGACAAAATCGGCAGCATCTAAATCTCCACCCAAACCATTATCTACTGGCTCAGAGAAGCGGATGGTCAACTGGGTGCTGGCCACTACACCAACTGCTTTCACCAGGGCAGGAGCCGCATAATCAGCGGTGGCGTTATCGGTGCTGGAGAGCATAGAGTTGGGATTGTGGAGGAGAGTATCATTTATCGTTCCAAGGGTAGGCACAAAATCGATCTCAGGAGTCTCATCAGTATCCCAATTTTCGGTCCCCACTCCATCATTTGTCCCATAAAAGATAGCCTTCTCATTAGCAGCATCTATGTTGGCCACACTGTCAATGGTAACGGTGTTTCCTCCAGCAGGATCCACCACAATACCGGTCTGGGTGCTTATGGGAACAGCAATCGGCTCGCTGAAGTAAAGGGTGAAAGCATCGATATAACCGTCATTGTTGACATCATCAGTTCTTCCTGTCCCCACGATAATCGGTGGTGCCCCATCGGTCTCGGTCAGATCGGCATCGACAATTGATTCCATCGGCACATCGGCCAGATCCTTTATGTCATCGCTTCCATCCTTGATGTAGGTGGCCTGGGGTTTGGCGTCGGAGTCGTAAGAGCCGGATTCGTTAAAATAGAAGGTGAGGGCATCGGAAGTCTTCTCAGTTAGAGCTTCATTTATGGTGTGACCAGCAATAGCGAAATTATTGTCGTAGTCGGCCGGGATGGCAAAGTCGGTTATGGGCTCACTAAAGGTGAGAACATAGTGATCTATCTCACCGTCTCCGTGTGTCTCCCCAGCTTCCAGGGTATCACCGGTAACTGCTGAAACTACCATCGGAGGTGCTGCATCCTCGGTGGTATATTCATCAACAGCTATCGTTCTCAGAGGGAAATCGTTGGCGTCGACGATCGCTCCTCCTGCGGAGTTGTAGGACCAGTTAGGGGTGTCATCGGTATCGTAGCCACTCCCCTCGTTTATGATGTAGCCTACCACCGCGCTACCAGAGCTATGGACAGTTCTGGTTACGGTGTGCCCGGCAATAGTAACCCCGGTCGAGTAGTCAATAGCATCCTTCATCGGCTCGCTAAAGGTGACCACTATGCTGTCGAGTTTCCCATCCCTGTCATTGTCTCCGGTTTTCACCGACATAAGAATAGGTGAGACACCATCGTGTGTCTTGGAGCCGGGGATGGGGTTTTCAGTAGCATAATAGTTCACATCGGGGGCTCCGGTTGCATCAGTTGCACCATCATTCAACTGATTTGCAGCTTGTGTGTATCCGAAGGCAGGGATGATGCCGCTGTTTACCGTAGTCTCATTGATCTTTAGCAGAACGGTATCACTAATCGTGGTGTGGCCTGAAGACGCCCAACTGAAGCCACCGGTGATAAAACTAAACCCATCCGTTAAATTCCCAGAAGTAACATCCACATGCTCGCTGAAGATCAACTTATAGCCATCTATAACTCCGTCCAGATCGGCATCCTGGGTGGTAGCAGAGAGTAGGATAGGAACGGCTTTGTCAACTTCCACGGCGCTGTTGATCCCGATGTTCTCTAAATCGTTCGGTGTGGTAGCATCATCGGTAACATCTCCCATAGCACTACTGTAGGTTACCTGAGGAAGCGCACCGGTATCGAATCCAGTTCCATTCCTGACATCTGCACTTCTATCCAGATACAAATCGACGACTTCATTAGTAACAGTGGGATTTTTAGAGGAAAGAAAAGAGTATCCAGCGACAGCAAAACCGTCATAATCAGGAACACTGGTACCTTTGATATCTTCCGTAAAGTGCAGCGAAATCTTGTCTATGCGTCCATCCTGGCCTGCGGAGGTGCAAGCGGAATCGTCGTAGGCATCATAAATCTCTATCCCCGAAGTAGGATCCACCACTGGAGCCATAGCATCTGTCTCAGCGAGGTCACCACTGGCAATATCAGCCAAATCATTGCCATAGAGGTCTAAAATATCTCCGCCAGTAACAATCAGATCCGCAGCATCGTAGGCTGTGTTGTAATCGTTGTCCGAATCGTTTTCATCCAGGTAGAAGGTGACCTTCTTGTCCGTTCCAGTGGTGTCTGTCGGGCTGGCACTGAGGATATCAATTTGGCTACCCGAGGCATTATTAAATCGTACCCCGCTACCTGCAGCAGCAAAACCACTTGCTGACCAGACCACCTCGTCGAACTCCACCACCACTTTGTCCACCTGGCCATTTCCATTCATATCGTATTGGGTAGCAGAGGACACCGTGGGCAGAGTCTCGTCCATAGTGATGGTATCAGTGGTAACAGCATTAGGGGTTACATTACCCAGAGAAGTTGTGATGTCACCAGCGACAGCATCAATGCCAATAGTGAAACTATTTCCGTCCGTTATATTCGAGCCATCCGATTTCAGAACCACATAATATATGGCAGAGGTGCTCAGGTTATTATTGTTAGTAGGCGAAAATAGAAATTCTGCATTAGTAGCAGGCTGAGCAGCTGTGTATATGGTTACTGAAGTGGTGACTTCGGCATCTTCCCCGGGCTGAAAACCAGTTGTAGTGCCATCCTCTTGCCAAACCTGGATTCCTCCACCTGTTGCCGTCAGATCGAGCAACTCTGTAGAAGTTGCGAGCCCGGCAGTAAAAGTGGCCGCTGTAACCTGGTCAGCCTGAATTTTCATGCTCGAAATCGTCTCACCTGCTGTAATATCTGCAAAGGTTACGCTGAGCACCGGATTAAGGTAAGGATCGGAATTGCCAGGCCCCATCGTCTCACCAGAGACTGTAAGGTCGGCAACCGTTGCCGTAGCTGTGGCTATAGCTCTTCCATTCACACCAAATACAAGTGCTAAAGCCAACACCATCCCCAAAATAAGTTTACTTCTCATCTTGTTCCCCCTTTCTGGGTTGTTAAGGTTTAACTCCTGATAATGAAACAGTTTGGGCATCATCTTTCTCCTCCTTAAATTAAGGTTGAAAACTTTCCCTCTCTACGGGCCTCCGCTTGGTTTGGTTGGCTATCACCTCCTTTTTGCATTGCAGAAAAGTCTGTGGTTTAAATTAAGATATTAAGTCCAAATTTCTCTCAGTCCTCACCTCCTTTGTTCCTTTCACCTGAGGTGGCAGAACCCCGATTCTGCTACGGTCAGATCAGGGGACGTAACCTCCCGCAGGTTCCGAACCTGCGGGAGGTTTATGGCTTTGATGTCAAAGACCGCCATCCGTCAGGACAGGAACACCCACATAGCACCCTGCACTAAAGTGCGGTAGAAATCGAGGTCAGGAGACCTCCCCCACAAATTAGGGCATCTGACGGCTCAAGAATTTCAAGGGGCCCTTACCACTGATCACCACGGACTGGCACAGAAAAGGAGAAGAAAATTAGCAATTAGCAATGATCAATTAGCAAGTTAAAATGCCAGGCCTGCCACCACCTCCTTTTGCCGTCAGAATCGAGGTTCTGACGGTTCGGTGGATTCTTAATTCTCAATTCATAATTGCTGTTTTATAATTCCGTGACGCTCTGTGGTAATCTGTGGTTGATTTGAAAGAGCTGTTCCACTTTTGGACAGATTGGCCTTTTCTTGATCCCAAAAATGCCTTGACTTCTGCAGGGTCTGTGGTTATATTTAGGATGCTTACAAAAAGACCGCACCTTTTTGTATGCAGGGGGGCTATCGGCGACGGTCTCTTGGTAGGGAGGTCGCTGATGGCCCTTTCTCTTCTTAAATTCAACAAACTTCTATTCGGCAGAATGGTAACTAAACTTTAGAACTTTTTTTCAAAAACAGAGAATAGCACTAATTAGGCTTGGCTGTCAAGCTTTTTTTAAAAGTTTTATCCTACTTGCAGTGATTCATCTATTGGCAAATTGTATGCCAAGGAGATGATTTGGAAAATAATCCTCCTAATCCCTTTTTATTATTAAGGTTGCGTCCTCAATCGCCTTTCCTATTTCTCCTTATCTGGGGGGAATTTTTGCACTCATTTCACCCCTGATGGCGGAAAAAATTTCCTTACAAACTCTGTTAGGTTTAAAATTAAACCAATTTTAACAAATCTCTTTAACCCTGTCAAGGTTTTTTTTTCAGATAAAATAATTCACCGCAGAGTCGCAAAGGACGCAAAGTTTAAAACAGAAGACCCACCACGGATACACACGGAGTAGCACGGAAAGAGGATAGAGACTGCCGTCAGAATCGGGATTCTGACGGCTCAGGTGAGGCCCTTTGAAAAACCCCTCAAACCTCCACTCTCCTTTTTATCTCCGATGCGAGATCACCAATCTTTACCCTCACCTGTTCCATACTATCTCTCTCCCTGAGGGTCACTGTATCATCTTCCATAGTCTGGGAGTCAACGGTAATCCCAAAGGGGGTGCCGGCCTCATCCTGGCGACGGTATCTCCTTCCTATGGCTCCCGCTTCATCGTAAAAGATATTGAAATGGGGACGAAGCATTTCCTCGATACTCCTGGCTTTTTCAGGCATCCCATCCCTTTTAACCAGAGGGAAAATGGCTGCTTTAATGGGTGCTACCCGGGGATGGAGTCGGAGGACAACCCTTTCCGGTTCCTCATCATAGGCATCAACGAGAATGGTTAAGAGGGTCCTGTCCACACCGGCCGAGGTCTCTATTATGTAGGGGATGTAATGGCTCTTCGTTCCCTCATCATAATAGCTTAACTTTTTACCCGAATATTTGCTGTGGCGAGAGAGATCATAATCTGTGCGATCGTGGACTCCCTCCAACTCCTTCCAGCCAAAGGGAAAATTGTACTGGATGTCATAGGCCTTTTTGGCGTAATGGGGAAGCTCCTCGGGGATATGCTGATGGAATCTGAGGTTTTCCTCTTTTATTCCCATACTTGCATACCACTTTATCCTTTGCTCCCTCCAATACTCCAACCACTTCTCATCCTCCTGAGGCGGGACAAAATACTGCATCTCCATCTGCTCAAATTCCCGAGTGCGGAAGATAAAATTGCTGGGGGTTATCTCATTCCTGAATGCCTTGCCTATCTGGGCAATGCCAAAGGGAAGTTTCTGCCGGGAGGGGTTGAGAACATTTAAGAAATTTACATATATCCCCTGCGCGGTCTCCGGCCTCAGGTAGACGACAGATGCCTCCTCCTCCAATGGGCCCATAAATGTCTTAAACATTAGGTTAAACTGGCGAACCGGGGTTAGTTCCCCCCCACAAACCGGACATTTATTCCCCTCTATCTCGTCTGCCTTGAACCTCCGCTTGCATTTCTTGCAGTCCACCAACGGATCGGTAAAGCTCTCTACATGTCCGGAGGATCTCCAGACATCTGGGTGCATCAGGATACTGGCGTCGATTCCCTCTATATCCGCCCTCAACTGCACCATCCTCCTCCACCAGTCTTGCTTTATATTCCTCTTCAGCTCCACCCCTAAGGGGCCATAGTCCCAGCAACTGTTAATTCCTCCATATATTTCACTGGACTGAAAGATAAAACCCCTCCTTTTGCAGAGGGAGACAAGCTTTTCCATCAAATCATCTATGGGCATACCATCTCCTTTCGTAATGACCAATTAACAATTAGCAATTAACAAGTTAAAATGAAAAGTCCACCGCCTCGTTCCAGCACTAAGCCAAAGCTCACTACCGATCACAGCAACGAGGTGGTAGAATCCCAATTCTGCCACCGCCCCTGGCCGTCAGAATCGGGGTTCTGACGGCTAGTAAAAATGAAAGGTAATGGCTTTTTAATTGGTAATTTTAACTTGCCTCAGTTCCCTTCAGCTCCTGCCAGACCTTTAAGGATTGCAAACTCCGATAGCCGGGGGCATAGAATTCCCAGAAGGGGCTAAGGAGCTTATAGGCGGAATTAAAATCAAATTGGTGGCTAGCGGCTTCCATGGCCTCCTCCAGGCCAGAGGAGAGGGCTTTTAAGGTCTTGACTAAATCCATAGATGGTTTAAGATAATATCCATTCCTCTGAGCACACTTCCGGCAAACCACTCCCCCACCCTCTGGGCTGAAGAGAAGGCCCCCTTCCTCCCCATCGAGAATCTTCCTTTTACAGTGGATACACCGAGAGAGGGAGGGGCCATAACCCAAAAGCTGAGATGCCTGAAGCAGAAAGGAGACAAGAAGAGGTTTAAGGCCTTGATAGTTGACCTCTCCCACCAATCTCAAAAAATCCATCAAAAGCACAAAGAGATCGGGATGTGTCTCTTGGCCTATCTGCAGCCGAGAGACAAACTCCGCTCCGGCACTGGCCGCGCAAAACCGATCCAAATCACCCTTTATCTCCCAAAATGGGTTGATGAGATGAGCCTGAGAGAGAAACTGCAGCCCTCTACCTTCCTTAAGGTAGATGACAACCCCTATATGAGAGAGAAACTGCAAAGTTGAGGCCAATCGCCGGCGGGGATTTCTGGCCCCCTTGACCATAAGTGTCAGCTTACCCAACTCCTTAGTGTATAGGGTGATAATTTTACTGGTCTCTCCAAACTTAATCCCGCCGAGAACCAATCCCTCAGCCTTAGAGAGCGGCATAGAAAGTTAATAGAAAGTTATGAGTTATGAGTTTTGGGTGATGCGTCTTATTTTAGCGCCTCCAAACTACTCGCAGAGGTATCAAGCCCCCAGGTCTGACGCTCCTCCTGTGGCAGGCCCCGCTCTGCTCTGTCAGACCAGGGGATCTATTCCGAATTATTCATAAACTGATGACGAATCCGCTATTCAGGGGGCTTCCCATCATTCTGTAGGGACAGACCTTCAGGTCTGTCCGCCATTTACGAACAGGGCTAAAGCCCTATCTACCCCGGCTCAAGCCGGGTAGAAATGTAAAGAGTGTGTTTATACAACTATCTATTCGTGTAGATTCGTCCATTTGTGTCATTCGTGTTCAATCGGTGTAATCTGTCAAAAGTAGGTGGCAGAACCCCGATTCTGCCATTCCCTCCTTTGGCCGTCAGAATCAGGGTTCTGACGGCTCGAGAGTTTCAATTTTCCAATTTCGCTCTTCCCTCAGGTTAACCAACCCAACATAAGGGTGGCCAAGAAAAAGTATATGCCCAAACCCACTATATCGTTTACAGTGGTGATAAAGGGGCCGGCGGCCACCGCCGGATCGATTTTCAGGTACCTAAAAGCAAGGGGGATGAATAGTCCAATGGTCGCTGAAACGGTGATGGCAGAGAACATCGCCGTGCCCACAACCAAGGCCAGGGTATATTCAGTATACCTAAGTGCTGCCAATAATCCAACAATTGCCCCACAGGTAACTCCCATCAGGGCCCCTATTTGGATCTCCCGGAACAGAAGTTTCCTGCGATGAGAGAGATCAAGGCGCCCGGTAGCAATCCCTCTCACCGTGATGGTCGATGATTGAATGCCTATGTTTCCTCCCATAGCCATAATCACCGGAATAAAGGCAGCCAGGGCAATAACCTGCCTCAAGGTGCCGGAGAAGTAGCCAATTACCCCAGCGGAGATCATCTCGCCAAAAAGGCAGATAGACAACCAGGGAAGCCTTATTCTGGCCACCTTGAAGGGTGAGCTCATCAGGAGTTCCTCTCCATCTGAACCGGCCATCTTGTACATATCCTCGGTAAACTCCTCCTCCATCACATCGAGCACATCATCCACCGTGATTCGTCCCACAAGCTTTCCTCTCTCATCCACCACAGGCACAGCCACTAAGTCATACTTGGAGAATATGTTGGCCACCTTCTCTTGATCCATATCCGTGGTTATCTTGACAACTTCAGGCTCAATAATCTGGGAGACCTTGGTCTGGCCACTGCTCAGGAAAAGTTTCTTTAGGGGGAAATGGCCTACCAAACTACCATCTTTATCCATAACATAAACATTGTAAATCTCCGCAACCTCATCGGCCTGGGCCCTGATCTCCTCGATGGCCTCGTCTGCTGTAACCTGTTCGTTGACGGCCACATATTCTGTGGCCATTATCCCCCCGGCTGTCTCCTCCCCATACCTGAGAAGCTGTTTGATCTCCACGCGCTGTTCTG
Organism: uncultured Gemmatimonadota bacterium; assembly: GCA_964626665.1. Classification (GTDB taxonomy): domain Bacteria; phylum SM23-81; class DAOVCL01; order DAOVCL01; family DAOVCL01; genus DAOVCL01. The sequence goes on along the minus strand of CAZVGK010000020.1, from coordinate 15,786 downwards.
GGCTTACCTTACGGAGGACCTTTTCCCTCTTGGCGAGGGAGAGCTCACCGATGATATCCGCTGCCTCATCTGACTCCAGCTCGGCGACAATCCCAGAGAGCTTTTTCACCTCAATCCCCTTGAGGATCTTTCTGGCGGTCTCCTCCCCGATCTCAGCCAGGACATCGGCAGCTTTTCCCCTGCTCAACAGGGAGAATAGCCAAGCCTTATCGGGGTCATCAGCGCGATCCAGAATAATGGCTATATCCGCCGGATGGCTGCTGGAGAAAAACTTAGTCAGCCACCTCTTATCCCCCTTGGCCACCCTTTTCTCTATATCCTCCGCCGTCCGATTCACTCCTTGGCTCCTGGGGGGACACCTCCCCCCCGCAAATCCCATAGCTTTCCCTCGGGGGCGACAGCCCCCCCGGATATGACCAGTTTAAGGGCATCTTCCACCTTCATCCGCAGGGGGATGGCCTCCTCCCGCGGGAGAAACAGGAGAAAACCTGAGGTGGGATTAGGGGTAGTGGGGATGAAGATGCCCAACATCCGTCCCTCCTCCATATAAGAGGTGACAAAGCCGATAGCATAAAGCCCTTTCCGGGGGTATTCTATTAAAACTGCCTCCTTGAAGATGGACCTCTTTTGGGCCAGAAATGTCTGGCTAATCTGCTGCAGAGCCACATAGATGCGATTAATAAGGGGAATCTTGGTCATTATCTTCTCTCCAATGCCGATCAGCTTGCGGCCCAGGTAGTTTCTGGCAATCAGACCTGTGAGAAAAATTAAGAGAAGAATGGCCAGAAAACCCATCCCCGGGATCTCCCATCCAACAAACCTGTAGATAAGGGGGGCCAAGAGGCTATCTACCTTGAGGAAGAGGATGATGAAAACATAGACGGTCACCACCACTGGGGTAAGGATTACCAATCCAGCTATGAAGCGATTTCTCAGCCTCTTCCAAAATTTGTGATCCTTAGAACTCACCTGGCCTCCTTAAACCAATAGAGCCTCTCCCTTTTCTTGGTCATTCCCATCTCCTCCCGGATATACCTCCTCATAAAGGCGCTATCCTGGCTCATCAGCTCTATCTTCCTGGATAGATCTGCCTCCCTCACCACATTCCTTTTGATCCCCCTCTGCAAGGTTTGCACCTGTGAACGGAGGGAGAAAATCTGCAGAAATCCATAGTCGCCCCCTATGTAGATGTAAGAAAGAAGGGAAATCCCCAGGAGAAACAAGAGGAACTTCAGCCTCCTGGGGAAGAAGAGGGGAGGTCTCCTCCCCCTGAGATAATTCTCCTTTGCTTTGGAACCCATAAAAGGCTCTATCCCCCTCTGTTGAACTTAACGCTCTATGGGACGCAGATTAACGCAGACTTCAAGATTTTGGGCCCTGTAACCTCCCACAGGTTGGAACCTGCGGGAGGTTTAAATTACCATTTTCAGTCTTAAAGGATTTACAAAAATTATCCTGGACAATCTGCGTCTATCTGCGTCCAGAAAGGCATTCTACGCTTTCAGGTTATAGAAGACCTCCATCCCTAAGTACTTCCCCCTCTCGGCCATCTCCTCCTCAATCCGCAGCAACTGATTGTATTTGGCCACCCTCTCCATACGGGAGACCGAACCGCTCTTCAACTGTCCGGAGTTTGTGGCCACGGCCACCTCGGCAATCGTGGTATCCTCCGTCTCCCCCGAGCGATGGGAGATAACTGTGGTAAAGCCAGCACTCTTGGCCAGCTCAATGGCATCTAAGGTCTCAGTAAGGGTGCCTATCTGATTGAGTTTAATGAGCACTGAGTTGATGGCCTTTTCCTTGATAGCCCTCCTTATCCGCTCGGTATTGGTCACCGTGAGATCATCTCCCACTATCTGAATCCTCTTGCCCAACCTGTTAGTAAGGATTACCCATCCATCCCAATCGTCCTCATCCAGCCCGTCCTCGATGGAGATGATCGGGTATTTCTCCACCAAATTCTCGTAGTAGTCCACCATCTCCTCAGAGGAGAGCTCCTTTCCTTCAGCGGCCAACCTGTAAATTTTCTTCCCTTTGTCGTAAAATTGGCTGGCCGCCGGATCCAGGGCAATGTATATCTCCTTGCCCGGGATATAGCCAGCCTTCTCTATCCCCTCAATAATGACTTTTATGGCCGCCTCATTTGACCCCAAATTGGGGGCGAAGCCACCCTCATCGCCAACCGAGGTGGAGAGACCCTGGGATTTGAGGACAGCTTTCAGGCTGTGAAATGTCTCTGAGGCCATCCTCAAGGCCTCGCTGAAAGACTCGGCCCCCAGGGGCATAATCATAAACTCCTGGAGGTCAACGTTGTTGTCGGCATGGGTGCCGCCATTCAGTATGTTAAGTTGGGGCACGGGCAGGACCTTGGCATTTACCCCTCCAATATGCTGGTAAAGGGGGATCTCCAGGGCCTCGGCAGCAACCCGCGCCACAGCGAGGGAGACCCCCAAGATGGCGTTGGCCCCCAACTTGGACTTGTTCCCCGTGCCATCCAACTCGATCATTTTCTGATCAACGGAGACCTGATCCACTGAGTCGTAGCCCAAAAGCTCCGGCCCAATTACCTCGATCACATTCTTCACCGCCTTGGTTACCCCCTTGCCCATAAATTTCTCAGGGTCTCCATCCCGTAACTCCACCGCCTCATGCTCGCCGGTGGAGGCACCGGAGGGGACAGCGGCCCGGCCCACCACTCCACACTCCAATTCCACCTCCACCTCTATAGTGGGGTTACCCCTGGAGTCCAAAATCTGGCGGGCATAGACATCGGTGATAGTGGTCATTCTTCCTCCCTTTATTAAAGGTTATCTCTTCCAGCACTTAGAGCAAACTTACTTTAAACCAATCTATTCATCCCAGATTATGCATTAAACACCGAAGATCACTATGATAATCCTGGTTTCCGCCAGTTCGATGCAACAATATCTTTTTGTCCCTTGTAGGGGCTTGATTTATCAAGCCCGCAAGGTTCGGGTCGCATAAATGCGACCCCTACATACTCTCACTCTTGGTGTATATGAACTCTTCCAATCCAAGTTTATCCAGGAGTTTTTACAAAACTTGCAAATTTGAAGTAATGGATTGCCTACCGTAATGCATAATTGGGGTTCATAAACTACTATCAAGCTCTTTTCCATTAGGGCAGAGCCCTGATAGCACATTCAACAATTCAAGGGGGTCAGAGTAACTCCCTGACAACTGGCAACCGACAACTGATTACTGTTACTCTTTCTCCAACCCCAGTTCTTTAAAAAGCCTTTGGCTCTCTTGAAGACTCTTTTTTGCTTTTTCTTGTTCACCCATTTTTTTGTAGAGAGGGCTGATGTTTTTAAGAACCCATGCCAGTTCATATTTATTGCCTGTCTGCCTAAGGATCTTGAGACTCTTTTTGTACCACTCAAGTGCCTCTGAGTAGTTGCCTTGGGCATAGTGAACATTCCCAATGCCGTTGTAAGTGATGGCCATCCAATGTTGATAGCCTATCTCCTCTGTGATCATTAGGCTCTTTTGAAACCACTTGAGTGCTTCCTGATAGTTCCCCTGGGCACCGTGAATCCTACCTATGTTGTTGTAACTGCTGGCCAGGCCTGCTCGGTCGCCTATTTCTTCCTCTATCTTCAGGCTCTTCTCATGCCACTTGAGTGCCTCCGAGTAGTCGCCCTTGGCAACGTGAATCAACCCAATATTGCCATAAGCGGCCGCCAACCCAGCTTGGTCGCCTATCTCTTCTGTTATCTTCAGGCTCTTCTCATACCATCTCAGTGCCCTCGGGTAGTCGCCCTTGGTATAGTAAACATTCCCAATGCCCTTGTAAGTGGTGGCAATAGCTGCTTGGTCGCCTGTCTCTTCTGTTATCTTCAGGCTCTTCTCATACCACTTCAGTGCGCTCGGGTAGTCGCCCTTGGCATCGTGAATCAATCCAATACCGTTATAAATGGTGGCTAGGCCTGCCCAGTCACCTATCTTCCTGGTTAAAACCATACCTTTTTGATAATAGTCATTAGCTTCATCGAATTTACTCTGGCTACAGAGGCAATTACCGATGAGGATAAACAATGCCCCCTTCTCTTCATCTGTTGGTTGGAAAGTAAGAGCCTTCTCAAATTCCTTGATTGCCGCTGAGAACTCAAACTTCTCTTTGAGATTTACCCCTTTTTCAAAGGCTTCTTTCACCCTCAGGTTAGAAGAGCCTGGGAGTCCATCAAAGTGATCCTGAGGGTGATAGAATTCCATCCCAATGCCCTTGAAGGACACTTCCAATTTTTTTACAGAGCCAGTCTGTTGAGGATGGAAGACGAGGTTGACAGCCATCATAGTTACCAATAATAATATGGCTAAGGCACAAATAGAAATTACTACTTTTAAAAATAGCTTTTTTGTCTTTATCTCCCGCATGTCGTTCGTTGTCTGATCTTTTCCAACCTGTTAGGCCAGTCTGCTTGATTATCTCGGCTATGACCGCTGTCCCAATCTCAACCCACAAGAAGCTGGGATGTGGGAGACATCTCCCGATGTCAATAATCGAGGTCTCTGGAGACCTCTCCCACAAAGCTACACAACCCCTGCTCCTTGCAAATGTTATCCCTTTAGCCGTCAGAATCAGGGTTCTGACGGCTCGGGGATTTCAATTTTCCAATCTTTTTGGGGCAGGACTCTGACCGCACAAGGTATCCTCACATCTCCGGCAGGGTGGAGAGGGCCTTTTCTATCTCCTCCTTAGGGTAGGCAAAGTCCTGCAGCTCTCCCCCTAAGTAGGCGTCATAGGCGGCCAAGTCAAAGTGGCCATGGCCACTATAGTTAAAGACTATAACCTCTTCCTTCCCCTCTTCCTTACATCTACGGGCCTCATCCACCACGGCCTTGATGGCATGGGCCGTCTCCGGGGCGGGGACAATCCCCTCCGAGCGGGCAAAGAGGAGGGCGGATTCAAAGGCCGCATTCTGCGGATAGGCCCTGGCCTCGATCACTTTCTGATCGACCAAAAGGCAGAGCAGCGGGGCATCCCCATGGTATCTCAGCCCTCCGGCATGGATGCCTGGGGGAACGAAGCTATGGCCCAAGGTGAACATCTTCAAAAGTGGGGTGAGCTCCGCCGTATCCCCAAAATCGTATCTGTAAGGGCCCTTGGTCAGGGTAGGACAGGCAGTGGGCTCGACGGCAACAACCCTTAAGTCCGGCTTTCCCCCGGTGAGCTTATCCCTAACAAAGGGAAAGGCAAATCCGGAGAAGTTGCTGCCCCCTCCCACACAGCCTATAAGCAGATCCGGATAGTCACCTACCTTCTCCATCTGTAGTTTAGTCTCTAAGCCAACTATGGTCTGATGGAGAAGGACATGGTTGAGGACGCTGCCCAAGCAGTATTTGCTATCCTCATGGGTAGCCGCATCTTCCACCGCCTCGCTGATGGCAATCCCCAAGCTGCCTAAGGAGTTGGGATCCTTCTCCAGTATCTTCCTCCCTGCCTGGGTTCTCAAGCTGGGAGAGGCCACTACATCCGCCCCCCAGACATGAATCAGGGATTTGCGATAAGGCTTCTGCTCATAGCTGATCTTTACCATATACACCTGACATTCCAGGCCAAAAAGATTGGTGGCAAAGGCCAAAGCAGAACCCCATTGTCCGGCCCCAGTCTCGGTGACTAACCTCCTGACCCCTTCCTTCATATTATAGTAAGCCTGGGCCACTGCGGTGTTGGGCTTGTGAGACCCTGGAGGGCTCACCGACTCATTCTTGTAGTAGATCCTGGCTGGCGTCCCCAGGGCCTTCTCCAGCCTCCTGGCCCGGTGCAGGGGGGTGGGCCGCCAAAGCCTGTACACATCTAAGACGGTTTCCGGGATCTCAATCCACCTTTCGGTGGAGACCTCCTGCTTGATAAGCTCCTGAGGGAAGATGGGCGCCAGATCCTCAGGGGCTATGGGCTTACCCGTCTTGGGGTTTAAGGGCGGTTCCAGAGGCTGAGGTAGATCTGCCTGAATATTATACCAGCTCTTGGGCAACTCCCCTTCATCTAAAAATATCTTATTGCTTTCCACAAAAACCTCCTTGTGAATTTAGCCGCTTACAGCAAGGCCGTTTTTGACGGGATGACCAGGATTTACATGATTTCTTTATATGCCTTTTATCCTGACAATCCTGTATATCCTGTCCAAAAATCAAAATGAGGTGGCAGAACCCCGATCCTGCCACTTGGGGGAGAGGTCTCCAGACCTCTCTAGGGCTGTCAGGAGGTAACTCCTGACAGCACAATTTGTCTAAAGTTTGACTGGCCTCACCTCCAAGAGGCCTTCTACCTTTAGTAGCTTCTCCTTCGCCTTAGAGGGAAGTGGATTATCAATGTTGAGCACCATCAGGGCCATCCCCCTTTGGGGGTCTCCTTCCACCTGAATCTTCTTGATGTTCACCCCCATCCGGCCCAAGAGCGTCCCTATCTGGCCGATGACCCCAGGAGTAGTGGTATGGGGAAGTTTGTGGTAGTCGATGAGGATATAACCAGAGGGGACAAAATCCACCTGGAAACCATCAATATCGGTAATCCGCAGATCTTCCTTGCCGTAAACCGTCCCGGAGACCTCCCCTTCCTTTCCCCGGAGGGTGAGCAAACTGGGGTTACCAGCGCCCTGCCTGAGCCTGGACTCCCTCACCCTCAAGCCCCTCTCCTCAGCCACCAGGGCGGCATTGACTAAGTTGACCTCTTCCTCTAAGATGGGACTCAAGAGCCCCTTCAAGAAGCTGGTGGTTACCAATTGCAGGTTGTAATCGGCGATCTCTCCCCTATAAAGGATCTCGATCTCCCCCATCTGGGGCCGAAAGAGCTGAGTATAGAGAGAGCCCATCCTCTCGGCCAGGGAGATGAAAGGGCTTAGGTAAGGAAGGGTTTTGGGCCTTATCGCCGGGAGGTTTACCGCATACCTGACCAGCTCTCCCTTCATTGCCCTGACCATCTCCTCGGCAATGGCCTCCCCTACCTTCCTCTGTGCCTCCACGGTCATTGCCCCTAAATGGGGGGTAAAGGCCACGGAGTCAAGCTCAAATAGGGGGTTCTCTCGACAGGGCTCCTGGTCAAAGACATCCAAAGCGGCGCTCTTCACCTTCCCAGATTTGAGGGTCAGGTAGAGGGCTTGCTCGTTGATTATCCCTCCGCGGGCACAGTTTACCACCCTTACCCCATCCTTCATCAACCCAAATTCCTTTCCCCCAATCATCCCATAGGTCTCCTCATTTTTGGGGGTATGAACGGTGATAAAATCAGAACAGTGCAGAAGCTCCTCTAAGCTAGCCATCCGCTCTGCCCCAAACCTCTCAAATCTCTCTAAGGGAATATAGGGGTCATAGGCCACCACCCTCATCCCCATCCCCTGGGCCATCTGGGAGACCAGGGAGCCAATCCTCCCCAGCCCGATGATGCCCAGGGTCTTCCCCAGGACCTCTACCCCCCGGATGCGGGCCTCCCCCCACTTTCCCTCCCGCACCAAGGCGGTGGCCAGGGGAAGGTTTCTCATCTGCCCCAAGAGGAGGGCCATGGTGTGTTCGGCAGCGGAGACGGTGTTGCTCTCCGGTGTATTCACCACCAGTATCCCCCTCCTGGTGGCCGCATCTATATCGATGTTGTCCACCCCGGTTCCCGCCCTTCCCACCACCTTTAACTTCTCACCTCTACTGAGGAGCTCCTCGTCCACCCGAATGTGACCCCTGACTATAAGGCCAGTATAGCCATTAATAACCTCAAGAAGCTCCTGGCGGGAGAGGTCATATATAGTGTCAGTATTTAGCTCTGCCTGGAGCTTGCCCAACCCTTCCTGGGAAATGGGTTCCGCCACCAACAGCTTCATTCACTCACCCCCATCAGCAGATCCATCGCTGCTCCCGTTCCCTTGCCCACTTCCACCTTAAAACCAAGTTTCCTTAAGGCCAGCTCTAAGGCACCAATTACCCTGAGGATATCACCTTCTGCTATCCACCCCATATGGGCCAACCGGAATATTCTCCCCTTGAGCTCACCCTGACCGTGGGCAAGGAGGACCCCAAAGTCAGACCTCAGGGCCTCCAGCAACCTCTCACCATCCAAATCAGGGGGGATCCTCACCGCGGTAAGCCCGTTGGAGGGACGGCGGGAGAAGGGCTGCAGCCCGAGGGCCTCTATCCCCCTCCTTGTTGCCTGGGCAAGCCTTTTGTGTCTGCTCCAAACCCCTTCCATCCCCTCCTCCTCAAACATCGAGAGGGCCTCCTGAAGGCCGAAGAAAAGGGAAATGGATGGGGTATAGGGGGTAAACCCCCTCTGGGCAAAACCATCGTATTCCCTCAGATCCCAGTAGTATCTGGGGGAGGAGGACTTCTCTACCCTCTCCTTAGCTCGGGGGCTAAGGGAGAGAAAGCTTAGGCCAGGGGGAAGCATCAATCCCTTCTGGGAGGCGGAGACTACCACATCAACCCCCCACTCATCGGGCCGCAGTTCGTCAACTGCCAAGCCGCTGACGGCATCCACAATCAGGAGGGTCGGGGAGCCCGGTAATGCCCTACCTATCCCCTGAATGTCCTCCACCACCCCGGTGGATGTCTCACAGAGAGTGGCCAAAACCGCGCATATCCCCTTATCTTTGGCCACAATCCCTTTCACCTCTTCCGGATCTGCGGCCTCCCCCAACTCAACCTGCAGCTTCATCACATCCAAGTCAAAGGCCTGGGAGATCTCGGCCCACCTGTGGCCAAACTTCCCCCCCTCGATCACCAGCACCCTCTCACCCGGGGAGAAGAGGTTGGAGATAACCGCCTCCATTGCCCCTGTCCCCGATGAGGTGAGAATGAGAACCTCATTTTTGGTTTGAAAGGGATATTTTAACCTCTCCCTAATCCCCTCAAAGAGCTTCTTAAACTCCTCTGACCTATGATGGATAAGTGGTTGGGAGATCGCCCTCAGGATCCGCTGCGGGATTTGGGTAGGACCTGGGGTATAAAGCCTCTCCTCGATTTTCATAGCCTCCTCATATCCTCCAATGTAGGGACAGACATTTATGTCTGTCCGCTTCTTTCGGACAGAGCTAACTCGATCTATTCATAAATTTCCAACGGTTTTGTACTACAATTTTGCAAGATCTTGTTTTTTGGGCAACTAAGTTGCCTTTGTAGGGGCGAAAGGCCTTGCGCCCCTACAAAGACTTCTACCGCACTTTAGTGCTAGCGAAGCTTCGCCTCAAACCGTCAAGGTATGGCGACTCAAATCAAGCGAAGCTCCGAATTTCAAATTGAAGAATGCAAAACGTAAAAATCATTATTGCTTCCACCGTGTTAAGCCCACATCTTACCTTTCATTTTGATATTTTCAATTTTCAATCTGCAATTACTGGCTGCAAAACTTGACACAGATTTTAAGAAGTTGCCTTATGAAGCCAGCTAGTTCAGGGCCTTTAGGTCCCTTTATGGGGCTAAAACCCCATTGAAAAACATTGTTGGGACAGGTCTAAAGACCTGTCCGCAGGGGCTCCTGGGCTGAAGCCCAGGAGAGGTTACCCCGGCTAAAGCCGGGTAGAATGAGATTGCTTCGTAGGTTTGCTCCTCACCCTGTTAGATAAGTCCCATAATTTTTGGCTCTTGCCAAGATGTTATTGATATCTAACAGGGCGAGCAATAACGCATCCATTTGTCCGTCATTGCGAGGCTTGCCCTGAGCGGCAGCGAAGTGGCTAGCCGAAGCAATCTCTAACCTCTGCTGCACTTCTGTGCGGGCCTTCTATCCACATTCGCTGAAAGAGCTTGAGCCCCGACGACCCAAAGAGTAACGATACCCAACGATTTTTTGGTTGCGGCTTTGCTGCGCTGTGTAATCTGCTGTCACCTTGTGGGTTGGGGATAACCCCATCAGCAAAATTGAGGTGGCAGAACCCCGATTCTGCCACCGTCCCCCGTGCCGTCAGGTAAGGGTACCTAATGGCTGGCCAATAACGGTCAGATGAAGGCATCTGACCGCTCAATCATTGGTGGCTCGGAGGATCTGAGCAGGAACTTAGAATAATTCGGGCTAGTAAAATATCCTTTTTTATTTGTAGTCGTTTTTAGCCCTTTTCACCCATCTTGGCGGCATCTACTGAACTATGATACGTTCATCATCCAGGTATATTTCGGTATTGAAAGTAACAAAATCTATATTAAGGGATGACCGATTCTTGCCTCCCAAGTACCTGTTCTCTCCGAGAGCTAAAAAAAAGGCCCCTATAACATGTTCATCCAGTAATAGATCTCCTGTAGGCTGTGTTATTGCAGGGTTTAATCCAAATCCAATATGACTAACCTTGTCTTTGTCCCCTGTTGCGCCATTCATAATTCTTTGAAAAACTTCTCCGTTCCGTTCTGCAGAATATCTTATTAACTTACCCTTACAACCCACATTCCGGAAAATCAAATTTTGGATTCGTAACTTATTGATTTTCAAAGACAAATTTTCTAGATTTTTATGGACTACATTTCAATTGCCGGTTATTAAAAAACTACCTAATTGGTTGATTTTTCCGTAGTTGTTCGTATTTGACCTTAAATTTTTTCCGGAATGTGGGTTACAAAATTCAAATGTAAGATTTTCAAGTAATTGTCCTCGTAGGTATGTCTTTTCAAAGACAATTTTCCCATTGGCACTTCCCTCAACAGGTAAGATATAAATACACCCTGATGGCAGACTTTCCAAATAGTTGCCGGAACTTATGTCCTCATTGTCAATAATTCCATCCACAAGTCTTGCTTCTCTTCCTTGAATACTCATAGTAATGTCTGTCCCATTTGCAGTCTTTACTTGGAGTTTATCGCCATTATTAAAAAGCTTTACTATTTTTTCTCCTTTTGCCCTTAAATTCAAGTAATCAACGTTTAATGCATCAAAAAGAATTTTCTTATATCTCCCAAATTCAATACCGTAGAATGCTGACCTCTCTTTAGTTGGATAGGCTACCTGAACATTCGGAATCCGTTTTTTATCCTCTTCCTCTTCTAAGGCTCTATATGCTGCCTGAAACAGTTCCAATTTGCCAGATGTAACCTTAAATGTTCTCTGAGGATCTCTACTGATGATGTTTATTATCTTGTTCTTCCTTTCAGTCAGTTCTTTTAAAACATATGGGGGGCGTTTTAGATATTTGTCCGGCACGTATTTACATTTGTTTTCTATGTATTCATCAGAAAAGACATTAATAAAAGGGAGCCCACCTGCCACCTCAACTTCAACGGCCAATATTTCCATGAAGTCAATCACATTCTTATCACCCCGGATTTCAACTACTTGATTTTCGGATACACTCAAAGTTTGATGCACTACTTTTTCAGCAATCTCTTTGTCCACAATTAAGGTCCCCCCAATGCTGAATTCCCAATTGATAAGCGTTTTTAGATTCTGTTTTCCCTTAGTGTTTTAAGATGCTTTAGCAGGTACTCCTCTGTTGCTAATTGTTAAGAACTCCCCGGCAAGAGGGCAGTGGGAGACCACGGATTACCACGGAGCGTCACGGAATTTCACGGAACATGACCAGGGCAAATCCTTTTCTGGGTTGGTCCGTGCTGATCCGTGGTAAGAATCTGGTTTTCTCAAAGCCTTCCCGCAACCACCAACGGCTTCTTCAGGTTAACCAACACCCCGCGGGAGGAGTTGAGCGCCTCTAAGTAGAGGATATAGAGGCCCATACTAAGCCTTTTCCCGTGGCTATCCCGTCCATCCCAGATCTTCTCTCCTTTGTATCCCGTAGGTTCCTGGTTGGCAATAGTGGCCAATGCCCTCCCCTGAAGGTCGTAAACCCTGATGGTCACTAATGCCGTCTCCACTGGCAGCCTATAGGAGATAAGGGTCCGATCATCCCTCCCATCCCCATCTGGGGAGAAAGGGTTGGGATTGATGGAGAGTTCCCCCTTGGGCGGGAGAAGCGGGGCATAGATGCTGTTTTCCTCTCCGGGGGTAGCTCCTTGGGGAGCAACGCAGGATGACCAGTTGGCCGAACCGGAAGAGGGGAGCTGAGGATTTATTCTTTCCAGGGAGATCCCCTTATCCCCTCCCCACTTATGGGAGTAGAGGAAGCTATCCACTGAATGGCCGCTGGCATCGGAAATCAACACCATATCGGCATCATTGTTCAGGCTGGGGAAACCCTGCACTTCCCAGATGGGAGAGCCCACCTGAGGGTAAGCCGCACGAAACCCCAAGGAGTCCGAGGTAATCACTGCATATCCCTCATCCTCCAGAGTTGCCTCCGGGGAGGTAAGCGGCGAACTTACAACCACCTCATCTCCCACCATCCACCCCTGCAAGCTTATTGCAGTTCCCCCAATGTTCAATATCTCCACCCACTCCGGTCCCTCCCAGGGGTCATACATTATCTCGTTTACCACCACCGAGGCCTTTTCAAAGGGGACTTCCAGGAACCTCCCGGCCAGATTGTTGCTCGTATCCTCATCCTGGGGGTAGCAGACCAAGAGGCAGATAAGATGGCTTCCTGAGCTAAAAGGCCCCGCGGGAGAGGAGACCTCTGCCGAATCGCCAGGCGCAATTGCTCCCTCTATTCCTACCTGGGCTATCTTCTCCCCTTCATCAATTGTCGAATCGAGGTCAAAATCCTCGAAGAAATAGACCTGGAGGATAGAGGCAGGGAGCTGCCGGTCCCCGCTGTTGTGCACAAATCCTTCGACCTCGACCGAATCTCTCGTAGAGGGGAAGAGAGGAGAAAAGGAAATGTTTCGAGCAAAAATGGCCGCATCCCAGTGGGCAAGGGTCCAACTGTTTCTCCTGCCAGGAGTGGACAATCCTCGGCAGATCTCCCAGTTTTCCGGTCTGTCACCTTTTAGGGGATTCACCTTCTCCCAGGATCTGCCCTCTGTGGTTGTTTCCCAATGGAAAACCTGCCTGTCCCCCAAAGGGGAGACAAGGGAAACCGAGTCCCTGCCATCATTGAGCACCATCGACAACTGGATAGCTGCGTAATTCTCCAGAAGACTATTATCTCCCCAGATCCCACTACTGTCCCCCCATACAGATTCGAAGCTTATCCCATTGGAGTCATTGTCCACCAGTTCCCTGGCCATGATGAGATAACCCTCACCTTGGAGGATAAAAGGGGCGTCGGAGAGGGGTTTCCCCTCAAATTCCCAGCCCTGAAGATCAACGCTCGTAGAACCGGGATTGAATAACTCAACCCACTCACAATCAGCCTGTACCTGACTGGGATGGGCTAATACCTCATTTATCACCAACCCCTGGGCCCTTGCCCCAGAGGAGATGAGCATCAATACGAGGGGAAGCCAGCGAAACATCTCAAAGCATCCTGTTCCTCTTCCTTATCGTCCATTCTGCCGCCAAAACTATCACTATGAGAACTAGCAGAAGGGGACTGTCCCAGACCTCCGTCTCCTTGGACACCTGGATCTCCTTCTGGGCAAAGGGGATGTGAGAGGGTAGGGACGAAGCATCTTTGAGGTCAAAGTACTCACCGCCGCTTGCCTGAGCCAACTCCAAGAGGGAGCTCCGCTCCATCCTGGTATCCTCAAACTCAATGCTATACTGGCTCACCGTAAATTCCCCCCTATCCTGGCCCAGGGTGACCCCCTCTAAGCTGGCCTGAGCCTGATATTGGTAATCCCCTGGGGGCAGGATCCCCAGGGTGCCACGGTATCCCCCCTTCTCCTCCCCTGGGGCCAGGGTTAGGGGGATTGGCTTGCCCTTCTTTGGCCTCACCTGCAGGGAAATCCGGGCATTACTTACGGGCTGATAGTTCTCGTCGAAGACCTTCCCCGAGAAGCTTACCCTCTCCCCAGCCTTATAAACCTTATGGGAGGGGGTTACCCTCACCAATTTGGCCTCCTCCCTGGTAACCAGCCATCTTATGGCATTGGACCAAAATCTAAGATAGTAGCTGTTGCTTTTGCCAAACCCCCATTCAAGGAAGTCCCACCTCCAGAGGGGGAAACCGGTAATAGCCATTAGCTTACCCTGGCCATATCTCTCCACCGCTATCATCGGCAGGGTTTCTCTCCCCAGTTTAAGAGTAGGATGAATAGCCAAAACCTGGGCCCCCGAAGCAACCCCTACCACGAAATTTACCGCCTGCAGTGGCGGGAGATCGGCCCAGGCCGCCTCATTAAGATTGGGGTCAGGCTCCAACCCAGTAACCGGATGGGCCCTGCCCTTTAGGGTAAGCAGGGGGGAGAAACTGCCGGTGATCACTGCCTCCCGGGGGGACAAGACCACGGGAAGGATCTTGGCCAATGGTGAGGAGGCATACCCCCCCCGGCCAAATGACCCCACCCCACCGGTCATCAAAAGCGCCCCCCCTTCCCTTACATAGTCCACCAATAGATCCTCTATCTCCCCCTTGATCAACCTCCGAGGGCAATTTTGCAGGATAACCAGATCGTATCCCTTTAGCTCCTTCGGTTTGGCCGGAGGTCTGCCCTCATAAAATCCACCTCTCTTACCTATATAAAATTTGGCCTCTACATTTTCATCCTCCTCCAAGGCTCGCCGCAAAAAGGAGAAATCCCAGGATGGCCCACCAGAGATGAGGAGGATCTTTAGCTTGCTTTTGAGGACCTGAACATAGAACTGCCTCTGGTTGTTCTCCCCGGTAAGCTCCCCCTTTTTAGGGGGGAGGAAGATAGTGAACTTATGCAGGCCCTCCTTCTGAGGGACAAAGCTGAGGGAGACCTCGACCTCACCTCCCTCACTGGGGAGAGGAAACTCCTTTCGATCCAAGGTTATCCCCCTCTCCCTGAGGTAGAGCAGCCCCTTCTGACCAGAGAAACCAGACCCCCTGATGGTGGCCTTCACCGGAAGCTTGGCCCCTACATAGGCCACCTCATTTGTCTGGTAACCGGTGATGGCCAGATCCTTAGGAGGTTGCGGGCTACCCACCCCCACGGGGAACAGGGGAACCTCCAGTCCTTTGGCAACCTGCAGGGGATCCCTGCCCAGATTGTTCTCCCCATCGGTGAAGACGATCATTCCTACCACATTCTCCCCAGAGAGCTCCTTCTTGGTCCCCAAGAGCGCATCACCGATGGCCGTCCCCTTCCCTGTGGCCTGCAAGCTATCCACGGGACCCAATGGGGAAATCCCGGAAGAAAATCGATAGGGGAAAAGGCGCCCTCGCGAGGTGAGTTTTCTCCTCCATCCGGAATCAAGGAGCTCCTGCACCCTCTCTAACCTGCGTTTTCCTTCCTCCAAAATGGACATACTCTGCGATGTGTCCACCAGGAGGGCCACCACCGGGGGCTTGGAGAGGTGGCGCACCAGGGAAAAGACGGGCTCGGAGATAGCGAGAATAAGCAAAAAGAAGGCTAAGGTGCGTAGCCCCATAAGCAGGTGCCTCTTGGCGGAGGATACCGGTGGATTGGTGGTGCGATAGGAATAGTAGGCCAGGCCAGCAGCCAACAGGAAAATGCCCAATCCTAACCAGATCCTCCCTCCCTGTAGGAAAAGCCCCAAATGGGTTATGCCAAACATAAAATGATCTCTCCTTCTAACTTAATACCCTTCAGGCGGATGCTATAGGTCGCAGATGAACGCAGACCCCAAAGTTTAAAAAATCACTCTGTATCCCACACTCAGGAACCTTAGGTTCTAACCAGCACTTAAGGTGCAGTAGAAGTTGCCACCAGTGCCGTCAGGTGAGAACATCTATCTGCTGGGAAGAAGTCTTCTTCTACCGGGCTTTAGCCGGGGTAACCTTTGCCAGGCTTTAGCCCAGGGGACCCTACGGACAGGTCTGAAGACCTGTCCCTTGTATATTAAAGCCTAGAGCCCGAAACTGCAGAAGGTAGGCT
>CAZVGK010000019.1:0-63904 GCA_964626665.1 uncultured Gemmatimonadota bacterium | reverse complement strand
GTTTTCCTCTTAATCATCAGAGAGTTACGGTGAAATCGCCTCTGGAAGATCCGCTAGAAAGGTTGTTCTACTCTGCCATCTAAAGAGCAAAAAGCAAGACCTGACCCCTCAATCCCTCCGGGCTTGAATAGGCTTTCCTTGATCCTCTTGGGGAAGCAACGCCCCAAATAAGGCCTTGAATAGCTTTCCGTGATTGGGCACTTTGAGATGGAGCAGTTCGTGCACGATCACTCTCGCCCGAAAACGGGCCGGCTGCTTTAACAGTCCCGTATTAAAAGTCAGGCGGCCGCGGCCTGAACAACTGGCCCACTTGCGTCTCATCGGTTGGACCCGAATCTCCCGCGGTTTCACACCTATCCGCTGGGCCCACCCCTCAATTTCCGCTTTCAACACACCCAGCGGCACGCTTTCCTCCAGAGGCCGGCGAATGGCACTTTGGATCTCTTTCACTTTCTCCCCACTATTGCCAAGATGTTTTTGACTACCTCCGGGATATTTTGAAGACCAAGCCCCTGCAGATGGCTGTAAAGCTCACGGCGAACCCTTCTCTCCTGCTAAGCGCTGGTGCGCCAATGGGGATAGTTATCCAAAATCCTTGCCATATCTGCCGCCACGGATTCTGCCTCACGCACAGACACTCCCCCTTGCTTAAGTAACCAGAAAATGGCGAAGGGTCCCCCGGATATCCCTCGCTCTGCTTGTTCTTGTTCGGCCTCGTTGATTTGGCGAATCAGCTCCTCCAATTTACTCAAAGCCTCTTGAGTAGAGATCTGGCGCTGTTTGAAAGCTTCCACGATAGCTTCTGCTCGTTCACCAATGGAAAACAGGTACGGTGCACCACCTGCGTCCTCCTTAACTTTCTTGGCAATGCTCTTTAGAAGGTTGAACACTTTGATCGTTTTCGGCTGATTGCTCTGCGAGATCTGCTCCAAGGTCTTGGGGGTGATCTCATAGATTGTAACAGCATCCAGTATTTTCTTCCCCTTTGTGTACTTCTGCACCAGGTAAGCGGTCTTCTTGGCCAGTTCTTGGTCGGTCGGTTTCCCACCCTCATAGGCCGAGCGGAGCAGCGCATAAAGACCAGCTAACCTATTATAGTCCTCCAAGAAATCTCGCAACGCCGGATTAGGGGAGAGGATCTCGTAGAGGTCCTCAAGTTCTTTAAAGAAACGATAAAAGGCCTGTCGCTTCTCCTCGTCGCGGAATTCATCAAGCGCAGCCTCTGCCGCCTTGTCCGCTTTCTTCTCCCGTATCACAATAAGGTATTGATCTCTCCCTTGGCTCATCATCTGGATGAAGCGCGCCCAAAGTTTATCCACCCCCTCTATGACACTCTGGACATCCTTTGAGTCGAAGGCCAATGCCTTTTCGAGCTTCTCGAAGATGCCCACAAAGTCCAATACAAAGCCACCGGGTTTGTGTTTGCCGTTCTCGTCTTCGTAAGGCCGGTTGACCCTGGCAATGGCCTGCAAAAGCACATGGTCGCGCATAGGCTTATCCAAATACATACAGTAGAGAATGGGAGCGTCATACCCAGTGAGCAACTTCTCGGTGACGATGAGCATCTTCGGGAGCTCATTTGGCTTGCGGAATGCCTTTCGGATGCGCTTCTCTCCTCTCTTCGAGAGGCGGAACTGAGCTATCTCTGGTGGATCGTTATGACTGGCGCTGATCACCACTCGCGAATATTCAGGTGGCAGATATTCATCTAAGGCTTGCTTCAGCAGACAACATGCCTCTCGGTCTACTCCAACCAGAAAAGCCTTGTAACCCATTGGCTCAACGGCTTGCGTGAAGTGCTGGGCCACATACTTGGCTATGCGCTGCACCCGCTGGCGGTTTTTGAGCATATTCTTCAGCGTTACGGCCCTATCCAGTATTCGATTCAAGTCTTCTATATCGTTTACCCCCTCGGCATCTACTAAGTCAAGAAATTCTCGCTCCAGGGTATCCCGATCTACCCTAAGCTCGTTTGGGGCAAGCGAATAATAGAGCGCTACGGTAGTGCCGTCTTCGATCGACTCGGCAATGGAATATTTGTCTAAATACCCCGGAGCTGGGTCATCCACACCGAAGACCTTGAAAGTCCCCTTGCCGTAGGCGGTCTTGTCAATGGGCGTGCCTGTAAAGCCCAAGTAGGTGGCGTTGGGGAGGGTGCCCATCAGGTAATTACCCAGTTCGCCGCCCGTGCTTCTGTGGGCCTCGTCAACCAGGACAAAGATGTTTTCCCGTAGGTTAAGGTCAGCAGGCATATCATCAAACTTGTGGACCATAGATATGATGAGCCCTCGGCGGTCGCTCCTCAACAACCTTCGCAGATGGGCTTTGCTCCGGGCCACCTCCACCTGGCCGATACTCAACATTGAAGCCAAATTGCCGAAAAGTTGGGTTTCCAACTCGTTGCGGTCCACCAACATAAGCACCGTTGGATTTTCAAAGCCAGGCTCTTCAATCAGCCGCTTGGCAATGGTGATCATTGTGTAGGTCTTACCTGAGCCCTGGGTATGCCAGATGAGGCCGCGACGCTTCACCGGGTGCGCACAACGCTTAAGCGAACGTTCCACTGCCCTCATTTGGTGTGGCCGTAGGATGACCTTCTGCAGTTCGTCATCCTTGTGAGTAAAGAGGATGAAATCCCTGAGCGCGCGCAGCACCCGTTCAGGGGCTACAAATGTCTTCACTAAGGTTTCGAAATCACGGCCTGTCGCCTCTTCCTTCCAGTTAAAGAGGTTCTTGGCGGAGAGATTCCAGGTGACCCCGTAGTAATACTGCACAAGGTGGGTTAGCCCAAACACCTGCATCAGCGCCAGCAACTCCGGTGTCTCCCGGTGGTAACGGCGCACCTGGGCCAGAGCTTCGGCTATGCCCTCCAGTTTGGTAGCCGCTTTGGTCTCTATCAGTATGATGGGGACTCCATTGATGAGGAAGATCACATCGGCACGGATGGTGTAGACCCCGTTGGTAAAGGAGTATTCGTCGGTTACTTGAAAAACGTTGCGATGGAGGTTATGGAAATCCAGAAGCCGGAGGTTGCGCTCCCGCCGCTCAGTCTCTACAAAGACAGTCTTCAGACCTGTAAGATATTCCCATGCCTCAAGGTTCCCCTCAACATTTGGCCGAACGCGGATGAGCCTCTTGCCCACCTCTTCGGCCTTGATATGATCTACCGTGTCCGGGTTGAGCTGCTGGACCTTCCCCATGAAGACATCCCACAAGATGGGGCTGACCTCACCCCTTCGCAGCCGGAGGGCCTCCTCAGGGGGCAGATACTCCCAACCCATCTCCGTAGCGTAGCGAAGGAGGGGATTTTGAACAGTTCTCCGCTCACTGCTCAAGCTAAGTCTCATAACTCCACCTTTTGCTTGCCTATCCACAGTTTCCAAGACACTTAACACCTCTTCAAAGATACGGAGTCCCTGCAGTTTCTATGTCTAAAAATCGCTTAAATACCGCCGAACGAAACCCACTTTAGATTAACGGAACACATTCATTTTTAATAGGTTGTACTGATAGCCTATGTATAAGGCTATGTCTAAACTTCTGATTCCGGAGACTGTTTAGACAAATGCCATATCGCCCATCGTCGGGACCCAAGCGGCTCGATCGTTCTCTCCCGCCGCATCTCCTGAAGCAAGTTCCTGATAAAGTTCCTCTTCTGCGCATCGCTTAGGGCATCGGAAAGTTTGTTAAGCAATAACTTATCGATATCTGTCCTTTTAGCATCACCGAACTCTTGAAGATAGGCTATGATCATATCCTTATAATGCTTCTTCTCAAATGCCCGCTTCTTGATATAATCAGCTTTTGTTTCTGTAGCGGCAGCGATCTTCGCCGAAACATAAAGCCTCGGACGTCGTCCTTCAATCAACTTTTTCGCCTTTAGCCTTCTATACTCTTCTTCGGACAAGGATTTCCCCTTCTGGACCTTGTCAAGGGCGATTACGTCCATTAATGTCAAATCCTCCTTGGCTATAAGCATCCGTGTATAATTCTCGTCAAGCACTCTTCCGATAATACGAACCTTAACCCGGCCGGATTCACCCAAGTCATAATCAGGCATAGGGAAATTACGCTCCCTTTGCTTCGTAAACATACGCTTTATTCCGCTCCCTATGATATCGATCATATTCAGGTTGAACATTGCTTCAGCCAAAAAACGGTTCTGGTAGATTTCTGGTGGTGCATTCCGTTGGATCACCGCTTCCACACTTCCTGGCAAAAATTCTCCTGCGTTTGTGACCAGTAACGACTCCGGCTCCTCAACTACGTTGACGCGCCCACCCAAGGTGTAATCCTGATGTGCGATGGCATTGTGCAATGTCTCACGGATCACCCATGGATCATATTGGGAAATTTCGGTGGGAAACAGACTCATGTCGGGAAGATAACGGTAGGTCAGATTCCTGATTTTGGCGAAGACCTGATCCACGGCAAGGATCAAAGGTGGTCCGAAATGTTGATAATCCTTTTCCATTCCATCACTATTTCTGAGCACCCAGGTGATACGGGCGATAGCAGGCGAAAGGAAATGCTCTGCTTCGCTTCGGCCAAGAAGGATAATCGCCGTTCGGGTGATCTGTCCACTAATGCAGATCTTGGCCTTGTTTAGAAAAGTGATATCGTCCCACTTCTCAACCTCGCCGGCAAGATCCGGGAACTTCTTTCTGTATTCCCCGCGGGCAAAAGCAACGGCCTCTTCATCAAGATCGTTCAGCTTGGCTCCGTGGCATATCTGTGCCGACCAGTCCTCATATGTGGCCTGCCTACGGATGCGTTCGATCTTTTCGAGGCTCAACGGTCCAAGGGCATCGTGAATGCGGCCGTAAGCGATTCCTTTCCAGGTTGTAGGAATGCCTCGAGGTGAAGGTGGTACCTGAAACAGGACGACCCGCCTCTCAAGTAGTTGCAGTTCATAGATATTCTGAAAGGTGATATGATGGTTTGTATGCTTGGTAATTTCCTGTTTGAGCCTATCCAAACCAGGAGCTTGACGGCGGTAGTTAGTCCCGACAATCCGACGGGGCGGCTTGTCGCTTACTCCAAAGACCAGCCAGCCAGCCGACTGGCCTGTAAGGTTG
The DNA here is from genome assembly GCA_964626665.1 of uncultured Gemmatimonadota bacterium. Taxonomy (GTDB): domain Bacteria; phylum SM23-81; class DAOVCL01; order DAOVCL01; family DAOVCL01; genus DAOVCL01. Next base: position 58,826 of record CAZVGK010000019.1, on the reverse strand, counting down.
GCCTCGTTGCTCAGCGCTGAAAAATACGTGCCCAGGTCATCGAAATCAAAATTTCTCTTGGCCTCTTTGAATTCTACCCATTCTGTCTCGGAAGGCAAGGCCGGGAGATCCTTCAACATGGCCGCGAGCTCCTCTGACTTCATGAGCCAACCTCCGCCGGGTCATCAGGATCCGCCCCCTCTTTCTGCCGATCTTGCTCCGTCTCAAAGCCTTTTACTTCCGGAATGATTTGGAGGTTCTTGAGCGCACCAGCCCAGCCAAATTTGGGCTTGCCTTTTGGCTTTTTCACTTTCTTCTCCAGCAAGAACTCGGCAAATTCTTTTACTTCCTCCTGAAGTTCCGTAGGCCAATTGGTCAAATGAGTCTCTTTAAGATTTGCATAATTTTCACATCCCATGGCCTTCACCTCTTACCTATGGAACACTTCCTTAAAGGAGAGAGATAAGAGCAACCAAAGTGCTCCCGAGTTAACCAAGGGGAACACCTAAAAATCTCAACTCGTTCAGATCTGCCAGAAATCTCGTCAAGAGCAATTTTGACTGCCAACCGAGTTCCTCATAGCAAAGCTTCGCTGCAGATAATTTTGGGAATAACGAGCTCTTTAATTCCAATCTTGCGGCGATCAATTTGATCTTGCAGATTGTGTTGGTGGTATATTCGAGTAAGATTCTTTGTCAACTGTTCACCCACGATGCCATTGCGTCTTAACAAATTGAGTCCCCGATTGACTGCTACAGTTACAGGAAGCCTGAAAGCCTTCTCCAATATGTTGAGTTGTGCTTTCAAATCATCGTCTTCCGTTTTGCCAAAAACAAGACGCAATTCCCGGAGCACATACTTTTGACCTTGCGTGAGAGAGATCGTCTGTTCTCTCTCCGCTGCGCGATGCTTTACCTCTTCGTCAAAAAGTTTCTTGATCTTCATCACTTTCTTGTTATGATCCTTAGGCAGTGGGAGGCCTTTCTCTGTTTCGATACACTTCAATATTCCAAGAATCTTGGGAATATCCCTGGTGATGATCTTGCCATCCTTGTCTGACAGAATTAACTGTTGGTATCTTCCTGCCTGGCAGAAGACAAATATGCCCTTTTGTTCTGATGCTTTTCCAGTTCGCACTCCATCACGCAGGTTAGCAATTCGTTCGAACTCACCTGGATTCTCACTTCTCAGTTGACGAAGCATCTCCTCGGCCTCATTTATGTCCAGGATATCTTCCTCTTCTTCAAACAGGGTAAGTTGATCCCCACGCTTCTCATATATGGCATACATCGCCTCTTCGTTAAGTTGCTCAGTGTTATCAAGTATTACAGCATCCTCGCCGATAGTGTCATGGATTTCCTGAATACGGTTACGGAGTTTCTCCTTCAATCCAAGCGTCTTCTCCAATTCTGCCTCTGGAAGGAAGTTGTAACCCCAGATCACCTCGTATTCTGTTCCAACCCTGTCAATTCGACCGAATCTTTGAATCAAGCGCACCGGGTTCCAGTGAAGATCATAGTTGATCACCTTATCACAATCCTGAAGGTTCAACCCCTCAGCCAAAACATCGGTTGCCACAAGGGTCTGTATTTCAACCTCACCCTTTCGTAATCGGTACTCAGGGTTGGCCTTTGGTGCGAAACGTCCGATTACACGTTCTTTACTCTTATCTCCACTGTAGATAACTTCTATGTATTTTTCCTTCCCATTTGGATTCAGATTGTCAAAGAGATACTGAGCAGTATCCGCATATTGGGTAAATATAAGCCTTTTGCCATTATTTAGGGGGGCTTTCTCTAACTCCCTGAATAGAGTCTGGAGCTTGGCATCCTTTTCTGGAGGGATTCTATCTTCTGATACCAAGCCGAGAATTTTATTGAACAGACCGAAGTCTTTTTCAATGTCTTCTTTTAGTCTGTCAACATAGAAGTCGTTAATGTCATACTTGGCACTGGCTTCATTGAGAGCATCGAAGAGCTCCGATTCTTCCATCTGATCGGATTCATACAACAATATCTGGGCATCCTCGCCAGCGGGCACCATCCCTCGATCGAGCGATGCAAGAAAACCCCTATGAATCCTGGTCAGCCGCTTGATTGTCTCCCGGAACGCATGTACACTTGATTCAAAGCGCTTAAAGAGCATTATGCGGATTAACCCCCGAAGATTCCTGCCTGCCCGATGCAAATCAGTGTATGGGGCCTTCTTTTGCTTATCTTTATGGACATAGTTCCATAGCCCATATCGAGCATAGGTAAGCTCCAAATCATTGCTTGCTTCATTCGATTGCCCGCGAGGACGTCCAAGAAACTTAAGGATCTGCTGATAGAGCCCCTGGTAAGTGGCCTCAATGCTGTATTCAATGGTCTCGAGTTCCCTTTTCGGGAAGAACTGATGTCTACCTCCGACTATTATATAAGCCCGGCGTTGTCCTGTAAGGTAGTCTCTATACCGTGAAGGATCTACCGGCTGATGGGTTTCGCTATCATACCCATACCATCTCAAGATGTGATGCCGAGTCCGCCTGATGAGAATGCTCGGGAGAAGATCTTGAAGCTTACGCTCTCTCCTGTCAATCATCTGAAAATATCTCCTCAGATCTTGTGGATCAATGGGGAGATCGGTTTTATCATCTGGATGAAAGAGCTTTATCTGATGGTAGATATCCCAGGCGGTCTTGTTGCGAGGAGTTGCTGTCAGGAATAAAGATCTCCTTGCACCTGCGCCTAAGAAAGCCTGCAATACCTTGTATCTCTGAGTAGTATGGTGACGGAAGTTGTGACTTTCATCCACAAGAGTGAAATCTCTGTCACGAAATCTGACATCTTCCAGAAGTAGATTTTGACCAGCCTCCTCGGCCTCTTTGAGCATGCTCATGGAGAGCACCCGTGCATTGAGCTGGTATTTCTCATTATAGCCTTCCCACATCTTCTCCAGGGATTTAGGGCAGATAATCAATCCTCTTGCACCACGGGTTCGCTCAAAGTGTTTGAGCACTGCTGCTCCAATATAGCTTTTGCCCACACCGACAACATCGGCAATGAAAGCTCCACCATAATCCTTTATCATCTGAATGGACTGGCGGACGGCTACCTTCTGGAAATCGGCGAGTTTGGTGGTAATCTCATCATCCCATAGAACCTCTTTACCTTCAGCCTCTTCCAGACGATCTTTGACGAGATGATATAGCGTTTTTATATAGATATCGTAAGGGCTAACTGGAGCCATTGCCCACGATTGCTTCAGTTCGTTCATCAGGGCATCATCGAAATCCTGGGATTCGTTCCACAGTTCCTCAAACCACTTGGTGAGTTCTGAATGATTGGCATTGCCCTGGACAAGAACATTGAGTTCTGTATTGTGCGTCACCCCTGAAAGGGTAAGGTTACTTGAGCCTACAATGGCTATTCCATTTTCTTCTCTTTCAATCGGCTTACCATCTTTACCAAAAACTTTCCCATAGTCGAATATGTAAGCCTTGGCGTGCAGACGACCCTTTGTATAGACCTTAACCTTTAGTCGCTTCTCTTCAATAAGACGAGCAAGAGTAATGATTATCTCCTCTTGGTCGTCCGTCTGATCCGTCAATTCTATAACCTGTCTAAGGTTATCCGCGGTCTATTCTTTGAGGCGCCTGGCTTCACCACGTCTGACAAACCGCATTTCCTTTTCAGCTTGTTCCACCAGTTCAAGTCGCTTGAATCCCTCTGAAAGTTGTTCAAGTGTTGCTTGATTCGTGGTATTCCCAATGAGAAGGCGAAGCTCTTTAAGGTCCTTTAGTCTATCTTTAATCGCCTCAAATCCTGATAAAAAGAAGTAGCCAACGGCGAACTTGGCTTTCTCAGTCCCTTGTAGGATCCTGTTGATATGATCCACAAGCTTCTCGTTGCGGTTGTCAATAATATCGTGAGAGGTCATTTTATCCTTCCAAAACCTTTTGCACTTCTGCTTTGAGTAATTCTGCTGATGGAAGTGTCAGTTTAAAACGGCCAGTGAGAATGAGATTGTCCATTCCAGCAGTGGCATACTTAACAAATAACTCGTTACGGTCCAGGCAAAGGAGAATTCCAATGGGTGGATTATCCTCCGGTTGGCTTTCGTTCTCCTTTATGTAATTGAGATAGAAATTCATCTGCCCGGCATCGGCTGGTTTGAAAGCCTCCATCTTAAGGTCAATGAGAACAAAACATTTCAAAATACGGTGGTAAAACACAAGGTCAATGTAAAAGTGGTCTGTACCTATGGTAACCCGCTTCTGTCTGGCGACGAAACAGAAGCCTTTACCCAATTCAAGGAGAAAGTGTTGGAGATGATCAATTAATCTCCGCTCCAGTTCGGTTTCAGAGAGTCTGTAGCCCTCGGGCAAGTTGAGGAACTCAAAGACATAAGGATCTTTCAGTAAATCTTCTGGCTTTGATACTTGCTGACCTTTTCGCGCTATCTCAAGCACTCCCTTTTTGTCCTTTGACAAAGCAATTCTCTCAAAAAGCATTGAATTTATCTGACGCTCAAGTTCCCTCGTTGACCAGCGTTCCAACTGGCACTGTTTGATATAAAACTGTCTGGCAAGAGGTTCTTCAACACGAATGATGAGCAGAAAATGTGTCCAGGACAATTCCTCTGGCAGCACCTGAAGATTTTCATCCTGATTAAATTTTGCAGGCACTGCCTGCAATTTTGGAAAGGCAAGATATAACTGACGCATATTGAAAAGATTCCGCCAACTAAATCCCTTTCCAAAACGGTTTGATAGATCTCTTCCAAGCTTCTTTAAGAGATTTTTACCATATTGAGCTCGATCGCTCCCCCCTTGCTCATACTCAACAATATGTCTGCCGATTTCCCAATAAAGTCGAACCATCTCCGTGTTAATAGTCTGAACCACCCGAGACCGAGCCGACTGGATTAAACCGCCTATGGCTTCGATCAAATACGAGTAATCTGATTTTGGTTTGGCAGGTAATCTATTTGAGGTCTTGTTTGACATTTGTGATCCTTTATACGAGAATTGACCAAAAGCCTTCACAGTTTTTTATAAGTGTGGAGGAAATCGTGCAGTCAAGTTTCACACATTCCTCGCCTTCTTCAACCTCGCCCGCACCCACTCTACTAACACCCCTGTTTTAATTTTCGAACATCGCAAAAAAGACTTGACTTTTGCCATGCAAAGAATTATGTTTGTTACAATCCAACATGCTTGGAGGTGGTTCCGCCCGAGCGGAACGCCCCGTTTCGGCGGGGTTTTTTTATTTCAGGGGAGCCATTTCTTACCATATTCCAAACACTCCTTGCCTTCTCCAGCCTCGCCCGCACCAACTCCACTGCCCGTAAACAGTATCACGTTAGCCCTGCATAAGACCAGTTGTATCGAAAACGATTCTTCTACAGTATAAATAATCAGTCGTATATGATTTCCTATAAGTTAATTAACCTCAAAATGGCGAACCTTCTTCCTCTATTGTCTCAACTGAAAGTTCATGAATTGCTTGTGCTTGTTTTAACATTGCTTGCAAAGCATTGCGCAATTGAATCAACGGGCTCCACATCTCATTCCGTTCATCTACCTCTTCAATAAGTTTCTCCGCCACCCTACGAGCTACCAGCGGTTTGCATTCTTTTAAGTTGCCTGGATCAATACCTAAAAACTCCCTTGTTTCGCGTTCGTGTTTTTCATATTCCACATTAATAAAATTACGACGTAAGGCTTTCTCAAAGTCGCCTCCAAAAACAGCAAACCCGTTTTTTACTGTAATCCTTTGTTCATCAAGGACACCTTGAATTTCATTCGGATCATGAAGGCCAAGAGTTTCGCAAATATCTTGCCTTTTGAGACTCTGCTGATCGTCTTGAGAGTCGTTGTCGAATATCACAAACACTGGAATGCGAAAGGCGGTAAAAAGACGCCAAAAACGGGGAATGTTACCTTTCCCGCCTACAGGGATAAATGAAATTCCTTGTCTAACAGGATCCCACCTTAAGCCTCTAAGGTAAACTGGGAGAGCCATAGCTTCTGTTGGTCCCTCTACTAATACAATCAATTTGGAGAAGAATCCTTCTAATACTGCTTCGGTTGTATTGGCTGCATAAAACTCAAAAATATTCTGCGCCTGAGTTTTCTGTCTGTTAGCATTATGGCTAACACAGTACTCTGTCAATTCTTCTCTGGTTAACTGGCGCGTAGTAGTACCCACCCTATCTGTCTTGGTTGTCAAAACAAGTCCATCCAATTGAGCCAGATTAATAAATGCTGGACTATGCGTCGTGATTACAATTTGAAGACCGTCTTGTGCGAAGTCAAACATTCTTTTTGCTAACCACCGTTGGGCCTGTGGATGAAGATGTGCCTCTGGTTCCTCGATTGCTAACAACACGGTTTTGTGTAACGCTCTGGCATAAGCATGTGCGAAAGATATAGCCAGAACTTGCTGTTCCCCTGTCCCTAATTCGTCAAAATCTCGAACTTCACCTTTCTCTTTTGCCTGCACGCGCAACGCGTGGAAAAAGTTGGTGGGATTATATGCCTCTAAATCTACCTCAAGTTTGTAGGTCATACATGATACTAAGCTACTAAAATCAGTTTGTAGCGTATCCTTAAATGTTTTGAATGCATCAACCTGGTCAAATAGTCCTTTTACTTTCTCAAATTCCTCCTGTAGATCATCCCGAACTTGTTGATTACGCTGTAGCTCCTTGTGAAAAGCATGCATCAGCTTACTAAGCATTGTATACTTCGTCTGATAGCTGAGCTGATAGTTTAGGCTTCTCTCTGCTTGAACAAAAATACACATGCAATCATCCCTGTCTTCGTTTCTAGGCCATTTCTGCTCTCCATACACATCAATGCCAACAAACTTTAATGGATCTCTATCATCAGTGGGGTCATATTTCCAATGGAGTTGTTGGAATTTACCAGCTAACGGTTCATAAAAATCAGCCATGATAGAAATGCTTTGTTCAGGATTACGAAAATAAAAGTCCCTTTCCTCCAGTATGCGCGTTTTAGGATAGTGCTCTCCCAAAACTATGTCGATCGCGGCAACGATGTTGGACTTCCCAGCATTGTTTTCTCCAACAATAACAACTGGTGTCTTCTCTGGAAAGAACAACTCCACATGATCAATGGAACGAAATTTGTCAATAGTAATCTTCCTTAGATTTGCCATGGTTACGACCCTTTCACACTCCTCGCCTTCTCCAGCCTCGCCTGCACCAAATCCACCACCGCCTCATACACTGCATCCCGTTCGCCCTGCGTGAGGCCAAGGATGTCGAAGATGATGTGGTCGAGGGCACGGCGGTCGGGTTGTCGTATCTCATCTGTCACTGAGAGAACAGGCCTTCTACCAAGTTTTTCAAGAACTACAAACAAATCGTTGGATACCTGTTTCAGAATGTCAGGGGCAATTATTAGCAAACGTTTAGCGTCTGTGGTTTCATATTTTTCAGCTCCCATGCCAAGATTTGATCGACCAAATAAAGCTATGAATAAGAAGGTTAATGAGCAGTTAAGAGCTGCTGCAAAAACTAGTGTTTCCCTATTCTTTGGAAAAATTCTGTGAAAGCACCGGTCTGAAACTACAGGTGCGTCTGACCAGGGTGCTATAAATCGGTCTCCTAATTACATAGAGCAGAAAGTTTCTTGTAGTTTCTACGCTTTGATTAGGAATTGCCCACCAACCAGGTGATCTCCGCTTGACTGTTTCTGTCTCAGGCCAAGGTACTCCAGCAGCAGTCTTCTGTCGCTTTCTGGTGACTTGTCCTTCACCCCATTTAATATACTCTAAAGCACCAATGTACCCTTGCTTTCGCAGGTTTTGTTTGGTTAAAGGACAATAGAAAACCACGTAATCTATATCGGTAGAGGAAAGAGCAAGTTTCGTTACCTCCCGTGGTGACCGAATAATTGGAAACAGAAATTGTTCTTCAATTCCAAGCTCTCTAGCTTGAGATGCTGTTAGGTAGAAGAAATCATTTATACCAGCATAGCAGCCCGGTCGAACATTTGCTACTTGTCCAAGGAGTGAGAACCTGCTCTTCCCCTTTTCCAGAATAGTATAAAGAATATCAGGCGCCCGCAAATACTTCCCACCCCACTTCCCACCGGCGTATTTCCCCTCCATCCTGCCGGTGATCATCTTGGCCTGCGGCTTCTCCTCCTTCGCCGCCCCTTCCTGAAACAGGTCCCCCTGCGAGATGGGATACACCCGAAAGTCCTCCTCCTTCACCACCTCCGGCGCCGCGAAGATCTTCGCCAAATTATCTGCAGTCAGACAGGCTTCAAACGGCTTGTTGAAGGTCACGAACCTGGCTAAATGATTCTCCCTCGTTTGCAGCCAATCCTTGCGGCTTTTCGGCCTCCGGAACAGGCTGATCACCGTGTTTACATCCGCTGAAGCAAACGACCGCTTGGCCCGGTTGTCAACAATGGCATTCACCTCGATATTCTCCAACAGAAACTGCTGCAGTACCGCGCCATAGCCCACATCCAACCAGGAATTGGAGGTAATGAAGCAAAAGGTTCCCCCAGGCCTCAGAAGCGCCAGACCGTGTAGGTAAAAATAGATGTAGAGATCGCACTTTCGATTTTTTTTCAAACCCTTCCAGTGCAGACTCACCGACTCTATGAGTTTCTCCTTGTATTCCCGCTTCATCTCCCGCCAGGTATCCGCATCGTAATCTCCTTTGTGTTTGGTAGGCGGCGCAATCCCCTCCTGCCTTACATAAGGCGGATTGCCGATCACCACATCGAACCCGCCCCGCTGGTAGAACACCTCGGCAAAATCCAGGTCCCAGAGAAAATAGCCCTTTGTTCCCATCGTCGAAAATTCCCCAGCCATACGCTGATAGTCATGAAACTGTCTCTCCAGTTCAGCAATTTTCTTTTCCCGCTGTGTCTGTTCTTCCTCGCTCTCCCGTAGTTCCAATCGAGCTTGTTCAAGTCTGCGGGCAAAATCCATCACGCTCTGTTCAGCTTTCGGCTCAGGTCCTCGACGCAGACGAATCATCTCCTTCTGTAAACGCTGCTGCTCCTCGATAAAAAAACCACGCAGAAAATTTTGCTTCTTCGACTCGATCTCCAGCTTTGTTACCTCTGGCTTGCCTTCATAATACGCACTTTTCAGCTTCTGAATTTCGGTGATCTGTCGTTTGATGCGGGGCGAGAAATGAAGGTCTGAATACTGGCTGCGGAGCACCAACTTCTTTCCTGGTACAATCTCCTCAACTAAGGAATCCCCCTGAAGGATATTGTAGTCCAGATTGGGAAGTAATGGTTTATTCCTCAGAGCGAGTTTTTCTTCATCAGCCTCAATTATAAGAGTCAACCACAAACGGAGCTCAGCTATTTTTACTGCCCACGACTTGATGTCCACTCCGTAAAGGTTCTCCCCGATCATCCGCCGTCTTTCGTTAAACATATCCAACGGCTCACCCGATTTCTCGTGTATAGTCCGAAGTACGCCAGACAGGACTTTCAGCATCCCCACCAGAAAAGCACCGGACCCACAAGCAGGGTCAACCACCTTCACTTCATGGATGCGGTCCCGTATTTTGAGCAATTCGCTGGGATCTACATCAGGTACTTCGTCAGGATAATCAGCATTCATCACAAATCGAATGAGTTCTTCCTGAGGGAGTATCCCAAAACCATCCAAATACTGGATCAGGCTTGAACGGCACATAAAATCCACTTCGGTCCTGGGGGTATAAAACATCCCTCCCTCACCTCGCTCCTCTTCATTCACTACGCTTTCATATACCGCACCCAGCATATCATGGTCCAAAGCCACCTCAATGTCCAATGGAAGGTCTTCACGAACAGTAAAATTATACCTCTGTAGTAAACCGTCCTTCCCAATTAATTCCTTGAAGATGCCATCTTCGACCTGAAAATCTATATAATCTACCTCATCGTCCTCCTGAAAAAGGCCACCATTCAAGTAGGGCATATCGAGAAACACTTTCAGCAACTCTGGAGCTAAATGTCGGCTGTATTTGAAACCATGTTTCCTGGGATTCTTCATCGCATCGAAAAACAGAGGCTTCAACCAGTCCCGATAGAAATTATGAGATCGCTTTTCCCCCTTTGTTTTGTAATACTTCCATAGGTTGTGAATAAACTCCTGGTCAGGACTTTCGCCTGCTATAGCTCTCAGCCAACCTTTACGCTGGATGAAGTAGAGGAACATCAGTCGATTGAAGAGGAGGTGGGTAAACTTGTGGGCATTATCATAACTCTCCCTCCCCCGGATTCTCTTAATGGCTTCGTTGAACAAGTTTTTGTAAGCGCTGTGAAAATCCTTTGTGACCTTCTCTACATCGAAAGCTTCATCATGGAGTTCTTGTAAGTCTAACGCCGTCATGCGCTCATCAGCCACATCAAGCATGCTAATTCTTTGAGCCGCTGTGTGAAGTCGCTCGTCGGGACCGATGACTATTCGCCGGAAAAGGCGACGGTTTTTGACTTCCTCATCATACTTGACATTCACAAAGTGCCAGTTCAGGTGGGAAGGATCGGAGAAGACAACAAGACAATAGGGGTGCTCTTTCAACAATTGATTTATAATAGGTCTCTCAGTGCCAAGCAAAAGACGATCTACTTCACAAAAGATGATATGAAAGTCGTCGTGTGTGCCAACAAGCTGAAAATTATGGATCGAGTCTGTTATTCGCTCTTTCCAACCACGGTGAGACACTACATGTCCACTATATTCATAATTGAGGAGAAAGTTAGAGCAGAACAGTTCTGTCAGCTTGTCTGGGCTTTTGAGGTTTGTTAGCGACTCATATACCCGATTTTCAACGTTATTCATCCTGGAATCCTCTGTTTCCTTATGACGCTACTATTTAGCCTGTCTATTGTATTCACAAACCAGATCGTGAATTTCGCCTTATGACCGAGAATATCCTTCTGCCGTATTCTGGGTTCTGAAAATCATATCCAAAGCCAAAGAGAACATACTCCTCCGGCATATAGGTCACCGGGAGGGAATTCGCGCCCTATCGAGTGCTCTGGCGATCTGTTTGAGAATTCGTGTAAACATTTATGACCCTCGCCAACTGGAGATCCACCTCAATTCCATCTAAAGGATTGCTCGGCGGAAACGCCTTCAGGGCACGGGCTTCCTGATACAGGGTCTCTACAATCCTGAGATTTTCCCGGTAGTCCACAGGCCTCCCGCGGAGTTGCGCGTTCTCAAATTCTCGTAGCAGTTTAGATTCTCGAATCACCTTCTTCTCCATTTCCCCAGGGCTAAGGAGAACATACTGATTTTAGCCTGGAAAGTCAAGGGATTCCGGTGGGGTCTCCCCTACTTGGGCAAGTAGGTCACTTCCAGAATGGGGATGAAGGGGGGTTGATGAACAACTATCTTTTTCTTCTTCTTACCCACCTCTATCTGGGCTGAGGCCAGGCCGTGATGGATGCTGGGCCAGTGCTGCACTTCCACCTTGATTGTATATCTCCCCTTCTTCATAATCTTCCCAGAGCCATCCTTCAAATCCCAGCCAAAGGTATGCTTCCCCCAGTCAATGCTTGCTCCAGTGGCCGCATCGGCCCGAAAGTTGGAGGCCTTTCCCCATTGGGGAAGGGTGATCTGCTTCTTACCAACCCACCCAGCGAAGCCAGAGACATAGATATTGCGCACAAACCTTCCCTTTGAATCCTCTACCCAGACGGCGGTCTGAGGGGGCAACTGATCCTGATAGCCCAGCCAGAAGCTGATTACCACCTTTGGGCCGGAGGGGAAATCGGGCTCCTGGGGAGGGGACATCTGGTCATAGATTTGCTGGGCTGGCCCCGATTGGGGATATTTGTCGGTCACCTCGCCCCAGAGGGAAAGGGCCTTTACTTTGTAGACATAACCCAGGTAGTAGAGGGCCTGGGCCTTGGTAGAATCGGGGACAGCTCCATCTGCCACTATCCTCAGATCCTCAATTGCCTGTTTACCCCTGCCCAAAAAGGCCGGGGAATTGGCCTCTGTTATCCCCCGGAGCAGCCTGATTTGCAAGTTCTCTGGAGCTAACCACACCGCTTTGTCCAGGTGGGCAAAGGCCTGGGCACAGAGGCCAATACGATAGTTTGTATCCTGGGCGATCCTCTCATCATAACCCCTTCTCGCCATCTGGATATAGGCCAAACCCAAGAGGGCCTCGGCCTGCGCATTGGCGGAGTCGGCCTCAACAGCCTCCAAGAGCATCTCCTTTGCCTCCTCATATTCCCCTTGGGCCATAAGAAGTTCGGCCCTCTCTATGGCCTCTCCTTCGGTCCTCTTCTGTTTCCCCTTCGATGGAGGAGACCCCAGTGAACTCAAACTCTCTTTGGCCTCCTCAGCCTCCTTAGAGTCCGGGGCAAGCTCGATCAGCTTCTCCCAGACCTTTTTAGCCTTTTCCTTATTCCCCTTCTTCTGGTAGCCCTCCCCTAAGAAGTTATAGGCCGAGGGAAGCAGATCCTCAGATACCATATCTCCTGGCAGGTGCACCAACCTCTCCAGATCCTTTATCCCCTGATCCAACTTTCCTAAGAAGATGGGGACTTTCACCCCCATAAGCCCCCGATGGAAAAGACCATACACATTCAGGGAGTCAAGGCCTAAGGAGCGATCAAGGGCCTGGAAGGACTGAGAGGTGCGGGCGGCTTGAAACATCATATCCTGGGAACTCCCAGCGCTCTCCCCTAAATAGAGGCCCAAGTAGGCCCAGGCGGTGGCATTAGCTGAGTCGGAGGCTACCGCCTCCCTCATCAATTTGATGGCCTGCTCTATCTTCCCCTTTTGCTCAAGGCTCTTTGCCTCTTTTAGATAACCCTCAGTGGTTCTAGCCTCTACACCTCCCCACCCAAGCAATAGAAACAACCCAACCAGAAAAATTCTCACCCCCATCTCCTTCCTCCTCTCTTAAATGGCTCACTCGGATCATAGGTCAGATCCCCTGATCCGACCGGGGCAGAACAGGGATTCTGCCCCCCCCTGCGAAATTCGGAAGCAATCGGACAGACATAAATGTCTGTCCCTACGAAATTGTCCCTCGACCTTGGTCAACCCTTAACCAACTCCTGCAAAACAAGCCCCCATCTCAGTCCCCGGCTGCTCACCAATATCTCAGCCCGGGAGAGAAACTCCATCAGCTTGAGGCAGATTGCTGCCCCGGCCAGGATTATCTCCGCCCTTTTCGGGGATAAGCCAATCATTCGTCTCCTCTGAGCCAGAGTAGACCTCTTTAGCTTAGCGAATATCGAGCTCACCGCAGAGAGGCTGAGCTTGTAGCCGTGAACCAATTGCGCATCGTAGTGGGCCATCCCCATATCCATTGCCGCCAAGGTAGTGATCGTCCCCCCTACTCCTACCAACACCCCCTTAGAGGAAAAATCAGAGCTTGAACCTTGAAACCTTTTCAAAATCTCTCCATTCAAATTCTCCAGATTCCCCTGGCTGATGGGATCCGAATAGATATACCCTTCGGTGAGCCTCACCCCACCCAAGGAAAGACTCCTCCACTTGGCGATCTTTCCCTCATCCCCCTGGACAAGCTCCGTGCTTCCCCCACCGATGTCGGCCATTAGGACCGGGGAGTCAAGGCCTTCCAGCCCATAGAGGGCCCCATGAAAGCTCAACTCGGCCTCCTCCCGAGGGCGGAGAACGGAAAGCTCCCCATTGAGCCTCTCCTGCAGAAGACCCAGAAACTCCCCTCGGTTCTTTGCTTCCCGCAGGGCACTAGTCCCGGCCAGGATCACCTTCTCTGCCCCCAACCTCTGAGCTCTCCCCCTAAACTCGGAGAGGGCCCTTATGGCCCTCTCCATAGCATCCTTGCGCAGTGTCCCCCCGCGGCTCAACCCCTCCCCAATCCTTATCTCCCTCTCCTCCTCCAGAAGAGGGGTAATTCTACCCCCTTCTGCCTGGGCCACCAGGAGGAGGGCTGAATTCGTCCCAAGGTCGATCCCCGCCACAATCATTAGCCAACTACCGACGGTTCAATGATTAGCTCTCCCCTTTCAAACCTCTCCAAGCTCAACCGTTCCACAGAGACAGGGGAGCTCTGCCCCATCAAGAGCCGAGCCAGGGTAACCCCCACCATCGGGGAGATCATAAACCCATGTCCGCTGAAACCAACAGCCATATAGAACCCCTTAACCCTCTCTGCTTCCCCTAAGATGGGTTGGGCATCAGGGGTCTTGTTGTAGAGACCAGCCCATTGTCTTACCACCCTCACCTCCCTCAACATCGGCAGGACCTTGAGCACCTCCTTAGCCATTTTCCGCAGAAATTGCCAGGAGGAGGTGATATTATGGCTATGCGGCTCATCCGGATCCCCCATCCCCATCAGGATACTTCCCGGCGGAACCTGCTGACAGTAGAGCCCGCTGGTAAAGGAGATGACCATTGGATCGAAGAGCCAATCCAAAGGCTCGGTAACCATTATCTGATGGCGCTCCGAAAAGGTGGGAATCTCCAATCCAGCCATCTTCCCCACCCGGGCCGAATATCCCCCGGCGGCATCTACGACCTTAGAGGTCTCTATCCTTCCCTGAGAGGTAAGCACCCCACGCACCTTCCCTCCCCTTACCTCGATCCCCTTTGCCTCGGTAAACTTGTAGAGCCTTACACCCAACCTCTGGGCAGCCCGCAGGAAGGCCAGGTTTGTCTTAAAGGGATTGGCATGGCCATCGGTGGGACAGTAGGCCGCCCCCGGAAGGCCATCGGTCCTCAGGATGGGGACAATCTCCCTGGCCTCCTGGGGGGTGATAATCTTGGAGGGGATACCCAGGCTGTTCTGCAGAATCACATTTCTCCTATATTGCTCAAGCTGGGCCTGGCTGGTGGCCAAGACGAGGTACCCCCCTGGGGCAAATTCTATATCATAGTCCAGCTCAGCGGAAAGGCCTTCAAAGAGATCCACGCTCCCCTTGGCCAGCCTACAGTTCATCTCCGTTCCCCATTGCTGCCTGATCCCTGCCCCACACCTGCCTGAAGCCCCCCAGGTGGGATACTCCCTCTCCAAGATGATCACATCCTCACAGCCCTCCTTAGCCAAATAATAGGCTATAGAAGAGCCGATAACTCCCCCTCCGATGATGACTACCTCTGCCCCCTCAACCATCGGTAGCTCCCGCGATAGTCCCCAGCTTTAGGGGCATCAGGGGAGGGCGAACGGTGCAGGGCAGGATCTCCTCTATCCTCTTGCCCGTGGCCCGGGCCAGCTCTGCGGCCACCAGGGGGAGGCAGGTGCGCCCCTGGCAGGGACCCATCCCGCAGCGGGTTGCCCTTTTGATCTCCTCCAAGGTGGTGTAGCCCTGGCTTATCGCCTCCCTAATATCCTTGAGGGTGAGGTCCTCACAGCGGCAGATGATCGTCTCCTCATCCATTTCCCTTCCTCCTGAAGAATCTCACCTCCATAGCCAGCTTCTGGGGGACCAAAAGCGAAATGAGGGTCGTCTTCTGCTTCGTTGGCTGGACCTTTAAGACCTCTGCCTCTCCCACAACCTCCCCTTCCCTGTTCAAGGCCTGCACCACCTCCCCCTTTTCAGGCAGGGGAAGGAATTCATAGGGAAGTTTTATCAGGGCTCTCTCCTTTGAATATGTCCTGTCCACAACAAATATGGCCAAACCGGGACAGCCGATCACGCAGAGTGCGCAGCCATTACACTTCTGGTAGTCTATCTGGGGCAGATCAGTAGGGCTCTTAAACTCCTTTATGGCCCCCCTCTTGCACCAATCATAACAAGGATCGCAGGGGATTGCCTGGAAGCATTCGATGATGGCCACCGCTCCCTGGGCCAGTCTCTCCTCAGAGGGGATAACCCTAATCAAATCCTCTGCGGCGGGAATGCCGCTTTTCTCTAACATACCTCCTCCACAATTTTGAGGGGATACCAGAATCTCTATACAAACTTATCTGACAGGATAACAAGATTAACAGGATTTTTGCATATTTTGTCAACCCCGTCTAACCCGATCTATCCCTTTGTAGAAGGACATTCTTGATGGAGGAACTCCGACTTATCGGAGTCCGAAGGGGCGGACAGACATAAATGTCTGCCCCTACAAACAAATACATAAATCGTTAACCTTGAAAAAGTTAAGCTAATTCGTTTGCCAGTTTATGAAAAATTCGCGCTAAAGCTCCTCCCAAAGGAAGAGCTGTTCATTAACTGCCCTCTCCTCCTGGGAAGGGGAGGGCGAAAACTTCCCCTTTATGGTAATGAAATTGCGTGCCCTCTTGACAACCAACCCCATCTTCCTCAACCCCACCAATCCACCTATCCCTTCCTTTCTCCGCAACTCCACAATTCTTTGGGCGGAGATCCTCCCAATTCCTGGCACCCTGAGGAGTTCCTCAAGGGAGGCGGTTCCCACCTCCACAGGGAACCTCTCCGGGTGGGCCAAAGCCCAAGCGAGCTTGGGGTCCACATCCCGCGGGAGGTTTCCCTCCTTGTCATAGGGAAGCTCCACAGGGGAGAACCCATACCCGCGGAGAAGGAAATCAGCCTGATAGAGCCTGGCCTCCCTCCACCTGGAGCAAGGGGGAAAGCCCTCGAAGGGGGTATCCCTAAGCGGGGTAAAGCCACTGTAATAGACCCGCCAAAGCCCCCATCTCCTGTAGAGCCGATGGGAAAGCTCCATCAGCTCCCTATCTGACTCCCCAGAAGGACCCACCACCAGTTGGGTAGTCACCCCAGCCTTAAGGGGAGACTTTCGGTGCAGGCTAACTATCTTCTCCAACCCACCCATAAGCTGCCCGGAATAATCCTTGGAAGAGCTCAAGCGGGAGAGGTGGGCTGGACCTGGAGACTCCAGGTTGAGGGAGAGCCGATCGACGAGCTTTGCCGCCTCGGCGATGAGCTGAGCATCGGCCCCCGGGATGACCTTCAGATGGATATAGCCCTTAAACCCATATTTACCCCTCACCAACCTTACCGTCTCCAACATCTCCTCCTCCACCCGGTCAGGTTTGGCGTAGATGGCCGAGGAGAGGAAGAGCCCTTGGGCAACTCCCCCCTCATAGTGGCGGATGAAGAGCCTGGCCAACTCCTCAGGGGAGAACTTTATCCTCCTGAAATCCCTGCCCTGGCGATTGGCACAGTAATAGCAGTCCCCCACACAGGCATTGGATTGGAGGACCTTAAAAAGGGGGAAGAGCCTCCCCCCCTTTCCCACCGCCGGATAGATGAAGCTATACCTCATCCTCCTCTTGGCCGAGAGCAGGGATGGGTAACCAGAGACATCGAATTTGGCCCCCATCCCTAAGGCTCGCAGCTTCTGGGAGGGGTCAAGCTTTCTGATATATACGGCCATCGGGGGAGATCCCCCTTTCCCTTGAGCGGAAGGGCCTAAACCCGTACTAAAGTGCGGTAGAAGACCCCTATTTGAGGTAATCTGAATCTCACGGAGCAGTCAGATGCCCTCATCTACCAGCGAAGGAGAAGACTGACAGAACAAGGTTCTGCCACCTCGCCTTTGAGGAATGGCAGCTTTGGGGGCAACGTATGAATGGGTTAAATTAGGCAGACTTTCCCTCAGGTATAATTAGGACGCAGATTCCCGCCGATAGCCGCAGAAAGTTAAAATCTTGACAATCTGCGTTTATCTGCGTCCAAAAAAGGAATTTCTTATGCTTTCAAGTTAAATTAGCGCCCTCTTTACCCCCTCCCTTACCTTCTCCCCCACCGGCCCCCTTCTGAGCATCTCCAGTTCCTCCCAAAGCTCCTCCTTCAACCCAACGGCATCCTTTATCCTGTGGCCAAGGGAAACCGCAGCGGCCAGACCGGCTATCCTCCCCTCTACCATAGCAGTGGAGGCCTCCTCCACCCCGGCACTGTCCCCGGCCACATAGACGCCCTGCACCATGGTCTCCATATCCCTATCTCTTAGGGCCACATAGCCACCCAACGGGGGAATGTATTTCATCTCACATCCTGCCTGCCAGAGGAGTTCGCTCAGCGGGGAAAGGCCTACGGCCAGACAGATAAGGTCCACCTCGATCCTTTGCTCTTTGCCCTCGATGGGCCGAAATTGCCCATCCACC
This sequence comes from uncultured Gemmatimonadota bacterium, assembly GCA_964626665.1. GTDB lineage: Bacteria > SM23-81 > DAOVCL01 > DAOVCL01 > DAOVCL01 > DAOVCL01. The sequence goes on along the minus strand of CAZVGK010000019.1, from coordinate 40,829 downwards.
GGACAGATCATCGCTCCCTCAACCCACTCCTTACCCTCTGCCCGCAGGATGGTATGGGAGGTAAGAATGGGGACACCCGTCCTTCTCAGCTTGGCCGCATGCACCCAGTAACCCCCCACCCGAGGCAGAGCATCCACCACGGCCGCCACCTCCACCCCTGCCTGGAGAAGCTGGTAGCTGACGATGAGCCCGATATTCCCTGCTCCTATCATCAGGGCCCTCCTCCCTGGAAGCACCCCATAGAGGTTCATCAGGGTCTGCACTGCCCCGGCTCCATAGACCCCAGGGAGGTCGTTGTTGGCAAAGGCCAACATCTTCTCCGCGGCCCCTGTGGCCACTAACAACTTAGTTGACTTCACTTTGAGGAGCTTTTCCCCCTTAAGGACAGTCAGCACCCCATCGGGGTAGTATCCTACGACCGAGGAATTGAGCCATACCTCAAGGTTAGAGTATCCCTCCAATCCCTTCTCTAAAATGCGGCCTATTTCAATCCCCCTAGTGCTGGCATACTGTTCCTTGGAGCCGAAGAACTTATGGGTTTGCTTGACAAGCTGGCCACCCAAGTGTTGGCCATCATCGATGAGCAAAACTTCTGCCCCGGCCTGTAGGGCACTCCCCGCGGCAGAGAGGCCGGCCGGCCCACCTCCGACAACAGCTATCTCAACCCCTTTCAACCAATGCCCCCTTCCCTCTCTGGGTCTCTACCCTTACCCCCTCCCTGAGGGGCTCCATACAAACCCTCACATTTGGTCGTCCATCAACCATCATCAAACAGGAGGAGCATTTCCCCACGGCACAGAAGAACCCCCGTGGCCTCCCCAGCTTCATACTCCTGCGGAGCACCTTCACCCCAGCATCATGCAGGGCAGCCGCTATCGGTTCTCCTTCGTATCCCTCCAGTCTTCTCCCATCGAAGGTGAAGCTTACCTTTCCCCCCCGTTCAAAGGTCAATATCGGATGTTGGGTTATCCTCATCTTTCCTCCTCAAACTTTTCACCACGGAATCTCACGGAAAAAAGCAATTATGAATTAAGAATTAAAAATTAAAAATTAAGACAGATTTCACTGAAAAGCCAAGAGTCAAGAGGCGAAAATGGAAATTAGGAAAATAAGAAAATGGGGAAAGACACAAAGCGGATAGCTGAATAGTCACCACGGAGCCACTGCCTTCTTTACGCCTATTTTGCGAGCTTTGCGGTTAAAAAAGTTTGTCAAAAAAACGAGTTCTTGCAAAATTGTAGTACAAAGTGCGCTTCCTTCTTTGCGTTCTCTGCGCCTACTCTGCGAACTCTGCGGTTGCGACTATAGAACCCCATTCTGCCACATCTTTCCCTCGGCGGTTTTATTGCTCTCCCTTCACCTGTTCAAGGATATAGTCTGCCATCCTCTCCACCGGGTCAAACTCCAAGAGAGGGATGTATTCAGGGGTGAAGTTGGAGGTGGCATTAAGATCAATGAGATAGAGTTGCCCCTTTTCATCCTGTATGAAATCCAGGCCTCCCATCTCCATAGCCATCTCCCGAGCTATCCTTAAAGAGAGGGAAACTACCTCCTTGGTTGGATGGGGGACAACCTCATACCTTGATCCCCGCGACCAACTGCTTATCCCCCCCTCTCCTACATACCTTCTTAAAAGGCAGACCAGCTCCCCTCCCACCACCTCTGACCTGAGGGTGTAATCTCCCAAGGGGGAGATGTATCGCTGGAGAAGCAGGAGGTGATCGGACCCAAAATCCACCTCTCCCTTAAGGCCCTCCTCCCACTCTGAGGGGGAAAGAAAGATCTTCGTCTTGTAGGCCCTTCCCCCCAGGCTGAGTTTGAGGATCAGGGGGAAACCGATAATCTCAGCCCCCCTCTTTAGGGTCTGAAGACTGGTGCAAACAACGGTCTGGGGGACCAAAACCCCTAACTGGGAGAGTTTGAGGTAGGTTGCCGCCTTGTCATAGTCATAGTGGGAGGCCTGAGATGGGTTTATCACTCTCCTCCCCTTCGACTCCAGCCAAAGGACATACTCTCGGGCCAGGTTTATGCTGGGGGCTGAACCCCTCATCACCGCGCTGGGGAAGACCCGATTGATGTAGAGGCCCAAGGAGGGCTGAGCCCCTAAAAAGAGGGAGACCTCCCTGAGGTCTATCAGCTCCACTTCTGCCCCTTTCGCTTCCAAGAGCTGCGCTAAGTGGAGGTTAGACCACTCCGGGGACTCATAGAGGACCCCGATGCTACTCATGAAAGACGGTGGCCGTATAGGTGTAGATCTCCGCCCCCTTCTTCCAGCAGTCTGGGGGGAGGCCGGCCTTATCCTGGCAGCAGTGGCTGAGGAACTCATCCCTGCTCCAGCCGGTCTCGGTGGCCACCTGAGGCAGGAAAGTCCCCGCCTGAGCCCCTTGCTTGATGTAGATTCCGTCAACCCCCATCCTTATCTGGTTCACATCCGTAACCCTTTTCATCGGGGAGAGGATGGAGATCTCAATCTTTATCTGAGCAAGCTCCTTTAAGGTCACTGGGTTGTAGTAGAACCGGTAGTCCTGGGTGGCCGCAGCAACCGCCATCTGGGAGACAATCTTGTAAAGAGGGGTGTCAGCGGGGAAGTGGCCGATACAGCCCCGTAACCTCCCTTGGTTGGTTAGGGTAACGAAGACCCCCCTTTTCTCCCGCAACCTCTCGCTTTTCGGCACGAACTCCGGCGGCTCCTCCTTTGCCAAGATATGCTCTAAGGTGGTGCGGACTATCCTTAAAAGCTCTGCTTTTTCCTCATCCGTGAAATCCATTGCTTCCTCTCCCTCGGTTTTGATTTTCGGGGTATAAAAGACTACCGCCCCATACCCCACTACCCTCCCCCTGTTCCTCGTCCCTTGCACCGTCACATCCCCGGAGTTAGCATAATGAAGCACCTTAACCTCCTCCGCTCCCAGCCCTTTGGCGGCCATCATCACCGCTAGCACCGGCCCTAAGCCACAGAGGGTAGTCACCAGGTTGGGCCTACCCTGACCTAACAGCTCCTTATCGGAGCGGGAGAGTCTCTCAGGATCAAACCCCTCGATCACTGACAAAGTCTGTCGATCAACCTGGACGGCATCCTCGTAGGAGGGGTAATGGGACATATCCGAACTAGCCACCAAGAGAACCCTCTGGTGGCCAATGGCCTGCAGGATGGCCTGGGAGAGGATCTGGGCGTTCTCCAGGGTGGGATTGCCCATCACTATGGGGACGAGCTGAAAATCCTGCAGCACCCTCTGCAGAAAGGGAACCTCCACCTCCACCGAATGTTCCCTCTGATGGGCTGAGGGAAGGAACCTTAGCTTAGGGCTGTAATTCCTTATCTTCCTGGCCATCTTTTTATCTACCTTCACCCTTCCTAAAGGGGTCTCGTAGTAATCCCAATCCCCTACCGAGGCCCCATCCAGCCTGATATGGTGACTGGGGCCGATGATGATCGCCGTATCGTAGTGGCGGCCCCCCAACTCCTTGAAGGAGTAAGCGGCAACCTGGCCAGAGAACTGATAGCCGGCATGGGGGCAAAGAATAGCGTAGATCCTCCCCTTTACCTTCTCCTCTGGGACATTGGAGAGGTAGCCATCGATCATCCTCCTTAGTTCGGCTGGGGAGGCAGGATAGAACCCTCCGGCCACGGCCGGCTGGCGCACGGTGGGGTTCCCCTGGTTACAGCTCAGGCCAATGGTGAAGATAACCAAAAAGCCGACAATAAATGTTGTTAGCTTCATATTCCACCCCTAAGTTTAGGATTTGGTATCGCCAAAGAATTAACCGTAGCGCGGCAAAGCCGCAAAGGACGCAAAGTTTAAAAATTATTAACTAATCGTTTTATTCCATCTCTCTTTTGCTTTTTATTTCCTCTGCAATCTTAGTGGCTTTGCGGTTGCTACGAAAAATTTTGTTAAAAAAACAAGATCTTGCAAAATTGTAGAACAAAGCTCAGTTTTCAGGGTTCAGGAAAAATCCGTGACAACTGACGAATGCCTGACTGCTATCTCTGACCTCCGTAAGCTATCACGAAAAATTTAAGGGCTACTTTTCTAATCCCTCCAAAACCTTATCGCACAGCCTTGAGCTTATCCAAATATCTGGATGATGCTTTATTTCCTCCAAAAGGTATACAGTTTCCTCACGAGAAATAATCCCTTTTCTGTAAGCCATAATGAATATACCTAATGTCCCCTTTACCTTTAAACCGGCTCTTCTGGCCTCCTTGCGAGCAGCCTCTTCATCAACCAGGATGAGACACTCTTCTTCTAAAGCAAGCTCTATGCATTCCTTCTCACCCCTGTCCAGATCTACTTTCTTAGGGACAAACTTACCCTCTGTCTCTCTGATCTCAATAACCCTTTTCTCTCTTTCTATGAATATCTTTACCGCATAAGCATCTGTTGATCCCCTTTTCAAACCCTTAACAACGACCTCCTCATAAACCCCTTTTGAAATGAGAATCTTATTGAATAACCCCTTTAGCAAATAGAGGGAATTTAGTTTGCCCAACGTTATAAGAGGGCCACTATCAACTACCGCAATCAAGAGATCTCTTCCTGTAGGGTTTCCTCGCTTGTAGCAGGTTCAATACCCCTTGCATAGGCCTCAACGGCGAGTTCATCCTTTCTTACTCCAGCTAACTCCGCTGCCCTGCCAAAGGAGATATGCCCCTCTTGATACAGCTTGAGAGATCTCTTGATCTTTACCTGTCGCACCCCCTCGGATAACACCTCAAGGAGTTCTCCTTTGCTTCCTATATCTAAACCCTTTAATATGTCATCTGTGATCTTCAAATCTACCTCCTTTGCCATCTCCTTTCGCCTCCTTCTTTGTGTCCTTTTTAAAATCCCCTATCTCCACAGAACTTGCTTTCTTCGGGCTGGTCCTATGGTCGCAGATTAACGCAGATCATTAGGATTTATAAAATTTATCCTCTAAAATCTGCGTCCGAAATGGGAATTCCGAAATGTAAATTTGAGAGCATAGGGAAATATATATTAAAATGAGGCCAAAAGTCAAGCCATTTTCAGGGGGATGCTACCCATAAAAAACTGCCGCAGGAATTGCCTGCGGCAGTTTGGCGAAGACTTAAACCTCCCGCAGATTCGGAATCTGCGGGAGGTTGATTTTTCTGTGCTATCAGGACTCCTGCCCTGACAGACCCCCGATCTACGAGCATAACAGGACTCACATTAAGGAACTCCGTTCACTCAAAAAATAACGGGTAATCATAAATCTTATTGTGATGTCCGATGAAGCGAAGCTCTGCGGTATCCTTGAGGGAGTCCCTCTCGGTGATTCGTCCTTCCTGATGGTCCTTTTCAGAGGCATCCAATAGATCAAGAAACTCCTTTTTAAAGAGGCCACAGGCGTTGCAAAAGGTTTCAAAATCTTCTCTGCCTATCTCAATAGATATCTTGCGAGATTTAATCTTTCTTATTTTCATCTTTAAATTCGTTGCCATCCTTCACCTCCACATTTAGCTGTTTTCCCTGAGGTCATTTCTCAAATAAGATAATGAATAATTTGGCAAAAGTCAATGAGGATAGCCCAAAAAGAGAAGCCACCAGGATTCTCCGGTGGCTTCCCTTTTGGGCTATGAATGTTTGTGCTGCCAGTACTCCTGCCCTGATAGCCCCCTGAGTGACATCCTTATAGTTCCCTCTCCCCTGGTGGGAGAGGGTGAGAGTAAGGGGGGAATCGAAGATAATTTTCACCCTCTCCTTAGTCCTCCCCCATCAAGGGGGAGGAGAATTCCAATCGCTATCTAAAAGCAGGTTACAAGTTGGGGTATCTCTATCTCAAATCAGCCATCGGCCAATCACCAAGTCCCACTCTTCGTCGTTCGTCATTCGGTTTTCGTCATTCCCCCCTTGGTCTTCCCTCTATCTCAGTAGAACCATCTTCCTTGTTTTCTCCACCTTTAACCTATCACCTATCACCTTTAACTTGTAAAAGTATATCCCACTGGAGAGAGAACCCGCATCCCATCTGACGGTTTTGTATCCAGCCTTTTGCTCCCCCACTTCAGAGTGATCTAAGAGATAGAGGTCAAACTCAGTAGATAAAGTCAAATTTCTGGAGAAGAAATCCCTTTGACTCATTTGCCATACTCCTCGATAAAGCGTTGCTTGTATAGGGACCAATTTTCGTTGATGTCCCTATCTGCTAAAAGCAAAGTAAGGGGTCAGGTCTTGCTTTTTGCTATCCTGAGATTACCCTACTTACGCTTGAGTGCTGAACCCACAAAAATTCCCCAACTTCCCTCAGTCTTTATCCACTCCCACAGAAAATATCAGGGAAATTCCGTCCCTCTCCCCTTAGCAAGAGTGTGAACCTGTTTCCTGGCTAATCCTTTCAACCAATACGATCTTACTCCTGCTTTCCAACTGATATACCAAAGTGACCAATCGTTGGTGATAAAAACCAAATCTTTCAATTGGACATAACGAAGAATAGATATGTCAACTCCCCCAATCTTTACTTCCGTGTATTGACCTTTGAAACCAGGAACTAAAGAGTCTTTTTCATCCTTTTGAATCTTACCGAGATTTAGAGCGTTTTCAATACAGGTCTGAAAGTAGGCCCTTAATGAGAGTGTGTGAACTACATTTGATGCCAAATCCATAGAGGCGGGATAAATTTCTGTTGCCCCAAGCAACAGCTTTTCTATACCATTCTCCGCTATTTTCCTACCAACAATCTTGGTTAACCCAGCAGCCACCTCAATAGGGATTGTGGAGATCAGGTAAAGGGTGTTGACTCTCTCTATCACAGAGTCGAAAAGTTCCCTTGCCTTAATATGTTCTGAGAGAAGGTTCTTATCTTTGGGGATGTGTAAACTGTATATTAACACATCAGAGTCAAGTAGGATATTCACTTATTTACCTTCTTCTTGTAGAGACAACCAATTCCGTTGGATCTAACGCTTCTTTAACTGCCTTTCTCGTTGTCTCCAAATATCTATGGTATTCTTCAATGGTCAATTTAAGATCCCTTTTCCCCCCCAACTTCCCTGCTTTCTGCAATATTTTCATCTCCTCTTTCAGAAGAGTTAATTCATGGTCTGGTGAAAGTTGAAACCTTTCCATAACAAAATTTCCTCCCATTTTTTGATAGTTTCTTCTTAGTCACTTAAGAAAAAATATGAGATGCTACGGCCTGGAACTGCAGGAAATTAAAAAAGTCGGACTCCGCCTGCAGTTTGAAACAGTTGCTATTTTTCTATTCCATCGTTTGAAGGACGACGAAAAATCAAAGCCCCATTCAAAATTAACCCTATTCCCCCGGAATGTCAAGGCCATTTTGGGGGACAGGTCTAAAGAGCTGCCCCTACAGCTTGGCTCTGGTCCGTTAGAAGAGAAGACCTGGAGGCGGAGAATTTAAAGCTCCCCCTCCCCCAAATGAGGGGTTGACTTTTTGGTCAGTGAGGTTATCTTTGAGAAGAAACCTTTCAGTCTTGAGTGTGAGCAGGGATTCCACATTTGACACATGAAAATAAATATTGAACATGCTTTGTAGCCTATCAAAACTGCCCCAAACGTCTAAAAGATAGTAAGATAATTAGCCCTATGGCATTTTCAATGTTTAATTTAACTTTAGAGGGTGGGATCCCTGATGAGCAAAAACTCGATCCAGAATTCCTCGCCACTGGAATTTCTGTTCAGTGGGTCAGATAAATCCGACCCCTACAAAAACTGTTGCTCCGTAGTCCTCCGCTCACATTGTTTCCCCCTGTCACCCTTGAATCCCGACCTAAGTGGGGATTCAAGCAGCCCCGACATTACGGTGAATCCATTGGGGTTGGAAAAACAGGAGTCTGACGAGGGCATAAAAGAAGCCAGCCTTGAGGCTGGCTTCTTTTAAGAAAAGCTTTTGAGTTTAAACCTGGGTTAAGCTCTTCTCCAAAATCCTCATCCCCTCATCAATCTCCTCTGAGGAGATGTTCAGAGGGGGCCTGAACCTGATCGTCCTCTCCCCGCAGCTCAGGACGACCATACCGTTCTGGTATATCCTCTCCTTAAACCTGTCCCTCGTCTCCGTATCGGGCAGGTCAAAGGCGGTCATCAGCCCCCTTCCCCGGGCGTTGCTCAGCAAATGAGGGAATGACCCCTGGATCTCCTCAAGCTGAGAGAGGAGGTAATTCCCCATCACCCGGGCGTTCTCCACCAAATTCTCCTCCTCGATGACCTCCAAGTAGCGCTGAAACCTCACCATATCCACTATGTTCCCCCCAAAGGTAGAATTGATCCGGCTCGACTCCTGAAAGACATTTCCCTCTACTTGATCAACCTTCGGCCCGCAGAGAATGCCACAGACCTGGCTCTTCTTGCCAAAGCAGATTATATCTGGCTCAAAGTCAAAGTGCTGGTGGGCCCACATCTTACCAGTTAAGCCAACGCCGGTCTGCACCTCATCTAAGATGAGGAAAAACTTCTCTTCATCAGCAATCTCCTGCAGGGCCCGGAGAAACTCCCCCCGGAAGTGATTGTCCCCCCCCTCTCCTTGGATGGGTTCGATGATGATGGCCGCTATATCATCCGGGTTCTGGGCTATGGCCTCCTTGATCTGGGCCAGGCTTTCCCTTTCGGCTTTCTCCACCTCCCTCAGGTTCTCCGGATTTAGGGGAAATTTGATCTTGGGATTAAGGACCCTGGGCCATTCAAATTTAGGAAAATACATCGTCTTGCGCGGGTCAAAGGTATTAGTCAAAGAGAGGGTATATCCGGTGCGGCCATGAAAGGCCTGCTGGAAGTAGATAACCTGCTGCCCCTTCTCTTCTTTATATCCCTTGGAGAAATTCTTCCTCACCTTCCAGTCAAAGGCGGTTTTTAGGGCATTCTCCACCGCCAAAGCCCCCCCGCTGATCAGAAAGAGGTGAGAGAGATATGGGGGTATAGCTACCCGGGAGAATGTATCCGCAAATTCGGCCAGCTCCGCCGTGTAGAAATCGGAGTTGGTAACCTTGTTCACAGCTACATCGGCCAGTTTCTCCCGAAACTCAGGTGAGGTGAGTTGGGGATGGTTATAGCCTATGGGGGAGGAGGCAAAGAAGGTGAAAAAGTCCAACAGCCTCCTTCCGCTTTTAGAGTCGTAGATGTAGGAACCCTGGCTCTTCTTCAGGTCAAAGACCAAATCGTAACCATCAACGAGCATATGTTTTCTCAGAGTAGAGTGGACATTTTGGGGCGTAATCTTTTCCATATCAGCTCCTTTCCTTCTCGGTGTCTATCTGGGCCTTCTGCAACCTACCGCTATAATCAATATAGACGGTCTTCCACTCGGTGAAGACATCGTAGACGGTCCACCCTCCCTCGCGATGTCCGTTGCCGGTGTCCTTAACCCCACCAAAGGGAAGATGGGCCTCAGCCCCAATTGTGGGGCCATTTATATAGGTTATCCCCGCTTCTATATCATCTATGGCCCGAAAGGCCCGGTTTACATCTTGGGTATAGATAGAAGAGGAGAGGCCATAATCCGTGGCATTAAGGACCTCAATGGCCTCCTCCAGGGTCTTCACTTTCAAAACAGCCAGGACAGGCCCAAATATCTCTTCCTTAGCTATCCTCATCTGAGGGTTAACATCCACAAATATGGTCGGCTTATAGAAAAAACCCCGGGAGAGCTTCCCCTCGTTGGCTGGCTCCCCACCACAGAGGAGCTTTGCCCCCTCCTTCTGACCAATCTCCACATAGCTGTGGATATTCTCCTGCTGTTTTTCGTTCACCACCGGCCCCACATCCGTGGAATCATCCAAACCATCGCCCAACTTAAGGTTTTTGGCCTTTTCCACCAACCTCTCCACAAACTCATCATATATCCCCTCCTGGAGGATCAGCCTGCTGGTAGCTGTACACCTCTGACCGGTGGTGCCAAAGGCACCCCAGAGCGCCCCCCCCAAAGCCAGATCAAGGTGGGCATCATCCATCACGATCTGGGCATTCTTCCCCCCCAGCTCTAAGGAAATCCTCTTTAACCCTTGACCACAGATGGAGCCAATCTGCCTCCCCACCACCGAAGAACCAGTAAAGGAGACAACATCAACCCCAGGATGTTCAACCAAGGGAACTCCCACCGTAGATCCGGTCCCATGGACCAAATTTATGGCTAGGGGGGGGACCCCCGCCTCGAGGAGTATCTCCACCAACCTGGTGCCTGTGAGGGGAACATCGGAAGCGGGTTTAAAGACCACCGCATTGCCAGATAAAAGGGCGGGGAATATCTTCCAGGTGGGAATGGCCATAGGGAAATTCCAGGGGGTGATCACCCCGGCCACCCCAATGGGCTGACGGATGGAAACACAGAACTTGTCGGGGAGCTCAGAGGGAGCTGTCTGCCCGAAGAGCCGCCTTCCCTCACCGGCTGCATAATAGGCCGTATCTATCCCCTCCTGTACATCTCCCCTGGTCTCCATAAGGACCTTCCCCATCTCCCTGGTCATCCCGCGGGCAATATCCTCCTTGTATTTGACCATAAGGTCTCCCACCTTATTCATAATCTGACCTCTCTGAGGAACAGGAACCTTCCTCCATTCCTTAAACCCCTTACGGGCCGCTTTCACCGCCTCATCCACATCCTTCTTACCAGACTTGGGAAAGGTCCCGACCACCTCACTCCAGTTAGCCGGATTCCTGTTCTCAAAGGTCTGGCCGCCCTTGGCCTCACACCATTTTCCATCTATAAAGTTTTGGAATCTCTTAGCCATCTCTCCTCCTTTATGGTTTAAGCCCAAAATATTTTTAAACCGCCTATAAACCCAGATTTGCACCGCCGCGTGGCGCAGCTGCACCCAAAAAAGCATTGGGTATTGGAACTTGTGGCTCGTTATCCCCGCATTATACACTTCTACCCAGCTTTAGCTAGGGTAATCTTTCCCGGACATTAGCCCCTTTTGGAGTGCTGTGACTCCTGTCACAGCATGCCTCACTAGAACTTGGCTCGCTACGCTCGCAAAGTTCTAGTGAGGTGGCAGAAGCCCTGTTCTGCCCCGGTCAGATCAGGGGATCTGACCGCTCAACCATTGGTCATTCGATACAACCAAGCAGGCCCTTATAAATAATCCGGGTAGAAGCCCTCTACTCAAGCCTTCCTGATAAACTTTGTCAAAGGAACAAGACCCGGCAAGTTTGTAGTGCAGTTTATGCAAAAACCTTTAAGAAAATGGGCTTTCGCCTTTCAGGTGAACGAGGGGCTTAAACTCAATTCTTGTGGCCTCTTTATCTTGCACATCTGGCCAGGATATTGGGAGATCTCGTGGTTCCTTGATGCTTAATCCGGGTTAGCTTCCTAAATTGAACCAAAAATTTAACAAACAAAATACCCTCTGTCAATATAATTCTCTGAAGATGAGGGCTGAAAAACCAACTTTGGGAAGGCAGCCAAATCCTGTGAAAATTTTTCTTGACAGCCTTAATTCAAGAGGCTATAATAGCCCCCAATTGGCTGGCTTCATAAGCCCAGACCTTAAATTTTGCTCAAGTTTTGCGGCCAGCCACCGATAATACAAAATAGGTGGGGGTCTTGCCCCCACTTTCAGATAAAAGGACTATAGATGAAATTGAACCCCATCACATTAGTGGTTATCCCCCATAAGGAAGAAAGATCTGTGTGGGAGAAGTCCTTTTCCCCAATCTCCCTCTTTCTCCTTTTAACATTTCTCTTCCTTTTCCTCGGGGGGTGGATATTCCTGGCCCAATCCTATCTCTCCCGCACCTATCAGGATATGAAGCTAAAGAGGCTTTCTGAGGAGAATGAGATCCTGCGGACAAGACTCACCCAATTCCAGGGGCGTTTTCAGGAGCTGGACCTCCAGATGGCCCAGTTCATCCAGAGGGAGAAGTCACTAAGGATAGTGGCCGATTTACCAGATATTAGCCCCCAAGTAAGGGAGGTGGGAGTAGGGGGAGAAGAAGGAGGACCGCCAGATCCGCTCTTCTTCTATGATGAGGAAGCTGCCCAGCAAACAGGGAACATCAACCTTAGCTTGGAAAAGCTCCTCCGCCAGGCCAAGTTGGAGAAGGAGAGTTTAGCGGATATCTGGAAAAGCTTAGAAAATAAAAGATACCTGCTCTCCCATACCCCATCAACTAAACCTACCGTTGGCTATGTTACTAGGGGATTCGGTATGCACATCGACCCCTTCACCGGCCAATTAAGACCTCACTATGGGATAGACTTTGCTGCTAGGGTGGGGACCCCTGTCTGGGCAACAGCCGATGGCCGGGTGGCAAACATAGGTTGGGACAAGAATGGATTTGGCACCTACATCGAAGTTGACCACCGCAAGGGATTTCAGACCTACTATGCCCATCTCTCTAAGGTAGAGGCCAGCTTGGGGGAAGAGGTGAAGAGAGGGCAGCTCATCGGCCGGATAGGCAACACAGGAAGGTCCACCGGTCCCCACCTTCACTATGAGGTGAGGGTAAACGGCTCACCGGTAAACCCCCGAAACTACTTTTTCCCGGAAAATATCGCCGATTAAGTCAAGCAGAGACTTTCTGACAGGATACAGGATTTTTGTCCCAATTCCTCCAGGAAAACGCTGAATGACACCGAAAAAAACCTAAGGTCGGCCTATCGGGATATCCCTCAGGTGAAAGGCCCCTCCTTGGATTTCTTCTTACTTCAGATTTCCCGCCTTTATTTTCCCTGATCATCCCGTCAATCCTGTCTAAAAATGAGGATCCCTTTACTCCCGGATTATTCACAAAATCATATGAACCTCTTTGCAGGGCCATAGTTTTTCATTGTAAGGACTCCGATCTAGCGGAGTCCGAGGAGAGCGGACAGACATAAATGTCTGTCCCTACAAAGTAGATACATAAGGCCTTAAATTTGAAAAAGATATGCTAATTCGTTATCAGTTTGTGAACAATTCGGGTTACTATTATAAACCGGCAAACTGGAACCGACCAAGGGAACGGCCGTTACCCCTCGCACCACCCTTTTTCATCTTAACATTGGGCCTTGACAACCTTTCTTCTCAACCCTATTTTGAACTTAGCCGTCAGGGGCGGAACTGTTTCGAGGAGATAACAGGATTCACCGCGCGGTAGAGCCGCAACCAAGAAACCATCGTGTATCGTTACTCGAGGGGTCGTCAGGGTTTAGGCCTTTTCGTCATTTGGCATTGACTTAAGGCCGACACAGAAGCGCGGCAGGGGTTAAAGATTGCTTCGGCTAGCCACTTCGCTGCCGCTTGAGGCAAGCCTCGCAATGACGGGCAAATGGATGCGTCGTTGCGAGGAGTCTCGAATGCTTTCGGGACGACGAAGCAATCTCCGGCTCGGGACGGATAGCCTGGGTTGATGTGGCTTTAGCCCATTTGGAGTGCTGTGACCGTGTCACAGCGTGCGTCAACAGGGTTGACGCACTCCATATAAGGGCCTAAAGGCTCGTAACCCGCACTAAAGTGCGGTAGAACTATTCTTTCAATGCAATCTGAAAAGGTTTGTCCAAAAAACAAGATCTTGCAAAATTGTAGAACAGGATCTCTATCCTCATTTCCTCGAGAAAACCCCGCACGACACCAGAACTGCCGAATGCACATTCTTCCCTAAAATTCTCATTGTTTCACCGTTTCGGGGTTTAATGAGGGAGGTTGTTTATCCTGTTCACCCCATCTAAAGATGGAAATATAGGGGGTTATGAGAATTCTTTCCAAATATATCCTGCGAGAGCATATCGGCCCATTCCTCTTTGGTTTAGCGGTAATCACCTTCATCCTAGTGGTAGACTTCACCTTAGAGATAGCCAACCTGATCATAGGAAGAGGGGTAAGTGCCTTTACTGTATTAGAGATCTTCTTCTTCAACTTAGGATGGATCTTCGCCCTTTCCATCCCCATGTCCGTGCTGGTAGCGACCCTAATGGCCTTTGGCCGACTCTCCGGAGACAACGAGATTACGGCCATCAAATCATCAGGGGTAAGCCTTTATCGGGCTGTTCTTGCCCCACTTATAGTCGCCCTGGGATTGGCATTTCTCCTTACCCTCTTCAACAATTATGCCCTCCCCTGGACAAACCACCGGGCCAGGGTCTTGGGGACAGAGTTGGGGAGGAGGAGACCAACCTTAGGGATAAAGGAGGGGATCTTCATTAACGATTACCCTGGCTATAGCATCTTGGTGAGGAAGGTGCATCGGAAAAGCTCTCAAATCGAGGGGATCACCATCTATGAGGAGAAGGGTAGGAGCTCACCCCGCACAATCTTGGCCCAGAAGGGAAACCTCTCTTTCTTCCCCCAGGGAAATTCCCTGACCATAGACCTATACAATGGGGAAATTCATGAGGTTAATCAAGATGATCCCAGCAAATATAGAAGGTTGACCTTCAAGAAGTATACCCTAACCCTAAAAGGGGCGGGAGGAGAAGTGGGAAGGGTTAACCAAGAATACAGAGGGGACAGGGAGATCGGCATTGGAGAACTCCTGCGCAGGGCCAAGGTGGAGGAGGGAAAGATGGCCAGGGAAAGGGAAGCTATCCATAACATATTAGAAAAGAAGGGACTTTCCCCCCACAAGGGATTAAAAGAGGAGCTCCTGAAGCAAGATCCCCAGACCCTCTCCCTTATTCAGGGAAAGGAGAGGCTGATAAATTATGCCCGCAAGAGGAAGGATAGCTATATGGTTGAGGCTTACAAGAAATTCTCCATCCCTTTTGCCTGTTTAGTCTTCATCTTAATTGGTGCCCCCTTGGGGGTTATGGCCCACAAGGGAGGAATTGGGGTGGGCATCGGCCTCAGCCTAGGTTTCTTCCTCCTCTATTGGGCCTTTCTTATTGGTGGAGAGGAACTGGCCGACCGCAACCTCATCCCTCCATTCTGGGCTATGTGGGCCCCTAACCTGATCATTGGGGGAACCGGTTTCTACCTTTTGACCAGAAGGGTAAAGGAGACCAAATTCCTCTCCTGGCTAGAGCTTAAGCTGAAGATGAGAAGGCTTCTGGGCCTACCAACCTCCGGTGGCCCCTCCGCCGCCACTAGACCCACCACCAAATCCACTAAATCCGCCTCCAAATCCCCCCCCTCCAAAGCTCCCCCCACTCCAGAACCCCCTTCCCATCCCCATCCCCAAAAGCAAAGGAAAGAGAAATCTCCCTCTCAAGAGGAAAACAAAGAAGAAAAAGAAAAGAAGAGCTGAGAGGAGGCTCCCACAGCGAGGCCCAGATGTCGGAGAGTAAGGGGGTAACTTGTTCCCCCCTTGATCGGCTAACTCCACCCCATATTCCGAGGCCACCCTTTGGGCCACGGCGGCGGCCCCTAAGTAAAGCCCCTTTCCATAACCCCCTTTCCTAAAATGGGGAAGCACAACCTTCCTGATGATCTCCCCACAGAATCCGTCAGGAAGGGGTCCCTCTAACCCATAGCCTGGTTCTATCCTTACTTTCTTGTTACCAACAGCAAGGAAGATGAGAACTCCGTTGTCCTTTCCCTTCTGGCCAATTCCCCACTTTTGAAAAAGCTCATTGGTGAACTCCTCAGGGCTCAAATCTCCCAATGAACCTACCGTAACCACCGCTATCTCCGCTCCCGTCTTCTCCTTTAACTGCTGGGCCAAATATTCGATCCGGGAGCTATACTCACCACTTATCACCCCAGCAGAATCGTTCACATAGCCTTTGGATTGCGGGATCTTTTCCCCAAAGGATGGCAAGAATAGGAAAAGAAAAGGGAGAAAGACGAATATGCTCACCCTTATCCCTCTCATCCGCTTACCAGTTGCTGATATAGCTTTGGCCTCCTATCGGAGAAGAGATCGTTTTCCTTGGTTATGGCCTTATCCCTGGCCATTGAGGGATCAATATCGGCTATTCCCACCTTTTCCCCTGCCAAAGGGGCTTGGAGGAGAAGTTCACCCCCAGGGCCAGTTATTTGACTTCCCCCGGTGAATTTCAGCTCCTTCCCTTTCCTCCTCTCCCATCCAGTGCGATTTGCGGTAACGATAAAAACCCTGTTTTCTATCGATCTGGTAACCATAGCCTTCTGACACCAGGGGAGAACAAGGTTGGCTGGATGGCAGATTATCTCCGCCCCCTTAAGGGCCAAAACCCTGGCTGCTTCCGGGAATATCCAGTCAAAGCAGATCATCAGCCCAAGCTTTATCCCCTTAACCTCATAGACGGAAAAACCAGCTTCCCCAGGGGAAAACCAGCTCTTCTCTTGGTCAAAGAGGTGAACTTTCCTGTAGGTCCCCACCAGGCCAGAGGGGCCAATTAAAATAGCGGAATTGAATAGTTTCCCTTCAGATCTCTCCGCCAAACCGGCAACCACCCAAGTTCCCTTTGTTTGACAGAACCTAATCAAAGCCTGGGATGTCCTCCCCTCAGGGACCTCTTCGGCCAGTTCCTCCAGCTCCTTCCTCGAGGTAAAGAGATAACCGGTGTTAAAAAGCTCCGGCAGGACAAATAACGCGGCCTCCTTGCCCTCCATAAGGGTTAATGCCCTGGCTATATTCCCTTCTACATCCCCAAACTTCGGTTCTAGCTGAACAAAACCGACTTTCATCGCCTATGTGCCCAACTGCCAGGAGGAGAGATATTCCACCTGTTCAGGGGTGAGCTCATCTATCTTTATCCGCATTGAACTAAGTTTAAGTTCAGCAATATGGTTGTCTATCTGAGTCGGGACTTTATAGACTTGGGGGACGAGCTCTTTCCCTCCCTTCTTCAGGTACTCGGCCGCCAGGGCTTGGTTGGCAAAGCTCATATCCATTACTGACGCCGGATGCCCTTCGGCAGCGACCAAATTTATCAACCTTCCCTCCCCTAAGATGTTGATTCTCCTTCCGTCCTCTAACCTAAATTCCTCTACATAATCCCTGACAATCCTCTTCCCTTGGGATACTTCCTCTAAGCCCTTCAGGTCAATCTCCACATTAAAATGGCCAGAGTTGGCTACAATGGCCCCATCCTTCATCAAAAGAAAGTGTTCCCGCCGAATGACATTTATATCTCCGGTTAGGGTAACGAAGATATCTCCCATTGTGGCTGCCTCCTCCAAGGGCATCACCCAGAAACCATCCATAGTGGCCTCTATGGCCTTAAGAGGATCTACCTCAGTAACAATGACCTTGGCCCCCATCCCCTTAGCCCTTGTGGCCAAGCCCCGGCCACACCACCCATACCCACAGACCACAAAGGTGGAACCGGCCAAGAGCCGATTGGTAGCCCGCAAAATCCCATCCAAGGTACTCTGCCCAGTCCCATAGCGATTGTCGAAGAAATGTTTGGTTTTGGAATCGTTGACGGCAATCAAAGGAAATTTAAGGAGGTTGGCCTTCTCCAAGCTTCTCAGCCGGATAACCCCAGTGGTCGTCTCCTCCGTTCCCCCGATAATTTGAGAGACAAGATCGCTCCTCCGGGAGTGGATGGTGGAGACAAGATCCGCTCCATCGTCCATAGTTATCTGGGGAGGGGGATCAAGGACAGCATCGATATGCTGGTAATATGTCTCCCTATCCTCCCCATTGATGGCAAAGACGGGTATCCCGTAATCATGAACAAGGGAGGCAGCCACATCATCCTGGGTGGAAAGGGGGTTAGAGGCAGTAAGAGCAACATCAGCCCCTCCCGATTTCAGGGTGATCATTAGATTGGCGGTCTCCGTGGTCACATGTAAACAACAGGAGATCTTTACCCCCTTTAACGGTTTCTCCTCTTTAAACCTTTCCCTTATCAGCCTAAGAACTGGCATATTAGCTTCAGCCCACTCAATTCTCAATTTTCCCTTTTCAGAAAGGGCAGGATTTTTAATGTCGTATTTCACCATGCCTCCTTTGGGTTTTTGGACTCAAATAAACTTAGCTGCCTAGAGCAACATTTTCTGATAGGATAACGGGATTTATCTGTCGGAATTTTCGGTTTATTGGAATTTAATTAGTAATTATAGGTCCTAATCTAAGGTTTTCATAAAATAATTGTTCGCCCAGTCTAAAAATTGTGATCATACCATTTTTGAACTTTTATTTGGCTATTGAAAATAAACTATAACTAAAATTCTTATTAATAAAAATAGTAAGTAGGAATGTGGATAAATGGATGCTTTATTCTTAACCCCCTTAAAAATTAAGAGCATAACTAGTGGATAAATTTGGTAATAAACTCTTAAGAGTTGGTGGATAGATATGGATTTTAAATTGTCCACAACAAGGTCACAGGGTTTTCCACTGGTTATACACCGATCCTGCTAATTAGCCCATTGAGCCTATCGCGAAACTCCTCGTCTTTTTTCATCAATTCCTCAACGAGCTTGCAGGCATGAATTACTGTGCTGTGATCCCTTCCCCCAAATTTAAGGCCAATTGTCTTTAGGGAGTGAGGGGTGAGTTGGCGACAGAGATACATAGCTACCTGACGAGGGAAGGCTATCTCCTTTGTTCTCTTCTTGGCCACAAGCGATTCCTCGGGGATATGAAACTCCTCTGCCACTTGAGCTTGAATATGGTCAATACTAACGACCCTTTTATGGCTGTGATTAATGGTATCCCGGAGGATATTTTGCACTAATCCCAAGGAGATATCCTTTCCAGTTATAGAGGAATAGGCCAAAAGCCTGATCAGGGAACCCTGTAATTCCCTAATATTAGTGGTTATGTGATTGGCGATAAAGTAGATTATCTCATCGGAGATCTCTATCCCATCCGCTTCTGCCCTTTTCTTTAAAATGGCAATTCTGGTCTCCAGATCCGGGGGCTGAATGTCCGTAACTAACCCCCCCGAGAAACGGGAGAGTAACCTATCCTCAAGTCCGCTTATCTCATGGGGGGGGCGGTCTGAGGTGAGGACGATCTGTTTCTCCCTTTGATAGAGGGTGTTAAATGTATGGAAAAACTCGCTTTGGGTTCTCTCTTTTCCTCCGAAAAACTGGATATCATCGACAAGAAGCACAGCCAGATTCCTATATTTTTTGCTGAACTGAGAAGTGGCTTTATTGGCAATAGAGGAGATAAAGTCCATAGTGAACCTTTCCGAGGTTACATATTCCACCTTAGCCTTAGGCCTGTTGACTCCAATGAAATGACCAATGGCCTGGATGAGGTGGGTTTTGCCTAACCCCACCCCCCCATATATATAAAGGGGATTGAATTTTGTCTTTCCAGGCGCCTCAGCCACGGCCAAAGAGGCCGCATGGGCAAATTGATTGGATTCCCCTACAACGAAGGTATTGAATGTATAACGAGGGTTAAGGTCGGATTCCCCCCTTGGTTGGTGGTGGAAGATTACCGCTTTTTTTGATGATTTCAGGGTCGGGGTATGCCCTTGGGAGTTAATGGAGAAGGAGACGGAGGGGGTTATCTTGGCCACAGCGGCTATCGATTCTTGGATGAGGGGAAGGTAATGTTGTTCCAACCACTCAGCGAAAAAATGGCTAGGAACTCCAATGGTTATACCGTCATCTCCAAAAGCCAAGCATTGAGTGGGCTTAAACCAGGTCTGAAAGCTTCTTTCGGTAACTTTTTGGCTGATAAACCCGAGGCATTGAGGCCAGATCTGAGAGCCTTCCATAATTTCCCCCCTGGATAGTTATCCACACTCCGGTTTGACCTTCCCATAATATCAATGGCTAATTGAGAAGTCAAGGGGAAAAATGAGTAAACCGTTATTCACAGATGTGGATAACTATAAATTGTTAATAAAAAAGGCATAACCGAGGAGGATTTTTATTTATCCACAGGCGGAGGAGTCACGAAGTGTGGAGTAAAATGGTTTATAATTTGGGGTTTCCTTTGGCTTAGATTTTATTCACAACTTATCCACCTTAAAAAATTTTTAGATAACCCCAATGAAAAAAGGCTTGACAACCAGGGGGGGGGCTTTATCTTAAAAGAAACTGAAAGTTGAGGTAATATGAAGAGAACTTATCAACCAAGCAGGCGCAAGAGAGCCAAGAAGCACGGTTTCCGCAAGAGAATGAGCACTAGATCAGGGAGGCTAATCCTGAAGAGAAGAAGGGCCAAGGGGCGGAGGAGATTAGCGGCTTAAACAGGAGAATAAAGGGTAAGAGGGAGATCCAATCCATCCTGAGGATGGGTAGAAGGATTAGCCGCGGCCACATTGCCATAAACTATCTGAGAGGCGGTGAGAAAGGTGTGGGGGTTGCCTTTCTGGTGGGGAAGAGGGTTGGTAAGGCGGTCGTGAGAAACAAGGTGAAGAGAAGGTTGCGGGAGGTTGTTTGGCAGAGGGAGCATATCCTTCCCTCAGGGGTTGCTCTCTGTATTAGGGCAACACCATCTACTGGTTCTTGCAGATTCCGAGAGTTAGAGGAAGAAATTGGGGAAATCTTTGAGGAGTTGAGGGAATATGAGGAGGATCGTAGTTAAAACTGTTATAGCCGTTCTCACTTTCTACCAGAGGTTTATCTCCCCTCTCTTCCCTGCTTCCTGCCGTTTTTATCCCACCTGTTCCCAGTATTCTATTGAGACTTTAGGGAGATATGGTCTCTGGAGGGGGGGTCTGATGGGCCTCCACAGGGTCCTCAGGTGTAACCCCTTTAATCCAGGTGGATATGATCCCGTCCCCCCTAAATAATGGATAAAAAAAGTCTAGTTGGTTTCATCATCATAGCTATTATCTTAGCCCTATATCCTTATTATATCCGCCTCTTACCCCATAAGGAGATTACCCCTCCTCCCCAGAGGGAGGTTGCCCCAACCGTTAAAGAGACTCCACAGCACCAGCCCACCCCCCCCAGGATCCCTCACAATCCCTCGACCCCGGTTATCCCCACCGGCAATGGGGTGGAGAAGGAGGTAAAGGTTGTTACCCCCCTCTATAGGGCTATTCTCTCCACCAAGGGCGGGGTGGTGAAGAGCTGGCGGCTGTGGGACTATTTAGATAGTCAGGGCCACCCCGTTGAGCTTCTCCCTCCGCAAAGCAAAGGGGGATTGAGTATCACCTTTTCCACCTTCGGGGGCAAATTGCCCACCGCCTCTTGGATATTCTCCTCTCCCCAGGACTCCTTGATCCTTGGTGAGGCCAATTCCTCAGGTGAGGTTAGTTTTTCATTTGTTTCTCAAGGGGTAAGCCTGACCAAGACCTTTAGGTTCTTCAGTGACTTCTATTCTTGCGACTTGGAGGTCACCGCGGCTGGCCTTAACTCCCTGGCTAACCATTACCTCTTGGAATTTCCGGATGGGATGAATGTTACGGAAAGGGATAGCTCGGCTGATCTAAGGGATTTTGCCTCCTATACCCTCTGGGGAGGAGAGTTGATGAAGGAGAAGCTGAAGAGGGAAAATCGGCCATCGTTTAGGGAGGGGGAGACCCAATGGGTGGCTACAAAGAGCAAGTATTTTCTCTTTGCAGGAGTTCCCTTGGGGGGCAATGGTTCCGGTTATGGCCTCTCAGGGGGAGGGAGGATGGGGGTTTCCCTGCAGAGGGAGTTTGAGGGAAGGGGTTTTCAGCAATCCTTCCGTATCTACTTGGGCCCCTTAGACTATTTTGCCTTGAAAGGATATGGGGTGGGATTGGAGAGGGCGGTGGGGATGGGTGAGGGGTTTTTAGGGAAGGTAATTGGGCCGATCAGCGTTGTGGTTCTCTGGTTTTTCGTTAAGCTACATGGGGTTATTCCCCAGTATGGGTTGGTTCTTATCATCTTCTCCCTTTTGATGAAGTTGCTCTTTTATCCCTTAACCTACAAAAGCCTCTCCTCTATGAGGAAGATGCAGAAAATTCAGCCCAAGTTAGCCGCCCTCAAGGAGAAGTATAAGAAGAACCCCCAGAAGTTAAACCAGGAGCTAATGAAGCTTTACAAGGAACAAGGGGTGAATCCATTGGGTGGCTGTCTTCCCCTCTTGTTGCAGATCCCAGTCTTTTGGGCTCTATTTCAGGTCTTTAGGTCCACAATAGAATTGAGGGGGGAGAGGTTCCTTTGGGTAAAGGACCTCTCCCGCCCCGACCTGGTGCAGGGGATTCCCGTGTTGGCCATAATTATGGGGATAACTATGTTCATTCAGCAAAAGCAAACAATGAAGGATCCTAAGCAGAAGGCTATGGTTTACCTAATGCCCATTCTCTTTGTCTTTCTCTTTAGGTCCTTCCCTGCCGGGTTGGTTCTCTATTGGACTGTATTTAACTTGCTCACCATTGGCCAACAATACATCCTGGAGAAGGTGGAGGGCTAAATTCAAAAGGAGGTTTATGTTTGTAGTAAAGAAGGCAAAAACCTTGGAGGAGGCCACAGATATGGCCCTGGCGGATTTGGGGGCGGCGAAGGATGAGGTGAAAATTGATGTAACGGAGGGGGGAGGGGGATTTTGGGGGCAGTTAGGATTGAAGAAGACAGAGGTTAAGGTCTCTTTTTTCAATGGGATAGAGGGTTTTTCAGCTATCACCAATCGGATATTTAAGCTTATGGGGTTCTCCGTGCAGACCGAGATATCTGAAGATGAGGAGGGTTACCATATAGATGTGGAGAGCGCTGGGAAGGATGGACTCCTTATCGGGAAAGGGGGAAGAACAATTAAGGCCTTACAATATTTGATAAATAGGATCTATGAGCGCCGTGCAGGACGGGAGAAGAAGGCCTTTTTGGATATTGACGGCTATCAAAGGAGAAGGGAACGGACTCTATCCCAGAAGGCGATATCGTTGGCGCGTCAGGCAAAGCTTACCTTCTCCGAGGTAATTACCGAACCCCTTCCCCCGGCCGACCGCCGGATTATCCATAAGACTTTAGAGAAAGACCAAGATGTAAGGACATTCACCATAGGGAAAGAGGATTCTAAGAGGGTAGTTGTTTCCCCCCGCTCATAGCGAAGCTGCGGATTGCAAAGCGAAAAATTGGATAGCTTAGCCCGACTTCAGCCACGAAGGCACAAAGCTACTAAGAAATTAAGGAATTAGCGCACTTCAGCTTTTAAACTAAGTCGCTCTGCATTAGCCTCTAACCTTCTGTTTTAAGCCTTATACTATCTACACTTTGAGTCCCGGGGGCTTTGTGGCAAGAATAATTGGGGTTAGTTATTAAGAGCTCACTTTTTATGAAGGTGGCTTAATGGGACCTTTAGAGGATACAATTGCCGCTGTGGCCACCCCCTGGGGGGTGGGGGGGATAGGTATAGTTAGGCTCAGCGGGGAGCTTTCCTTCCCCATTGCCGACAAGATCTTTCGGGGGAGGGTTCTCCCCTCCCAAGTCCAGAGCCATACCATTCATTATGGTTGGATAGTTGACCCGAAGAGCGGTGAGGAGATCGATGAAGTTCTCCTCTTTTTGATGAGGGGCCCCTCCACTTACACAAAGGAGGATGTGGTGGAAGTTAGCGCGCATGGGGGGCCATTTCTCATTAAGAGGATATTGGGCCTGGTCACGGATTTGGGAGCCAGGCCTGCTGAAAGGGGAGAGTTTACCTATCGGGCTTTTGTACGAGGGAGGATTGATCTCTCTCAAGCAGAGGCCATCCTGGACCTTATTGAGGCGCAGACTTTGGGGGGGCAAAGGATAGCCGCTCGTCAGCTGAAGGGGGAACTTTCCTCCTCCCTGCGGGAGCTAAGGGAGGGGATCTCCTCCCTCCTGGTGGAGGTTGAGGCCAACCTGGATTTTCCTGACGAGGGTATAGGGGGAGGTGATTTCACCCCTCGCCTTCCCCCTCTTTTGGCCAAGGTAGATGCCTTTATCTCCTCTTACCGGGGGGGGAAAGCCCTGCGCAAGGGGATAAAGGTGGTGTTTGTGGGGCGGAGGAATGTGGGCAAATCAACCCTTTTTAATCGAATTTTGGGTGTGGATAGGGCTATAGTAACCCCTTATGCCGGGACCACTAGGGATAGCCTGGAGGCCCGGATAGAGAGGGAGGGGATGCCATTCTGTTTGGTGGATACCGCCGGATGGGGGAAGGCAGCAAACCCAGTGGAGAGGGCAGCCACCCAGAGGAGCCTAAGTGAGCTTAAGGAGGCCGATCTTCTCCTCTTCTTGGTGGATTCATCCCAGGCTCTCTCCGAGGATGATTACCGCATCTGGGAACTAACCCAGGGTAAGGAGAGGATCTTGGTGAAGAACAAGATCGATCTTCCCCCGAAGGTTGCTCACCAGGGCCTGGTTGGGGAGGGGGTGGAGGTATCGGCCCAAGAGGGAAGGGGCATAGAGGAGCTTTGGCGGGAGATCAAGGGAAGGCTGTTTGACTCCAGGCCTCTGGATGGCTCGCAGTTTCTCCTTTCCGATCTCAGGCACTGGAGGTCCCTGCAGGGGATAAGGAGGGATCTGGTCAGGGCCCAAGACGCCCTGGGGCGTGGGTTGGGGGAAGCGGCTGTGGTAAACCTGAGAGGTACGTTGCAAGGGATTGGGGAGTTGACTGGCGCGGAGGTCTCCCCGGACATTTTGGAAGGGATATTTTCCCGTTTCTGTATAGGGAAATAGGTGAATGTTTCACGTGAAACATTCCTTCAAAAGCAGCTAGAGATCCTCCTCAGGGGCTGTCGGGATTGGGGGATAGAACTTTCCTCAGTCCAGAGGGAGGAATTCTCCGTCTATATAGATAATCTCCTCCTCTGGAATCAGAGGATAAATCTCGTTTCCCCCAAGGATATGGGAAGACTGGCCCAAAGGCATCTTTTGGAGTCGCTGGCCCCCCTAAAATTGATTCCGATAAGGGAAGGGGAGAAAGTGCTTGATCTGGGTTCTGGGGCCGGTTTTCCTGGCCTTCCCTTGAAGATCGTGAGACCTGACCTTCTCCTCTCCTTGGCCGAGTCCACCAGGAAGAAGGCCCTCTTTCTCCAAAAGGTCGTTGACCTTCTCCGTTTATCGCAGATAGAGGTGCTTTGGAAAAGGGGAGAGGAGCTTGGGGGGAGTCATTGGGGCCTGATCCTCTCCCGGGCTGCTTTAAGGATCGATGAGCTTCTCCCCCTTTCCTTCTCCCTGCTCCGTAAGGGGGGAAGGCTGCTTAGCTTTGGGAGGGTGGGTAAAGGGTGGGGGGGGGAGGAGTTGGATATTGGGGTTTTCCAGAGGAGGTTGCAGTTCTCCTTGTTTGTTAAGGAATAGGGCAGTTTTTGGGGTTGGTTTGCTGGGTTTTAAAAATTTATTAACAGCATTAACAGAGGGTAGTAGTATGGGGAGGCTGAGTGGGAAGGGTTATAGCCATAGCTAATCAGAAGGGAGGGGTGGGGAAGACCACCACGGCAGTTAACCTCTCCGCTTGCCTGGCGGCCGCAGAGAGGAGGACCCTGCTGATTGATATGGATCCCCAGTCCAACGCCACCAGCGGTTTGGGTTTGAAGATAGGTAAGGAGGATTCCTCTGTCTATGAGGTGCTCACGGAGTCCAGGTCCGTGGACGAGGCGGTACGGGGGACAGATCTGGAGTTCTTGGAGCTGCTTCCCTCCCATATAAGGTTGGTGGGGGCTGAGGTGGAGTTGGTGAATGCCATTGCCCGGGAGAAGAAGCTGATGGGATCGATTGCGGGGATCAGGAGGGACTATGATTTCATTATCATCGACTCTCCGCCGTCTTTGGGTCTGCTTACCCTGAATGCCCTCACCGCGGCCGATTCTCTCCTCATCCCCATTCAGTGTGAATATTATGCCTTGGAGGGGTTGGGGCAACTCCTCAATACCATTAGGTTGGTGCAGAGATACCTCAACCCAGGTCTGCGGTTGGAGGGGGTCCTTTTAACTATGTTCGATGTGAGGCTCAACCTCTCCAAACAGGTGGCCCAAGAGGCAAGAAGCTACTTTGGTTCAAGGGTTTATCGCACCGTTATTAGCCGAAATGTGAGGTTAAGCGAGGCCCCAAGCTTTGGCAAGCCTATTATCCTTTACGATATATCCTCATCAGGGGCAAAAAACTATATGCTTTTGGCCAAGGAGGTAATCAACGGTGGCCAGGAAAGCTTTGGGAAGAGGGTTGGAGGCCCTCATCTCCAGTTATCCTCCACTCAGGGAGGGTGAGGCTGAGCTGATAGAGGTGGATACCTCCCAGATCACTCCCAATCCCTATCAACCCAGGGTTGATTTCGGAGATGATATGGATGGGTTGGTGGCCTCCGTCCGGGAGAAGGGTATCCTGCAGCCCATAGTGGTGTGCCGGGAGGGTGGCGGCTATCAGTTGGTGGTCGGGGAGAGGAGGTTGCGGGCCGCCAAGTTGGCCGGTTTAAGCCATATCCCCGCCCTTTTGGTGGAGTTGGATTCGCCCGGGGAGCTGCTGGAGCTTGCCTTGGTGGAAAACCTGCAGAGGAAGGACCTAAACCCGATTGAAGAGGCCCAGGCCTACCAGAGGCTTATGGATGAGAGGGGACTGACGCAGGCTCAGATATCGGAGAGGGTAAGCAAGGATCGTTCCTCTGTGGCCAACTCACTTAGGCTGTTGAAGCTTCCCCCTGCGGTGCGCGACTGGCTTGTTCAAGGGAAATTGACCTCTGGGCAGGCTCGTCCTCTCTTGGGATTGGCTAGTGAGGAGAAGCAGGTGGAATTGGCCAGAAGGATTGTGCAGGAAAAGGTCACGGTCCGCCGGGTGGAGAGAATGGTTAAGCCCAAAAGGAGGGTGAGGGGGGGAAGGGGAGCGGAGGAGATCCGGGCCATAGAGGGCAGGTTGCGGGAGTATTTTGGCACGGGGGTGAGGATCATCCAGGGCAAAGGCAAGGGGAGGATTGAGATCGAGTTTTACTCCCGGGAGGATTTGGAGAGGATATTAGAGGTTTTGGGGCTTAGCCCCGGAGAGCTATGAGGGGAAGTTACTCCATTATGATTCTGCCCTCCGATGGCTCCCGGGTCATTATGTTTAAGATGGGGCGATGGATTATTTGGACCCTGCTGGTTTTGGGGGCGATCGTCCTGGTTCTCCTTGTGGGGGTTAGCCTTAGTTGGGACCGCCTGCGGGCCAGATCAGAGAGGCTCAAGGAGGTGCTGGCAGAGAATAGGAGATTAAGAGCCACCTTGGAGAGGGTTAACCTCATAGAGAAGAACCTGAGGGATGTTACCCTCTACCGCAACAGGCTCTCCCTTCTCTTGGGCTATCCCGTCCCGCCCGTGCCAGATCTCCTTCCCCTTGGGGATAGTCGCCCTTTGGCCAATCTTCCTCTGGTCTGGCCAGTGGAGGGATGGATCACCACTAAACCTGGCCAGGTGGGGTTGAAGATATTTGCCCAGCAAGGAAGCCCAGTGAGATCCACAGGGGATGGGGTAATAAGCTTTGCTGGCTGGAAGAAGGATTTGGGGAAGGCCCTGATCATTGATCATCATAATGGTTATTTAACGGTTTATGGTCACAACTCAGCCATTCTTGCCCCTGTGGGGGAGAGGGTAAAGAGGGGAGCCGTAATTGCCCTCTCTGGAGGAGGTCCTTCCCCTTACCTTTACTATGGGGTGAGGAGGAATGGGGTAGAGGTTGACCCGCGGGAGTTGCTGATCAGATGAAGTCACAGCTCACTACGGAGTCTCACGGAAAGAAGCAATTAAGAATTGAGAATTAAGAATGAGGCTTATATGGGCTATTGCTGACCTCTGTTTTTCTATGTCAGTCCCTGGTTATCTGTGGTGAGCTATTGTTAGATGAGGAGGGAGGATGTTTAATCACAAGCCAGACTCAGGGGGGGGGAAGATCAACACATTAATTGGGAAAGGCTCAGTGGTGGAGGGGACCCTTCGGGTGGAAAGCAGCGCCAGGGTAGATGGGAAGATTAAGGGGAAGGTCTATGTAACCGATACCCTTACCCTGGGGCCCAATGGGGTGTTGGAGGCCGATGTGGAGGTGAAAAGGGCCATAATTGGGGGGAGGGTAAAGGGGAACTTGAAGGCCTCTGAGAGGGTGGAGCTGGGTGCCAAGGCCGTGGTGGAGGGGGATGTTATCACCAAGAGCCTGATAATAGAGGAGGGTGCTGTCTTTGATGGTCAGTCCCTAATGAAGGGGGGAAGGGTTTCCCTTCGCCCCAGGGAGGAGAAAGTTGGCCCAGAAGGTATTGCAAGAGATAAGGAAGGCAGAAGAGAAGGCAAAGGAGCAGGTAAAGAGGGCTAAGGCCAGGGGCCTGCAGATGGGTGAGGAGGCGGAGGAGAAGGCCATTGCCCTGGTTGAGGGGGCCCAAAGGGAGGGAGAGGAGATAAAGGAGAAGGGGGCCCAAGAGGGGAGGGGGGATGGGGAGAGGGAGGCCAAGGGGTTGCGGGAGAAAGGGGATAAAGCCAGGGAGGAGTTGAGGTCGCGGGCCAATAAAAGGCTGGATGAAGCAGTGAAGCTGGTCCTAGAAAGGGTTTTTGGCTGATGGGCATTGCCAGGATGCAGAAGGTAAGGGTTCTCTTTCACAGCTCCTTAAAAGAGGACCTCTTAGAGAGCCTGCAGGATTTAGGGCTTTTGGAGGTGGTATCCTTTAAGGAGAGCTATGAAGGGGAAGAATATGCCCAGTTTCTCCCCCAGGAGATTGCCTCCCCGGAAGTGGAATCTGAGTTTTCCGATCTGAGGTTTGCCGCGGATTTTCTCAAGGGGTTTGAGAAGAAGGAGGGGTTCCTCTCTGGGTTTGGGGGGAAGTTCTCCTTTACCCCTGAGGAGTTTGCCAAGACTGTTCAAAAATTTGACTGGAAGGGGATAGTCAAAAGGTGCAGAGAACTGGAGAGGGAGCGGTCACAATTGGGTTCCCAGCTCGCTAAGGCCAGGGGGCTGGGGGAGCAACTTCTGCCCTGGGTTGGCTTGGATATCCCCCTGGAGGAGGTGCAGCCCACCTCTCAGACTATTGTCTCGTTGGGAACCCTTCCCAAGGATGGGCTGCCCAAGCTGGAATCATCCCTTGCTGAAATTACGGAAAGGTTTTATTTAGAGCTTGTGGGCACCGATGGAAACTTAGATTACTTCCTTTTGGTTTATCTCCAGGAGGAGGAATCCCAGGTGGCAGAGATGCTCAAGGGAAACGAATGGAGTGGGGTAACCTTCCCGGGCCTTAAAGGTAAGCCTCAGGAGATCCTCACCAATTTGCATAGTCAGATGGCCGATCTCTCCAGGGGCTTAGCGCAAATAGGGGTGAAAGCTGGAGGGTTGGCTAAGTTTAGGCCACAGCTTATGGCCCTTTTGGATGAGCGATCTAACCTCTTAGCCAAGAGACAGGTGGAAGGGGCCTTAGCCCAGACATCTCAGGCATATATGTTGGAGGGATGGGTAAAGAAGGTGGATCTGAAAAAGCTGCAGGGGAAGTTGGAAACCGAGTTCGCTGCTTTTTCCTTTGCCCCCATCGATCCTCTCCCTGGCGAGTCCCCTCCGGTGGAGCTGAAGAACCGTCGCATTTTTAAGCCGTTTGAGATAGTGACAGAGCTTTATGGTCGTCCGGCCTATTTTGAGCTTGACCCCAGTCCTCTTCTGGCCTTTTTCTTTGCCGTTTTCTTTGGCCTCTGCCTTACCGATGCCGGGTATGGGATAGTTCTCTCCATCCTGGCCCTGGTGATGATGAGGTTTATGCCCGGGGGGAGAAAGTTCCTCTGGCTGATGTTCGCCGGGGGCATCTTCACCGTCGTTGAGGGAGCGCTGATGGGCGGATGGTTTGGTGACCTCTTCCAGAAGCTGCATCTTCCCTTTTTGGAGAACTTTAGGGCCTCACTGATGGCCTTTGACCCTATGGTCAAGCCGATGATCTTTTTCCGCTTAGCGCTTCTCTTAGGTGTAGTGCAGGTCTACTTTGGCCTCTTTATCAGGCTCTATGAGAACCTGCGGGAGAAAAGGATTGCTGATGCCTTTTTTGATCAGGCCCTCTGGATAGTCTTTTTGAGCCAACTTTTCTTGGCCCTCTTCTCCTCTCAGTTGGTGGTCCAGTTGGCCCTTGCCCCCCGGGTCTTAGTCTCGCCTCAGATTATGGGTCTCCCCATGAAGGCTTCCATCCTTTTGGTTGCTGGTTTGATTGTGTTTTTCTCGGAGAGGGGGGAAAGGAACATAGTCTTCCGCCTTTTCTTGGGTGTTTTACACCTCTTTATCTTGGGGGGGATCTTCTCCTATCTGGGGGATATCCTCTCCTACATCAGGCTGATGGCCCTGGGGTTGGTTACCGCCGGGATTGCCATTGCCGTAAACAACATAGCATTTATGTTCTCCGGTATCCCCTACCTGGGGATAGTAATTACGGTGATCATCCTGATCTTTGGCCACCTCTTCAATATCGGCATAAATGCCCTGGGTGGCTTTGTGCACACCCTGAGGTTACAGTATGTGGAGTTCTTCCAGAAGTTTTTCCGGGGAGGGGGGAAAACCTTTGACCCCTTCAGGAAGCGAACCAAGTATATTACGGTGAGATCTGAGGATTAAAGGGAGAAGGCAATAGCGAAGCTTCGCCTTCCCGGCCCGGGACGGGCAAACTGACGAGGTATGGCAATCCAAACTGGGTGAAGCTCCGAATTTCAAATTGAAAATTGCAAAGTGTAAAAGTAAAAATTATTGTTGCTTCCATCCTGTTAAGTCCACATCTCAGCTTTCATTTTGCTATTTACAATTTACAATTGCTGGCTGTAAAACTTAACATAAATTTTAAGAAGTTGCCTTATGAAGCCAGCATGTTTACTACGGAGAACCACGGGATAGCACAGAAAAACAGGGATCAGGAGTCAGTTTCCGGGGGTCAGGGATAGCCAGCATAAATCTCATTCTTAATTCTCAATTTTTAATTGCCTTTTTTCCGTGTGATTCCGTGAATTTCCGTGGTAAATTTATCTATTTGTGTCATTCGTGTTTGAGAGATTTCAAGGTGAGCTGTAAAAAAGGAGGTATTGATGGTTGATCCCTTTGGTCTGGCCATTGCTATAGCGGGAGCTGCTTTAGCCGCCTTTATGGCGGGGACCGGTTCGGCTATGGGAATAGGGCTTCCCGGCCAGGCAGCCGCCGGGGTGCTGAGCGAGGACCCGGAGAAGTTTGGCAGCCTGTTCCTCTTGGTTGTCCTACCCGGGACCCAGGGCTTTTATGGCTTTGTGGCTGCATTCTTGGTGATGATGAAGTTGGGCCTTCTGGGGGGGAGCCTTAACCCCATAACCCAGTTGCAGGGGTGGCAGATATTCTTTGCCTGCACTCCTATAGCAGTGGCCGGTTTCTTCTCCGCCATCCATCAGGGGAAGGTGTGTGCTGCTGGGGTGAATTTGGTGGCCAAAAGGCCTGAACAGGCGATGAAGGGTGTGGTATATGCGGCTATGGTGGAGACCTATGCCGTATTGGGGCTTTTGGTTACCTTCTTTCTCCTTAATGGGATAAAGATCGGCTGATTACTATGCCGGCTGAGAAGATCACCGCCAAGATCCTGGCTGATGCCCAGGCCGAGGCCCGAAAGATCAAGGAGGAGGCCAAAAAGAGAGTAGAGGAGATTATGGCCCGGGTCCAAAGGGAGGCGGCGAGGATAACCGCAGAGGCCCAAAAGGAAGCGCAGGCCTTAGCTGCCGAGGAGAAGAAAAGGGTGCTCTCCCGGGCGGAGATGGAGGTGAGGAGGGGGCTTCTCCAGGAGAAACAGGCCTTGCTAGGTAAGGTCTTTGAGCTAGCCCTGCAGAGGGTAGAGAAGATGGAAGGGAAGGGTTACTTCAAGCTAATGGAGAACCTTCTGGTCAAGGCCGTTGAGGATGGGGATGGGGAGGTGCTCATCTCAGAGGAAGCGAGGGGAAAATTGGGGAATGAATTTCTGCAGAGGGTCAATCAGAGGCTGCGGGCTGCGCGAAAGAAGGGTAAGCTCTCCCTGACTGTGGAGAAGGGGCAGCTCAGCAGTGGGTTCATTCTGCGTAAAGGGAAGAAGGAGATTAACTGTAGCTTTGAATCCCTCTTAGAGTCTCAGAAGGAAAATCTGGAGGGAGAAGTAGCAAAGGTACTCTTCTCTTAACATGGAGCTTACGGATTATCGGACTTCATTCAGCGGGAAGCTGAAGTATGCCTATGGGGTGGGGAGGGTAAGGGCCTTGGAGGGGAAGCTGCTCACCAGAGGGGACTTTGCCAAACTGTTAGAGGCTAAGGATGGCCAGGAGACCCTCAGACACTTAGGGGAAACGGACTATAGCCAGGCAGTTTTGGGGGTGGGGGGGGAGAGTTCCTATGAGTTAGCGCTGAAGGTAAAGTTGGATGAGCTTCTCTCCCTTATCGAGGAGCTTTCCCTTGACCCTGAGGTGACTGATACCCTCAGAGCTAAGTATGACTTCCACAATCTGAAGGTTCTTCTCAAGGCGAGGTTGGGGGGAAGGGATTTGGCCGACTTGCTTCTCCCCTGGGGGAGGGAAGATTTGAATGTCTTAAAGGATGCAGTTGCTGAGGGGGAATATGGGAAACTCCCCCCTATTTTGGGAGAGGCCGTTCAGGAGGCAATCTCCTCATGGGAGGAGAGTAAGGAGCCTGAAGTGATTGATCTAACTATGGATAGGCATCTCTTCTCTCACCTCTTGACGGTTTTTAAATTGGCCAAGCTTGACTTCCTCTTTGGTTGGGCCCAAAGGGAGATCGACCTTCTTAACTTGAGGATATTTGCCAGGCTTAAACTAAGTGAGGCGGAGGTCCCTGAACTGATGGGGGCTTTGATAGCGGGAGGTAGTTTAGAGCCTGAGTTTTACGCGGAGATATTTGCTGAACCCTGGGAAACCCTCCCTAACAGGTTTGCGAACACCCTCTACCGTCAGGTTGTGGAGGAGGGATTGGCCAAGGGTGAGGACCTTGCCCTTTTGGAGAGGTCCTGCCGAGATTATGGCCTCTCCTATCTAAAGAGGGCCAGGCTTACCCCCTTTGGCCTTGAGCCCATCTACGCTTTTTTCTTAGTGAAAGAGGAGGAGCTGCGTAGCGTGAGGGCAGTGCTCTTGGGAAAGGAGAATGGGTTGGACCCCCAGTTGATTAAAGAGAGGCTACCCAGTGATTACCTCTAATATTGCCGTTATTGGGGAGAGAGATTCCATCCTCTGTTTTCAGGCTGTTGGCCTAAAGACCTTCCCCGTGATGGAGCCTGCGGAGGCGAGGGAACTAATGGCCCGGGCCCTTAAAGGCGATTATGCGGTTATTTTCGTTACCGAAAGCCTTGCTGGTGATTTGGGGGATATGATAGAGGAGGCATCCAGTCGCCCCTTGCCCAGCATAGTGCTCATTCCCAACAACCGAGGTAGCCTGGGGATAGCATCGGGCAGGATGAGGGACATGATCAGGAAGGCAGTAGGAGCCGATATCTTCAGGGAGGAGTAGATGAATCAGGGAAAGATTGTCAAGGTCTCCGGACCTCTGGTGGTGGCCGAGGGGATTGAGGGAGCCAGGATGTTCGATGTGGTAAAGGTGAGCGAGAAAGGCCTGGTGGGGGAGATAATAGAGTTGAAGGGCAACCGCGCCTCTATTCAGGTCTATGAGGAGACCGGGGGGTTGGGCCCTGGGGAGCCGGTGACCACAACTGGGATGCCCTTGAGCGTAAAGCTGGGCCCTGGCCTCATCCAATCCATCTACGATGGCATCCAGAGGCCCCTCGATGTGATTAGGGATAAAGTAGGTGATTATGTGACCAGAGGAGTGGATATCCCCCCCCTAGACCTAAAGAAGAAATGGCAATTTTCCCCGCGGTGCCAGCCTGGGACTAAGGTTGTAGAAGGGGACATATTGGGGGAAGTGGAGGAGACCCCGGTTGTAGTGCACAGGATTATGGTTCCTCCGGGGGTGGAGGGGACGCTAAAGGAGGTAGCCCCGGAGGGTGACTACCCAGTGGATGAGAAGATCGCCAAGGTGGAGACCACAGGAGGGATGAAGGAGTTGGCTATGTCCCACTATTGGCCAGTGCGGCAGCCCAGACCCTACAAGAGGAAGCTTATCCCCCAAGTTCCCCTGATCACCGGGCAGAGGGTGATCGATACCTTCTTCCCCGTGGGGAAGGGGGGCACGGCTTGCGTTCCCGGCCCCTTTGGCTCGGGGAAAACCGTGATCCAACATCAATTGGCCAAATGGTCGGATGCGGAGATCATCATCTACATAGGTTGTGGGGAGAGGGGGAATGAGATGGCCGATGTCCTTCTGGAATTCCCTGAGCTCAAGGATCCACGCACCAATGAGCCCCTGATGCGTCGCACGGTGCTTATTGCCAACACCTCCAATATGCCGGTGGCCGCCAGGGAGGCCTCGGTCTACACCGGGATTACCATTGCTGAATACTTCCGGGATATGGGATATAGCGTCGCCGTGATGGCTGATTCCACCTCCAGATGGGCTGAGGCAATGAGGGAGATATCCGGCAGGTTAGAGGAGATGCCCGGTGAGGAGGGTTATCCCGCCTATTTGGGAAGAAGGGTGGCCGAGTTCTATGAAAGGGCGGGGAGGGTGGAGTGTAGCTCCTCTGATGAGCGGCAGGGGGCGCTTACCGTGGTAGGGGCCGTCTCCCCTCCTGGTGGTGACCTCTCTGATCCGGTGGTGCAGGCCACCCTCAGGGTGGTCAAGGTCTTCTGGAGTTTAGAGGACATATTGGCCTATCGGAGACATTTTCCAGCCATCTCCTGGCTGAACAGCTACTCCCTTTATTATGATAACTTGGAGGACTATTTTAAGAAGGAGGTGGGAGAGGATTTTACCGGGCTTAGGGATGAGGCGATGAAGATCCTCCAGCAGGAGGCGGAGTTAGAGGAGATAGTTAGGTTGGTGGGGGTGGAATCCCTTTCCCCTTCCGATAGGCTGATCTTGGAGACGGCCCGCTCCATCAGGGAGGATTTCCTCCATCAGAATGCTTTCCATGAGGTGGATACCTATACCTCAATGAAGAAACAATATGCTATGTTAAAGCTAATTCTAAAGATGCACCAATTGGCCCAAAAGGCTTTGGAGAAGGATGTCCCCATAGCCAAGCTCTCCACTTTGCTGATAAAGGAGGAGGTAGCCAGGAGCAAGTTTATATCAGAGAAGGAGACAGGAAAATTCGATGGGATAGGTGAGAGGATAGATCAACAGATGGGAGAGTTGATTAAAGGAGGGGGAGCTTCCCTAGGAAGGGGTGACTGAATGCTAAAGGAGTATCTGACTATAAGGGAGATCTCTGGCCCACTGGTCTTAGTGGAGGAAGTGGAGGGGGTGAAGTATGAGGAGCTGGTGGAGTTGGAGCTTCCCACAGGGGAGAAGAGAAAGGGGAGGGTGTTGGAGGTAGATGGGGACAAGGCCCTGGTGCAGCTTTTCGAAGGATCAACCGGGGTAGATGTATTTAAAAGCAGGGTGAAGTTTTTGGGCAAAGGGATAGAGTTAGGCCTTTCTCTGGATATCTTGGGTCGGGTCTTTGACGGTTTGGGAAGGCCAATTGATGGTGGTCCGGCGATCCTGCCTGAGAAGAGGGTGAATATAGAGGGGAACCCCATCAATCCCTACGCGCGTGCTTACCCTTCGGAGTTCATCCAAACGGGTATATCGGCCATTGACGGTTTAAATACCTTGGTGCGGGGGCAGAAACTGCCCATCTTCTCCGGCTCTGGCCTGCCCCACAATCAATTGGCTGCTCAGATAGCCAGGCAGGCAAAGGTTTTGGGGAAGAAGAAAGAGTTTGCCGTGGTTTTTGCGGCTATGGGGATTACCTTTGAGGAGTCCGACTATTTCATTAAGGAGCTAGACAAAACCGGTGCCTTGGACAGATCGGTCATGTTCATCAACCTGGCCGATGATCCGGCCATTGAAAGGATTGCCACCCCGCGGATGGCCCTTACCGCGGCGGAGTATCTGGCCTATGAAAAGGATATGCATGTCTTAGTTATCCTCACCGATATGACCAACTACTGCGAGGCTTTAAGGGAGGTCTCTGCCGCGCGCAAGGAGGTCCCCGGCCGCAGGGGCTATCCAGGCTATCTCTATACGGACCTTTCCACCATCTATGAAAGGGCAGGCAGGATCAAGGGGAAGAAGGGTTCCATTACCCAGATTCCCATTCTCACTATGCCGGAGGACGACAAGACCCATCCCATTCCTGACCTCACCGGCTATATAACCGAAGGGCAGATCATCCTCTCCCGGCAACTACACAAAAAGGGGGTCTCCCCGCCCATTGATGTCCTTCCCTCCCTCTCCCGGCTGAAGGATAAGGGAATCGGCAAGGGCAAGACAAGGGAAGATCATTCAGATGTCTTCAACCAGCTCTTTGCCGCCTATGCCAGTGGAAAACAGGCCCAGGAATTGGCCGTCATCTTAGGAGAGGCAGCCCTCTCCGATATGGATCGGATGTATTATGATTTCGCCGACAGGTTTGAGGCCGAGTATGTGAGCCAGGACGAGGATGAGGACCGCTCCATAGAGGAAACCCTTGACCTGGGATGGAAGCTCCTCTCCAGTTTCCCCACTGCGGAGCTAAAGAGGATCAGGCCTGAATTTATGGAGAAATACTTCTCCAAGTTTAAGGCGGAGGGAGGGGAAGCCGAGGGAAAGGAAGAGGCGAAAGCGGCAGTGGCTTAAGGGGTTAGTTAGGGCTGTCAGGAACACTCTAAGCATCCATAGAGAGGTATATCTGCAGTACTGCGTATATACCACCAAAATGGAGTTGTATCCGCAATGCGGATATAAATGAGATAGGCTAAATGTCGCTGGCTACGCCACGAAGCCGAGGTGTAACCAAACTTAGGAGCTTATATTAGGGTACCAGTCTATATAGGGGCGACATTTTGCTTGGTAGTTCATTGTATTCATACTTCAGCGAAGAATGAACAGACTAAAGTAAAGAGGAATTTGTTATGGATTTCAAATTTTCTAAAGGAGATAAGGTAATAATAAAAGCCTTAGGGAATAAAATAGGCATCATTGATGGTAACCATAAGGAAACAAAAGGCAGATTATTTTACCCTGTTTCTATTGATCCGAG
Organism: uncultured Gemmatimonadota bacterium; assembly: GCA_964626665.1. Classification (GTDB taxonomy): domain Bacteria; phylum SM23-81; class DAOVCL01; order DAOVCL01; family DAOVCL01; genus DAOVCL01. Next base: position 4,152 of record CAZVGK010000019.1, on the reverse strand, counting down.
TCAACCGAGTTCTTATTATCCAGAAGACTCTCTCGAAAAATTTATACCGCCAAAATCAGTCGAGCAACTGTTAAAAGCAAAAGAATTTTCTCATATTGAAGATTTCATTCAGGCGCTAATCTATAAAAAACTGGAGAAGCCTTTATCCGATAATCTCTATACATTTTATGCCTCACGAACAGAGTTTCAAGTTCACCAATTTAAACCTGTACTTAAATTTCTGAATACATTTAAACAAAGACTTTTGTTAGCGGATGAGGTTGGATTAGGGAAGACCATTGAGGCAGGGATTATTATCACAGAAATGTCTGCACGACTAGGAGAATTGTCTAGGGTTTTGATTGTATGTCCTTCTATGTTAACCCCTAAATGGGAAGAAGAGATGCGAAAACGATTTAGCTTAGATTTTAATATTCTGAAAAGAGACGAATTTATGAAGTTTTTGCAGCGATATATCGAATATGGAGAGGCAGAAAAAATCAAGTGTATTATGACTCTCCAAACTCTTAGGTCGAATAAAATGATAGAACGTTTGAGAGAGGTAGCCCCACACTTTGACATTGTCATTGTTGATGAAGCTCATTATATGAGAAATCCTGAAACCTTAAGTAGTGAACTTGGAGAGGTTTTATCAGAATTGTCAGATGCAATGCTGTTTCTCTCTGCTACACCTTTACAGTTAGGAACCCCCGACCTTTTTAATCTTCTTGGTTTGCTAATTCCAGAAGAGTTTTCAGATTTTACTTTGTTTCATAACCTAATCGAACCTAATGACCCAAGTTTGACAGTCAAAGGGGGATAATTGGCTCTGAATTTGTTCTTTGAAAAATGATCTTCTTGTTTTACAAGGAGTTAGCAATTTAACCATCCTTAAATCTTACCCAAATCTGTAGTGTAACTATTTTGACTTGTATATCACTTTCCCCTTGACATCACTTGACCATTCCTTTATCTTTGCTGTGTTGTCAAAATAAGGAGAATGCTTGTTCCTCAGAACAGTCAAAGTCAAAAAAGGCAACCGCACTTATAACTACCTTAAACTGGTAGAGAGTGTGCGCAAAAAGGATAAGGTTATCCAGAAGATCCTGGTCAACTTTGGCAATGTCAACTACTGGCCTGCAGAGAAGCTGAAGAAGCTGAGCGATGACCTGGCTCTGTTATCTGGGTTGTCTGAGAAAGGTGGTTTAACCGAGGATGATGTTGATCCTCAGTCCTGTTACGACTATGGCCCCTTTCTTCTTGCTGAGTGCATATGGAAGAGGCTTGAACTATCCGCTTTCTTCCAGAGGGCTATACAGGATCGTCTCTTTGAGTTTGAGGTAGAGATGGCCCTCAAGGTAATGGTGTTTAATAGGCTGACCAGGCCGTCCAGCAAGTTAGCTCTCCAGGAGTGGCTAAAGGGGCAATATATCCCTGGGGTCTCTTCCCAGAAGCTCAAGGTTCATCACTACTATCGGGCGATGGACATCTTGGAGCAGGAGAAGGAGGGACTGGAGCAATGGGTATTCCCTCGGATAACCGATCTGTTCAATCTTGATCTCTCCCTGGTATTCTATGATTTGACCTCCAGTTATTTTGAGGGTTCAGGTCCTCCTCTGGCCTCTTGGGGCTATTCCAAGGATCATCGGCCTGACTGCCGGCAGATTCAGATTGGGCTTCTGGTCAACCGAGATGGCATTCCCATCTCCCACTTTGTCTTTGATGGGGCCCAAAGTGAGCAGAGAACATTACCGGAGATAGTGAAGAGTTTAAGGGAGCGTTTTCCCATCGGAGAATGTATATTTGTTGCCGATGATGGGATATTGAACGGGAAGACTGCGCCCTTGCTCAAGGGTTCTGGGTTAAGGGGCATCTGGTCAACTGGGATGCGCAAGGAGAAGTATGCCCAGGAGGTTATCTCCTCTTTGCCTGAGCCCGAGGGCGAAGACTGGCAGGAGATAAAGAAGAACCTTTGGATCTATGAGTTGCCTGAAGGGATAAGAGGGCAGCGGGGTGTGGTAGCCTATAATCCCCAGAGGAGGAAAGCCCAGAGGGTGAGAAGGGAGGAGAAGATCCAAGAGTCCCTAAAGTATTTAGCTTCTTTCAATGAGCATAGCAAGAGGGGTGCCCGGAGGAACAGGGAGAAGACGGAGAGGCAGATTGATAGGTGGCTCAGGTTAAAGGGGGCCAGGAAATATTTTAGCTTCAAGCGGAAGGGGCCTTACAACTTAGAGTATCAGCTGAACAAGGAGGTCTTGGCCCGTCAGACCAGCTTAGATGGAATGATGATCCTGCATAGTGATGCTGGGAAGCTCTCCCCCGAAGATATAGCCAGAGGTTATCGCACCCTTACTCAAGTAGAAGATGCTTTCGATGAAATCAAGAACTTTATTGAATTGAGACCTATCAGGCATCACACAGACCCAAGGGTAAAGGCCCATGTGGCCATATGTGTCCTTGCCTATCTCATAGAGAGCCTGTTGGAGAAGGCCTTCGACTGGGCGGGCATGAAACTTACCGCCAGAAAGGCCCTGGAGCAACTTGCCAGCTTGAAGGTTGTGCAGATTGATCTTGCTGGCAAAAAGCTGCAAAAGACCACCCAGCCAACCCCGACCCAATTAAAACTATTAGAGGTTGCTGGACTTGATGAATTCAGCCGTATTGTAGAGTAACTTATTAAGAAACAGGAAGTTAGCTCTTTCTAATCCTACAAGGTGTAGTGTAACCCATTTTCTAACATATTGCTATTTCAGAAGTTATAACTACAGGTGTCAAACTTGGGTAATGAATATATCAATAATGCTCTGCGGAGATTACATGAGCCAAGTGCTGCGCTTGAAGTGCTTAAAAAAGTTGAAGAAACATCTCAAAAAGAGAAATTTATTAAAAATTCTTTTTATCGTGAAGCAATAGATTTACTTAGCAATAATAATAAGCTTACTAAAGAGCAAGCAATTCGCTTGCAGAAAATTCTCATAGAGTTAAACTGCTTATCCTATGTTTTTACCAGAACAAAAAAAAGGGATGTTGCGATTCAATTTCCCATCAGAGAAGCAAGGGTGCTTCGGGTTCAATTTACACCAGAGGAAATGGGATTCTATAACGCTGTAACCGGTTTTGTCTCAGAACGTTTTACAGCAAGATATGGTTCTTCGCAAGGAATATCGTTTGCAGTCATAATGCCTCAAAGGCAAGTGGCAAGTTGTATTCAGGTTATGAAGGAAAAGCTTGATAATATAATTAAAAAGGGAGTTATTAAAGCTCTATCTGCGGACAACGGGGATGTAATAGATCCTTCCCTAGATATTGATTCGTCCTGGAAGTTAGATGATGCTGAATTCACTTCTGTTAAGAATCTTAAAGGAGCTGCCAACAGAGTAGGCAATGTTGACACAAAGTTTGATAGGTTCTTGGAAGGTTTACGTGAACTCGAAAAAGAAGATCCCAGTGCAAAGATAATGGTCTTTGCTTTTTTTAAAAAGACCTTGGAATATTTAAGAAGAAAATTAGAAACTACAGAATACAGTAAAAGGATAGGTTTAATTCATGGGGATATTCCCACAAAAGATAGACAGAAAATTATTAAGAAATTTCGCCAATCAGATAAAATAAAAATTCTACTTTCTTCTGAAGTAGGTGGCGAGGGATTAGACTTTGAGTTTTGTAATGTAATTTTTAACTACGATTTACCATGGAATCCGATGAGAGTAGAGCAACGAATCGGCAGGCTTGATCGTTATGGACAACGCCATGAGAAAATCCTTATTTACAACTTTTCAATGATCGGAACGATTGACGATGAAATTTTAAGACGTTTATACAGTCGAATAAATGTTTTTGAAAAATATATCGGCGATTTAGATGCCATTCTAGGAGACGAGATAAGGGAATTAACAAAAGAGATATTCAACACAAAGCTTACTTATGAGCAAAAGATTCAACAGATTGAAAAGCGGGCTGAAAATATAGAGAGAAGGCAGAAAGATTTAGAAGAGTTTGAGAAAGAGTGTCAAAAATTTATCGGTCAAGATGAATATTTCAATCAAGAAATAACAAGAATAGTAGAAACAAAGCGATTCATAACTTCGGACGAAGTAATATTTTTCTTAAAGTTCTTACTTATAACCCAGCTTCCGCAGATTTTTGGCTATAGGTATTAGTTAAACTATTGAG
>CAZVGK010000018.1:0-64922 GCA_964626665.1 uncultured Gemmatimonadota bacterium | reverse complement strand
AGCCTACCTTCTGCAGTTTCGGGCTCTAGGCTTTAATATACAAGGGACAGGGCTTTAGCCCTGTCCGAAGAAAGTGGACAGACCTGAAGGTCTGTCCCTACAGGGTAAATACATAAACCCCTAAAACTGTAAAGGTTATACCAATTGGTTATCAGTTTGTGAATAATCCGGGTTAAATACGATTCCATAAAAGAAGTATTCGATAAGTTTGAGGTGAGAATATACTCTGTCAGGAAATTGTGGGGACATTAGACTCCTTATTTTGTCACTGGGGTAACAAACAATCGATTTACCGTGCTGTCAGGGCTCTGCCCTGACAATATTAAGACAGGAGGGAGAAATGGGAAAGATGGAAACTATCGAAGAGATGATCGAGGCACATCCTAATGAGTGGTTACTTTTTGTGGACTATGAGGCTGACGAAATGAATAGGCCCAAACGAGGGATTTTGGTGGCTCATAGCAAAGACAGAAGCGAAATTTACAAACAGATGAAGAAATACAAGGGTAAGGTTGGGGTCAGGTATGCAGGCAAACTTCCCAAGGATGTTGAGGTAATGTTCCTATGGGAATTGTAAACTTCGATCCAAACGATAGCGTTCTCTTAGTAGATGCAGAGGTTGAGGGTCTCATTGGAGGCGAGGTTAGAAATCTGAGAATGGTATTGGATACAGGTTCCAGTTCTACAATCATCCCTTGGGATGTGGTGATGACCCTGGGTTATGATCCTGCAAAGTCTGCAAGTAGAAAACGGCTCATAACAGGGAGTGGGATTGAATTTGCCCCAGAGATCAAAGTAAAAGCATTTTCCTCTCTTGGGGAAAGAATAGAGAACTTTGATGTTCTCTGTCACGATCTGCCAGAAGAAAGTCGAGTGGATGGGTTGTTAGGTTTAAGTTTTCTCAGGTATTTTGATCTCTCTATTAGATTTTCCAGAGGTGAGATTGAGCTACGACCCAGAGAGGGAGGTAGTGGTTAGTTCTTTTCTGTAGTTACTCAAGTTCAAAGCATAGGAATTTCCATTTTTAGACGGGATTGACAGGATGATCGGGATAAATAAAACTCACCTCCTCTGTTTCTTGTGTGGGTCATCATCCACAAGAAGCTGGGATGTGGGAGACATCTCCTGATGTCGATCAAAAGTGTGCTGTCAGGAGTTACCTCTTCCGCCAGGAATCCCGTCGGAACGGGGCTGACAGCTCTTGAAAGGTCTGGAGCCCTCTCCCACAGTTCAAGAAGGAGGTTGATAGTATGGAAACCCTAACTGTGGAAAAACCAGAGCAAATCACTTGGGACTATGATAGGGAAGCTGATTACGCTCTACATCTCATTTGGAAAGCCCAGGCCGGCACTGACGATGGATGTGGGCAGTGGGGTGCTATTGAGATATATTGAGAAGACCGGTAAATTAGTCGGTTTTACAGTTATAGGGATTAGTAGCATTTTGAAATCGGAGTTGGGTTAACACCTGGATTGTGCACGATTGTAATTTCTGATCTGAGGAGTCGTTTATTCAGTCAGGGCTCTGCCTTGATCACACAGATATAGGAGGAAAAATTGAAGGCAGTCTTTGTCTTTCCTGGGCAGGGGTCACAGTATGTGGGAATGGGAAAGAAGCTCTGGGAGGAGGACCCTCCCTCTAAAGAGTTGTTTGAGAGGGCCAACGAGATCTTGGGTTTTGATCTGGCCAGGCTCTGTTTCGAGGGGCCTGTTGAGGAGCTCAACCAGACCGTTAATGCCCAGCCGGCCATATTTCTCCATTCTATAGCGGCCTTAGATCTTTTGAAAAGGGAGGGACTTAAGCCGTTGGCTGTGGCTGGACATAGCTTAGGGGAATATTCCGCTCTGGTGGCTTCTGGAGTTTTATCCTTTGAGGAGGGGTTAAGGGCAGTGAAGCTCCGGGGCGAGTTGATGCAAGGGGCGGGAGAGGAGCGGCTGGGGACAATGGCTGCCATAATTGGCCTCATCACAGACCAGGTGGAGGAGCTATGCAGAGAAGTAGAGGGACTGGTCAAGGTGGCCAACTATAACTCCCCCTTTCAGATGGCGATAAGTGGTGAGGTGGAGGCGGTGGAGAGGGCGGTTGAGCTGGCCAAGGCAAAGGGGGCCAAAAGGGCTATTCAGCTTAGGGTGAGCGGAGCCTTCCATACTCCCTTAATGGGGCCTGCCAAGGAGAGAATGGAGAGGTTTCTCGAAAGGTTGGAGTTCTATCCCCCTCAGGTGAAGTTCTTCTCTACCGTTTCGGCCCAGAGGGAGGATATGCCCCCCAGGATACGGGAACTTTTAGAGGATCAGATTACCAGTCCGGTGAGATGGACAAAGACTGTGGAGAGCCTTGCTGCCCTCAATCCAGAGATCTTTTTGGAGGTGGGACCCGGGAAAGTCCTTTCTGGACTGGTGAAGAGGATAGCCAGGGGGATAAAGGTCTATCCTGTATCAGACCAAGAAGAGCTAAGGGATTTCCTGGGGAATGGCCTTTAGCTGTACTACAATTTTGCAGGATCTTGTTTTTTTGCAAAGTTTCTTAGGGTAGGCTTGAGCAGCCAACTTCTACCGCACTTTAGTGCGGGCCTTAGGTTAATGACGAAATCCTAATGACGAATGACGAAAAGACCGCAGGAACCTTTGGGCTAAAGCCCTCTTACCCCCCGCTTTAGCGGGGGTAGAAGCGTAATGACCTCATTTATACGACCATCTTTTCGTTCAGTTTCGTTCATTTGCGTCTTTCGGGTTCTGTAATCTGTAGCCTTTGTCTGGTTGCGGCTTCGCTCCGCTGTGTTGTCCTTCAGTCCTGATCCTAATGAGCCGTCAGGTGCCCTCATCTACCAGTAAGAGAGGAGGGTGGCAGAATCGTGGTTCAGCCACCTCGCTTAAAATTTAGACAAAGGGAAAAGCATTAAAAAATGATGGAGCTAAAGGGAAGGAAAGCCCTGGTTACCGGTGGGGGACGAGGAATTGGCAGAGCCATTTGTTTGAGATTAGCCCAGGGAGGCGCCGATGTGGCCCTGTTTGAAGTGGACGCAGAATCCGCTCGAGATACAGCCGTAGGCATAGAGGAAATGGGGGTGCAATCCCTCCATTTGAGGATTGATGTCTCTCTCCAGGAAGAGGTGGAGAAGGGGATAGGGGAGATCAACCAAAAGTGGGGAGGGGTGGACATCCTGGTCAACAACGCCGGGATCACCAGGGATAACCTGATAATGAGGATGACCAGCAAGGATTGGGAGTCTGTGTTGGGGGTGAACCTGCGGGGGGCCTTCTATTGCACAAAGGCTGTGCTTAGGGGAATAATGAAGAGGAGATGGGGGAGAATTGTAAATGTCAGCTCAGTGGTGGGGAAAATGGGAAATGCTGGGCAGGCCAACTATGTTTCCTCAAAGGCGGGGCTCATCGGTCTGACCAAGGCAGTAGCCAGGGAAGTGGCCTCCCGAGGTATTACCGTCAATGCAGTTGCCCCTGGTTTTATAGAGACGGAGATGACCAAATCCCTTCCTGAGAAAATCTGGGATTCATTTTTGAGCCAGATTCCCCTCCAGAGGAGTGGTTTACCCGAGGATGTGGCCAATCTGGTCTTCTTTCTCTGCACAGAGGAGAGTGGCTATATCACCGGCCAGGCCATAAATGTGGATGGGGGAATGCTTATGTAAAGCAGTTCACAGGGATCAGAGGTCAGTTTACAGAGATTGGGGAAACCTCTGTCAACTGGCGACTGACAACTGCCAACCGATTACTGGTCCCTGACTTCTGTCAACTGAATAAAGAAGGAGGTTAAAATGCCGGTGCAGGAAGAGGTAAAGGATATTATAGTGGAACAGTTAGGTGTTGATCCTGACAAGGTGACCTTAGAGGCATCCTTTGTTGATGACTTAGGGGCGGACTCCTTAGATACCGTAGAGCTGGTAATGGCTTTGGAGGAGAAGTTCGGTTTGGAGATTCCGGATGAGGAGGCTGAGAAGCTGACCACTGTGGGAGAGGCGATTGAATACATCGAGAAGAACAAAAAGGGATAGAGGCGAACCCCGCCCGCACGGGGATAAAGATTTGCAGAGGGTGGTAATTACCGGTATGGGGGTGTTAACCCCCTTAGGTAATACGGTGGAGGAATATTGGGAAAATCTGAAAGCTGGCCGCTCCGGGGTGGTGCGGATAACCAAGTTCGATCCCAGTGAGTTCTCCAGCAAGATAGCTGGTGAGGTTAAGGGATTCCAACCCCTGGACTATATAGACAGGAAGGATGCTCGCCGCATGGATACCTTTGCCCAGTATGCGGTAGCGGTGGCCAAGATGGCTGTGGCAGATGCGAAACTTGATCTGTCCGCCGAGGATCCGGAGAGAATTGGCGTGGTGGTGGGCTCAGGCATTGGAGGGATAGGGACCTGGGAGAGGCAATACAAGATCCTCTTGGAGAAGGGGCCGATGAGGTTAAGCCCTTTCTTTATCCCGATGATGATCATTGATATGGCCCCTGGTCAGGTGGCCATTGCTATCAATGCCAAGGGGCCCAACTATTCCACGGTCTCCGCCTGTGCTTCAGGGGCTCATGCCATTGGGAACTCCTTCCGCATCCTGCAGAGAGGGGAGGCTGATGTGATGATCACTGGGGGAGCGGAGGCCTCCATCACCCCCCTTTCGGTGGCTGGGTTTTGCACAGCCAAAGCCCTCTCCACCCGCAATGAGGTCCCCCAGGAGGCTAGCAGGCCATTTGACGCCCAAAGGGATGGCTTTGTGATGGGGGAGGGGGCGGGGGCCCTTATCCTGGAAACCCTTGATCATGCCCTGCAGCGGAAGGCCAGGATATATGCTGAGTTGGTAGGTCTGGGGATGACCGATGATGCCCATCACATAACTGCTCCCTCTCCCGACGGTGAGGGGGCAGCCAAGGCTATAGAGTTGGCCCTGCAGGATGGGGGCATCAAACCGGAGGAGGTAGATTATATCAACGCCCATGGCACTTCTACTCCCTTCAATGATCGCACGGAGACCAAGGCCATAAAATTAGTTTTTGGGGAATATTCCTATGAGGTGCCGATAAGTTCTACTAAGTCGATGGTGGGACACTTATTGGGAGCAACAGGGGCGACGGAGCTGATAGCCACCGCTAAATCCATTCAGGAATCCACCATCCATCCCACATTAAACTACGAGTATCAGGATCCGGATTGCGATTTGGATTATGTCCCCGGCCAATCCCGCCACCAGGAGGTTAAGGTAGCCTTGAGCAACTCCTTCGGTTTTGGAGGGCACAATGTCTGCCTGGCCCTCAGGAGATTTGAGGGATAGACCTCAATGATTATAGGGGATTCCTTTTCTCCGAGTGAGCTCAGGGGATGGCTGGTCCAAAAGGGGATAGATCTGCAAGATACCGGACTTCTGAGGTTGGCCTTGACTCATGCTTCCTTCGCCTATGAAAGGGGGGAGAGCGAGTCCAATCAGAGGCTGGAGTTTCTGGGCGACGCCGTTTTGGAGCTTGTGGTGCGGGAGTTCTTGTATCGGCTACGGCCTCAGGCCGATGAGGGGGAGCTTACCAAGCTAAAGTCCAATGTGGTGCGGGGGGAGACTTTGGCCTCTAAGGCCAGAGAGATGGGTCTGGGGAGGTTTCTCCTTTTGGGAAAAGGAGAAACAAGCAAGGGGGGAGAGGAGAACACCTCAAACCTGGCCGGATGCTTGGAGGCGGTGATTGGGGCCATCTACTTGGACGGGGGGATGGAGAAGGCCAGGTCATTTGTGGAAGGGGGAGTGATTGGGGAGGAGCTGCTTCAGGTTGAGTCAAACTACAAGGGGAAATTACAGGAGTTCAGCCAAGATAGAGGGTGGGGGTTGCCCCTCTACGCGGTGGAGGTGAAGCCTGAGGGGGAGTTTGAAATTAAGGTAAAGCTTAAGGGAGAGGTATGGGGAAAAGGCAGGGGAAGGTCAAAGAAGGAAGCGGAGCAGCGTGCGGCCCAGGAGGCCCTAAAAAAGCTGAGGGAAATTTATGGATTATGAGCTTACCGAAGAACAGTGGACGATAAAGGAGCTCTGCCGGCAGATTGCCGAGGAGAGGATAAAGCCGTTAAGGGCAAGGTATGACGAAACGCAGGATTTTCCTTGGGAGATAGTGGAAGTTCTTGCCCAATCCGATATTTTTGGCCTCTTTATCCCCCAGGATTACGGCGGATTGGGGGGAGGCATATTGGAGATGGTTATCGCCACCGAGGAACTGAGCCGAGTCTGTGGGGGGATAGCTCTGGCCTTTGCCGCCACCGCCCTGGCCACATTTCCCATCCTCCTTTTCGGCTCTGAGTCACAGAAGAAGAAGTATTTGCCAGATATTGCCGCGGGAAAGGGGCTTGCCGCCTTTGCCCTCACCGAGCCAGAAGCAGGCTCTGATGCCGGGGCAGTGAAGACAGCAGCAAGGAGGGAGAAGGATGGCTATTTGCTCAACGGAACAAAGCAGTGGATTACCAATGGTGGTGAGGCACAGATATATACGGTAATAGCGGCAACCGATAAGAGCAGAGGCTCCCGAGGCTTGAGCGCATTCATTATAGAGAAGGGGACTGCTGGTTTCTCCTTTGGCAAGAAGGAGAATAAGTTAGGAATTAGAGGTTCGACCACCAGGGAGCTTATTTTTCAGGATTGCTTTATTCCCCAGAAGAACCTCTTGGGAAGGGAGGGGCAGGGTTTCCTCATCGCTATGCGTACCTTTGACCAATCCCGCCCCGGGGTGGCCGCGCAGGCAGTGGGTATAGCCCAGGGGGCCTTGGAGGAGGCTGTGGCCTATGCCCAGGAGAGGGAACAGTTTGGAAAGCCGATCGCCTCCTTTCAAGGGATTCAGTTTATGCTGGCCGATATGGCCACTCAGATAGAGGCGGCCAGAGCCCTCACCTATGCCGTGGCCAGGCTGATCGACCGGGGGGCCAAGAGGGTGGCCAAACCATCTGCTATGGCCAAAGTTTTCGCCTCTGATGTGGCTATGAAGGTAACCACCGATGCGGTGCAAATCCTTGGTGGTTATGGCTATATGAAGGACTATCCAGTGGAGAAGATGATGCGAGATGCCAAGATAACCCAGATCTACGAGGGGACAAACCAGATCCAGCGGGCCATCATCGCCTCAAACCTGATCAAGGAGCTAGCCGGGAAGAGGAGGTAAAGGGCTAACGAAGCTTCGCCTCAAACCCTCGAGTGGGAAGCCTGCCCCGTGGGTAGTTTCACACCCGACGGGGCAAATAAGGAAATCCGAAATCCGAATGTCGAATCCGAAACAAATCCCAATGACCAAATTCAAATTCTCTAAACTAAGAGCCCTTTTGCTCAACCGTGGCTGGGAGAGGTTTGTTCCACCGTGCTGTCAGGGCAGAGCCCTGACAGAAATATGTCATTGTCAAATTAGCTCAAAATGGGACTTAGCTGCAGATCTGGCTTGAGAGAAGGGGTCTTCTTTTGTAGTCCGTCAGGGCGGGAGCCCTGCCTGCACAGGAGTGAATAATCCAAACTCATGTCTAAATTTGATCAATCAGAGCTGGTGGAGGTCTTGAGCAGGAATAAGGCGGTCTTTGCCTATCTCTTTGGCTCCCAGGTCAGGGGGGAGGCTGGGCCGAGAAGCGATCTGGATATCGCCGTTTACCTGAATGAGGGATTAAACAAGGGCCAACGTTTCGGCCTCAGGCTTAGGTTGATAAGTGACCTCTCAGTCGTTTTCCAGACCGATCGGATTGATCTTCTTCTGCTCAGGGATCTTCCCCTTTCCTTTCAATTTAGGGTGGTGAAGGAGGGGAAGCTGATTTACTGTAAAGATGAACTGCAGAGGATAAGGTTTGAATTCCGGGTTATGTCCCGCTACTTCGATCGCCAATATTATTATGGGAGACACACGAGGCTTTTGATAGAACGGGTTGCTAAGGAAGGAATTCTATGACAGACGTGGAAAGCATCGGAGACAGGTTAGGAAAATGCCAGTTTACGGTAGCCAGGGATCAGCGGTCAGGTATTCTTACCCATCCGAGGTGGCAGAACCCCTGTTCTGCCACCTTCCTCTCTCGCCGTCAGGTGAGGGCACCTGACAGCTCTTTGGGATTATGCCAAGTGCATTGGGGAATGGCTTCAAAAACACTTAGGTGATTAAGCTTGAAGATCATTGTTCTCATAAAGCAAGTTCCGGACACCACAGAGATAAAGATCAACCCTGAGACGAATACCCTCATCCGTGAGGGGGTGCCCGGCATCATTAACCCATTTGATATGTATGCCATTGAGGAGGGGTTGAGAATAAGGGAGAAGCTGGAAGGTGAGGTCATCGCCATTAGTATGGGCCCCCCGCAGGCCGAGGAGGCCTTGCGGGAAGCCCTCTCCCTGGGGGTTGATGGGGCCATTCTCCTTTCCCATCCGGCCTTTGCCGGTGCGGACACCCTGGCCACCTCCTACACCCTGGCTCAGGCCATCCGCAGGCTCTCCCCTTATGATCTCATTTTCTGTGGCCGACAGGCCTCGGATGGGGATACCGGCCAGGTAGGTCCCGGAGTGGCCGAGCATCTGAGCATCCCCCAGGTGACCTTTGTCCGCCGGATAGAGGAGATAGACTCTAAGCAAGCAGTAGTCCAAAGGATGACCGAGGAAGGTTATGATGTCATTCAGACCCCTCTCCCGGCCCTCCTTACGGTGGTCAAGGAGATAAATGAGCCCAGGCTACCCTCTTTAAGGGGGAAACTGAGGGCCAAGAAGGTGGATATCCCGGTCTGGAGACTGGATGAATTGGGGGTTAAAGAGGAGGAGGTTGGTTTGAGCGGGTCACCCACCCAGGTGTTGCGGATCTTTGCCCCTAAACCCAGGGAAAAGGGGGAAATCTGGGAGGGGGAGCCATCTGAGGTGGCCGAGAAATTGTATTTCAAATTAAGGGAATCCCATCTTCTATGAGGCCGGGGATATTTTTGGACACCGGATTTAGGGATGGCCGCTTTAATATGATCTTAGATGAGGACCTTCTCTTCCAGGCCGAGGGGGGAGACCTCCCCCTCATCCTCAGGGTGTATGGGTGGAAGCCGCCTGCTGTCTCCCTTGGTTATTTTCAAAAGCCAAGGGAGGTGGTTAACCTCAGGAAATGCCGCCAGTTTGGGGTAGAAGTGGTCAAAAGGCCCACTGGAGGAAGGGCAATCCTTCATTTGGATGATTTCACTTACTCTTTTGTAGCAAGGGAGGAAGATCTCCGTCAGGCGAAGGGCCTGACTGGTATCTATCTGCTTATCAGTCAAGCCTTGGTGGAAGGGCTACGAATATTGGGGGTGGATGTGAGGTTGGAAAGAGGGAGGGTAAAAACCCATTCTCACCTCAAAGGGAGGCCCTGTTTTGCCTCCGTAAGCAGATACGAGGTCGAGATTGGGGGATGGAAGCTTGTGGGCAGTGCCCAAAGGAGATTAAAGAAAGCCATCCTCCAGCATGGGTCAATTCCCTTGAGGAGGGGGAGACTTTCCATAGCCGACCTTCTCCCCTCTCCCTTTGGAGAGCTACGGGGGACAGACCTCTCCGCTAGTCTGGGCCGGGAGGTGGAATTTACTGAGGTGAAAGAGGCTATGAAGAAAGGGTTTGAAACAACCTTGGGACGGGTATTTGTCCCTTACTCCTGGGAGGAGTTTGCCCCCCTGCTGAAGCCCAGGGCCAAAGCAGTGGTTTAAAAGGATAGTTAGTGTCTGTCCGAAAACTACCAAAATTGAAATATTTCCGTCATTGCGAGCGACCGAAAGGAGCGAAGCAATCTCATGGAAATAAGAAGATTGCTTCGTCGTTCGTTCCTCACTCCTCGCAATGACATTTCCCTCAAAACTGGAATTCCGGACAGACACTAGTTAGAAGGGTAGCCCCTTGACTTGCGACAATTGCCCCGCTATTAGTTTAATCTTTTTCATCGCAATGACAGCCAAGGGGCACATCGTTGCTTTGCTATCAACGATTGGCTTTAGTCCATCTCGTTTATCACCTAAGTAATACCGTTTTTCTCGTTCTTGTCACCCATGACCTGTCACCTTTCACCGCTAACCTGTAGAGGTAGATTCCACTGGAAACATCCTGGCTGAAATTGTCCTTCCCCTCCCATTTGACTTGATAGTTGCCCGCTCTCTGTTCCCCGGCTACCAGGGTTCGCACCTCCTGACCCAGGATGTTGTAAACCTTTAAGGTTATAGGTTTTAGGTGAGAGGTGTTAGGGCCCCCTTCCACCTTAGACCTTTCACCTATAACCTGAGGGATGGTGTAGTGGATGAGGGTGGTAGAGTTAAACGGATTTGGATAGTTCTGGGAGAGGGAGAACTGCGAGGGTAGGGGATTTTGCTTATCTTCTGATAAACCTAAGGGTTGATTCCAACTGGCATAGATTTCCCAGTTGTCCCCCATGCTTGATGACCAGGCAAGCCAACTATCCCCTTGGGGGGAAGAACAGACCACAGGGGAGATGTCATCTCTCTAATCGGTGGAGATCATTGCTGGCTGGCTCCAGGAACCCTCCTCAAAATTGCGCTCCCAGATGTCCCAATGTTGGCCTCTATTGCTCCTCCAGGTTGCGATTGCTCCGGTTGAACCAAAGGGGGCGGCAGAAGGGGAGAGATCATCGGCTGAGTCGCTGGTCAGGGCAAAGGGGGCAGACCAGGATCCCGCGGTGAATTGGCTGGCATAGATGTTGGCATCTCCGTCCCTGAATGACTGCCAGAAAGCCCATAGTTGGCCGGAGTTGTCGCAGGTCAGGGAGAGGTGAAGGTCAGCTCCTGGATGGGAGGTTAGCCGGTAGATGGGGGAGAAACCCCCCTCATCCCTGTACCTGGCGTATATGTCCCAGTTATCCCCTGGGTTCGCTGCCCAACCTACCCATACCCTTCTCTCTTCATCCTTTGCAGCCGCAGGGGAGATATCATCCCGGGGATCGTTGGTCACCTGCTCTGGAGCCCCCCAGCCAGCGGTATAGCGGCTTAAATAGATGTTGGCATTTCCATCCCGCCAGCTCTTGAAGAAGACCCAGGGTTTCCCCTCTGGCCCGATGACCAGTTTTGGTTCCACATCATATCCGGGATCAGAGGTGAGCTGTATTGCTTCAGACCAGTTCACCCCTCCATCGTCGCTGTAGCTGGTGAAGATGTTTTGCACTCCTCCTGAACGAAGGCTGTGCCAGGCTATCCAGACCCGGCCAGAGGGTTCACTGATAATGGAAGGGGCCAGGTCCCAATACTCGTGGGGACAGACCTGTTGGGGGGTTGACCAACCCCCTCCGGTAAAGTGGCTGGCATAGAGGTTGGACCTTATATCCCGGCCAGAGGCCCAGACAAGGTAGATGGTTCCGTTTTCGCTGCTGGTCAGGGCGGCATCCCCATCGGTAAAGGGATTATCGGTTACCCTGTATTGGGTCCAGGAGCTATCCCTGTGGAATGAAGGCCCAATTTCTTCCGAGACCAACCCCGAGGAACCGGCTTTTGGGTGGAGGGTGGGGTCACCTAAGATGGTTAGCCCATAGAACCAGGAAGGTGAATCCTCCCCATGCAAGGTCAGCCAGCTCTTGAAAGCCTCTCCAAAGGATTGGCCCTCCCCTAAGGGGCCATAGAAATCATCAAAGTAGAGCATGCTACCCGTCTTGGTGGTGCCCACAGCCAACAGGCCATAGGGGTTGGAGAAGATGTACCAGGAGGCTATGTTGTTCGTCTCCACCCAGCGGGCATTGGAGCAGGCAAAGAGGTTATAGAAGAAGGCCTTGGGCCCTAAGAGATTTATCTCATAGTTGTAAACCGTTCCCCCCTGACCCTGAGGCTTAAAGGTGTGGGTCCAGGGGGAGGAATGGGCCATAAGGTGGACGAACTCATAACCTTGCTCCAACCTAGCTTAGTATCCCGCGGCGGTGGTCTCCCAGGAATTGTCCACCACGCTTACCGTGTCGTAGAGCAAGC
Source organism: uncultured Gemmatimonadota bacterium (assembly GCA_964626665.1). Taxonomy (GTDB): domain Bacteria; phylum SM23-81; class DAOVCL01; order DAOVCL01; family DAOVCL01; genus DAOVCL01. The sequence goes on along the minus strand of CAZVGK010000018.1, from coordinate 53,026 downwards.
TCAGCGAGGCATCTCCCACGTAGTCCCAATCGTCGTCAAAGGCTAAGGCCCTTTGCGGAAGGGATAGCTCACTTGTGCGGTATTGATGGTCCTTGGTGAAATATCCGCGCAACAGGTTCTCCTCGTTTCCCCAGGTGAGGTGGGAAGGGGTGAGCCTTCCTACCCAGATCTCCGGCTCGGTGGCTCCAAGGTGGGAGTCAAGCATGCCATCTCCGTTGGCATCCCCCCAATCCCCATCCAAATCCATAAAATAGTAGTCTATGGGGAACTCCTCCGAATCACCCCAGGAGTCCTCCATCTTATACCAGGCTAAGGGGAGATCGCCGATAAAGATGGCTCCCACCAGGGAGTCCGTGGCCCACTCCTCCCAGAGGAAATCCCGCAGGTCCGCAGCCTGGCCTCCCCTTATAGTGTCCATAACTACGGAGTAACCCTCGGCGATGAGGTCATCTGTATAAAGAGTTAGGGAGGAAACAATCTTAGGATAGAGCGTGGAGTTGACCAGGATGGCAACTTTTTCGTTTTTCGCCCTCAGCTTGCCGAACGGGGATCCATCCCTTAAGCTCACCTCACCTACGGTGAACTTAACCCAGAGGGGGGTTATCCCTCTGGAAATCCTCAAAACTGAGAGGGGATCTGCCCAGGGGGTCCTGCCAGCGGGTGAGTTTATACTGATCCCAGGGTATAGCCAATCCATCCTGGATAAGACAAAAAAGGGGGAGAAAGAATAAGGCCCACTTTAGCATAATTTTCTCACCTCCTCCATCAGTGCCTCCACTATCTTTGACTCGGCGACCTTTCTTAGCGGTTTTCCCTTGCGGAAGATGAGCCCAGATCCCTTGCCCCCAGCCATGCCCACATCTGCCTCCTGAGCCTCGCCTGGACCATTGACCACGCAGCCCATTACCGCCACCTTGAGCGGCTTTTTGATTCCCTTGAGTCTCTTCTCCATCTCCTTGGTGATCTTTACTACATCGATTTCGCAGCGGCCACAGGTGGGACAGGAGATGATCACGGGACCTTCCTGAAGAAGGTCCAGTGACCTGAGAATAGCCTTTCCCACCTTCACCTCCTCTACAGGATCACTGGTAAGGGAGACCCGGAGGGTGTCCCCGATCCCCTCGGCCAGCAGGGTGCCTATACCTGCTGCCGATTTAATTGTTCCGAAGTGGGGGGGACCAGCCTCCGTGATGCCCAAGTGCAAGGGGTAGTCCAGGGTGGAGGAGATTTCCCTGTTGGCCTCTATGGTCAGGGGCAGATCGCTTGATTTGAGGGAGATGATGATCCTTTCAAACCCCCAACCCTCCAATAGCTCCACCCACCTTGAGGCCGCCTCCACCATACCTTTAGCGGTGACCCCTCCATATTTCAAGTAGAGGTCGGGGGGGAGGGAGCCGGAGTTTACCCCAATGCGGATGGGAATCCCCTGGGCTTTTGCTGCCGATACTATCTCCTTGAGCTTCCCCTTATCCTGAATGTTCCCGGGGTTTATCCGCAGCTTATCCGCCCCATTTTTTATGCTCAAAAGGGCCAACCTGTAGTCGAAATGGATATCGGCCACCAAGGGGATATTTATCTGGGGTTTGATGCGGGAGATGGCCGCGGCGGCTTCCCTGTCCGGGACGGCTACCCTGACCAGTTGACATCCCGCCTCTTCCAGCTCTCTTATCTGGCCCAAAGTGGCCTCCACATCCTGGGTATGGGTTTTGGTCATAGATTGCACTACGATAGGGTAACCCCCACCGATGTAGATCTTCCCCACAGGGATGGCTTTTGTCTTTCTTCTCTTCATCTTGGATTATGTGTTAAAGTGCTAAGCTGTTGGGGGTGTTTGCAGGGTGGAACGGTCGCCCGGGGGGTTAAATCTGGAAGGCATCCTCGATGTGTTCGATATCGATTGCCCCCTCCTTTTCCGTTATGGAAAGGACATCAAACCGGCAGGGGACATCATCTAATCCCTTTGATTGGAGCCAAGCCAAAGCTACTTTAGCTATCTGCCTCTGTTTGTATATATCCACCCTCTCCAAAGGGGGGCCAAACCTCTGGCTCCTGCCGCTCTTTACCTCCACAAAGGCAATTTCCCCTCGCTTGCGAGCAATAATGTCAATCTCACCCCTGAGGGCCCTGTAGTTGGTCTCCAATATCTGATAGCCTTTAGCTTGTAGATAGCGAGAAGCTAAGGTTTCCCCTCGTCTCCCTAAGGAGGAGGTTGAGCCTTCCCCTAAGGTTTTATGCCTTCCTTTATGGGCCAAAGAGCGAAAAAGAGCGGCGATGGATCTCACAGGGTCCCAATCTTTTTAAGGCCTCCCGGTGGGAGCGGGTGCCGTAGCCCTTGTTCTGGGAAAATCCATAACCTGGAAAGAGCACCTCGTAGGCTTCCATTGTCCTGTCCCTGGTCACCTTGGCCAGGATGGAGGCTGAGGCAATGGAGAAACTCTGGGCATCCCCTCCAATTATCGTTATCTGCTTTATAGTTATCCCAGGGATGGGATGGTTGCCATCTATGAGGAGGAGGTCAGGGGAGATGGGGAGGGCCTCTACCGCTTTCCTCATCGCCTGGAAGGAAGCCTCACCTATATTTATCTGGTCTATAGTCTCCACAGCGATCTCTCCCACTCCAAAGGCCGATGCTCCATTTACTATCTCTTGGTAGAGCCTCTCCCTTTTGTGGGGGCTTAATTTCTTGGAATCGTCAACCTCAGGGAGGAAAACCCCTGCGGGGAAGATGACCGCCGCAGCGACCACTGGTCCGGCCAAGGGTCCTCTTCCGGCCTCATCAACCCCGGCAATATGCCTAAACCCCAGATCTCTGAATTCTTCTTCAAATGAAAGGGAAACCGCTAAGCCCCCCACCTATGTTATCTTCTCCTTAACCTTTGCCGCCTTTCCCTTCCTTTCCCTCAGGTAGTAGAGCTTTGCCCTTCTTACCTTACCTCTCCTGACCACCTCTATCTTGGTCAGGTTGGGAGAGTGAAGGGGAAAGATACGTTCCACCCCCACTCCACCGCTTATCTTTCTTAAGGTGAAGGTCTCCGCTGTGCCCCCACCCTTTCTCTTGATAACCGTCCCCTGAAAAATCTGCAGCCTTTCCTTGTCGCTCTCCTTAACCTTTATCTGAACCTTTACCGTATCCCCAGGCCTAAAATCGGGGATCTCCTTTTTAATGTATGCGGCGGTGAAATCCCTGATCAGATCCATTATTTGCCTCCTGATTGCGGATGGTAGCCAATTTGCGTTAAATAGGCCAGATCCTCTTTCGTCAAGTCCGCCTTGCTGAGCAGGTCTGGTCTCTTTTGCCAGGTTATCTCCAATGCCTTCCTCCTCCTCCATTTGTGGATCTCCTGGTGATTTCCCGAGAGGAGGATGGGAGGAACCTCTAACCCTTGAAAGTTCTGGGGCCTGGTATAATGGGGGTAATCCAACAGGCCCTGATAGAATGAATCCTCTTTGGCCGATTCCATATCGCCGAGGACCCCGGGAAGTAATCTGGTCAGCGCATCGATGAGGACCATCGCCGGGAGTTCCCCCCCGGTGAGCACATAGTCCCCGATGGAAATCTCTCGATCAACGAGCTTTTCCCTTACCCTTTGGTCGATTCCCCGGTATCTGCCACAAAGTAAAATTAACCAAGGGGCCTGGGAAAGCTCCTTGGCTATTTCCTGGTCAAATCTCTCCCCCTGAGGGGAGAGGAGGATGGTCAAAGGATGAGAGGTTTGAGATGTTGTGGTTATTGCCTCTATGGCCTGGAAGAGGGGGTCCGGTTTCATAATCATCCCCGGTCCGCCGCCAAAGGGATAGTCGTCAACCGTGCGATGTCTGTCCTCGGTGTAATCCCTTAAATCGTAAATCCCAAATTGAACTATCCCTTTTTTTTGGGCGATAGCCCACATCCCATTTTCCAGATAAGGGGGGAAAACCTCAGGGAAGATGGTGATAATGTCAATCTTCATCTCCTCTTAATCCAGGAGTCCATTGAGGGGATGAATGATTATCTTCCCCTGCCCCAGATCGACAGCTTTGACGATCTCCTTGGTAGCTGGGAGGAGCTTTTGTCCGGAATCTGTCCTCAGGACCCAGACATCGTTGGCCGGCAGCCTCCATACATCCTCTAAATGGCCCACTAAGCGACCCTCTTCGGCATAGACGGGCAAGCCCAAGAGATCGTGGATGTAATAGCTCCCCTCCTCTAACGGGAAGCTCTGCTCAGCGCTTACCTCAATGTATGAGTCTATTAGCTCCTGGGCCTGTGAGCGGGTGTGCACCCCGGAAAAATTGAGGATAAGCCAGCGCCTCCTCTGCTCCACCCTCTCTATTTCCATAATCACCCTCTCCCCTTTGGGGGATTGCACCCATATCTCCTTGAGCTCTTGAAACCTTTGGGGGAAATCGGTTAAGGGTTTTACCCTTAGCGCTCCCTTGGTGCCATATGGCCGGGTGATCTTGCCAACGGTGACAAAGCCCTTTTCCATAGAGTAAATTCACCGGGATCAGGGGTCAAGAGTCAGCAGTCAGGTATTTGTGAATGGCCACGACTCCTTTTCACCTCTGAAGGTTGACCATGGGGGAGTGTTAAAGTTTTCACAGTGTAGGGTATGCTCATCTCACCTCTGCCCCCGGCAATCCCCAACCCTTTCCCCCGACTCCCGAGAACCGTAATAATGTTCAGGTCTGGTGGTGAACCCGAAAGGGGATTATTCTAAGATCTCCAGGACAGCTCTTTTCCCCTGCTTTGCCGAGGCGGCATTGAGGATGGTGCGGATAGAACGGGCGGTCTGACCATTCTTGCCAATGACTTTCCCCAGATCACCATCGCCAACCCTCAATTCGTAAACAATCGTCTTTTCGCCCTCTACCTCTTTCACCTCAACCTCAGTAGGCTTATCTACCAGAGCTTTCGCAATATACTCGATTAGCTGCTTCATCTTTCATTTCTCCTTTCCGGAAGCCTTTTCCTCTGTCTGCTCTCCAGGCTTTTCCTGCTCACTTGGTGTAACAGATTCTGCCTCAGCCACAGCCGGAGGTGTTTCCTCCCTTTTCCTCTTCCCCTTTTTCCTGCCAGGGACCTGGGAGACGATCTCCATTTCTGAGGTATCGCCACCGCTCTTTTTCACCACCCACTTGGCCCAAAGGCCCACCTTCTTTAGCAAAGACTTCACCGTCTCAGTGGGTTGGGCCCCCCTCTCCAACCAGAGGTAGATCCTCTCCTCCTTGAGGTTCACCACCATAGGATCGACGAGAGAATTGTAGTAGCCGACCTCTTCAATGAACTGCCCATCTCTGGGCATCCGGGAGTCGGCCACCACTATCCTATAAAAGGGTCTCTTTTTGGCCCCCATCCTGCGGAGCCTAATTTTTGTGGGCAAATATCACCTCCTTGAACTTTTTTGCCTCCTATTTTAATCCCAGTCCGTCCCTCCCCCTGCCCCAAGGGGAAGACATCTTATCAGAGCTTATCCGTACCACTTAAGTTAACTGCCCCAAAATAACCAATAAATTGCCCCTCGTCAACTAAAATCTTTGGAATTTATAAGAAATTCAGAAATGTTAGGGTTGTTTGAAGTCCTGCATTTATACATAAGTGCGGGACTTAAGGGTGGGGGCGGAGCAAACCAGACGTAAGATAGCGGATCGCCATAGGTTGTGAGGTCATCTGGAGGAGTTAGCGACCACAAGGGAGCTGAGTTCATTTTGTGGTTATTCAGTTGGCAGAATAAAGCCACTTGACAAAAGGGAAGGAAAGGATATAATTGTCTGGGTGAGTCAGGGGTCTGGGAGGTTCCGAAACATTGGAGGGATGGATTGAAGCAGGTGGTAGAAGTTGCGGGTTTGACGAAAGTCTATAGGCAGAAAGGGAAGCCTGAGGTAAGGGCCTTGGATGGGATTGGCTTTTCCATTGGTAGGGGTGAAGTAGTGGGCCTCTTAGGCCCTAATGGGGCTGGGAAGACGACAACCATTAAGTGTCTCTGTGGGCTAATTACGCCGACCTCAGGGAGGGTGCTGATAGACGGAGTTGATACGGTGAAGAACCCAAAGTTTGGGATGGGCAAGCTCAGTGCGGTTTTAGAGGGGAACCGCAATGTCTACTGGAGGTTGACCCCACGGGAGAACCTCTCCTTCTTTGCCGGGATGATGGGCATTCCTCAGCGGAAGAGTGCGGTTTATATCGAGGAGTTGCTCCGCATATTTCGCCTCAAGGAGAAGGAGAGGTCACAGGCTAGGTATCTCTCCCGCGGGATGCAGCAGAAGCTGGCCTTGGCCTGCTCCCTGGTGAAGGGGACCGAATTACTGCTTTTGGATGAGCCCACTTTGGGTTTGGATGTAGAATCATCCTATGAGATGAGGGAACTGATAAGAAACTTAGTTGCCGATACTGGAAAGACGATTTTCTTGAGCAGCCATGATATGAAGGTGGTAGAGGACCTTTGCCAGAGGGTGATCATCATCAACAACGGTAAGGTGATTACCGATGATACCGTAAGGGGTCTCCAGCAGCTTTTTAAGGTCAGTTCCTATCGCTTTAACTTAGAGGGAGATCTACCCAGTGAAGCCAGGTCTCAAATCGAGAGGGAGTTTGGGCTATGTAAAATAGGGAGGGATGGCACAAACGCCCAGATTGATGTTGAGCTCAGCTCGGCGGAAAGGTTCTACGATTTGGTGAATATTCTCAAAAGGTTTGGTTGTGCAGTCGGTTCTATAGATCACAAGGAGCCGGACTTTGAGGAGATATTTCTGAAGATAGTCAGAGGAGAAAATGAAGAAGTTAACCCTCTTTAAGACGATGTTTATACGCGAGTGGATAGAGTTAAAGAGGTATCCTTTTAACCTCCTCTCCGGGCTGATTGCCTTGTATCTCATCTTCCTGGTTGTCTTCGTGGGCTATAAGGCTTTGGGGTCTGGAAGCCCCAAATTTGGGAATACCTTAGATGGAATAGTGGTGGGGTTTATGATGTGGACCTTTGCCATCAGCGCCTACTCTACCCTCTCCTGGGAGTTAATGAATGAGGCCAAGATGGGGACATTGGAACAGCTCTATATGACCCCCCTTGGATTTGGTTGGGTATGCATCTTCAGGGTGATTGCCTCATTTTTTCTGAACCTCCTTTTTGTCCTTCCCATCTTGGCCCTGATGATGGTCACCACGGGAAGGTATCTCCATTTGGACCTTCTAAGCATTACGCCCCTTTTAGTCCTCTCCTTGGCCGGGGTCTACGGAATTGGATTTGTGATGGGGGGACTGGCCCTGGTTTTCAAGCAGATTCAAGCCTTTTTTCAGATCATTCAGTTTGTTTTTATAGGACTTATTGCTGCTCCCATCTCCAAACTGCCCTTGCTCAAGGCCCTCCCCCTATCCCTGGGTAGTGATCTAATCGGGGGGGTAATGGTGGACAAGAGATCAATTCTTTTGCTTTCCTCTGGGGACCTTCTCATCCTGCTGATCAACTCCGCATTTTATTTTCTGGTCGGTTTTTGGATCTTTAAACTGTTTTTGGGGATAGCCAGGAAGAGGGGGCTATTAGGCCACTATTAGAGAGGAGGGTGACGGTTCACCACGGAATTTCACGGATAAAAGCAATTAAGAATTGAGAATTAAGAATTAAGAATGAAACTTATGCTGGCTATTCCTGATCTCTGACCTCTACTACTACTGGGAGCGTAAAGTAGATTGCATGTCATTGCGAGCCCCGTTAGGTAATAATCTCTCTCAATGTCAGATTCTCCTGAGATCTCTAAGATCTCATCGATATCTAATGGGGCGAGCGCAGCGAAGCAATCTGAAGACACCGAATACCTGTTGAGACTACGAGATTGCTTCGTCGCGGAGCCTGTGCTGAGCAAAGCGAAGTACTCCTCGCAATGACACTTGAAATAGCAATGTGCAAACTATAATGTGGCCGGAGTAATAACCTGAAAGCATAGGAAATTCCTTTTTTAGACGGGATTAACAGGATGATCAGGATAAATAAAACTCGTCCACCAATGTTACATCTAAGCGAGTTAGTGGGTGGGAGACATCTCCTGATGTCGATCAAAAGGTAGCTGTCAGGAGTTACCTCTTCCGCCAGGAATCCCGTCGGAACGGGGCTGACAGCTCTTACAATAATAGCGGGGATGAATAAAAATCCGGTAAATCCTGTTATCCTGTCAAAAAAGCCCCGCCGCAGGCGGCTAAGTTCTTAATTGGTCATTGATTATTGACCATTTCTTCTTCAGTCCGTGGTAAACTATTAGAAAGGAGGGAGGGTGAACCCATACATTTTTCGAGAGTATGATATTAGAGGTATAGTGAATGAGGATCTGACCGAGGAGGTAGCAGAAGAGTTGGGAAGGGGTTTTGCCACTTATCTCAGGGGAAAGGGGGGAAAGAGGGCATCCTTGGGAGGGGATGTAAGGCTCTCCACCCCCAAATTCAAGGAGGCCCTGAGCAGAGGGATGCTCTCCTCAGGGGTGGATGTGGTGGACATAGGGATAGTTCCCACCCCGGTGCAGTATTTCAGCTTATATCACCTCAATGTGGATGGAGGAGTGATGATTACCGGGAGCCACAATCCCCCTGAATTCAATGGGTTTAAGCTGGCCGTAGGAAAGGCCACCATCTACGGGGAACAGATCCAGGAGGTCAGGAAGATTATAGAGAAGGCGCAGTTTTCCTCAGGTATGGGTAAGCTAACCAAGGAGGATCTCATCGGCCCTTACCAGGAGAGGTTGCGGGCGGAGTTTTCCTTTAAAAAGAGGTTAAAGGTTGTCGTGGATGCGGGAAATGGAACCGGGGGGATCTTCGCCCCCGGGCTTCTGCGGGATATGGGATGTGAGGTGAGCGAGCTTTATTGTGAGCCCGATGGCCACTTTCCCCATCATCATCCAGATCCCACGGTGGTGGAATATATGGCGGACCTGATCAAGGAGGTAAAGGGGGAGGGGGCAGACGTGGGGATTGCCTATGATGGAGATGCCGACAGGATTGGGGTGATCGACGAGAAGGGGAGGATAATCTGGGGTGACTATCTGCTCATCCTCTTTTCCCGGGAGATACTGAAGAAAAAACCAGGCGAAAAGATCATCTTCGAGGTCAAATGCTCTCAGGCCCTGGTGGAGGAGATAGAGAGGATGGGGGGGGAGCCAATAATGTGGAAGACCGGCCACTCCCTGCTCAAGGAGAAGCTGCGGGAAACTGGTGCCGTATTAGCTGGGGAGATGAGTGGCCATATGTTTTTTGCCGACCGCTACTTCGGCTACGACGATGCCATCTATGCCACCTGTAGGTTGCTGGAGATAATGGATGGAGCCGATCTCTCCCTCTCCCAGATGTTGCAAAGCGTCCCCCACTATTTCTCTACCCCAGAAATAAGGGCCAAATGCAGGAATGATCAGGAGAAGTTTGAGATAGCCCAGAAGTCCAGGGGATATTTCTCCTCCAAATACCGGACGATCACCGTAGATGGGGTAAGGATTCTCTTTGGGGATGGCTGGGGCTTGGTGCGGGCCTCCAATACCCAACCTGTTTTGGTGCTCAGGTTCGAGGCCAAGTCAGAGGCCAGATTGGAGGAGATAAGATCGCTAGTGACCGAGAAGCTAAAGGAGTTTGGGGAGGTGGATATATAGAGAGGGGCTCCTCTTCAGGTCAGGATGTTATCAGGCCAGCCTTCAGGATAGGGATAGCTACCCTTCTCAGCCGGATCCTCGGATTGGTGCGGGAGATGGTGATGGCCTCGCTTTTTGGCACCGGTATGGTGGCCGACTGTTTTGTGGTGGCCTTCCGCATACCCAACCTGCTGCGCAGGCTCTTCGGGGAGGGAACCCTTAGTGCTGCCTTTGTCCCCACCTATACCGAGGTCTTATCCCAGGGGAATCAGAAAAGGAGCCGGGGGTTGGCCACTACGGTGGGGTTTTATCTCTCCCTGCTATTGGCTCTCCTTGTCCTCGTGGGGGTCTTTGGTGCTCCCCTTTATATAAAGCTCTTTGTCTGGGGATGGAGATCTAATCCAATTAAGTTAGGACTGACGGTAAGGTTAGCCCAGCTTCTCTTTCCCTATCTCTTCTTTGTGGGATTGGCCGCCCTGGCTATGGGCATACTCAATTCCCACCGCCGTTTCTTCGTTCCTGCCCTTTCCCCGGTGGTCTTAAACATTTTCTGGATTATGGGAGCCCTTGTTTTGGGGGGGCTCTTAGGGAATAGCCTGCCGGAAAAGGCTTTCTGGGTGGGGATAGGGATACTCATCGGCGGGCTCTTCCAATTTCTCATCCAGGTTCCCCTCCTCTTTAAGGTTGGTTTTAAGCCTGTTTCCCTCCTCCCCTGGAAGGACGAGATGGTTGGTAGGGTGGGAAAGCTGATGATCCCAGGGATATTTGGACTTGGGGTATCGGAGATCAACTACTTAGTGGATACATTTTTGGCCTCCCTCCTCCCAGCGGGTAGTGTAGCAGCCCTCCAATATGGCAACAGGCTAATGCTTCTTCCCTTGGGAATCTTTGGCGTTTCCCTGGCCACTGCCTCCCTCCCTGCTATGTCGGCTTCAGCGGCTAAGGGGGACATAAAACAGTTAACCAAAACCCTTTCCCGCTCCCTAAGGGGGATCTTCTTCTTCATCCTCCCTACCTCGTTTCTCCTCATAGCTTTGCGCTATCCCATAGTGAGGCTCCTCTTTCAGAGGGGGGCATTTAGCTCCGCGCTCTCCACCCCGCTGACTGCCTATGCTCTGGGTTTCTACTCGATAGGTCTTTTTGCCTATGGAGGGGTGAAGGTAGTGGTGCAGGCCTTCTACTCCTTGAAGGATACCAAGACGCCGGTTAAGGTGGGAGCTCTGGCAATGGGGGTAAACATAGTCCTGAGCGTAATCCTGATGCAGTTTTTAAAGCTCGGAGGTCTGGCCCTGGCTACTGCCCTGGCCGCTATGTTAAACCTTGGTGGATTGCTTGTGCTTCTGCAGAAGAAGATTGGGGATATAGATGGGAAAAGGATTTTCTCTTCCTTTGGAAGGATGTTTTTGGCCTCCCTATTGGCCGGTGGGGCCTCCTGGGGGGCCTACAGGATCGTCCAGGCGAAGGTGGGAATGGCCCATCTTCTCCCTCAGCTTCTGGTTTTCGGGTCAGGAATTCTGGCTGGGTTAGGGGTCTATCTTTTTCTCGCCCGGCTTTTTAGGCTGGAGGAACGGGAGTTCCTCAGGTTTAGGTCATTATTCTAAACCCTCTGTGCAGGTAGGGCTCCTGCCCCGACGGAGGGTCCCCCTTTCCAAGTGCTGTCAGGAGTTACCTCCTGACAGCAGGACTTCCTTTGTGGATGATAACATCCACAAAGAGCGAAGGAGGGTTCTTCTACCCGACTTTAGTCGGGGTAACCTCTGAGGGGCTTTAGCCCATTTGGAGTGCTGTGACTCCTATCACAGTCCGTTATCCTTCTTGGGAGAGGTTTCCTGACTTTCCAAGTGCCCCAAGTGCTGTCAGCCCTGTTCCGACGGGATTCCTGGCGGAAGAGTTACCTCCTGACAGCACACTTTAATTCTAAATGTTCTGTGCTGGTAGGGCTCCTGCCCTGACGGCAGGATCCCTCTTTCCAAGTGCTGTCAGGAGTTACCTCCTGACAGCAGGACTTCCTTTGTGGATGATAACATCCACAAAGAGCGAGGGGGTGCTTCTTCTACCCGACTTTCCCGAACCGTTCCGTGTCGGGGCGGGTAGTCCATTTGGAGTGCTGTGACTCCTGTCACAGCATACGTCAACAGGAGTTGACGTACTCCATAGTAGCCCGCGCTAAAGCGCGGTAGAATCCCTTCTGTGCCGTCAGGGCTCCTGCCCTGACGGAAGGTCCCCCCCTTTGTGGATGATAACATCCACAAAGAGCGAAGGAGGGTTCTTCTACCCGACTTTAGTCGGGGTAACCTCTGAGGGGCTTTAGCCCATCCTCTTAGGGCCTGAAGGCCCTTAACCCTGCACTAAAGTGCGGTAGAAGGCACCTCCCCAAGTGCTGTCAGAAGTTACCTCCTGACAGCAGGGCTCCCTTTGTGAATGATAACATCCACAAAGAGCAAGGAATGGGGGCAATTTGTGAATTGCCTCCACCAAATCTTCATAATTGAAATAGCAAAGCACCTGTTCTGCTATGGTCAGATCAGAAGGTTCAGACTAATCAAATAACTTCAATCATTTCTTTGGAAAATTTTATGGAAAAGTCAAAGTTCTTGAGGAAATTCAATCCCAGTAAACCATCCAATTTGCTCTCACTTGGAAGGGTATGACAAACAACATCAATGTTTTGAACGGTTTTACCAATTGTCTCTATCTTGGCTATGTTTACAATCGGACAGTATTCAATGCCACTTCCGGTTAATAGCCTAATTTTCTTATCAGATGCCAGAGGATCATAGCATATAGACTTCGTCTTTGGCAATTTCTCCCGTATATTCGATTGCCAGATCGGATCCTTTCATCTCCATCATCTTCTTGTAGATAACTTCCCTTTGGGGACTGTGGGCTATAACTATCCCCCTCTGCACCTGCTTTGCATCATTGGTTTCATAATTAGCGATGAGTAGCCATTCATTTTTGTATCTCTTCTTCATTTCTGCTAAGGACAACTTTTCTTCTTTCACCAGGACCACCTCCTTTTCATTGGTAAAGATAGGGTAAGAAAGAAAAAAAGTCAAGGATTTTCAGTAGAGCTGGCAGAACCCAGTTTTTCTTCTACCCAGCTTTAGCTGAGGGTTTTCTCTGTGCCGTCAGGGCTCCTGACCTGACGGAAGGACTCCCTTTGTGGATGATAACATCCACAAAGAGCGAGGGGGTTTTTCTTCTACCCGGCTTTAGCCGGGGTAACCTTTGAGGGGCTTTAGCCCATTCCATAGGTGAGGTGGCAGAAGCCCCCTTCGGCCACCCTCTTTTTTGCTGGTAGAACAGGGGTTCTGACGGCTCGGGAAAGGGATCTGACCGCTAAATTAGCAATTAGAGGTTTGACCCCTTATGATGATTATGACTCTGACGGAAGGACTCCCTTTGTGGATGATAACATCCACAAAGAGCGAGGTGGTTCTTCTTCTACCCGGCTTTAGCCGGGGTCGTAGGGCTTTAGCCCATTCTCTTAGGTGAGGTGGCAGAAGCCCTCTTCTGCCACCTAATTTTTTGCTGGTAGAACAGGGGTTCTGACGGCTCGGGAAAGGGATCTGACCGCTAAATTAGCAATTAGAGGTTTGACCCCTTATGATGTGACCCCTTATGATGACCTTAGCCGGGGTAACCTTTGAGGGCCCTAAAGGGCCCGAACCCGCACTAAAGTGCGGTAGAAGTGAGGTGGCAGAAGCCCTCTTCTGCCACCTGCTTTTTTGCCGTCAGAACAGGGGTTCTGACGGCTCGGAAGGGGGTCTGACCGCTAAATTAGTAATTAAAGGTTTGACCCCTTAATATTGCAAACTTCTCTCTTCTTTTTAAAATGCCTACCTTATCCACCCTTCCTAAAACCTCCTTTTAAAAATGAGAAAATAGCCAATTCAAGCATTATCAACCGGTTACTAATGTTAGCTGCCTTTGGCATATCTTTTGCGATTTCAAGGAAGAGGCAGGCTATTGGGCTTGTGTCTCGGCTTTCACTTCAACACCATCTCAAGAAATTGCTTTTTGCAAATTCTTAGGGATTTTACTTCTTTTGAGATGACTTAATAACTTATCCTTGAATTTTCGGTTGGCCTTAATTCTTTAATTAACTTAGAGTTAAAAACCAGCATTTCAATTGGCATAGGGTTTGCTTAATAGATATGGAAGTCAAAATGATAAGAGAAACTAAATGAAAGGAGGTGAAAAAGATGCTTTCCAAATTCCAGAGAAACCAGAAGGGCTTCACCCTCATCGAACTGATGATCGTGGTGGTCATCATTGGCATCCTTGCGGCTCTGGCCATTCCCAGGTTTATGGCGGCTACTACCAAAAGTAAAATGTCCGAGGCAAAAACAATGCTCAAGCAGGTTCACGTATTGATGCGTTCTTACTATCAGGAAAGTGACACCTATGTCGGCGCCACTTTAGCCGGTATCGGTTTTGTCCAGCAGCCCTTGGTTACTGCTGCTCCTGCCGGGCCAGCCAGATATACAATTGCTATTACAAGCGCCCTTGCGACCACCTATGCGGCAACAGCAACCTCTGTCGTTGATTTTGACGGGGATGGAGTCATGAACGTCTGGACTATCGCAGACAATGGAACTAACGTCACCTTGACGAACACGATACCAGACTAACCACTACCTGGTGGCTTCGGCTGAAAGGCGGGGGGCGATGAAAAATCGTCCCCCTGTCCTTCTCCGAAGTTAGTGTTAGATGATGATAGGAGCTGATTTGAAGACATATAGGAAAGAAGAGGGGTTTACCCTCATCGAGTTGATGGTTGTAATTGTCATAATTGGGGTTTTGGCTACCATTGCCATTCCGCGATATTTTGAAGCTGCGAGAAAAGCTAAAGAATCCGAGGCTCCTGTTATGCTCAAGCAGGTGCACAATCTGATGCGTGCATATTACCACGAACATGATACTTACCTCGGCGCCACTTTAGCCAATATCGGTTTTGCCCAGCAGCCCTTGGTTACTGCTGTTCCCGCCGGACCGGCCAGATATACAGTTGCTCTTGGAGCCATAACCGCAACCACCTATAGTGCAACAGCTACGGCTGTTGTTGACTTTGACAACGATGCAGTCATGAATGTATGGGGGATTTCTGATAATGGAGCAGCAGTGGTATTGGCTGAGACTATTCCAGATTAAGGAATATATTAAGGATAAACATTAGCCTCGAACGAAGTTTGGCAAGGGCAGTTATATCAAATCTTACAAATTTTATCCTGGTTACCGAGATTTTTTCAGATTATATTTGAAAATTGATGAGTCAATAATGTAGGGGGTGGCAGCATTGTTTAGTTCTTTAATTTACATAATTTTCTTTCCTTTAGGACTGATCATCGGAAGTTTTCTAAATGTATGTATCTGGAGGCTTCCCAGGGGGGAATCCATTGTATATCCCGGTTCCCATTGTCCCCTTTGTGGTGCATCCATAAAGTGGTTTGACAACATACCCATGTTGAGCTTTCTCTTGTTGAGAGGCAAATGCCGCAGTTGTGGCGGAAGGATTTCCTTCCGTTATCCACTGGTGGAACTTTTGACCGCTTGCCTCTTTGTTGCCATTTACCGGTTTTTCAGCATTAGCTCCCACACTCTGATTTACATTCTCTTTACCTCTTCCTTGATAACAGTTGGGTTCATTGACTTAGACAAGAGGATAATCCCCAATCTTATCACCCTGCCAGGAATAGCCCTGGGATTGATTTTTCCCCTGTTTCTTCCCCATCTAAGCCTGAAGGATTCCCTCCTGGGGGCCATTTTAGGGGGTGGGATCCTGCTTCTGGTAGGAATTTTTGGCAAAATTATATTTAAGAAGCCGGCAATGGGGGGAGGAGATGTGAAGCTGGCCGCAATGATCGGGGTCTTTTTAGGTTGGCAACAGATCCTCTTGATTCTCTTCCTCTCCTTTCTCATAGGGGCGGTTATCGGAACGACAGTGGAGCTTATTAAGGGAACCCTATCTAAGCGGCGACAGATACCTTTTGGCCCCTATATTGCCCTGAGCGGGATTCTGGCCGTCTTCTGCGGTCAGGAGCTGATAAACCTTTATCTGGGTCTTTTTTGATATTTGCAAAGACAAAACCATTTACCACGGACTCTCACGGAACTGCACAGAACCGATAAAACCACGGATGAACACTAATAGACACAGCGCGGCAAAGCCACAACCAAACAAGGGCCACAGATTTCACGGAATCCCTGGAACACGAATGACACGGATAAGCGAATCTACACGAATAGATAAATTCACCACGGAAATTCACGGAGAAAAGCAATTAAGAATTAAAAATGAAGTTTATGCTGGTTATTCCTGGGCCTCGCTCCCTGTAAACTGATTACTGATCTCTGTTTTTCTGTGCCCTTCCGTGTTAGTCCGTGGTGATCAATGGTGACTTACTATGAAAAAGACAAAAAAAGAAAAAGGCGCCACCCTGATTGAACTGTTGACCGTAGTGGTCATTATTGGGATAATGGCCTCTATAGCCGTTCCTCGGTTTGCTCAGACCCTTCCTGGGATGAGATTGAAGAGCGATACTAAGGGCATTGCCTCCACGATGAGGCTGGCCAGGATGAAGGCTGTGGCTGAGGGAAAGCTCTACGGTCTATGCTTTGATAATGCATCCTCTCCTCAGAGATTTATTTTATTTAAGGATCTGGATTTAGATGAAGCTTATAGCTCGAGTCAGGATTCGACTGTCTTCACCTGGGGGTTCTATAAGACGACCAATTACCAGAGTATTGGTTTCTCCAATAATGCAGTTATCTTCCGGCCAAATGGAAGCTCCAATGGGGGAAATGTATCTCTGACAACGCAATCGGGTTCTGATTCTCTGGCCGTAGATGTCTTGCCCAGCACAGGCCGGGTGAAGTTGATAAGATAAAAAAATATGTAACTACTCACCACGGAATCTCTGGAACACGAATGACACGAATAAACGAATCTACACGAATAGATAGATTTACCACGAAACTACAAAGCTTACTACGGAAATTCACGGAACCACACGGGAAAAAGCAATTATGAATTGAGAATTAAGAATAAAGTTCATGCTGGCTATTCCTGGTTCCCGATCCCTGTAAACTGATTGCTGTTTTTCTGTGCTATTCTGTGGTTGTCTGTGGTGAATTATTGTAAAGCTAAAAAGGAAGGTTAATTATGCCCCAAAAAATTGGCAATAAAAATGGTTTTACCCTAATTGAGGTGATGGCCTCAATGATAATCTTGTCCATTGGGGTGCTTGGCCTGGCTCCGCTGATCATCTCGGCGATTCAGGGAAATAGCTTTGGGGAGGGGATGACCGATGCCGCCCTTTTAGCCCAGGACAAAATCGAGCAATTGAGGAACAGCAATTATGACCTGATGGCTTCCGGCCAGGATACCGTAGGCACGGTTCAGAGACAATGGACGATACAGAAGGATACCCCGTCCATAGGGATAAGCCAGATTACCCTTCGGGCCTCCTGGACGGATGTAGGAGGGAATAATCATCTGGTGACATTGATTACCCTGAGGGCAAAATAGCCGAGAGGGGGATGAAAATGAAATTAGCCATAGGTAATCAAAAGGGTTTTACTCTTGTCGAATTGTTAATCTCCCTGGTGATGATGGGGCTCATTACCACAGCAGCCTTCTCCTTTTACCTCAACCAGCACAAGCAATGGATAGTGCAGGATCAAATTGCCGATATGCAGCAGAACGCCAGGGTGAGTATGGACGAGCTGGTAGATAAGATGAGGATGGCAGGGTATGTTGATCTCCCCCAGGCGATAGGGGCCATTGTAGCAGAAGACGCCAATCCGGATACGATAGCCATCAGATTTAACTCCCGGGACTGTTTTGCCACCCTGGGCAAGAATATGCCCCTCCCCAGCAAACCCCTTCACTTCAATGAAGTAGAATGTTTCCAGGGAAGCACCTGGGTTTACATAATGGTTCCGGAGAGTGATACCCTATATCCCTATGGGGAGTGGTTGTACATTACGAAAATTTCCATCAATGCTGGTCATGGTTGGGAGGAGCTCATCCATGGCCTGGGACCTCTATCTATGGTCTATCCTCAAGGAAGCCTTGTTCTCCAGTTGGAGGAATACAAATACTACATTGACCAAACCACCGATCCCTCTCATCCCAAGCTGATGAGACAGGTGAATGGTCTAACCCCCCAGGTCTATGCCGAGGATATAGAGGATTTACAGTTCGTATATACTCTAGCAGATGGCAGCACAACCTCTACCCCGGCAAATCCAGAGGATATAAGGACGGTAGGGGTGCGCGTAACGGCCAGGACGGAGAGGCAAGATCCAGACTATCCCAGTGACCATTACAGGCGGAGGGTATTTAGCTCCCGGGTCCAGGTGAGGAACCTGGGACTGTAAAATCAGTTCACAGGGGTCAGTTTTCGGGGATCAGGAAAAATCCATAAACAGTTCACAGGGCTCAGCTTTCAGGGATCAGTAAAAATCGTGACAACTGACAATGGACAACTGACGAATACCTGACAGCCGACCCCTGACCTCTGTGAACTGTTATCCCAAAAAACTATCATTGGAGGCAGAAAATGAGATGGATGGGAGAATTTCTTAGTGAGGAGAGGGGTGTCGCCCTGATCGTCGTCCTCTCCATTGTGGTGATGTTGGCTCTTTTGGGCACAGCGGCGGTGATGACCTCTAGGACAGAGATTGACATCACCGGTAGTCAAAAAAGGGAGGTTTCCGCCTTTTATCTTGCTGAGGCAGGCATTGAAAGGGCAATGAGCAGTTACCTCTGGAGCGGGTTCTTCGATGAGAAGCTATCACCGATGAATAACCTCTTTGGCTGGCTGGACTCGCAGAAGGACAGCATCCTCTATCAGGATGTATCCTTGGGTGGAGGGGGAGAATACACGGTAAAAGTTGTGGATGTAAAGGATCCTGGTATGGTTCCCCCCTTCATAGAGGCCAGGGATGTGATAATTGAGTCAACCGGCAGGTTGACCCAGACCGGAGAGGAGAGGAAGATCACCTTCCAGGTGAGATACGGCATTCGCCCCTCCTGGGTTTTTGACTACTCCTACTTTATGAACCATTTCGGCTGGTGGTCCGGATTTGGAGCTGGCAACGCGGTGGTAAATGGAAATACCAGGGCAAACTCCCATTATGATCTTTTAGCCGGTCACCTGACCGTGAACGGTAGTCCTCGGCGAAACATCTTTGATGGTGCTGTTCTCGATGACGGTGGGGTCTATGCTGGAGGGTATGTCTTCCCGGCATCTGGAGCTGGTTACGATGGGATGGCTCAATACGATGCTAACAGGCATAGCTATGGAGGGGTGGATAAGAGCTTAGCTGATCCGGCCCTCATCCCTATGCCTAACCTGAATGACGCCGGAGATGCGGACAACGACGGGAATGTGCAGGAACTCAACCCTTACTATGAGAAGCTGGCTCGAGGGGAATTCGGTGATCCTGCAGGTAAGATCGGGATTGATGCCAATAACAATGGTGTCCTGGACGCTGGTGAGGTCCTATTTACTGGCGTCTATGGGGACGAAGTCGGGGAGACAGGTAATATAGTCTTAGCTGGGGAGAGCGATGGGCCCATTCTCATTGAGGGGCCGGTGGTGATCACCAACAATGTGATCATCAAGGGAACGATAAGTGGAAAAGGAACCATATATGCGGGGAGGAATACCTATATTGCCGGTGATCTGATCTTTGAAGATCCCCCTTCCTCTCCTCCAGTCTTTGATTATGGAAACGAAACCCAGGAGGAATATCAAGCAAGGGTGGATACATGGAAGGAGGACAATGCCGACAAGGACATCGTTGGTCTGGCCACCAGGGAGAACATCGTTGTTGCCGACTATA
Source organism: uncultured Gemmatimonadota bacterium (assembly GCA_964626665.1). Lineage (GTDB taxonomy): Bacteria > SM23-81 > DAOVCL01 > DAOVCL01 > DAOVCL01 > DAOVCL01. Next base: position 33,589 of record CAZVGK010000018.1, on the reverse strand, counting down.
CGGACAGCGATTTTTCTTATGCGATGAGTTGGTTACAGGATCCCCGGAATAATGGCAAAGAGGATGTAGGGATGGATGGCGTCTTTGGCCGGCCGGATGATCCAGCCAACCCCTATGGAGCCAGCGAGAAGGAGGATGACGGTGAGTGGACGGTCCAATGCAGAAATACCTCTACCGGAGAAGTGGAATGGAGGGATCTGCCCATTAGTGGGGGCACGGCTACTGTCCCCCCAGGTTGGTCGATTATCCCTGGTACTGGAGAGGATGTAGATGGGGACGGCCATTATGATGGTGAATATGAGTATAACCAATTGAAGCTTGATGTCCCCTTAGATGATGCCCACTTTGCCAATCTGCCTCCGGGGGTGTCCAGTTTCGGTGATATAGCTGCTGACCGGGTAAGCCAGATATATGCCTGTATGTATACCAATCATGCCCTGGCCGGCCTTTACGCTGATAATGCCCTGGTGATGGGGGCAGAAATAGCCAGGAACGAGGCTCAGGTGGTCTTTGGCAACAGCCTAACCCTCACCCATGATGCCAGGCTTACCGGTGGAGGGATAGACTTTGGCCTCCATCTACCCCAGGTGAAGGGAAAGAGAAGAATCGGATGGAAAGAGGAGACATAACGAAGCTTTGCCCAATTTAATTGGGCGAAGCTTCGAATGTAAGATGGAGAATGTAGAATTAAAAATGAAAAACCGTCAGTTCTCTGTACTACAATCTTGCAAGATCTTGTTTTTTTGACAGGGATTTTCAAGTAGGCTTGAATAGAAGGTTTCTACCGCACTTTAGTGCGGGTTCAGGGCCTTTAAGCCCCTGTATGGAGTGCGTCAACTCCCGTTGACGTATGCTGTGGCACGGTCACAGCACTCCAAATGGGCTAAAGCCCTCTTACCCCCCGCTTTAGCGGGGGTAGAAGAAGACCTGAACGTTGAGTATTTTTTGGTCTGTGTAATTCTTGCTCTTTGTGGATGTTAGCATCCACAAAATGAATTCTCCCGTCAGGGCAGGAACCCTACCAGCACAGTCAATTGTAAACTTCCCGCAGGTTTCGAACCTGCGGGAAGTTATATCACATTAAGCTAAAGGAGTTGAAATGATAAAGAGAATTTGTATTATCATTGGGGCCATAGCGTTATCCCTTCTTCTTTGGAGTTCGGTTTTTGCCCCTCTGACCGTAACCAAAGACAGATCGGGAAAGCCGATCTTTCATCTACCTCCTCCTACTGTTACCCGGAGTCAAAGGAGTCAGATACCCGAGGTTCCTCCCACTTTACTTCTTCATTCACCGGTGAGGGTAGCCTTAGGCGGCAGGCCTCTTCCCATAAGGGTTACAGTGAAAAATCCCCAGCAGGGGATGGAAATCATCCTGCACTATCGGCTGAGTGACGGAGGGGCATACTTCTCCTTACCCCTGCAAGGAAACCCAGAGGAAGGGTTTGAGGCTTTCATCCCCAAATATATGGTTGACGCCAAGGGTCTGGAGTATTATATTGAGGCAGTAAACAGAAGGGGTCAGATGATCGCCTCCTCAGGTAGCCAGGATACTCCCCATTTGGTTCAAGTTAAAGCCCAGAGAGCAAGGGTATCTCCCCTGCTCTGGGGACTGGTGATATTGGCGGTTTTAGCAATTCCGTTTACCTTCAGGAGAAAAAAGCGATAGTTTGCTACATTTCCCAGACCTACCGCTATGGGAATCTGTAATACAATCTTGCAAGATCTTGTTTTTTGGGCAAAGTTTTTTCAGGTTGCCTTAAGTAGAAGACTTCTATCGCACTTTAGTGCGGGTTTTTGGGGTTGAGTCCAGTGAACGGGCTACCCGCGTCCCGAGACGGAACTGGTAAGCCAAGTAGAAGAACTTAAAACAATGGGAGGGTGGCAGAATCGGGGTTCTGCCACCTCGGTTTTATATTCGTGTAAATTCGTCTATTTGTGTCATTCGTGTTCCAGAGATTCAGTGAATCTGTGGCCCTTGTTTGGTTGCGGCTTTGCTGAGCTGTGGTCTGCAGGTAGTCCTAAAATTATCCGAAAGGGGGTTTGATGAGGAAGAAAGCATACCTGATGACTCTACTTATTCCACTCATCCTTTGGACAGGTTGTGCCAAGAAATCCACCTCACCGGAGGAAAATGGAGTCCTCAGGTTATATCTTACAGATTCTGTTGGCCCTATCGAGCAGGTCAACCTCACCATTTCCAGAGTGAGCGTGCATACCGCCACCGGAGGTGACACTACGGGGTGGAAGGTAGTAAATGACAGCTTGGCCACCTATGATCTCATGCAATTGACCAATGGAGTCACTGCGTTTTTAGGGGAATCTGGGCTTGCCCCTGGCCATTATACCCAGATAAGGCTCCTTTTGACAGACAGTTGCCAGGTGGTTATAGATGGAGAGAGCTATCCACTTCATATCCCCAGCGGTCTGCAATCCGGGGTAAAGCTCAATCATCAATTTGAGATAAGAGCAGGGGAATTGTATGAGCTGCTACTGGACTTTGATGCGCAGAGGTCAATTGTCTTCACCGGTAATGACTACCTGCTCAAACCGGTGATCAGAGTAGTTCCCCTGGTTATTTCCGGGACAATTTTGGGGACAGTTCTCCCCTTAGAGGCGTTCCCTTATATTTTAGCCACTTCTGATGGGGATACAGTTCAAACTGCCCATGCTAATCCCACCGATGGGAGTTTTTCCCTCATCGGCCTGCTTGCAGGCGATTATGATGTTCATATTGAGCCGACAGCGGGCCAGTATGGGGACACCACTCTGACGGAGGTCAAAGTCTCTGCTGGGCAGGATACGAATTTAGGGACTATAACTTTGCGGCTTACCCCGGCGAGATGAAAATAGCCCCCTTTCCCTTGGTAAGGCCCTCTTGATGAATATCGAGAGGGCCTTATTTTTTGTCCTTGAAATTTGGGGCTTTGTTTGGCTGTGGCTTTGCCGTGCGTGCTGTGGTCTCTGCCCAGTTTTTTGATAATTAGACCCCCTATCGGCGTTGGTGGCAGAATCAGGGTTCTGTCACCTCGGTGTGGTTCTACCGCACTTCAGTGCGCGTTAAGGGCCTTTAGGCCCCCTTGTAGGGACAGATCTTTAGACCTGCCCGCTTTCGGACAGACCTGAAGGTCTATCCCTACGGAGTGGGAGAACATTTGGGCTAAAACCGGGTAGAGGAAAACTCACCCTGAGCCGTCAGATGCCCTCATCTGACGGCACTGGTGGCAGAATCAGGATTCTGCCACCTCAACAAAGTCTTCGGTTTTTGCCTTTTCCATCTTCTCACTTTCCAATTTTCGTCTCTGGCCTTTTCATTGTAATCCATGGTCCTTGTTCGGTTTGGGAAGAAAAAAAGGGGCGGGGAAATTTATTTTCCCACCCCTAAAGCTCATCTCCTCTATTGGAGAGGAGAAATGGGCAGAGACATCACCCAGGCTTCTACTATTGACCTACTACCTCCTTGATGATCTGAGGGTTTACCTGATACTTCTCGAGGAACCTCTTCCTTTCATCTTTCATTTTCTTTACCCATTGGGCGTACTCGGTAAGGCGGCCCTTCTGTTCATAGAAGAGTTTAGGGTTAAGTATCTCCTTGGGTACCTTATCCATAAGCTCCCTGTTCTCCGGGGCATCTGTGTCCGGGATTTCGTAGCCGAAGTCAGGGTCCCTCTTCCAACTAATCCTCTCGGAGAGCATCGCCTCCAACATAGCAGAGGAGTGCCGTATCTTTACCTTTAAGGCCTCACCCTTCTTCTCATCCTTGGCATCGCCGCCCACATAACCGGTGTTCATCAGCCATACCTCGAGGTCGGGAAGAACTTTGACCAGTTCGGAGAACCTCTCCGCCTGCAACCCATAGGAGCGGGGGAAGAAGGGTTGAGTAAAGGGGGATCTTGTCTTTCCTCTCTCCTTTCCGGCGGCAGAGGTTTTAGAGGTTTCTCCAAGCATAAAGTAGCCTGCTGCTTGTTCAGGGGAGGTAAACCTGATAATGCCTGGGGTGGCCGCGTCCTTACCCTCATCCCGGTTGAGAATACCCATATACTCCATTGGGGGAATGTTCCCCAGATCGGCAGCGTTTTTGATGATTCTCATTGGCATTATGGATCTTCCGTTTTGGGTCCAGACACAGAAGTCCCATCCATCCTGGGGGATGTTATACTCGTCTACCACTTCGTCGATGTCTACTTTCCCTCTTATGTAAGCATCGACGTTTTCGGCAGGTGCCCCGGTCTCGATGAGTATCTCCCTTAGCCTTTTTACCTCCTCCGGGGTGAGCCGCTCCTTGAAGAAGTCAAAGGTGCCATCAGGGTTGGCATAGACATTTTCCACCCAGGCAGAAGGGTCTATGGTCCCGGCATAGATGGTGGGCTCCGATTCCGCGGTGAGGCCGTAAGTCTTGGCAAAACAGCCATTTTCGGTGACCGTCACCTTACCATTTGGCCAGACACAGATCATATCATCTTGGGCTGGCTGGGTGAGTTCCCCCTGCTTGGAGAATGTGGTGGTGGTCTTGCCAGTTCCGGAGAGGCCCATTATCCCCATTGTTACCCTTCTCTCTCCAATGGTCACCACCTTCGCCCCAGCATGGAGGACAAGCCCTCCCTTTTGATAGACATACTCATTAAGCATTCTGAGGATGGCCTTCTTGCTTTCTCCAAAGTAATCGGCCCTGATCACATGGGTCGTCCAGTTCTCCAGGTCCACGATGATGGCCTGTTCTCCAGGCATATCTGAGGCCACCAGCCCAGGGGTCATTACCAACCTAAAGAGAGGCTGAAATGGTTGTTTCAGCTCATCTTTTGTCTCCACCATAGAGCGGGGGAAGGTAAGCACCTGCTGCATTCCCGCCACATTGGCAATCTCCCTGGTGTAGAGCAACTGGAGGGGGACAGCATATCCGGGCTCCAGCCCGTAGTAACCGTCAATCATAATAATCTCGCCGCTTTTCTCGATGAACTCCTTTTGCAGATCGAGGAGCCTCTTTGCCCCCTGGGCGTCAATGACATTGTGGGAGTACAGGGAGCTATCGCTTTCTGGTGCAATCACATAGGTGTATTTGGCCATCCTGGCCTTGTTGCGGCAGATCTTGTTCAGATTGTCATAGGCGGTTTTGTAAATTGCTGGGGTATGCTTTAGGGCTATCTCGCGCAGCTCCTCCTGAGAGGGGTTCTCGATGTAGTGCACATCATACGGCCTTAAGTTTTCCCCCGGACGGTTTCTCTTGTATCCGTTCATCAATCCTCCTTTCCGTTTTTTAACAATGGCATCGTACTATTTATGTTTTGCACAGCCATACCTTACTGCAGATAGCTCTGCAGGTTTTGCGGTTCAACCCCTTTTTCCAATCGCAGAGACCCTATGTTTGAAGTTGAATATTGTCCATTTGAGGCTACCCCACAGCCCCATTTTGGCCTTGGGGTATCTTGGCTACAAGTTCCCTCAGTTCCGCGTCTTTTTCCGCCTCTTTTAGAAAAGCCCTCTTGGCCACGGGAGCCATAACATCTAAGAGCCGAGGGTTTTCCTGGCATTCTTTGGCAAATTCTATGTTTCTCAAGGAGTTGGTGCAATCTGGTCTCTGGAACCTGTAGGTGAAGTTCGTATGGAGGTCATACCTGCCCTCAACCAAAGCTACCACATCCTCTACGAACACCCTCTCCTCATCGGTGGGGATGACAAATATCCTCACCTTTGATCCTTCCCCGGTGATTTCGGATTCTGCGTTGCGCGTGCGGGCCAAACGATTTTTCCCCTCATCGTATTTAATCCCTAAGGGTTGCAGGCCGTCAAGGGATTTGGCCCTGATGGTAGCTGATAACTCCCCTACCCCCGCAGTGAAGACTATGGCGTCGATCCCTCCGAGGACATAGATGTAAGCCCCAATATATTTTTTTATCCGATAGCTCTCTACCTCTATGGCCAGCTCTGCCCTTTCTTCCCCTTGCCTGGCTGCTTCCACCACATCCCTTTGGTCGGTATATTTCCTGGTAATCCCTAAAATCCCCGATCTTTTGTTGAGGATGGTATTCATCTCCTTGGGAGTGCGGGCCTCCTTTTGCATAATGTAAAGATCAATGGCTGCATCATGGTCACCGGCCCGCGTTCCCATCACCATGCCCTCCAAGGGGGTAAACCCCATCGATGTGTCCCAGGAGACCCCTTCCTTTACTGCGTTGAGCGATACACCATTACCGATGTGGCAGCTAACTAAGTTGCAATCAAAAGGATCCTTCTCTAAGAGGACAGCTGCCCTTTTGGCTACATAAAGGAGGGATGTCCCGTGGAATCCATATCTCCTCACCCCATACTTTTCGTACCACTCATAGGGGAGGGCATAGATATAGGCAAAGGAGGGCATAGTTTGATGCCAAGCGGTATCCATAATCGCTATGTGAGGAATGTGCGGCATCAGCTCCTGGGCGGCCTCAATGCCCAGGACATTTGGGGGGTTGTGTAAAGGGGCTAAGTCATAAAGCTGCTTAAAGGCAGCGAGGACTTCGTTGGTGATCAGCACAGACTTGGCAAATTTTTCCCCCCCATGGACAACCCGGTGACCCACGGCGGAGATGGTGGAGAGGTCGTCAATTATCCCATAGTCTGGGTGCTGCAGTGTATCCAGCACTAACTTTATGGCCTCTCGGTGATTGGGACAATCGTGTTTGATCTTTACCTTCTCCCTTCCGGGAACCTCGTGAGTACAGAGGGAATCCCCGATGGTTACCCGCTCCACCACTCCCGTGCTGAGGATGGATTTTTTGTCCCAATCATAAAGCGTGTATTTGACGGATGAGCTCCCACAATTAAGGGAGAGGACAATCATTAACCCTCCATCCTCTTGACAATCTCCTGACCAAATTCCGATGTCTTAATGGGGTTGACCCCCTCCATCTGCCTGGCCAGATCATAAGTGACCTTTTTGTCCATAATTGTTCTCTCCAGAGCCTTCTCTATGAGGACGGCCGCCTCCTCCCATGCTAAGTATCTGAACATCATCACTCCAGAAAGGATTAGGGAAGATGGGTTCACCTTGTCCATTCCTCTATATTTGGGAGCGGAGCCATGGGTGGGCTCAAAGAGGGCCACCCAGTCACCGATGTTTGCCCCCGGGGCGATGCCCAGCCCGCCAATTTGGGCGGCGCAGGCGTCGGAGAGGTAATCACCGTTGAGGTTGGGGAGGGCAACGATGTCGTATTCGTTGGGCCTGGTGAGCACCTGTTGGAACATCTGATCTGCTATCCTGTCCTTGATGATAATCCTTGTGCCAGGGTTGCCCGCCTCTTTGCCTCCGCGCAGATGGGCAAAGGTCCCGGGTTTGGTCATTGGGGTTACCCCATCGGGCCCTTTCACCTGATCCCAGAGTTCATCCTCGGTAATCACCTTGTCCCGGAACTCCTGGAGGGCCAGCTCATATCCCCAATCCTTAAAGGCCCCTTCGGTGTATTTCATTATGTTCCCCTTGTGCACCAAGGTTACGTTCTTTCTCCCGCTCTCCAGAGCATACTTTATCGCCTTGCGCACCAGCCTCTGGGTAGCGAACTTGGATATGGGTTTGATGCCTATCCCCGAGTCCTCTCTGATCTTGGCACCCAGTTGGTCCTGCAAGAAGTCCCTCAGTTTTGCCGCCTCCTCACTCCCCTCCTTGTATTCTATCCCAGCATAGACATCCTCGGTGTTTTCCCTATAGATAACGATGTCCAGCTTCTCGGGGTGCCTAACGGGCGAGGGGACCCCCTGAAAATACCTCACTGGTCTTATGCAAGCATAGAGGTCCATGGTCTTACGCATAGAGACATTCAAGCTCCTATACCCTCCAGCCACGGGGGTGGTCAAAGGGCCTTTGATGGCCACCACATACTCCTGGATGGCATCGATGGTCTCCTGGGGGAGGGGGGTGCCTAATTGGGCAGTGGCCTTCTCCCCGGCCAGGATTTCCTTCCAACTTATCTCCCTTTTCCCCCTATAGGCCTTCTCCACTGCGGCATTCCACACCGTCAATGATGCCCTCATAATGTCCGGCCCTGTCCCGTCCCCTTCAATGAAGGGGATTATGGGGTTGTCGGGGACAACAAGTTTTTCTCCCCTTACCTTAATCTTCTCTTCACTCTTCATGGTTCTATCCTTATCTCCTTGTGTTTCCTGATATGGGCGGAAAGGCCCCCCTCCTGCAAGATCCTGAGCATAAACCCAGGGATGGGGGCAAAGGTTAGCTCCTCTCCCTTGGTGAGGTTCTTAATCTGCCCCTCCTCTAAGTAGATCTCTAATTGGTCCCCATCATCGATCCTGTCCGTGTCGCACTCGATGATTGGCAGGCCAACATTTATGGCGTTGCGATAGAATATGCGGGCAAAGCTTTTGGCCAGGACAGCGCTGACTCCAGAGATCTTGATCACCCGCGGGGCATGCTCCCGTGATGAGCCCAGGCCAAAGTTCCTTCCGCCTACCACAAAGTCCCCTGGCCTGACCTTCTGGACAAAATGGGGGTCTGCATCCTCCAGGGTGTGTTTGGCCAACTCCGGCAGGTTGTTGCGCAAATGGAAATACCTGCCCGGGGCAATATGATCGGTGGAGATGTCATCTCCAAATTTTATCGCCTTTCCCTTTAAGATCAAGTTTCCTCCTTTGTTTGAAGAGACCTGCTAACGAGGTGGCAGAACGGGGTTCTGCCACCCTCTTCTCCTGCTGGTAGGTGAAGACATCTGACGGCTCATCGGGAACCCCCAAGATTCCCTTAGGTGTAGGGACAGACCGAAACTTGTCCCGGCCGCCGGAGGTGGTCGGGAGGTCTGTCCGTCATTCCTTTCCGATAGGTCTAAAAACCCTGTCCTTATGGGGTAGATTAGTTCAAAGGAGAAACTCCCGGGGATCGGTGATTTCCCCCCTAATTGCTGAGGCGGCCACGGTGGCTGGTGAGCCTAAGTAGATAAACCCCTCAGGGTTGCCCATCCTGCCCTTGAAGTTGCGGTTTTGGGTGGAGAGGCAGACTTCCCCATCGCCTAAGGCTCCCTCGTGTACCCCTACACAGGGGCCACATCCTGGGGCCAAGACAGAACCTTTAGCCTCCACAAATGTGGTGATCAGTCCTTCCTGAAGTGCCTGGAGGTAGGTTTTGCGGGAGGCAGGGATGACCAAGAGCCTGACCCTCTGAGCTACCTTTCTTCCTTTGAGTATATCTGCAGCAATTCTCAGATCCTCAATCCTCCCATTGGTGCAGGTTCCTATGTAGGCCTGATCTATCTTTATTCCTTTGGCCTCCTTTACGGACTTGGTGTTGTCCACGGTATGGGGAAAGGAGACCGTGGGTTCAATCTGGGAGAGGTCAAATTCTAACTCCTTTTCATACTGAGCATCAGGGTCAGGTTTCACTTCCTTAAAGTCCCCCTCCCTTCCCTGTTCCCTCAGGTATTTCCTGGTAAGTTCATCGGTGGGGAAGAGCCCGGCCTTTGCCCCGGCCTCCACGGTCATATTGGAGATGGTAAACCTCTCATCCATCCTTAAATTAGCCATCTCCCCGGAAAACTCTAATGCCTTGTAGGTTGCCCCATCTGCTCCGATCTGGCCGATAAAGCTAAGAATGAAATCCTTGGCATAGACGCCAGGCTGAAATTTTCCCTGGAGCTCAATGCGGAAACTTCTGGGCACCCTTAACCAGACCTTGCCCAAGGCCATTGCATAGGCCACATCGGTGGAACCCATTCCGGTAGAGAAGGCCCCCAATGCCCCATAGGTGCAGGTATGGGAATCCGCCCCCACGATGAGGTCCCCCGGCCTGGCCCAATCCTCTATCATCCTCTGGTGACAGACCCCTTCACCCACCTCGGAGAGGATGGCCCCGGTCTTTTGGGCGAACTCCCTTAGCTTGCGGTGACTATTGGAAAGCTCCTTGCGAGGAGAAGGGGCGGCGTGGTCGATAAAGAGCACGGTCCTCTCCGGTATCTTGACCTGCACCAATCCCGCCTCCTCCAATTCGCTGATGGAAAGAGGACCAGTCCCATCCTGCACCAAGGAACCATCTACCTCGGCCACCACAAGCTCATCGGCCTGCACCCTCGCTCCGGTATGCGCGGAAATGATCTTTTCGGCTATGGTAAGTCCCATATCTTGCCTCCTCAGTGGCTTTTAAGCCTCTTCCTCAATCCACTTTGTAGTCACCGACTTTGGCCTCTCAATGGGAAGCAGCAGCGCCCTGTCCCAGATCAGTTCTGAGGTAATCCCCAATGCCCGGCCTATGCCGAACAGGACCGTATAGAAGTCGAACTCCCTTATCCCATAGTGATATTGGAGACAACCGGAGTGGGCATCAACATTTGGCCAGGGGTTCTTCGCTTTTCCCTGTTTCTGCAGGATCGCTGGGACAACCTCATATACCCTGGTTACCGCCTGCACAATGGGGTCATCTGGGCAGTGTTTTAGGGCAAATTCATGCTGAGCGACAAACCTGGGGTCAGTCCTCCGCAGGACGGCATGGCCATAACCAGGGATTACCTGTCCACTGTTTAATGTATCCCAGGCATATTTCTCAACCTGATCCTTGCTGGGGGTACCACCCAACTTCTCCATCATCTCCATTATCCACTGTAGACACATCTGGTTGGCCAGGCCATGGAGTGGGCCAGCTAAACCATCCAGGGCAGCAGAGAGGGAATAATAGGCATCTGAGAGGGCAGAGGCCACTAAGTGGCCGGTATGGGCGCTAACATTACCGCTCTCATGGTCTGAATGGAGGAAGAAGTAGAGCCTCATCAAATCCTTGTATTCCGGCTTCTCCACCCCCATCATATGGGCGAAGTTGCCCCCCCAATCCAGGTCAGTATCGGGCTCGATGTAGGAATGTCCCTTGTATTTCAACCGGTAGATGCGGGCCCCAATCTGGGGGAGTTTGGCCAGGAGGTTCAGGCTGTCCTCATACATAGGTTCCCAATAGTCTTCCTTTTTCATCCCCTCATTGTAGCTTTTGGCAAAAAGGGACTCCGTCTGTAAGGAGAGGACGGCAGCGGAGAACATGGTCATTGGATGGATATCCTCAGGCATCGCATTTAGAATATCCCAAACATACTGGGGGACCATCATCCTCTCCTTGATCTCCACTTGCAGGTTTTCCACCTGGGTTGCGGTAGGTATCTCCCCGGTGAGCAACAGCCACCAATGGGCCTCGGGGAGTGGCGAATCGTTCCCCGGAGGTTTAGGGAGCTTCTCCATCAGTTGGGGAATGGTATAACCCCGGAAGCTTATTCCCTCCATTGGATCGAGGGAAGAGGTGTCACAGACCAGACACTTCACCCCTCTCATCCCCCCGTATGCCTGTTTCACCGTCACCTGGGAGATTACCTTTGTGCCCTTCTGGACGATTACATTCTTCACCCTCTCCCTCTCTTTGGGGATGATCTCTCGCAGTTTTTCCTTTAATTTACCCATTCTCTCCTCCTCTTTTTTTGAATTTAAATCAATTACTTCCAATAACCGTTGATTCCACCTTCTTGTTACTCTTTTCACATAATATAAATGGAAACACCATTGTCAAGGTAAAAGGAAAAAAAATTTGCCCTGACTCACTCGCCATTAGGATTTCGTCATTGGCTCATACCTGGCACTGTGTGTACAATAGGGTTATTGCAGGAGTGCCTAAAATAGATCTGGTTTGCCCTCAGTCAACAAAAAATGTCAGTGGAACTAAATTTTTCCCTTGATTTTGGTGGAGAAGATGTTTATATTTAAAAACAGTTAACAGTTGTCAGGGCTAAGGAGCAATTAAGAATTAAAAATTGAGAATTAGGCCCAATGTCCGCTTTAGTTGATAGAAGATATTTGTTTAATTCCGTGAGGTTCCGTGGTTATAAATGAAAGGAGATTGCCTATGCAGTTTAGCTAAGGTTTTGGTGGGGATAAAAAAATAGCATATAGAGTGAGATTGTCCCCCGTAAACCAAGTCAAGGGAGCAACTAAGGCATTGAATGCCGAAAGATTTAGAATATATAGTGCCGCCAAAAGAGGGTTCTTGTATTTAATCTGGGCGGTTTTTCTTTTATTCCCCTCCCTTGCCTTAGCCGAGGTGGGGTTGAAACTGAGCCTGTCCTATCCTTATTGGCCGGCTGTGAGGTATTACCAGGCTCAACCCTTCCCAGGTCTATCCATAGCCCACCAATCCCCTGCTCTTCTCAACTATAAATCCCTCCCCTTAAGGAGAAGTTTTATGGTGGAACTCCAAAAGGGGGACATATACCTGGAGGAAACCCTTGCCAACCATCAATTCAGCCATCCCCTGCTTATGGATCTCCCCCTTTACCTCTCCTTAGTTCAGGAGTATAACCTTTGGAAGAACTGGAGGGAGAGTGAAAGGTTAGAGCTTACCAAAGAGGAGAAGGAGAAGACGGGAGGCTTTTTGCAGTATGAACTTCCTCTGAAGATGCCCAAGTTCATCACCAGCATCATCGGTCAGGGGGGACCTGCTTTAAGGGTAAATGGTACCAGGAGGATAAGCTTCTCCGGGAGGAGCGAGTGGACCGAGGGGGAAGCGGCCACTGCCACTCACCATCCCTCCAAATTCCCTGCCCTGAAAATGGATCAGAAATCCAGGTTCACCATCACCGGAACCATTGGCTCAAAGATCAAGGTCTCCATAGACCAGGATAGTGAGAGGCAAACGGACTTGGAGAACCGCATCCACCTCAGCTATCAAGGGGATGAGGATGAGATAATCCAGAATGTTGAGGCGGGTAACACATCTCTCTCTCTGGGTGGAGCTGGCTTTGTTGGCAGCTACACGGGGCGGGCACATGGCCTTTTTGGCATCAAGGCCCAGGCCAAGATAGGCCATTTAAACCTCACTCTCATCACCAGCCAGGACAAAAGCTCAGCAGATCAGGCCAACTTCACCGCCAAAGGGGCGGAGGGTGGAACAACAATATATGACAAGGACTATCTGTCGTACACTTACTACTGGTTGGGCTTGACCAGGGGAGATACCATCCAAGACTATAAAATCTACATAGACGATAGATCCGGTTTGTCAGACATAAAGAAAAAGCGTCCAGGGAAAGCATACTTTGATCCGGACACCTCAACGGCATTTGAATTCGGTAACTTTGAGTTTATTGATCCCTCCCAAGGTGAGTACTTCGTAGACAAACAGAACGGATGGATTATGTTCGAGCATGCATTAGGGGAGAATTTTATCTTTGGTGTTTGGTATGCTACTACAAAGGGCGATACAATAGGGAAAGTAAGCCCTAACCTGGATGATACTTTAGTCCTTAAGCTAATTAAACCGGAAAGTCCAAACCATAATGATTCTACCTGGGCTTATGAGTGGAAGAATGTTTACAGCCTGAGGGCGACGAACATCAACCCAGACGGGTTTGAGGTGCAGATATACAAGAAACTATCCAGCGGGATAGATCCGACTACTCAGGATTCCATCCCTTACTTAGAGCTCTTTGGTTTAGACCGGATGGACCAGGATGGGAACTCTGTTCCCGATGGGAAGATAGACATTTCCAACCGCATCTTAGACCTGGGTAGGGGACATCTGGCCTTCCCTGATTCCTTTCCCTTTTGGTTCGGTTGCCGCGATTCTCTTACTCACTATGCCCCTAATCTCAGAGATAGCCTCCCTCAGATTTACACCACTCCCCACAACAGACTCAGCGAAGTTATGTTCAAATATTACATCAAGGTAAAATATGCCCAGAGGAAAGCCGAATATTCCCTCCGGGCAAACATCATCCCGGGGAGTGAGGTGGTAACTTTAAATGGGAGGAAATTACAGAAGGGGAAGGATTACAATATTACCTATGAGATCGGCCAGATAACTTTCCTGACCAGAGAGGCATTAGACCCAAATGCCAATTTAGAGGTGCACTACGAATATGCCCCCTTTATGCAGATAGAGAAGAAGAGTCTCTTAGGCCTGAAGGCGGACTATAAAAGGAGCGACCACTTCAAAATTGGAGCACTGGCCCTTTACCGAAGCGAGAGCACCCCGGAGGAGAGACCGAGGGTAGGACAGGAGCCGGTGCGGGATTTTATCTGGGATATAAATGCCTCCTTAAACTTGAATCCCCCCCTGATGACGGAGATGGTTGATGCTTTGCCTTTTATCCAGACAGATGCTAAATCGTCCTTGAGTTTATCCGGAGAGGTGGCTCAGATCATCCCCAATCCCAACACCAAAAATGAGGCTCTCATAGATGATTTTGAGGGGAGCAGGGAGTACCTTGACTTAGGGATTATTCGCACTGTTTGGACGAAGTCCAGCTCTCCGGTGGGCTCATTAGACTCCTTACGAGGAAAGCTCCTTTGGTATAACCCCTGGGACAGGTATCCGGTAAAATACATCTGGCCGAATAAGGAGACCACCAGTAGGGAAAATCAGATAAACATTCTCGCCTTGGATTTTACCCCTTTAGATGGAGATTCCTCCTTCTGGGGTGGTGTGATGAGGGCACTACCCATAAGCTATCGGGATCAGACCGAAACCAAGTATCTGGAGATCTGGGCTCAAGGGGATAAGGGTAAGTTGGTAATTGACTTGGGTCAGATAAGCGAGGATATCAATGGCAACGAGAAACTGGACACAGAGGATAAAAGCCAGGATGGCATCCTGGATGAGGGTGAAGACGTTGGAGTGGATGGCTGCCCAGATAAATATGAGGATGGAAACGGTGGTTGTTGTGATACCCCTTGTGGCTCTGGGGATCCTAATGGTGATAATTGGAATTACGATGACAAAAATGACTATGATCACATCAATGGCACCGAGGGGAACAGGGATGATCCAGATGGGGGGAGGAGACCCGATACAGAGGACCTAAATGGGAACTTGAGCCTGGATCGGAAGAACAGTTATTTTGAATATGATATCGACTTGAGTGACCCTTCATCTCCCTATGAAGTTCCTGATTCGAGGAACGATCATAATTGGAGGCTATATCGGATTCCCCTCCAGGACAGTCTTAACCACAAGAAGGTGGGGAACCCGGATTGGCAATATATTGACTATGTGCGAATGTGGTTAACCGGAGCAACTTCAGAGGCAACCTTGAGGATAGCCACCATCCAGCTTGTGGGAAACAAGTGGCGAGAACTGGGTATCACCCCCAAGGATAGCCTTTCCCCAGAGAAGTTTGACATTGCCACGATAAATACAGAGGAGAATCCGAAAACCTATATTCCACCTCCCGGAGTAAGGGGGAAATTAGACAGGCAGACGCACATTCGGGCCAGGGAGCAGTCCTTGGTTCTCAAATATGAGAACATTCAGCCAGGGCATACCGGCAGGGGGTATAGACACCTGCTTTCCTCTAACGGGGAAAACTATACCAACTACCACACTCTGAAGATGTTCGTCCATGGCCCGGATTCCCTTCCTCATCCCTTCTTTCTTTTCCGCTTGGGATCGGACTCCTTAAACTTCTACGAATATCACACTATCCTCCATCCCAGGTGGGACCCAGAAAATGAGGTGGTCATCGACTTTGATCAGATAACCGCCCTCAAAAATTATATGTTGGTAAGCGGACAGAAGGATACCACGGATGGCCCATATCGAATAAGGGGAAGTCCCACCCTCACCGCAATAAAGTGGTTTGAAGTGGGGGTAACGAATGTGGATAGCCTTTGGCCGATGAGTGGAGAGGTTTGGATTGATGAGCTGCGGGTTACCCAGGTGAAAAGGGAACCAGGGTGGGCCAAGAAGGTATCCCTCTCCGCTCAGTTTGCCGACCTCTTTAGCCTCAGGGCCAGCTATGTGAACAAAGGATCCAAATTCCACGGTTTAGGGGGATCAAGACCTGGCTATTCCAAAACTTCTCAAAGCCTCAGCATATCCAACTTCGCCTTGCACAAGTTCTTTCCTAAAGGCTGGGGGATAAACCTCCCCCTGAACGGTTCTTGGAGTAGAAACCTCAGCCTCCCGGAGCTCAAACCAGGCACTGATATTATGCTCCCCAAGGAACTGAGAAGGGATGAGAGGACGGAGTCCACCTCTCGTTCAGCAAGTGCCTCCTTTGGCATCAACAGAAAGGGAAATAATCCGCTCTTTAACCTCTTTCTCAACCGAATGTCCACCCATTTTGGCTTTGGCGATAACAAAGGCACCAGTCCCACGACCCCCACGAGCTGGAACAGCAGTTACAATCTAAACTGGAAATATGGTCTTTCTCCAGGTAAGAAGTCAGTCTCACCTTTCGGCTGGGCCAAGTCAAAACTTGTTCCCGGATTCATCTCTGGGGCAAAGTTCTTCTACCTCCCTACCAGCTTAAACTTTGGCGCCACAGTGAGCCGCACAAAGGGTTTGAAGGTGGATAACTCCGGCACAAGAACTGATACCTATGTCCGCAACTTCACCGGAACCGCCTCGACAGGCTTCTCCCCTTTTCAAAGTCTCCAGGCCAATTACAAGTTGACCAACGATCGAGACATAAGGAGGGATGAGGAGATAAACCTCTCCTATAACCCCAAGAGGTTCTCCTTAGGGAGGGAGACTGGTTGGACGGAGAATGGCTCGATTATCTTTTCCCCCACCTTTTTGAAGTTCCTTACCCAGAGATACAGCTATGGGGCCAACTACAGGGAAGGCTTTAACCGCCAAAGCTACGGACAGGATGAGAGGACGGCCAACTTAGACCTCTCCGGATCGGCCAGCCTGGGCTTGAGGATAAACGGGCTCTTTAACTTCATCAAGCCCCCGGAGAATATAAAGAGGTTGAGGAAGGGGTCACCCAGATGGATCCTTTTGCAGTTCAAGGAGCTTTGGTCAAGCATTGATCCCCTTAGCGGTTCCTATAGCCAGGGGAGAAACCTCCTCCGCCACGGCTTGTTAGGGCGGCCCTCCTTTGCCTATCGGATGGGCATAACCCAGGATCCTGGGGTGAGAATAAACACCAGCAGTGTAGGTTTTACCCGGGATTCGGAGACTGAGTCTCAAAGTTGGGACCTGGGAAGTGGCTTCTCCCCCCTCAGGCCCGTAAAGGTGAACATATCTTATAAAAGGGGAAACCGGGTAAACCGTGATCCCAGTTCCCCTACCGAAAGCCGTAGCGAGACCTTCCCAAATCTTACCCTGCGCTGGAATTCGGTGGAGAAATTTCCCCTTTTGCACCAGTTTGCCTCCAGCGCGGATCTCTCCGCCGGTTACTCTCGTAAAGTTGACCTCAGTGGCCCAGAAGGCCTGGATACATTATTTAGCAAGAACACCTCCGTTAGCTACTCCCCCCTCTTCTCCCTCAGGCTAACCTGGAAAAATGGGGTTTCCTCCACATTTGAAGGGTCAAGAAGTATCAACGAGAAGAAGGCCTACCAGGGGGCGGCTAACACCACCCGCACAGAGGATCGATCCTACAAGGCCTCCTTCAGTAAGTCATTTCGCGCTCCCCATGGGGTGAAGCTCCCTATTTTGCGGAAGAAGATAAGGTTTGAGTCCAGTTTAAACCTCTCTGTGGACATAAGCGTGAAATCCAGCAAGAGTATAAACATCGCTCAGGATGGGAGGAGCGATATAACGGCAAATACCAAGGCCTGGTCGGTGGGGACCCATGGGAGTTACACCTTCTCCCGCCAGATAACCGGGGGGATGAATATCAACATCTCCGATAACGATGATCTGAAAAGGGGGACAAAGCGAAAGGCAAGAGAGGTCGGTTTCTGGATGGAGATGAAGTTTTAGCTATGTTCGGCTTCACCCACCAGGAGAGGGCTGTTATCCTATTCCTTCTCTTTGCCCTAATTGTGGGCTCCGCTATTGCCCTCCTGAAAAGAAGGAACTCAGGATTTGCCCCAGAGCTTATTCCTCCCCAAAGTCAGAAATCTGAGGTAGATGAACCACTAAAGGGAAACCGTAAGCCCTTCCCTAATCCAATTCGGAGAAAGGTGAACATAAACACCGCCGGCCTCGAGGAATTGGAATCCCTCCCTGGGATTGGCCCTGCCCTGGCTCGAAGGATCATTGATTATCGGACTAAAAATGGGAGATTCAAAAAGATCGAGGAAATCGAGAAGGTAAGTGGAGTTGGGGAGAAGAGCTTTCAAAGGACAAAGGAGCTGATTACCGTGGGGAAACCATTTTCCCCTTGACAAGGGGGGATATAATTTGTATGCTTGAATTTAACAATATGGGGAAATTCCATTTTGGACGCAGATAAACGCAAAAAAAAGGGGGGAAGATGCATCTGAAGGAGGAGAAGGGAGTAACCCTTCTGGTAGCTCTGATCATCATCCTTATGGCCGGGATAATCGCCGTTTTGGTCGTCCCGCAACTAAAGGAGAAGGAAAAAGAAAAGATAGAGGAACTTTGTCGCTCTCAGATGAAACAGCTCTCCAAGGCCGAGTTCCAATATTTCAACGAAAAAGGGACCTATACGGATAGTCTCTCTCTGCTCGTGCCCCTTATGCCCAAGACCATTGCCCATACCTGTCCTCTTGATGGCGCAGAATACAAGATTACTGCCGACTCCACTGGTTTTAAGATCGAGTGCCCACACCATGGCTCCATAAAAAATGGCCATGTGGACTGGGAAGAGTAGCGTGGGGTAAAGGTAATAGGGGGAAGGCTAAAGGGCGCAAGGCTTAAATCCTTACCAGGGAGGAGGGTGCGACCCAGCCTGGGCAGGGTGAGGGAATGGATCTTCTCCGTGGTGGGGGAGAGGGTTTGGGGAGCAGATGTTTTAGACCTTTATGCCGGTATTGGCTCCTTGGGGATAGAGGCTTTAAGTAGAGGGGCCAGCCGGGCTCTCTTTGTGGAGAGGGAGGGGGAGGTGGTGGATCTCATCAGGGGAAACCTTGGTAGGCTTGGTCTGGAGGCTGAGGTATGGCAAAGCGATGTTCAGCGGGCCATAGGGCGGATAAAAAGGAAAGGCTATAGGTTTGATTTGATCCTCGCCGATCCCCCCTATGGTTCCCTCTCTAAATTAGGGGGCTTCCCGGAATTTCCCTTAAAGGAGGAGGGCATAGCAGTCATCGAATATTCCCAACATGATACTTGGCCTTATGCGGGGAACCTTCCCTGGAGGGAAAAGAGGTTTGGGGAGACTTTAGTCTCCATTTTCAGGAAGTTAGCTTGCGGTTAGCGATCTATCCAGGGACTTTCGATCCACCCACCAAAGGCCATTTGGACATCTTGAAAAGGGCCTGTAAGCTCTTCGATAGGTTGATAGTGCTCGTGGCCGAAAACCCGCAAAAGATCCCCTTCTTCTCCGCAAAGGAGAGGTTGAATCTCCTGCGGGGCCTCACTACGGATATGGAAAGGGTGGAAGTGGAGATTCTCAAGGGGTTGGTGGCCAATTATGCAAGGAAGAAGGGTGCGGTGGCCATCATTAGGGGTTTGCGGGCCATCTCCGATTTTGAGTATGAATTCCAAATGGCCTTGGCCAATAGGCATCTAAATCCGCGGGTAGAGACCGTCTTCCTTATGCCCAACAGAAACTACACCTTCCTTAATTCCACTTTGGTCAAGAATATCGCTGAGTTGGGTGGAGAGTTGAGCTCTTTCGTGCCTCCTCTAGTGCAAGAGCTTATTCATAAGAAGCTGAAGGGGTTTAAGTAATGGGACTTTTGGAGAGGATTAAGGAGAGGGCTAAGGGAAAAAGGGGCCGGATTGTTCTTCCTGAGGGCGATGATGAACGGATCATTAGGGCGGCAGCGGAGATAACCGCCCAGGGGATTGCTGAGGTCACTATCTTAGGTAAAAAGGAAAAGATAACCTCTTTGGCCGCTGGTCTGGGGGTAAGCCTTGAGGGGGTAAGGGTCTTAGACCCTGCGGAGGGAGAGTCACTTGCGGATTATGCACAGAGATTTCAGGAGTTGCGTCAGAAAAAGCCGCTTAGCCTGGAGAGGGCCCGGGAAAGGATGCAGGATCCCCTTTTCTTTGGGGCGATGATGCTCAAAGGGAAAGAGGTAGATGGATATGTGGCCGGGGCCTCCCACCCTACGGCGGATACCCTGCGGGCAGGGCTGCAGATCGTGGGGTTAGCGCCAGGGATTGAGGTGGTCTCCGGGGCTTTTTTGATGATTATCCGCCGCTTCTTAGGAGAGAGGGATAAGCCCCTTCTCTTTGCCGACTGTGCGGTTGTTCCCGATCCCACCCCCAGCCAATTGGCCTCGATTGCCGTGAGCTCCGCGCGCACCTATAGGGAGCTTGTCGGGGATGAGCCCTGGGTGGCCTTCCTCTCCTTTTCCACGAAGGGGAGCGCCCAACATAGTTTGGTGGAGAAGCTCAGGGAGGCGGTTAAGCTGGCCCAGGAGGTCTCCCCCCAATTGAAGCTTGACGGGGAACTGCAGGCCGATGCCGCCCTTCTGCCGCAGGTAGCGCAAAAGAAGGCTCCCCATAGCGAAGTTGCCGGGAAGGCCAATGTGCTCATCTTCCCTGATCTGAACGCGGGGAACATCTCCTATAAGCTGGTGCAGAGGCTGGCCGGGGCCCAGGCCATAGGCCCCATCATCCAGGGGCTCTCCCAGCCGGCCAATGACCTCTCCCGGGGCTGTAGCGTCGATGATGTGGTTAACTTGGCGGCCATTACCCTGGCGATGAGCTGAGATGGAAACTGCTCTCTTAGGGGAATTGACCTCCCCAGAGGCCAAGGAGAGGCTGGGAAGGAAGGGCCTGGTTATCCTCCCGGTGGGAAGCTTAGAGCAGCACGGGCCTCACCTTCCCCTGGATACGGACTCCTGGGATGCCCTCCACCTAGCCCAGGAGGCAGTAAAACTGGTTAAGGGGGAGAAGCCCCTGATTCTTCCTCCTATCCCTTACGGGGTCTCCTACCACCATATGGGTTTTGCCGGGACCATTTCCATCTCCCCCACCACATTGTACAACCTAATTTGCGAGATAGGGGAGAGCCTGGCCGCACAGGGGGTGAGGAAGCTCCTGGTGGTAAATGGGCATGGGGGCAACGAACCTGCTCTGAGGGCTGCCGCGCAAAGCTTAAAACACAAGCAAGGGTTGGTTCTCTTCATCGAATCCGGAGGCCTGATCTCTCCCCTAAGGGGGGAGCTTATCGGCACGAGAAATGATGTTCACGCGGGAGAGTATGAGACCTCCACCTCCCTGGCCAACAGGGGGGAGATGGTCAGAAAGGAGAGGATACCCCAGGTGGAGGTGAAATATCCTTCACCCTATCTGGAGTTCACCTCCCCCCAAAGGGTAAGCTGGAGGTTTGATGTGCGAGAGCTTTCCCGGCAAGGCGTGCTGGGCAACCCAGCTAAAGCCAGCAAGGAGAAGGGGGAAAGGCTTTGGCATGCAATGGTGGAGGCCCTGGCAGATCTCATTGGCCAGCTAAGTTCCATAGAGGTGTAAGATGAAGATTTCCAAGGTAGAATCATTCCCCCTGAAGATTCCCCTGCGTTCACCATTTAAGATTGCCACTGGGGAAACCTCCTTCTACGAGGGGTGTCTGGTCAAGCTGACCACGGATATAGGCATTATCGGCTGGGGGGAGGCCTCGCCCTCTCAGAGGATAACCGGGGAGCGAATGGATGATGTCCTTCAGGGTTTGGAGGGATTGCGCGGCCTGCTCATAGGGTGGGATCCCCTGGAGGTGGAAGCCCTCTGGGAGAGGATAGATGCCGAGTTAGCGGGGCACAGCTCAACAAAGGCGGCAGTGGATATAGCCCTTTTTGATATCTTGGGGAAGAGGACAAACCTCAAGGTAAAAAACATCTTGGGCGGCCATAAGAACTCCATAGAGACATCAATCACTATCGGTATTAAGGGGGTCCCAGAGACCCTTAAGGAGGCTGGTGAGCTGCTCAGGAAGGGGGTAAAGATCCTCAAGCTGAAGATTGGCCTCAATCCCGAGGAAGACCTGGAAAAGGTGAAGAGGATAAGGGAGTTGGATGAAAATGTGCGACTCAGGGTGGATGCCAACCAGGGGTATGCCCCGGATATGGCCATCTCCGTCTTAAAGGAAATGGAACCTTACCAGGTTGAATTTTGCGAACAGCCGGTGGCAGAGGAAGACTTAGAGGGGATGAAGAGGGTGAAGGAGGGGGTGGAGATGCCCGTTATGGCCGATGAGAGCGTGAAGAGCCTGCAGGATGCCCTCAGGGTGGTCCAGTTAGGGGCCTGTGACCTGGTCAATCTCAAGCTGATGAAGATGGGGGGCATAAGGAGATGTGCTCAGATCTCCGCCCTCTTAGAGGGTGCCGGGATAGGTTGTATGGTTGGCTGTATGGTGGAGACTAAGGTGGGGATCACCGCGGGCACCCATCTGGCCTTAGCCCTGGCCAATGTAAAGTATGCTGACTTAGACAGCCATCTCTACCTGACCTCGGATCCGACCAGAGGGGGGGTGGTCACCAAGGAAGGGGCTAATTGGCTATTGGGCACTATGGGCCTGGGGGTAGAAGTAGGGGAGAAGGAACTTATGGAATATGCTTAAAAGATTCTTCTTGGCTGGGATCATCCAGGGCTCGCGGAGGGGAAGGGGGCTTTATCCTCAGGATTATCGGGAGAGGATAAAGAGAGCTCTCCGGGGGAGATTCCCCCGAGCGGAGGTGTTCTGCCCCCATGAATTACACCCCAAATCCATTGACTATGATGCAAAGAAGGGGAAGGAGACCTTTCTGAGGATGATAGAAGAGGCCAGGAGATCTGACTGCTTGGTTGCCTACCTGCCAGAGGCCAGCTTGGGGACGGCCATTGAGATTTGGGAATCCTACAAGTCAGGTGTCCCCATCTGGACGATCTCCCCTATGGGGGAAAATTGGGTGGTGAAGTTCTTCTCTACTAAGATCTTCCCTTCCCTTAGTGATTTTGAGGTCTACCTCCAGGAGCGAGAAGATGTCCGAAGTTCGTAAATTGACGGAGCTGCTTTCTCCGGCCGAGCTCTTGCTGGTCATCTCCGACTCTTTTTCTCCCAAGGAATTGGCCAAGCTGTGCAATAGCTGTGGGATCAGCTATGATGGGATAAGGACAAAGTCCCTTCCCCCAGAGAGACTGGTTGCCGATCTGATGGAGAATTTCTATAACATAGAAACCTCCGCCCAGCGAATAGTAAAGGCCCTGAAGAAGAACAACGCGCGCCTCCTCTCCCGGTTTGCCCATAGCGATCCCGCAAAGATAAGGTCGCTCCTCAGAGACCCCGCGGACGCTGTAAGGGGAAATGGCCTGGGCCGACTTCTTTTCGTCCTGGCGGTTGACCCCCGTGAGGAGGTAAACAGGCTTACCCCACAGTTGCTCTCTCAGTTAGAGGAGCTGGGGCCTAAGGGGGATTTCCTCTTTCCCCTTAAGGAGGGACAGCAGCCTCAGGGTGTGCCTAAGGACCTTGCTGGGGAGTTATCCAAGCTAAGGTCAAAGCTGCAGATGGTTCAGGGGAGGCTAAGGAAACTGCAGAAGGAGAATGCAGAGCTCTCCCGGGAGAGGGGCCTCTGGCAAAACGAGAAAAGGGAGTTGGAGGGGAAGATTAGCTACCTTACTGAGAAGATGGAGGATTTGAAGTTTGACCAGGAGCGAGAGGAGAGGTTAAATTCACAGATTAAGAAATTAGAACGGGAGAACAGGAAGTTAAGATACCAATTAAAAAATCTTCCTTCTCAACCCAAGGAGAGGGGGGTGGAAAAGGCTATAGGGGAAGCCCTTACCAGGCTCCAAGCGGAGGCTGTTCTGATCAAGGAGGCTATCGGAGAGGAGAAGGCCGCCCGGCAGGCGCAGGCCAGGGAGATTAAAGCGATAAGGGGGGGGGCAGCGGAGCTCAAGGCCATTATAGAGGCCTCTCAGGTGCCGAAGAGAAGAAGAAGGGGAGACAAGGAAAGGGTAGGCATATTTGTCGATGTGCAGAATATGTTCTATGCCGCCAAACAGTTCAATGGCCGCTTGGATTTTCAGAAGCTTCTCCGCTCTGTCCTCAGGGATAGGAGGCTGATAGTGGCCAAGGCCTATGTGGTGCAGAATCCGGAGAGCGACCAATCTGGCTTCGTGAGTATGTTACAACAGCTTAGCTATCAAGTGAAGCGGAAAGATTTGAGGCTGAGGGCTGATGGTTCGGCCAAAGGTGACTGGGATATGGGTATGGCCATTGATATGATTAGCTTGGCCGAAAAGCTGGATGTGGTTGTGTTGGTCAGCGGAGATGGGGACTTTGTCGATTTGGTGAACCTTCTGAAGACGATGGGGCCAGAGGTGGAGGTTTTTTCCTTTCCCCATAATACGGCCAGGGATCTAATGGAGGCGGCAGATCAGTATTTTGCCATCACCGAGGCCCTCCTGATGCACTCGGAAGCCTCTTTTAGGGAATCGGTCTGAGCGGTAGAACAGAAGAAGACCTACCACGGACTTACACGGAAAATAAAAGTGTGCTGTCAGGAGTTACCTCCTGACAGCTCCTATAATTGAGCGGTTAGATGCCCTCATCTGACCGCTATCGGCCAACCATCAAGTGCCCTTACCTGATGGCACGGGAAAGGTGGCAGAATTGGGGTTCTGCCACCTCGCCTGAAGGGTAATGCTTTGCAGGGAACAGGAGTCAGGAACAAAGAACAGGGATTAGTTTCCAGGGTTCAGGGGAAAATCCTGACAACCGAAAACTGGAAGCTATCTGCCTGCTAAATGCTGAATACTGACTTCTAATCCTGACTGCTGTTACAAGGAAGGAGATTAGATGCAAGAGACAGTTATTGTAGATGGCCAAACAATGCTTTCCCACTTATCTCGCCCACCCAAGAACCCCAAGTCAGCCAAGGCCCACCTCTTCCGGGTGCTGGCGGACTATTCTAAGGCAAAGGGCTGTAAGCTGGTAGTAGTTTTCAACTCCAAGGAGGGTCTAAATAGGCTGCCCCGCAGGGAGGGGGTGCGGGCGACATTCACCAAAAAGGGGGAGAAGGTAAATTCTTTTATCCTGGGTTTGGTGGGGAGGAGTGTGAATGTGAAGAAGGTGGCCGTGGCCTCCTGGGATAGGGATTTGCTTGCCGAGGCCCGTAAATTGGGGGCTAAGGGATTGCCAGGCTCCCACTTGATAGAGGGAGTTAAGGAGAAGAAAGGTGGGCAGAGCAGTTCAGGGAACACCCTCAGAGAGGTGTTGGATGAGAGGAGCCTGCGCGCCCTGAGGAAGGTGACGCGGAGCTTTAAGAGATGAGCGATAACCTTTTCCTCTCCGGGAATCAGGCCCTGGCTCGGGGAGCATGGGAGGCTGGGGCGAAGTTTGCCGCTGCCTATCCAGGAACCCCGAGCACAGAGATCTTGGAGGAGATTGGCTCCCGTTATCCGGAGATAAAGGCACAGTGGTCCCCCAACGAAAAGGTGGCCTTTGAGGTGGCTATGGGAGCCTCCCTGGGTGGGGTGCGTTCCTTAGTGGCAATGAAGCATGTGGGGCTAAATGTGGCCGCTGATCCCTTGTTTACCTCCTCCTATACGGGGGTGAATGGAGGGTTTGTAATTATCTCCGCGGATGACCCGGGAATGCACAGCTCCCAGAACGAACAGGACAACAGGAACTATGCCAAGTTCGCCAAGATCCCCTGTTTAGAACCGGCAGATAGTCAGGAGGCAAAGGATTTTGTCGGTCTGGCTTTTAGTATATCCGAGAAGTTTGATACCCCAGTTCTCCTCCGTTCCACCACCCGCCTCTCCCATTCCAAATCCCTGGTCAAACCGGGTAAAAGGGGCAAGGTTGAGGACAAGCCTTACATCAAGGATATAAAAAAGTGGGTGGTGATCCCTGCCCATGCCCGGCTGTTGCATATTCAGGTTGAGGAAAGACTGAAGAGGTTGGAGACTTTTAGTGAGGGGATGGAGGTAAACAGGATCGAGTTAGGAGATGATACATCCCTGGGGATCATCGCCAGTGGCGTTTCCTACCAATATGCCAGGGAGGTATTCCCTCAGGCATCATTTCTTAAGCTGGGGATGAGCCATCCCCTCCCTAAAAAGCTCATCACCAAGTTTTCCCAGCTAGTAGATAGACTCTGGGTTGTGGAGGAGAATGACCCCTTCATAGAAGAGGGAGTGAAAATACTGGGCATCAAGATAATGGGAAAGGAGAGAGTGCCTACCTGTGGGGAACTAAATCCAGAACTGCTTAGGAAAGCCTTTGGTGGGGAGGAGACCTCTCCCTCTGAGCACGAAGATCTTCCCCCCCGGCCCCCTGCCCTTTGCCCGGGATGCCCCCATCGGGGGTTCTATTATGGAGTGAAAAAGTTAGGGCTGATCGCCACCGGGGATATTGGTTGCTATACGCTGGCTGTTTTGCCACCCCTCTCCGCCGTTGATACCTGTGTCTGTATGGGGGCCAGTGTGGGAAATGCTTTAGGGATGGAGAAGGCCCTCCAGGGAAGGGCTAAATCTAAGATTATCGCCACCATCGGGGATTCCACTTTTATCCATTCGGGGATTACCGGCCTCATCGATTTGGCCTACAACAAAGGGGAAATAACTCTTTGCATCTTAGATAACGAATCCACGGCGATGACCGGCCACCAGGACCATCCGGGAACGGGGAAGACCCTCAGAGGAGAACCGACAAGGAGGCTTGACTATGTCAAATTGGTCCAGGCGGCGGGGATTGAAAGGGTAAGGGTGGTGGATCCCTATGACCTCGCTGCGGTCAAAGAGGCCCTCAAGGAGGAGACGGAGGTCCCTGAACCATCGGTGATCATCTTCCGCAGGCTCTGTGCCCTCAAGGTCAAGCGGGAGGGCAAGATCCATAAGGTAAATCCGGAAAAATGCATAGATTGTGGCCTCTGCTTAGAATTGGGATGTCCGGCTATCTACCATCAGGAGGGGAAGGCAGTCATCGATCCCTTCCTCTGTATGCCGGGCTGTGATATGTGCCAACAGGTCTGTACGGTAGGGGCAATTGAAGAGGAATAGCCCGACAAACATCCTCATCTGTGGAGTGGGTGGACAGGGAATCCTCTTGGCCAGTGAGGTCTTGGCCTTGGCCGCCATAGGAGATGGTTGGGATGTGAAGAAAAGCGAGGTGCATGGGATGGCCCAGAGAGGGGGCAGTGTGGTCAGCCACATCAGGTTTGGTGAACAGGTCTTTTCCCCCCTTATTCCAGAGGGGGAGGTTGATTTCCTGCTCAGCTTTGAGGAGTTAGAGACCCTGCGCTGGATGCGTTTTCTAAAAAAAGGCGGTCTTAGCCTGGTCAACCTACAGAGGGTTGTCCCCTTATCCCTCTCTGCCAAAGGAGAATCCTATCCAGAGGATATAAGGGAGAGGGTCAACTCCCGAGGGAAGGCGTTCTTCTTCGATGGTTTGCAGATAGCTCGCAAAGTAGGCGAACTGCGCACGGTTAATATAGCCCTGCTCGGTTCCCTCTCCTCCTATCTTTCCCTTTCCCTAAAATCCTGGAGGGAGGCCATTCAGGGGAGGGTGCCCAAAAGGGCCTTGGAGGTAAACCTAAAGGCCTTCCAGGCTGGACGGGAATTGGCCCAGGATTTGGAGAAAGAGGCTTAATCTGCTTCTAAAAGACGAGGGGGCAGAACCCCTGTTTTAGGCAGATCAGGGGATTTGACTGCTCAGCTATGGGTAATTTGCAGCTACTGTGCAGATTTTTTGTGAATAATTCGGCCTAGTTACTTGGCTCGCAAAAATTTTTTCTTAGGCCCCTATTTTTTTCTTGACAATTGTAGGTCAGGCTATTATATTTAGGTTTTCCTAACTTTTTGAGCTTTTTAAACCCAGAGAGAGAAGATGATCAGCTTAACGCCCAGCCTTGAGGACTACTTAGAGGCCATTCTAATAATAGTCTTGAAAGAGAAAGTGGCCCGAGTGAGAAACATTGCCCAGTTTCTCAATGTGAGGACCGCTTCGGTAATAGGGGCCCTGAAGGTTTTATCCGAGAAGGGGTTGGTTGTGCATGAGAGATACGGTTATGTGGAACTTACCCCTCAAGGGAGGAGAGTGGCCAATGAGGTCTATGGGAAACACAAGACCCTGGTTAAGTTCTTTCACGGCATATTGGGCATTGATCTAAAAGCGGCAACAGAGGATGCCTGTAAGATCGAACACTTCATTCACCGGAAGTCCTTAGAGAGAATCAACAAGTTCATAGAGTTCATTGAGACCTGTCCTGAAGGGTTTCCCTCTTGGCTTTCCAGTTTTAAATACTTTGCCGAACATAATAAACGGCCAGAACCCTGTCCAAAAGGAAGAAGGTAAATTTAAGGAGTGCAAGATGACGGATCTGACGCAGATGAAAAGAGGGGAGAGGGGGAAAGTGGTGAAGATTGAGGGTGGGCTTGGGCTATTGAGGAGATTAGAAACTCTTGGAATAAGGAAGGGGGTAGAAGTCACCAAGGCGAGTGCCCAAATAATGAGGGGTCCTATTACCCTAAAGGCGGGGAATACCGAGGTTGCTATAGGTTATGGGATGGCCAAGAGAGTCTTTGTGGAGTTAAAATGAAGAGAATTCTTTTAATGGGGGACCCCAATGTGGGGAAGAGTGTCGTCTTCACCCGTCTCACCGGGGTGAATGTGATTACCTCCAATTATCCGGGCACAACGGTCGAATTCAGGAAGGGTTATATGAGACTTGGGGGTGAGAGGTTAGAAGTTATCGATGTGCCTGGAACTTATACACTCGATCCCACTTCCAGGGCAGAAGAGGTCGCCGTAGAAATGCTTGAAGAGGCTTGCAAAGAAGAGGGAACACTTGTCATTGACATCGTTGATGCTACTAATCTGGAGAGAAACCTGAATCTAACCCTACAGTTGCTCAAACGGGACATCCCGCTTGTTATCGCCTTAAATCTCTGGGATGAGACAAAGCATACGGGGATTTCCATAGATGTGGAGAAACTTGAAGAGATGCTTGGCGTTCCCGTTGTTCCTACGGTGGCAGTTACCGGCGAGGGTATAAAGAGATTGGTGGATAGACTAAATGAAGCAAAAAAAGGAACCTATGAGTATGAGGATGAAGAGAGGTGGCACGAGGTGGGAAAAATTGTGGAAGAAACCCAAAGGATAGGCCACAAGCATCACACTTTTTTAGAGAGATTGGCAGACGCCTCAGTTACACCTCTTACGGGAATCCCCATCGCCCTCTTGGTCATCCTGGTGACCTTTAAGATAATCAGATTCATTGGAGAAGGGCTTATTGGCTATCTGTTTAACCCTCTGTTTGATCGGTTATGGATGCCTGTAATGACAAAGTTTTCCCTCCTTCTGGGGGGAGGAGGTTTTTTCCATGAGATATTAATTGGGCAACTTATTGATGGGAAGATAGATTTTTTCCAGTCATTCGGTATCCTGACCACGGGAATCTATATTCCCATTGGTGCGGTGCTTCCCTACATATTTGCCTTTTATTTAGCCTTAAGTTTTTTGGAGGATTCAGGTTATCTCCCCAGACTCTCTGTGCTCGTTGACAAAATAATGCACCAGTTAGGACTTCACGGTATGGCAATAATCCCAATGATGTTAGGTCTTGGCTGCAATGTCCCGGGGGCATTGGCCACCAGAGTCTTGGAGACAAGAAGGGAGAGGTTCATTGGCGCAACACTTATGGCAATTGCGGTTCCCTGCATGGCCCAGATTGCCATGATTGTGGGGTTAATTGGCAAATATGGAGCAAAAGGGATGGGTTTAGTATTTGGCACACTTTTTGTTGTCTGGTTTGTAATGGGTGGTCTGATGAATTTGCTCTTAAAAGGGGAGAGCCCGGAGATATTTGCAGAGATACCACCCTATCGTATCCCTTATTTCCCCGCGCTGACCAAAAAACTGTGGATGCGGGTTAAAGGGTTTCTCAGAGAGGCCCTACCTTATGTCCTTCTGGGGGTGTTTGTTGTGAACATCCTTTATTCGTTGAAAATTATAGATTTTTTAGGCAGAATTGCTGCTCCCCTGGTTACCAGGGTGTTAGGCCTTCCTATGGAGGCAGTTGGGGCGTTAGTTGTTGGTTTTTTGAGAAAGGATGTGGCCGTTGGTATGCTTGCCCCACTTGGCTTAAGCCTTAAACAACTTGTGGTTTCCTGTGTTGTTTTAGCGATGTATTTTCCCTGTGTGGCCACATTTGCCGTGTTGGTAAAGGAGCTGGGAATAAAAGATATGCTTAAATCAGCAATTATTATGATAATCTCCGCACTTCTCGTGGGAGGATTACTTAACCTAATCCTGTAGATAGAAATATATTTTTTCACCCTAAATGTAGGTTTGCCTATCAAAGATAGGCTAACCAACCAAAGAAGGGAGATATGTTCTAAATGAAAGGGAGTGTTGAACTTGCCAAAAACAAAGGAGGTGCAAGATGTTTAGCTTATCCTGATAGCGTAGCAAATTTTTTTTGGACGCAGATGAACCCCGTTAGATAATTAGATTAGGTCTTTTATCAAATTTAATGAGTTTTAGCATCTTATCTAACGGGGTGAACGCAGATTGTCAAGATTTTAATTTTCTGCGGGTATCGGCGAAAATCTGTGTCCAATGATCCTAAGGGTTGATGATTTTCTATTAACGTTTTTCTAATCAAGGGGGTTTGACAATGGATACAAGAAAAGTCGTAGGTTCAATCGTCGCAACGGTCTTGATGATTGCCTTGGTCCCTATAGGGGTTTTTGCCCAGGTCAGTGGTAGGATAGAGGGGAGAGTGGTGGATGCGGAGACTAGAGCGCCTCTTGTCGGTGCAAATGTCGTCATTGAAGGTACCACCTTAGGGGCAGCTGCTGATGCCAAGGGCAAGTATGTCGTAACTGCTGTTCCGGCTGGTGAGTATAAACTTGTGGTCTTCATGATGGGATACAAATCGGGGGCAAAAAAGGTAGAGGTCCATGCCGGTGCTACAGCGATTGTTGATTTTGAGTTAAGGGAAAGCGTGCTCGAGCTGGGAACTATCGTTGTCACCGGCACTCGAACTCCAAAATATGTAAAGGATGCCCCCGTGCGCACAGAGGTTATCACTTCCCAGCATATTGAGGAGAAAGAGGCAACAACTCTTTATGAGGCTCTGGCCGGAGTGCCGGGAATAAGGGTAGAGCAACAGTGTTCATACTGCAACTTCTCCATTGTAAGGGTGCAAGGGTTGGAAAGTGGCCACAGCCAGGTGTTGATTGACGGCCAACCCATCTATTCAGGTCTGGCAGGGGTATATGGTCTGCAGCAGATTCCCACAGCAAACATAGAGAGGATAGAAATTGTCAAGGGTGCTGGCTCTGCTCTCTATGGCAGTTCGGCTATTGCTGGAGTGATCAATATTATCACTAAAGAGCCAACCTCGGAACCGTTCATAGAGATAGGCTCCAGCTTTGGCACAGCAAATACCAATGATTATACCATAGCTGCTTCCAGAAAAGTTAGCAATGCGGATCTGATAGTGACTGCGCAGAAAAACACCGGTGATGAAATTGATCAAAACGGTGATGGTATCACTGACCGAGTAAAGACGGATAATCTATCGTTAGGAGTTAGGTTAAACTGGTACGAGGTGTTAGGAGATGGTCAGCTTACCTTTACGGGCAGAACCTTGAATGAATCCCGACAGGGTGGTGAGTTAGCTACCTGGGAAAATCCCTTTGCAGCCGGTGCGGAAAACATCAAGACGACTCGTTATGAGGCGGGAATTGGATACCAGAAATGGTTTCGCTATGGGAATGGGATTAACCTTAACCTCGGCTATACTTTTCATCATCGCAATGCCACCAATGATGCCTTCTTAGGCGACTATGAAGCTATTCATGGAGAAATTCCTCCCATAGATGAGATGCAGCCTTACCTTGCTGATGAAAACCTCTATGTGGCGGATTTTAACTATTCCCATCCTCTCGGAATCCATCGTCTGTTAGGAGGAGTTCAGTATTCCCACAATCGGCTGGAGGAAACGGGCAGATATGTCATTGTGGATGATACAGATCCCGAATATGGCAGCGCATACACCTCGGAGAGCGAAAAACATGCCGATGATCTCGGGTTCTATTTTCAGAATGATCTTTCCATAAGTGATATTCTGGAAGTGGTGCTGGGGGCCAGATACGATATTCACCACTCCAAAGATGATTTTGGTGGTTCCGGTAAAGTTGCTCCTAAACAGAGGGTTAAGGCTGAGTATGACGAAGAAGCCTTTAGTCCCAGATTGGCGGTAATGTTCAAGCCATCTCCCCAGTTTACCTTGCGAAGCAGTGTGGGAACCGGCTTCAGGGTTCCTTACGGCTTTAGCGAGGATTTGCATCTTTGCAGTGGCTCACCCCGGGTAAATAAACCCACAGGTTTGGAACCTGAAAAATCGGTAAGCTTTAATCTGGGAGCAGATTATACAGCCGAGAGGTTTACCCTTAGTGCCAACCTTTTTCGCACTAATCTGA
This sequence comes from uncultured Gemmatimonadota bacterium, assembly GCA_964626665.1. GTDB lineage: Bacteria > SM23-81 > DAOVCL01 > DAOVCL01 > DAOVCL01 > DAOVCL01. Next base: position 1,374 of record CAZVGK010000018.1, on the reverse strand, counting down.
AAGATAAGATCGGCTTCGCCGATGCCAGCGAAGCATCGAAAAGATTGGGCTATACCTATGAGTGGGCCAATATAGATGATGCTTACACCCAGGGAACGGAACTGGGTGCCAGAACACTGCTGGTGAGCAATCTTGTTCTTGACCTCAATTTGGCCTATACAGATGCTCAATATAAAAATGAGCGTCAGGATTGGGTGGAACATCATCCAGAGTATGCCAAGGATAGCAAGTATATTCCACGTGTCCCAAAGATTACTGGAGGCATCGAGCTGACATATACTCAGGGTAACTGGGATTTGGCTTTAGCCGCTGACCATACAGGCAGGACGTATATTGAATATTCCAAGGACGAGGACATAGAACAACCAGAGAGCAGAATCGTGCATACTCCAGATTTCTGGGTAGTGAATGCAAAAATAGCCAGGAGTTTTGCTAATGGGATTACCATCTTTATGGGTGCGAAAAATCTCTTTGACTATGTCCAAAAGGAAAGGCACCCTGATGATGCTGCTTTTATGTACGCACCTTATTCCGGTCGTATTGTGTATGGTGGGCTGAAAGTGCGACTTTATAAATAAAGAAAGGCTCTTCTGTAAGAACTTGCATGAGACAGAGAGATCGGTTAATCGTCCCCAAAACATGAGGGGCTGCTTATACTTCCGGATATAGGAACGACCTGGTACTCAGATAATTCTGTACTGAGTTCATCAAACAAATGAATTTCAAATCCCTATCATTGTGGCCATTCTTGCGGCACTCCTTGCCGATTTTCTGGTCACGCCGGTACTGATTTTATGGGTGAAGCCGTTTGGTAAAGAAAAGAAGGAATAACACACAGATGACACGGATTGCGCGGATGGACACGGATAAAAATCTGGTTAAATCAAAGGGACTACCGATTGAAGCTCAAGCGGCAGCAGCGCTAATCCTGGTGCAGCTCGGCCACAAGCTGGTGGCAGAGCTACCGGGCGCGAGAGCGATGGCCGGAACCACGGTTCACCTAATGGTCATTGCTGTCCTGGCCCTCTCCGCTGCCTATGTTCTGGCATTGGTCACCTGCCTCTTGCGCATTCGCTGGGGCTACATCATCGGGATTGGGCTGGGGATCGAGATCATCCTCCAACCGCTTGTCTTTCACGTTATTATGGGAATCCCCAAAGACCCACCTTATTACATCTTCTTCCCGATGCTCCAGGGGATTCTGTTGGTCTACTTCTGCTGGCTGGGCTATCAGGCAGCGAGGAGGTTATGTAATCAGTGAAATGAAACCCCGGTGATTGTCCAGGTGATTGAAGGGATTGGGAAAACTCTCAAATATTTAACCCCAGTTCCGGAAAAAAAATTGAAAGATTATGGTATATCAAGTAGTTACCC